>JBNMJN010000014.1:0-65317 GCA_050873805.1 Prevotellaceae bacterium | reverse complement strand
GTGCGTTGGCATTCCCTCCCCCTTGGGGGAGGCAGGGAGGGGGCTTGCTGACGGCAGGGAGGGGGCTTGCTGACGGCAGGGAGGGGGCTTGCTGACGGCAGGGAGAGGGGGGCTTTCAAGGGGCGGAGTGTCTCCTTTGCAGGCGCGAATGATTCTGGCGGGGAGGTCGTGTGGAGAATCGGCGGATTGGTCGGTTTGCTGCCCGAAATGACGAAAAATGCTTGTTAACACAAATTAACAAGTGGGGGGGGTAGATGTAAAACTAAAATTGTATCTTTGCATGGTAAGGAGTGCGTGGAGAGAGCCTTTTTTATTCCTCCACGGAAGTGGTAGATGACGAAGATATGCGAGAAGTGCCGGTACGCGAATGACGACTCGGCCCAGGTCTGTGCCTGCTGCGGAGCCCCGCTGTCTGGTATGGAGTCCGGTGCGGACATTAGTCCGGCTGGTGCTGCCGTGTCCCAGGGTGTTGGCCTGGCGGGCATGGCTGACCCGCGCGGCGAGCATGGGCCAGGTCTCAGCATACCCGTGGGTGAGGCAGGCCAGGATTGTCCGCCTGCAGGCGTGGATGTCGTGCACATGTCCTTCGGCCATGTGCTGCAAACATGCCTCCTGGACAAGTTCTTCATGCTGGAGGGACGGGCCTCGCTCAGGGAGTACTGGCTGTTCATCCTGTTCGTCTTCCTTGTGCAGGTGCTCGCTTTTGTGGCTTCCATTGTGACCATTCAGATTCTTGATAGTGACATGCAGGATGTGCGCGACCTCTGGTTTATCCTGGGCTGCGTGGAGGCCATCATCGGCCTGGCATTCCTGCTGCCCGTGGTGTCGGCTACCGTGCGCCGACTGCACGACACCGGGAACAAGGGCTCGTTCATGGGCTGGCTGCTGCTGCCCATAATGGGCCTGTTCATGCTGCTGGCCTGCCTGTCGGCCGACAGCGAGAAGCGCAGCAATGCCTATGGCCCCTACGTCATGGTAGTCCCCTGACGGCCTGGCGGCCTGGCCGCACACGCATGGCATGCCCCGGCCACATGCCCAAGGCACATCTGCCGGCCTCTTGCTTGCCAGTGTGCAAACTTGTTTGTACCTTTACCCGCTGAAATTCCGCCCCGCGCGCATGGCGTGTCCTGTGGCGGTGAAGACAAGCGTGATGAAAAGAGAAGACTTTGAGATAATGGCTCCCGTGGGGTCGCCCGACTCCCTCTCGGCTGCACTGCGCGCCGGAGCCGACAGCATCTATTTTGGCATTGAGAACCTCAACATGAGGGCGCACTCGGCATGTGCCTTCACCATCGACGACCTCAGGCGCATAGCCGCTGAGTGCCGCCGCTGCGGGGTGAAGAGTTACCTGACCGTCAACACCATCATCTACGGCGAGGACCTCCCGCTCATGCGGCGCATCCTGGATGCGGCTCGCGAGGCGGAGATAAGTGCCGTGATAGCCAGCGATGTGGCCGTGATGACCTACTGCAGGCAGATAGGGCTGGAGGTGCACCTGAGCACGCAGCTCAACATATCCAACATCGAGGCTCTGCGCTTCTATGCGCAGTTTGCCGATGTGGCGGTGCTGGCACGCGAACTCAATATGGCGCAGGTGGCCGAGATACACCAGGGCATCCTGCAGCAGGGCATCTGTGGCCCTGGCGGAAAGCCCGTGCGCATAGAGATGTTCTGCCACGGCGCGCTGTGCATGGCCATCAGCGGCAAGTGCTACCTGAGCCTGAACAACACGGGGCACAGCGCCAACCGCGGCGAATGCCTGCAGCTGTGCCGCCGTTCCTACACGGTGCGTGACCGCGAGACAGACACCGAGCTCGACATTGACAACAAGTATGTGATGTCGCCCAAGGACCTCAAGACCATACGCTTCCTCGACCGCATGATGGAGGCAGGCGTGCGCGTGTTCAAGATCGAGGGCAGGGCACGCGGGGCGGAGTACGTGGATACCGTGGTGCGCTGCTACGACGAGGCCATCAGGGCGGTGCTCGACGGCTCGTTTACCGAGGAGCGCAAGGATGAGTGGGACACTCGTCTGGCGCGGGTGTTCAACCGTGGCTTCTGGGACGGTTACTACCAGGGGCAGACGATGGGCGAGTGGAACGACCGCCCAGGCTCGCGTGCCACCGAGCGCAAGGTGTATGTGGGACGCGGAGTGCGTTATTATACCAAGTTGCGGGTGGCTGAGTTCAAGATAGAGGCTGCCACGCTGAGCGTGGGCGACCGTATCTTGATTACAGGCCCCACCACTGGCGCGCTCGAGACGGTGGTGAGCGAGATACGCTATGACCTGCAACCGGTGCCGACTGCAAGGCAGGGGCAGCGCGTGAGCATCCCCATCGACCGTAAGGTGAGGGCAAGTGACAAGCTCTTCAAACTGGAGAAGGCTTGAGTTAGGTTGTGAGGTTGTAAGGTTTTGAGGTTGTAAGGTTATTAGGTTATAAGGTTTTGAGGTTGTAAGGTTATTAGGTTATAAGATTTTGAGGTTATGAGGTTATTGGGCTATGAGGTGCTGTGAGGGTTTGGTCATGAGGTTATGTGGCTGGGTGCTGGTTGTGCTCCTGCTGGGGGCGGGACAGCCTCTGGCTGCGCGTAAGGCGAGCCGCCTGGGACGCTATGGCATTGTGCCAGGGGGCTATAGTGGCATCACGGCACTGGGGGACAACCGCTATGCGGTGGTGAGCGACCGCGACACGCAGGCGGGCTTCCATGTGTGGCATATCATCATCGACCCCGTGACCGGACGCTTGCAGAGCGTCACCGACGAGGGATTCCGCGCACAGCCCGGGCGCAACGAGCGCGATGCCGAGGGGGTGGCCTACTGCCCTGCCCGCCACAGCGTGCTGGTGAGCGGGGAGCAGGACAATGCCATACTGGAGCACAGGCTCGATGGCACGCTCACGGGCAACCGCCTGGCTGTGCCCGCAAGCGTGGTGGCGGCACTTGCCGCGAACCGTGGCTTCGAGTCACTCACCTATGATACCGTCTCCCATCACTTCTGGACGATGAACGAGAGTCCGCTCCTCATCGAGAGCCACAGCCGACGGCTGCTGCTCATGCAGTTTGACGACCGCCTGCGGCTCACCGCCTCCTTACCTTATTATATAGAGGAGCCCCGGGCACGGAGCCACGGACGCGACTATTACCATGGGGTCTCGGCCATGGCCGCTATGCCCGACGGCACCCTCATGGTGCTTGAGCGTGAGGCTCGCATAGCGCGCCACTACCAGGGAAGCCGCTGCTGGTGCAGCATCTTCCGCTTCACTCCCTCAAGCGGCGAGAAGCAGCTGGTGGGGCGGTGGAACACGCGCTTCGGGGTGCTCAACACACGTTTTGCCAACTACGAGGGCCTCTGCCTGGGGCCACGCCTGCAGGACGGCAGGCTCACGCTGCTCATGCTCACCGACTCGCAATGCGGCTATGGGCGAGGGCCCTGGCACCTGAGCGACCGCCTGCGCGTGGTGGTGCTCGACCGCTGAGCGCGCTACCCAAAAGTGATGATTAGTGTGCCCACATGGGCACGAAATGCCCTAAAAGGCTGTCTGCCTGTTGGCAGAACCGTGAGAAACCTGTAATTTTGTCGCCAGAACCAATATGCAACAGACAAAGAGTAACACTATGGAGAAGATTAGAGTGGCCATCGTGGGATATGGCAACATAGGACAGTATGCCCTGCAGGCTCTGCAGGAAGCCCCCGACATGGAGGTGGCAGGCGTGGTGCGCCGTCATGGTGCCGACAACAAGCCCGCCAGCCTGGCCGACTACCAGGTGGTGAGCGACATCCGCCAGCTGGGCAAGGTGGACGTGGCAATACTGGCCACACCCACACGCAGCGTGCAGCAGTATGCCCTGGAGATGCTTGCGCTGGGCATCAACACGGTGGACAGTTTTGACATCCACACGCAAATCGTGGACCTGCGACGCACCCTCGACCAGGCTGCCAGGGAGCACGGGGCGGTGAGCATCATCAGCGCAGGATGGGACCCGGGCTCTGACAGCGTGGTGCGCACGCTCATGGAGAGCCTTGCACCCAAGGGCATCACCTACACCAACTTCGGGCCGGGGCGCAGCATGGGGCACAGTGTGGCCGTGCGGGCAATAGAGGGCGTGCGCGACGCGCTCTCGGTGACCATACCCCTGGGAACAGGCATACACCGCCGCATGGTGTATGTGGAACTGGAGGAGGGCGCCGACTTCCACACCGTGGAGAAGGCTATCCTGGCCGACCCTTACTTCGTGAACGACGAGACGCATGTGACCCAGGTGCCCTGCGTGGCCGACATCAACGATGTGGGGCATGGCGTGAACCTGGTACGCAAGGGCGTGAGCGGACAGACTCACAACCAGCACTTCGAGTTTGACATGAGCATCAACAACCCCGCCCTCACCGCCCAGGTGCTCGTCAACGTGGCGCGCGCCAGCATGAAGCAGCAGCCTGGCGCCTACACGATGATAGAGATTCCCGTAATCGACTATCTGCCCGGCGACCGCGAGGATATCATCCGCCATCTGGTGTAAGGGCTTCCCGCTCACCCCATACATGAGCCCCCTCCCTGCCTCCCCTGCGGGCGGGAAGCGACATGCGGCCTTCTGCCACGCATTTCCCACAAGGCTGGGGAACGCTGACGGGAGGCGGCACTGGCCGCTTCTGGCGCGCATGGACAGGCCGTGAGGGGGCTTTCGCGTCATTTTTCGCGCCGATGTGAGTGCCCTTCCGCGCTTTTTCCCTACTTTTGCAAAAAAGGAGAAAGACTATGGACATTACACCTCAAAAGATGAGATACCTCTATGTGCTGCTGTTCCTCACGGTGGTGATGACGCTTCCCTGGCTGGGCTTGACCGACTTCAATACCAAGGGGGAGCCGCGTGAGGCCATAGTGGCGCAGACCATGCTGGCGCAGGACAACTGGGTGTTGCCGCACAACAACGGCGGGGAGATTGCCTACAAGCCACCCTTCATGCACTGGTGCGTGGCGGCATGCGGCGCGCTCGTGGGGCAGGTCAATGAGTATGTGGCACGCTTTCCCAGCGCGCTCTCGGCCATCCTGCTTGCCTTCGGGGTGTATTTCTTCTATGCCCGCCGCAGGGACGGACGCACCGCGCTCATGACGGCCTTCGTCAGTTTCTCCAGTTTTGAGATGCTGCGCGCGGCATTCGCCTGCCGCGTGGATATGGTGCTCACCATGTGCATGGCGGGGGCGATGATGCTCCTGGAGGCATGGCAGGAGCGGGGCAGGCGGGGCGGACTGCCCTGGCTGGCTATCCTGCTGATGAGCGCGGGCACGCTCACCAAGGGGCCTGTGGCTATCGTGCTTCCCTGTGCCGTGGCATGGATATGTGCCGTGGTGAGGCGCGAGGGCTGGCTGCGCGAGACCGTGCTGCTGGCACTCTCGGCCCTGCTGGCCCTGGCTCTGCCTGCCCTGTGGTACTATGCGGCCTACAAGCAGCAGGGGGATGCCTTCGTGCAGCTCTTCATGGAGGAGAACGTGTACCGCTTCCTGGGACGCATGTCCTACCGCAGCCACGAGAACGGCATCTGGTACTATTTCGTCATGCTGCCCGCCGGACTGCTCCCCTGGACGCTCCTGCTCCTGCCTGCTCTCCTGAGGCGCATGGACAAGCAGGTCATCGTGGCGCGCCTGAAAGCCATGGACCGCACCGAGGTCTTCTCGCTGGTGGCGGCTCTCACCGTGTTTGCGTTCTACTGCATACCGCACAGCAAGCGTGGGGTGTATATCATGCCCATGTATCCCTTTGTGGCCTTCTTCGTGTCGCAGCACCTGTGTGCCAACTACACCCAGCGCTTTGTGCGCCGCCTGTCATCGGCGGTGGCGGTGCTCTACACCCTGGCCTTTGCGGTGGTGCTGCCTATTGTGCTCAACCGCAAGAGCGACCTGGGCACGGCGCGCGAGATAGAGCGGCTGGTGGGCGATGCCCCCCTCACCAGTTATGTGGCAGGGAGCGTGCCTGGCAATCCCGCACACTACTTCACCATCAACTTCTATCTGCATGACCGCGTGGGCGTGTGGACTGCCCAGGGGCCTGCCTCGCCCCGTGGCTTCCTCATCATCGGGGAGCGCGACGCGCAGGACTTTATCCGCCAGAAGGGGTATGTGTTCCGCCAGGTGGAGCTTGCTCCGCACCGCAGTTGTGACACGCGCCAGACGGTGTGCCTGTACGAGTACCAGGCGGTGGAGCCTGCAGCCGAGGTACAGTAGGCGCGGGGGATAGCCCTTGCTGCCCTGATTGACAAAGCCCAGGAGGGGCAAAGGCGCAGGTGGTCCTGTGCTTTTGCCCCTCCTGGGCACTCTGTTGTGTGTGACATCAAGGAAGGTCATCGGAGGGCAGAGGGCATCTTGTGCCTCTTCCCCGCTGGGGCAGGCTGGGGAGAACAAGCCTTTGGCCTGGGCTTAGCGTTCCCATTGCTCTACCTCGGGATGCATGAGGCGGTAGTGGCGGATGAGGCTGTAGCACTCCTGGGGGTCCAGGTGGCGCACCCGCGCATACTCCTGGGCCATCCAGCGGTGCATGCTGGCGGTGGCAGGCAGGCGGTCAAAGTTGCGGCAGCCCTTGTGCAGGTCAATCCGCCCGAAGCGGATGCGGTTGAGGTCCACCATCTCCAGGCGCACGCGCGGACAGGCCTGCGTCTCGCTCACGAGGCGGTCGCCCTGTGCCGTGGGGCGCGGCGACACGTCGAAGAGGATATTGCCCCGGCTGTAGTCCATGTTGTACATCCCGTGCTCGTGCATGAGTGCGGTGCATCGCCCAACCTCGCGGCACACCTGCTCCAGGCAGTCGAAGTGGCGGGAGAGGAGCATGTCGTAGCGGAAGGGGCAGCGCGAGCGCACCGTCACCATGTAGCTGTGGGTGAAGAGGAGGCCGCAGCGGATGTTGATGAATCCCACCGGCTCGGGCGAACCGATACCTATCTGCATGAGACGTTGCGCGTTGAGCAGGGCGCGCTCAGCCTTTGACGAGCGCAGGAAACCATACACCAGGCGGTTGGGCAGGAGCGGCACCTGGTAGGACTTCACCACATACTCCACACCCTCATGGCTGAGGATGCGCAGCTGGTTGCGCCCATCGTGGATGAGCGTGCCCTCCCCCCGCGCAAAGGCATCGGGAAGCGAGCGCATGAAGGAGTCCAGTCCCTCGTGCCCGGGATAAAGCCGCACCGTGGTGGGGTGCAGCATGCGGTGGAGCAGCGAACTCATATCTTGTCGAGCCCTTTGGTGAACTTCAGCCAGTAGTACTTCAGCGGATTGCTGTACTTCAACTGCTTCCAGGGACGGCTGGCGTGCGGCTGGTGCAGCACGGGCAGTGTGGTGAACAGGTAGTTGTGCAGTCCTGCACCGAGGCTCATGTGCGAGATGGTCACGTCAAACCAGTTGCGCGTGCTGTCGAGCAGGCCGAAGTCCACCCGGCGCAGCAGCTCATCGGTGAGCAGCGTGCAGCAGAATGAGCAATGGTGGCGGGTGTCGAGCACGCGGTTCCTGTGGCGGCGCGCAAATAGGTAGGGATAGTTGACCTTGTCCTCCCCATCCACGGTCACCGCAGCGGCCATCCCGCATTCCTCGCGCCCCAGCGCGCCATCCCACAGCCGCTGCAGTGTGTCGCGCCGCACGGTCACATCGCTCTCCACGATGAGCAGGGCCGCGTCGTCCTGCAGGCACAGCTCCCGCTCGCGCTGCAGCACAAGCAGGTAGTTGGGCGAGGGATGCGTGGTGAGGTCGCTCAGATTGACGAGCTCGAAGCCCAGGTCCTGTGCCTTCTGCTCCAGCAGGGCTGTGTTCTCGGGTGTGCTGAAGTCATTATATACGGTGTAGGTGTAGGGAACGGTGAGCTCCGAGTCGAGCACCGCGTCGATGGTCTTCAGCGTGGAGTCGATGGAGTCCTTCACTGGAGTGATGATATGAAGCCGCTTCATAGGATTGTATTTTGTGCAAAAGTACACATTCCAGCGCAGAGAGGCAAGCAAACTCGCCCAAAAGTCCTATCTTTGCAAGTGGCCTGGCTTTCCCAGGCGCCCTGCCGATGAAGAGAGCAATGCTGATATTCCTGGCCATCCTGGCCTGCCTGCTGCTGTGCTATATTATGTATGTATGGTGGCAGATTGACCGTTATCCCCACAGGATATGGCTCTGCCCAGCCAGTCCCTCCGCGATGATAGGGGAGGGCGGCCGGCACTATCCCAATCTGCAGGTGGACGTCACCTTGCGTCCCGACGGCACCATGCGGGTGGCGCAGGACGGCGACGCCGCATGCCGCCAGGGCATCGCTCCCTACATGGAGTACCTGGCCGCACATCCCTCGGGGCACCTGTGGATGAATGTAGGCAACCTGGCCGAGGCCAACCAGCAGCAATTCAAGTACCAGCTGGACAGCCTTACCTATTGCTATGGGGTGGACAAGAGCCAGCTGCTGATAGCCTCCCCGCAATGGCAATTGCTCTTCCCCCTCAAGCGCGACCGCTATTACACAGCATACGCGGTGACTCCCCCGCGTCCCTCGAGCCTCTCCCACGAGCAGCGTGACAGCGTGGTGTCGCGGATGGGGGCGGTGGCCAGGAGCGGATGTGTGTGCGCCCTCGCATTCCCCCCCTACTGGTACAACACACTCAGGTGCCAGTTTGCCGACGAGCACATCGACTACCTGGTGGCGATGCCCCACCGCACGCAGGCAAGCACGCTGCTTGACCCCCTGGGGCAGGTGATGCTGCGCGACCTGCGCGTGCGGGTGATAGCGGTGGGGGAAAAATAACACGACATGCCTATGACACGCTCATTCCTTCGACATCTGGCCTGCCTGCTGGGCATCCATGCGGCAGGATTGCTCATGCTCAGCCTCATGCGCCTGGCGCTGTATGTGGCAGGACACCATTTCCTGGCTGCCGACTCGGCCGGGGACATACTGCTGCAGGCACAGGCTTTTGTGCGCGGCGTGTGGTTCGACAATGTGATTGGCTGCTACATCCTCATCGTCCCCCTGGCCGTCACGCTGCTCTGCCACCTGGCAGGGCGGGGGCATGCGGCGCTCGCGCCCAGCCTGTGGTGGATGCGCATCCTGTGGATAGTGGCCATAGGGGTGTCGGCCTCCAACATCCCCTACTTCCTGTACTTCTTCAAGAACATCAACTCCAGCATCTGGAACTGGGCCGAGTACGGCACCACCACCATAGGCATGCTGCTGGGCGAGAAGTCCTATTACCCGCCCATGGCCGGCTTCGTGCTGGCCTGCGCCCTCTTCCTGTGGCTCACCGTCAGGGTGCGCCGTGCCCTGGTGCCCGCCGGGGATGCCCGCCGTGGGGAGCACAAGGGCCAGCCGGCGGGGCCGTGGCGCCTCACTGGGGCATTGGGCGTGCTCGTGCTGGGCTGTGCAGCCACAGGACTGTGCCTGTTTGGCATCAGGGGGCGCATGGGCTACAATCCCATCAAGGTGAGCGCGGCCTATTATTGCCACGATGCCTTCCTCAATCAGTTGGGCATCAACCCGGCCTTCAACCTCCTCACCAGTTCGCTTGACGACCGCCGCCCCGAGAACCGCCGCCTCAACCTCATGCCCGTGGCCGAGGCCCGCGCCCTGTGCCTGGGGCAGATGCACCGCCCGCTGGCCTACACGCTGGCGCCCGGGGGCAAGCATGCCTCTGAGCTCAAGGGACGCAACGTGGTGCTCATCCTCATGGAGAGCATGAGCGCCGACCTCATGGGGCATGGGCAGACCCCCTTCCTGGACAGTCTGGCGCGCCACAGCCTCTTCTTCCCCCGCTTCTACTCGGCCGGCAACCACACCAACCACGGCATCTTCAGCACGCTCTACTCATTCCCCGCGCTGATGTTCCGCAACCTGATGAAGGGGAGCAACATACCGCGCTACCAGGGACTGCCCACCGTGATGCGCGAGCAGGGCTACCGCACCCTCTTCTTTATGACCCACGAGTCGCAGTACGACAACATGAATGCCTTCCTGCGCACCAATGGCTATGACGAGATATATGCCCAGGAGAACTATCCCAGGCACGAGGTGGTCAACAGCTTTGGCGTTCCCGACCACTATCTGTACCGCTATGCCATGCAGCGGCTCGCCAGGCAGAAGGAGCCCTTCATGGCCACGCTCCTGAGCATAAGCAACCACCCGCCCTACATCATCCCCGAGTGGTTTCACCCCAATGCCAGCGAGAAGGACAGGCAGATAGTGGAGTATGCCGATGACGCGCTGCGCATCTTCTTCAAGCAGGCCGCCGCCCAGCCCTGGTATGAGCACACCGTATTTGTGCTGCTGGGCGACCACGGCAAGCTCACAGGCGCCTCGGAGAACGAGATGCCCCAGTGCCTCAACCACATCCCGCTCATCATACACGCCCCGGGCCTGCCTCCCGAGGAGGTGGCATCGTGGGGCATGCAGATGGACGTGCAGCCCACGCTGCTCAGCATGCTGGGCATCACCGCCCGGCAGGAGAACTTCGGGCAGAACCTCCTGCAGCATCCGCGCTCCATGGCACTCTACACCGCCGACAACGTGATAGGCGCGCGCACCGACGGGCACCTGTACATCTACGAGCCTGCCACCGGCACCGAGTGGATGTACCAGACGGCCGCCGATGGCAAGCAGACACAGCGGGAGCAGCCCGACAGCACTTTCCTGCGCATGAAGCGGGCACTCTTCAGCACCCTGCAGACGGCACAGGAGGAAATCAGGAAGCATGAGTGAGAGGAGGGCTACAGAGAATAGCGCGAGATGCCCTGGCGCAGTCACACCGGAAATCAAGAAGCATGAGTAAGGAAAAGGCTGTCAGGAGGGAGGCGTTGGGCGAGCTGGTACGCTTTGCCCTTGTGGGCGGTGTGGCCACCGTGCTGCACTGGCTCATATACTGGGCCATGTTGCCCTGGTGCCAGGTGTATGTGGCCTACACCGTGGCCTACATCCTCAGTTTCCTGTTCAACTTCCTGGCCACCAGTTATGTCACATTCCGCTCACGTCCCACCTGGGCACGGCTGTGGGGCATGGCGGGAGCGCATGTGGTCAACTATGTGGTGCATATCGCGCTGCTGGCCGTCATGCTCTGGCTGGGCATCCCCGAGTGCTGGGCGCCTGCCCCGGTCTATTGCGTGGCAGTCCCCGTCAACTTCCTGCTGGTGAGGTATGTGTTCAAGAACACCCGTGAGAGGCCATGAGTGTATGAACCTCAGGCACATGTGGCCTTGCCTCCATGCTTCCCGCAGCAGGGCAGCAGCCAGCCGCCTTCCCGCCCTGCAAGCCCATAGCCTTGCCTCTCCACAAGAAAAGTCGCAAGCCCGCAGAGCCGCAAGCCCGCAGAACCGCGAGTAACATCGTAAAACCGCATAACCGCACAACCGTAAAACCGCAAACATGATATACATAGTGATACCCTGCTACAACGAGCAGGAGGTGCTGGAGGACACCACCCGGAAACTGGTTGACCTCATCGCCACGATGCAGGGCGAAGAGGTGCGCATCCTCTATGCCGACGACGGCAGCCGCGACTCCACCTGGGCACTCATAGGCCAGATGCACGCGCGCTACCCCTTGGTGGAAGGCATCAGACTGGCTCACAACGTGGGGCACCAGAAGGCCCTGTGGGCGGGGATGGAGGCTGTGGCCGACCGCGCGGAGGCCATCGTGAGCATAGACGCTGACCTGCAGGATGACATCCAGGTCATACCGCGCATGGTGGCCGACTTCCGGCAGGGAGCCGACGTCGTGTATGGCGTGCGCAAGGAGCGCACCACCGACACCGCCTTCAAGCGGCTCACAGCCCAAGCCTTCTACCACCTCCTGAACGCGCTGGGCAGCCACATCGTGTATAACCATGCCGACTTCCGCCTGCTGAGCAGCCGCGCGCTGCATGCCCTGCTGTCCTACCCCGAGCGCAACCTCTTCCTGCGCGGCATGGTGCCCATGCTTGGCTTCAACGAGTGCAGGGAGTACTATGACCGCCTTGAGCGTCAGGCCGGGGAGAGCAAGTACCCCCTGTCGCGCATGATAGCCCTGGCCATGGACGGCATCACCAGTCTGAGCGTGAAGCCGCTGCGCTGGATAGGCATGGCCGGGGTGTGCTCCATACTGGTGGCCATAGGGGTCATCGTATGGGCATTGGTACAGTACAGCCAGGGACACACGATAGCGGGCTGGACCTCGCTGCTCATCTCGGTGTGGCTCATGGGCGGCCTGCTGTTGCTGGCCATCTGCGTGTTGGGCGAGTACATAGGCAAGGTGTACCAGGAGGTGAAGCGTCGCCCGCGCTATTTCATCATGGACAGGGTGGGCTGAGAGGCCGAGGTGGAAGCCTACTCCCTGCCTGAAAGCCCCCCTCCCAGCCTCCCCCAGGGGGGAGGAGTCTCTTGCGGATGGCTGGATGCTCGCATGGCAAACTTATGTGCCAGCACCGAGGAACATCGTGAGGAGTCCCTTGCGGATGACTGGATGCCCACGTGGCAAACTCCTGCATCTCTACCGAAGGACTTGGGAGGAGCCCTATACAGATGTCTGGAGGCGGGGCGGACTGCCACCTGGAAAAGCCCTTCTGGCAGACTTCACCACTTCCCGCATTTTTCCCCACCGCGCTGCGTTGGCGGATGCAACGCGCTGCGTTGGCGGATGCACCGCGCTGCGTTGACGGAGCGGATGTATGAGGCTTTATGAAAACAGCGAGGTACGCGAGACAATCGGACGCATTCCACCAATGGTGAAAAGCATCCCGAGTGTCTCGCGTGCCTCGGTATCCATGAGTCCCCTCCCCCTTGGGGGAGGCCGGGAGGGGGCTCCCAGGCCGGGAGGGGGCTCCCACGGGGGGGGGCTTAGCCTTCCTCCCCCTTATTCCCAGTCGCTGTTGTCGTCATACACAGGCGTGCCGCACAGGATGCCTGTGTACTCGAAGCCAGCCATCGTCTTCACGCTGATGAGCAGCGTGCCCGTCATCTCGCCGATGTAGCAGGAGTACTCCTTCCAGGTGCCAAAGGCGTGCCAGGTGTATAGCCGGCCTTCCTCGGTGCGGATGCTGAGTGCTGCCAGGCCCTCCTGCTCGGGGAAGTCGATGTGCAGCCATCCATCCGCGTAGTAGCATTTCACGTCCCTCTGGCCACCTGTCTTGGGACGGTTGCTCTTCAGGGGAGCGGGGTTCAGGGTGATGGGCACTATTACTGAAGGCTTGTTGGACTCGTATGAGTCAGCGGCTGTGGCAGTCCCGGACATGCCCAGGAGTGCAAAGCACATGAGAAATGACAGAAAAAAATGCTTCATGTGTGTGTGATGTGTAAGTGTTGACTGATGCAAAGTTAACACTTATTATAATAACGGGCAAATATATGAACCAATTTGTGTTCCACAGCGCATCCTGTAACATATTGATATGCAGAAAGCAGCTGCGGCGGTGCGGAAATCTTGTCCCACACCGCCGCGATGGCTCGGGCAAAAAGGGGAGGCTACCCCTTTTCAGCCTCCGTGCCCTCGGCCTCGCTGGTGGCATCCTTGTCGGTGTGCCGCCACAGCTTGCTGATGAACAGCTCCTTGTCCGAAGCCGAGGACTTGTTGATGCGCTCCACCAGGCGCATGCGCTTGGTGTAGTAGTACTTCAGCTTGATGTTGGTGCACAGGCACACGGCACGCGGCGCCAGTCCCGCATAGACCAGGGTGGCAAAGAGCACGTCCTCCTGCTTCAGTTCGGGGCATTGCGCGCGCAGCTTGTCCACGATGCCATTGAGCGATTTGTTGACCAGTTGCTCAATCTCCTCCATGTGCTTCTTGCTGCAGATGCGCTCCATCTCCTTGTCCACCTTGTTGATGATGGTGGCCTTGAGGCGCTCGTTGTCGCCCTTCTCGAAGTACTCGTTGCAGAGCATGTTCACCGTCTCCCACCGGTCACGCATGCTCTTCTCGGCCAGCAGTTTGAGGTCCTGGTTCTCCTGGTCGTCCTTCTGCACCCGTTCCGAGAGCACCAGTATCTCGTTCATCTTGCTCTCGATGAGGTTGTCCTTCACATGGATGCGGAACTGGTGTACGCTGGCCACAGCCACGAGAATCACCAGGCAGATGATGATGACGATGACGGCGAGCCTCTGCATGCGTGCCTTGGCCGTGCCCTCCTTCTTTGCCTCGGAGTTGTAATAGTCCCTCTGCGCGGTGACCACCGACTGCCTGAACGACTCGCTTGTGGCCTCGGCCTGGTAGCGCATCAGGCTGTCGGCATAGACGCATGCCCTCTGGTAGTTGCCGTCCTCCTTGACCATCCTGTACACCGCGTTGGTGATGTAGGTCTTGTCCACGGCATCCCTCACCATAGCCCATGCGGTGTCGATTTCCCTCTTGGCTCCCTCCACGTCGCCCCTGGCATGCTTGATGCGCGCTATCCAGGTGTGCTCCACGGGCCCCGACTGGTAGTCGTGGCGCAGGCTCATGAGCTGGCGCATGCATTGCTCGGCCTTCTTGTACTCGCTCTTGTCCAGATACAGGTACATGTG
Organism: Prevotellaceae bacterium; assembly: GCA_050873805.1. Taxonomy (GTDB): domain Bacteria; phylum Bacteroidota; class Bacteroidia; order Bacteroidales; family Bacteroidaceae; genus Physcousia. Next base: position 50,846 of record JBNMJN010000014.1, on the reverse strand, counting down.
CTGTGCCTTGCAGTCGGACAGCACGCCTGAGTCCGTGGCCACGCTCTCGATGCTGTCGAGCAGGGCCTCGGCCTGGCCGTAGGTGGTGGGGTTCATGGTGTAGGCATCCACGATGTCGGTCAGGCAGAACCAGTGGTTGATGGTGCGGCCAGCCTGCTTGTAGTACTCGGCGGCCCGGCGGCTGTGCTTCAGGCAGTCGTCAAACTTCTGGGTGAGCCGGAAGGTGTGCGTGAGCAGTTCCTCGCCCTTGGCCATATACAGGTATGCGCTGTCCTGCCGGGCCAGGTCGGTGGCCTCGGTGGCTGCCAGCACCGTCTTGCCAAACTCGCGCCTGTCGAGGTGTATGTTGGCCTTTGCTATCAGAGCCTTGATGAGCAGCTCGTGTGGGCCGTGCTTGCGGAAGTAGCTCACGGCCACGTTGATGAGCGAGTCGTTGTCCAGCGGGTCATCGTTGATGCCGTGTGCCATGGTGAGGAACAGGGCATAGCGTGCCTCCTCCTCGTCAGAGGCGAGGTGCTGGCTGTCGATGCTGTCCAGGATGGCCAGGGCCTGGGCGGGGTCTTGTGTCAGGGCTTCCTCTGCCCTGCCGAGCATCCCCTGTGTGTTGTCCTGCTTGCTGCATGCGCCCAGGGCCAGCGCGCAGGCGATGAGCAAGTGGGTGGTGGTCTTTCTGATGATGTTCATGTGGCGGTTGGTGGAAAATGGGTTGGGGTATGGTGTGGGCTGTGACGCGGGTGTGCATGCTCCTGGCAGGGCGCGTGCCGTGCTGCCGTGCCGGTAGCCTTCTCAGTCGCCCATGGTCACCTGCCTGGAGCCGCCGGGCTGCTCGCTGATGGTCACCCGCACCGTCTCCTGGGGCAGGATGTCCTCGATGAGCTCGGGCCACTCGATGAAGCAGGGATGCCCGCTGTAGAAGTACTCGTCGCATCCCATGTCGTAGGCCTCGGCCAGCCGCTTGATGCGGTAGAAGTCGAAGTGATACACGGGCTCGCCCTGGCCGTCCTGGTACTCGTTGACGATGGCGAAGGTGGGGGAGTTGACGGTGTCCTGCACGCCCAGCTCGCGGCACACGGCCTTGATGAACGTGGTCTTTCCCGCACCCATCTTGCCGTAGAAGGCGAATACGGTGGATGTGCCCATGGCCTGCACAAACTGTGCTGCGGCCTGCTGGATGTCCTTTTCCTGGAATGTTATTGTCATAGTGCTTGATGTGTTATGTGCGTTTCTTCCCGTGCAGGGTGACCAGCGGGATGAGCATCTCCTCCATGCTGACCCCCCCGTGCTGGAAGGTGTCCTTGTAGTACTGGACGTAGTAGTTGTAGTTGTTGGGGTAGGCGAAGAAGTCGTCGCCTGTGGCAAAGATGTAGGCCGTGCTGAGGTTGGGGCTTGGGAGGCCTGCCTTGCGCGGGTCGCGTATCTCGAGCACCTCCTTGCGGTTGTAGGTGAGGCTCTTGCCCAGCTTGTAGCGCAGGTTGGTGTTGGTGTTCTTGTCGCCCACCACCTTGATGGGGTTGTAGCAGCGTATGCTGCCGTGGTCGGTGGTGAGCACGATGGTGTAGTCGGTGGCGGCCAGGGCCTTGAACAGGTCGGCGACTGCCGAGTGGCGGAACCAGCTGAGCGTGATGCTGCGGTAGGCCGCCTCGTTGCTGGCCAGTTCCCTCACCATGCGGCTCTCGGTGCGGGCGTGTGAGAGCATGTCGATGAAGTTGAGCACGACCACATTGAGGTCGTACCTTTGCAGCGAGGGGAGCTGCTGCACCAGTTTCTCGGCGGCCGTGGAGTCGTTGACCTTGTGGTAGGTGAAGGTGTTGTGGCGGCGGTAGCGGTCAAACTGGGTCTTGATGAGCGGGGCCTCGTTGAGGTTCTTGCCCTCCTCGGAGTCCTCATCCACCCACAGTTCGGGGAACATGCTCTCGATGATGTTGGGCATGAGTCCGCTGAAGATGGCGTTGCGGGCATACTGTGTGGCGGTGGGCAGGATGCTGCAGTAGAGGCTCTCGTCGCAGGTGAAGAGTTCCGACAGCTCGGACTGGAGCACCTTCCACTGGTCGTAGCGGAAGTTGTCTATCACGATGAGGAACACCTTCTGGCCCTGGTTGAGGGCTGGGAACACCCTGCGCTTGAAGATGTCGGGGCTCATGAGGGGCCGCTCCTCGGGCCTCTCCATCCAGTCCATGTAGTTGCGGCGCACAAACTTGGCAAACTCGCGGTTGGCCTCGCCTCGCTGCATGGCCAGCATCTCCTTCATGGCCGAGTCGGTCTCCGAGAGCTGCAGTTCCCAGTAGGTGAGCCGCTTGTACACCTCCACCCACTCGTCGAGCGTGAGTGAGTCGCTTATCTGCATGCCCAGCTTGCCGAAGTCCTGCCTGTAGGCCGTCTGCGTCTGCTCGGTGACAATCTCCTTCTGGTGTATGTTCTTCTTCAGCGTGGAGAGTATCTGTATGGGGTTTACCGGCTTGATGAGGTAGTCGGCAATCTTGGCCCCGATGGCCTGCTCCATGATGTTCTCCTCCTCGCTCTTGGTCACCATCACCACGGGGGTGGCGGGACATATCTCCTTGATGCGCGTGAGGGTCTCCAGTCCGCTCAGCCCCGGCATGTTCTCGTCCAGCAGGATGAGGTCGAAGGTGTCCTCTGCGCAGCAGTCCAGGGCATCGTGCCCGTTGCTCACGGTGCGCACCTCGTAGCCCTTCTTCTGCAGGAACAGGATGTGTGCTCCCAGCAGCTCTATCTCGTCGTCCACCCATAGGAGTTTGTATGCAGCCATGTTGTGTGTTCCTTTCTGTATAGTTGTGTGCCCCATGTGGTCAGAAGCCGTAGGGGAAGTCATCGTCGTCTGTGGTCTCGCCCTCGCCCCCGCTCTGCTCCTCCCCGGGCTCCGCCTCGTCGGGGTCGATGACCTTGAGGTCGGTGGGCTCGTCGAGCTGCAGGTCCTCGGGCACCTGCATGGGCGCGAAGTGCGAGTCGTAGAACTGCTTGTAGTCATCGAAGCTGTACTCCGTGCCGATGAGCTTCATGTTCTCCTCCGACACGAGCAGCGAGCGTATGCCCTTGAGCAGCGTGCCCATGTGCTCGTCGGCATACAGCTTCTGGGCATAGGCGTGCACCTCGTCATAGGACAGGAAGCCCTTGATGGCCATCAGGCGCAGCCCACGGTCCTCGGTAATCTCGATGTCGAAGTTGCGCACCATGTAGCTGGTGAAGTTGTAGCGTGCCATCTCGTAGAGCAGGCGGTCCTCGTCGAGGCTCGCGGTGGGGTAGGCCAGCAGGAACACGAAGTTGGAGTATCGCTCATCGGACAGCGGCTTGGCCGCCCCGGTGCTGTCGGCCCCCTCCTGACGTGTGCGGCGTGCCCAGATGCTGCTGGCGTCAAGCCGCTCGTCCATGAGCTGCCGGCCCTCGTCGAGCCCCTTCACGATGGCGCTGGCCAGCTGGGTCACCTCCTCCTTGGGGTATTTCTGCACCACCTCCTTCAGGCTCACCATGAAGGTGTCGCGCTCCCCGCCATACAGGTTGGCCATGGCCCGCACAAACAGCATGCGGGCGCGGTGGACTCCCTGGGGGAAATTCTGGGTGCTGAAGGCATACTCGCGCTCCACCTGTGCATAGTCGCCCTGCTGGTACGACTGGTAAGCCCGGGCATAGATGGAGTCCTCCATGTGCCTGCCCTGCCGTGCTATCATCTCGTAGTAGGGGCTTCCCAGCAGCGTGGCAAGCTGGCCCTGGGGATATTCCTGGAGCAGGAGGTCGCGGTACTTCTGCGCCTCGTCGGCGCGGCCGGTGCGGCCGTAGAGGAGGAACAGGTGGTAGTAGATGTCGTCGAGGCCGTCATGGTCGGGGTAGTCGGCCAGGAGTCTCAGCATGGTTCTCTCGGCCAGCGGGAAGTCCTCGAGCCGCTCCTGCTCCAGGATGCCCGCCTTGTACAGAGCCTCGGAGAGCAGTCCGCTGGACTCCTGCATCTGCTCCTCGGTGAAGGGTATCTGCTTGAGGTAGTACTCGCGGTGGTGCGGGTCGTTGGCCAGGGAGTCCTTGCGTGCCTGCTCTTCCTCGTCGGCCGTCTCGGCCCCTCCTGTCCCATACAGGCTGTCGGCCTGCTCCTCGCTCATCTGCGCGCCGCCCTCCTCGCCGCCGCCGGGCAGCGACTGGCGGTTGCTGATGCGCCAGTAGTCCACGTTGGGCCGCTGTCCCCATCGCTTGCGGAACTCCTCCTCGCCCCGCTTCACGGTGGCGGGGTTGTAGAAGTACCAGGCCCCCTTCTGCCCGCTGGCGGGGCTGGCGGCCTGTGCCTGCTGTGTGCGGCCTGTGCCTGTGGCTGCGTTGCCTGCCTGGGTGCCGGCCGTGCTGTTGGCTGTGCCGTTCCGTGCCGCCTTCTTGGCCTCCTCCTTCTCCTTCTTCTTCAGGGCCTCTATCACGCGGTCGATGGCCGCCGTGTATTCAGGCTCGGTCATGCGGGCCAGCGCCTGCAGGCTGTCCTGCAGCTTGATGGTGCTCAGGTGAGGCTCCAGCTCGGAGAGTATCTCGCTCCTGCGCTCGCTCTCCTTGCGCTCGGGGTGCTCCTTGTCCAGGATGGCCACGCAGGCCTTGTAGGTGCGTGCCGCGTTGATGTAGTCCTCGCGCTGCCAGTACATCTGGCTCAGGCGCAGCAGGAGCACGGCCTTGGAGGGGCCGCTCTTGGTGGCCTCCTCCACACCCTTCTCCCACGAGCCGATGCAGCGGGCGGTGTCCTGCACGCCCAGGTAGATGTTGCCCATGGCGTAATACACCTGGTCCAGGTAGTCCTTGTTCTTGTCGCTCTTGGCCATCCGCCTGAGGCGTGATATCATCTGGCTGAACTTGCTCTTGGGCATGACCTCGGTCTGCAGGATGCTTGCGTTGAACGCCATCTCGTAGGGCGGACTGGCCTTGCGCACCCGGCTCAGGGCCTTGTAGGCCATCGCGTTGTTGCCCGTCTCGCGGTAGAGCTGGCCCAGCAGGAAGTAGAGGCGCGCCCGCTCGGTCTTGCCCTGGGTGTGGGCGATGGTGGCGCGCAGGCTGGGGATGGCCTCCTGGTACTGGCCTGTGAGTATCCTGTAGGCCGCCTCGGTGTTCTCCTTCTCGATGGTCCCCTGGCGTGTGGTGCTGTCGCGCTTCATCTTTCCCAGTATGTCCTCGGCGTCGTAGGCCCAGCCCAGAGCCACGTAGCAGCGTGCCAGGCGTGCCTTGGCCACGCTGGTGATGCTGGGCTGTGTGCTGTAGATGCGCAGGATATAGTTGTAGGTGCTGGCCGCCTCGATAAACTCTCCACGGCGAAACTGCGACTCGGCCATGAGAAACCATGCGTGGTACAGGTAGGGGTTGAACTCCTTGCGTGCCAGGTAGGCCTTCTCCTTGGCTGTCTTGCGCTTGCCTGCGCTCGTGGTGGGCCGCTTCTTGATGCTGTGCAGCTTGATGGCCTTCTCGCTCTTGGTGATGGCCGTCTCGAAGTTTCCCTTGCCCAGTTCGGCCGTCTTCTTGTTGGTGCAGGTGTATATGGGCAGCAGCCGGGTGTAGTCCTCCACGTGCCCCTTCTGCTGTGCCTCTCGTCCTTCCCTGTAGGCCACCTGGCCATTGTAGAGGGTGTTGAAGCGTGCCGTGGTGGCGTGGAAGAAGCGTGTGGCCGAGGTGTTTTTCTTGGTGGAGCAGGAGGTGATGGCCATCAGCATGAGGCACATGAGGACGAGGCTGGTGCCCCTGGGGCATCTGCCATGGTGTCTCCTGTGCATGCTGTGTGCCATTGCTGTTCCTCTCTTGTCGTTGTCCCTCCCCGTGTGTCCACGGCAGGGCCTTGTGTGGCCACGCTGCCTGTGTGGTGGCCTGTAAGACTCCTATTTATATATAACGCGCAGGCGCGCCTCTTTATTATGTGGCCTGCTTGGTATTATGTGGCCTGCCTGGCTTGTGGCGCCTGCCTGCGCTCCTCCACGATGAGTATCACCTCGTCGCGCACGTCTTCGGGCAGTTCGATGCCGCGCAGCTGCAGGCTGCGTGTCCATCCTGCCACCTCCTCCTCGCGCATGGTGTAGAGCACGTCGCGGAACTCCTCGGTCTCCTCCTCGGTGTAGTCCTCGGGGGCGCGCCCGCGAAAGCGGTCCAGCTCCTCGTCGTCGTAGTATTCCACGCTCTTGCTCACGGCCGAGAGCAGGCTTTCCTTCTCGCACACCTCATGCTGCCCGCAGCATTCGGCATCGGGGATGACGGGTTTCTCTGCCTGGGCCTCGCCCTTGTCGCGGTGCATGTACAGCAGGGCGGTGACCCCGCCAAGTGCCAGCAGGCTCGCTATGGTAACCAGGAATATCATTCGCGGCCTCCTTTCTCGCCAGTCTCTTCTATGCGGAATCCCCTCAGCTCCTGCCAGAAGTGCGGATAGGACTTGCTCACCACCTGCGGGTCGTTCATCTCCAGGCATCCTGTCACCATGCAGGCGGGAGCCAGCGACATGGCCATGCGGTGGTCCTCGTAGGTGTCCATCACGGCAGGCTGCTGGGCGGGGCATCGCTCGCCGTCCCATGTGAGTGTGTCGCCATGCTCCTCCCTGAGCACGACACCCAGTTTGCGCAGCTCGGTGCAGAGTGCCTCCAGGCGGTCGGTCTCCTTGATTTTCAGGCTCTGCAGCCCCGTGAAGCGGAAGGTGATGCCCATCATGGCGCAGGTCACCACCACCGTCTGGGCCAGGTCGGGCTGGCGCACGAAGTCGTGCTCGTAATGCCCGCATGGCGTGCCCTGCCGTGTGAGGCGTATGCCCTCGGCGCCGTCCCTCAGGGTGATGTGCTCGGTGGCGATGCCCAGCGGGCGGAATATCTCGCTGATGGCCGCGTCGCCCTGCAGGCTCTCGCGGAAGAGCCCGCGCAAGGTCACTCCGGGCTGTGTGTCGCGCGTGAGTGCCATCATCTCGTACCAGTAGCTGCTCGCGCTCCAGTCGTTCTCCACCGTGTAGGGTGTGGCTGTGTAGGGGGCAGGCTCTACCTGTAGCGTGCGCTCGTCTGCCCAGCTGGCCTGTGCCCCGAAGGTGGCCATGATGGAGCGTGTCATGTCAATGTAGGGCCGGCTCACGATATTGCCTGTGAGGTGCAGCGTGAGCCCCTGCTCCATCATGGGCGCAATCATCAGCAGCGCGCTGATGTACTGGCTGCTCACGCTTCCGGGCAGTTCCAGCGTGCCTCCCTGCAGGCTGTGTCCTGTGATGCGGAGTGGCGGGAACCCTTCTTGGGCCGTGTACTCGATGTCGGCTCCCAGCCTCTTCAGCGCGTCCACCAGGATGCCTATGGGCCTGTGGCGCATGCGCTCGGTGCCGGTGATGGTGTGTGTGCCGGGCGTGATGCTCAGGTAGGCGGTGAGAAACCGCATGGCTGTGCCTGCCGCCATGATGTCAATCACCTCGGGCATCTCCCTTAGTGCGCGCAGCATGACCTGTGTGTCGTCACAGTCCGATAGGTTGTGCACCTTGTTCTCTCTCGCGCCCGTGCCTCTTGCGGCCAGAGCCTGTATGATGAGCGCGCGGTTGCTAATGCTCTTGCTTGCAGGTATTTGTGCCTCCAGTCTTAGCTCGTCTGGCGGGGTAATCCTAATACGCATATATGTGGATGTAGATGAATTTGCATGTAAATGTGACACAAAGTTACGAAATTATTTGGAGGGAAAGAAAAATAGTCCTACCTTTGCAGCGCAAAAGCAAGGTTACGGGATGTAGCGCAGTTGGTAGCGCACACGTCTGGGGGGCGCGAGGTCGCAAGTTCGAGTCTTGTCATCCCGACCTGATGTTAAAGGGCTGATTTCCAATAGGAAGTTTGGCCCTTTAATTTTTGCACACTCCCTCTCTGTTGTCGGAAAGTTGGTAAATTGGTGTCATTTAGTGGCATTTGGTGTCATTTGGCGGCAATAACACTTGCAACAAAATTGCAACAGGATTATGGCAAACATTAGAGTAGGCCTTGACAGGCGCGTGGCGGTGGATGGGGATGCTCATCCCGTCAAGTTGGGAGTGTCCTATTGCGGGCACTACATGTATGTGTCATTGCACATGTATGTGCGCGATGACCAGTTCAATCGGTCAGGTGGGGGTAACGGCATGACGTGGGTGTACGGGCATGCCTGTGCCGATGACTACAACAGCCGGATTCGGGAGGCCGTGGTGGCTGCGGATGCTGGCCTGCGCTCTGTGCCCCGTCCGTGTGGCATCGGGGCGGTGCGCTCGGCGGTGAGGACTCATGTGCAGGAGGCAATTGGAATGGGTGCGGGGGGGGAGCGTGATGCTGACAGGTCATCGCTTCTTGCGGTGTTCGGGGCATTCGCCTCGATGAAGACCACGCGCACGCGAGAGATATATGAGGCGACGCTTCAGAAGGTGAGGCGGTATGCCTGGAGGGGGATGGATGTGGCCGATGTGGATACGGACTGGGTGAGGAGATTCGAGAGGAGCCTGCTCGCGGAGGGGCTTGCCGTCAATACGGTGGCAATCCACATGCGCAATCTGCGCGCTGTAACAAACTATGCGATAGGGGAGGGGCTGGCGAGAGAGTATCCTTTCAGAAGATTCGCCATCAGGAAGGAGGAGACTCCCAGGCGGTCACTCACGCTGGCCCAGCTGGCCGAACTCAGAGACTGGCCGTGCGAGGAGCACCAGGTGCGCTACCGCGACATCTTCATGCTCTCGTTCTATCTGCTTGGCATCAACATGGTGGACTTGTGCAATGCGATGAAGTCCGATGTGGTGAATGGCAGGCTTGAGTACCGCAGGGCGAAGACGCACAAGCTCTACAGCGTCCTCATCCAGCCAGAGGCCAAGGCAATTATAGACAGGTATGCGGGCAAGGAACACCTGCTGTTTGTCCTGGAGGAGTATGGGGATTATCGCGACTTCATGCACCGCATGAATGGCAACTTGCAGTGCATCGGTGACGTGAAGACTGGCAACAGGTACAATGTGAAGGAGCGGAAGCCGCTCTACCCGAATATTTCCACCTACTGGGCAAGGCATACTTGGGCGACCATCGCTCACCGCATCGGAGTGCCGAAAGATGTTATAAGCATGGCACTCGGCCATTCCTTCGGGGTGAGGGTCACGGACGTGTACATAGACTATGATATGGAGAAGGTGGATGTGGCAAACAGGCAGGTCATTGACTGCCTGAATGAATATGGGGAGAAGGCTATCCCCATGTGGACGTGATAAGGGCAGGCTGTCCGTCTCGGATGGCCTGCCCTTGTGAGTCAAAACAATATTCACCCTAAACTTTTCTCCTTATTATAATATAGGTGCCTGCAAGGACAATGACAAGCGCTGCAAAAAGCATGGCGTGGTAGAAGATTGTGTGTCGTGGTTGCGCTGTCTTGCTCCTCTCTGTGCTCCTCGTGCTTGTTTCCTTGATGGCCAGCGTGTCGCAGGATGATGTGGAGAAGCTGTCAGCATGCTCCACGCGGCTGTTCCGTGCCTCTGTGAGTGTCCTTCCGTGATACCTGTCACGGAACCTGTACACCTCCACCGAGCCGTCGGCATGCTCTGTGACGTGGGTGCTGTCATAGATGTACACGCTGTCTGCCCGCTCATGGGCTGTGCTGTCCTTGCGTTCCGTCCTGGTTGCCTCTTGCCTTGCCTCTGTCCTTGTCTGTGTGGCCAGAAGGCTGTCTGATGACTCTGTGCATGTGCTCCTTGTCACGCGGCTTGCGCAACCGCAGCATGCGAGTGTCGCGGCAATGGCTATACAATTGAAGACGGTCCTGCTCATACGTTAATGTATTCCTTTTTGGCGTCGAAGTTGGGGCATGTCTTGCGCACTCCTGGGAAGTCGTGGTGTCCCTTTATTGCCGCATCTGGGTATTTCCTGTGGAGCAGCTGTATGACAGAGCGCAGCCCTGCCTTCTGCTCTTCTGTGCGCGTGTCTGTCCCGTCCTGCCCGCCAGTGTAGGCCACATGTATGCAGTATTGGTTATATCCGTACACCCCGTTTGCCACATGCGCCTCTGCCGTGAGGCTGTGTATCTTCCCGTCTGCTGTCACGAGGTAATGGTAGCCTGGCTGCTTCCATCCCTTCCTCTTGAACTCTGCCAGCACGTCCCTCTCTGTTGCCTTCTGGTTGCCGGCCGTACAATGTACGACAATGTACTTAATGTTTCTCTGTCTCATCCTGCTGCTTGTCCTCCTTGATAATGTTATCTGGCACATGAGCCCTCTCTGCGATGTATGCGATGAGCGCGTTTGCGTCCAGCCTGTAGCCGTTGGCTCGTAGCAGGTTGCCCGCTATGGATATCCCCTTGACACCTATCACCATGCCGCATGTCCACCGCGCGAGCGTGTCGGCATTCATCGCGTGCTGCACGAACACGCTTGTGACCACGGCTGCAAAATAGACCACCATCTTGGCCAGTGTGTCCCGTGTGCCCTTGCTTATCCTGAACGGCTCATCGCGCAGCTTGAGAATCTTGAACCACTTGGCGAGGAGGTCTGTGGCTATGACGCTATGACGCAGGCCATCACAAGCAGCCATACAGAAATCTCGGACAGCGACTCGTTAAGAAAGATGCCGAGCGTGCTCACGTACCCAGAACTTGCCCCCACGGCTATTGCTTGTCTGTTGTTCTTCATCTTCTTGCTATCATGCACAAATTTACGCGTTTTATGCTTGCAAGAAAGCACTAATTTTCTTTGTGCTTCAATGGTAAATGTTTTGCCGTCGGCTGTCCGTTGCTCGGGTGTCACGGCCTCGCATTCAGGGCATCGAGTATTCTCATGCTCTTCTGGCTTAACACCAACTTCTGGCTTAACACCAACTTCTCAGACAAGAGTATGCTGCTCCCGAACTCGTTCTTGCTGTCGCAGGCCTTGCTGACTACTGCGGCATGGGCCCTGCTCACGCGGAACAACACGCCCGCATGGCTCATGGTGTGGAGCGTGGTGGCGCGAAGCACGCATGCGGGGTATGACAACTTCGCGATGGTTTTCTTTGTGGCCTTCTGCGTCCTGTCATTGGCAAGTTTCAGCATCCTGTGCAGCTCAGGTGCTGTTGTGCAGATGAGGTCTCCCAGCATGTTGGTGACAAAGGATGTGTTGACCACTGCCCCGTTCTCGTAGGTGATTCGTGTGCCGCAGCCTATGAAGGTGCAGTTCTTGCGTATGCTGCTCATGGCTGGGGCGAAGAGCAGGAAGCCAATCCCGCGCTCCACATACCAGTCGCATACCCTGGCGAAGATGGAGAAGGGCGGGTTGTCCACGACTACGCAGTCAGCAGGGTAGTCGTAGCGCTCGAAGTCCCCGCCTGGATAGAACGGGCGCACCACAGGTCGGTCGCCGATGCCCAGGTGCTTCCTCGCCCACTCCAGCACGGCCTCGTACACCAGTGGTGGCGTGTAGCAGTCGTCCGTGGTCTTCTTGGGCTTGAATTTCTCCACAAAATCCTCGTAGTCTTGCATTTTCTTTCCCATTTGCTTGCTGTTTTATGAATTGTTTGTAACTTTGCTGTGCATTTCAGTCCACCACTGGAGTGAAGGGACAGGGTCTCTGACCGTGTACCACCAACGGGGCACCGAGGGGTGTCCCATTTTTATTTTGCTTCTTTTATTATGTTCTCGCCTTTGACATAGAAGAATATACGGCCTACGCATTTTCTTCTCGCTTCTGCTAAAGCATCGAAGAACTTCTTGTCTGGTGATGGCATTTCAAGCACAACGGCCTCGCTCCCTTGTTCGTTTAGTGCCTTCTTGACGTATTTTACGATGTTTCCAGCCCCGCCTGTGACGCACTTGAGGTCGGCTTTCGTTCCGTTCATAGTGATGTCGTAGGTCTGTCCTTCTGGGCGGCCTGTTCCATGTAGGTACTCTATGGCATGTCCGTTGTCGGCCAATACCTTGCACATGCGCATCTCCTTCTCGAATTTCTGTCTCTCGCTGTTGCTTGCTTTGGACTCCTCAATGCGGGCGCGCTCAGTCATTACAAAACCGCTCCCAGGTTCTGGGATGTATGACTGCTCCCATTCATCGTCCTTGTACTTTGTTACAAGTGGCATTTGCTTGGCCATCCTCCCCTCATTGTCCCTGATGAAGTATGGCAGCGTGCCCCGTTCCCTCATGCGATCGATGCGTTCCTTGTTCCTGGCGCACCATTTGGTGAAGCAGGCAGGCATGTCCTTGACCGTGCCCCTGAACTCCACGCCCGACACGTCCCTGCCCGCCATCATGTCCTGGAGGTAACTCACGAACTCCTCCCGGCTGGCCGTGATGGGCACGGCCACACAGCGGCAGAAGGGGTGCCAGCCTGTGAACTTGAAGCCCTTTGGGTACTTGCCCGCCAGCTCGTCGCAGATGTCGAAGAACATGCCCTTCACGCCACGGCAGGTGTGGTTGTTGGAGAGCGCCACCTCGATGCCTATGCAGGCGGGGCTATGCTGCCATGCCAGCGTGTCGGCCTCATGGTATGCCATGTTGGTCTCCGTGACGGCCAGGCGCAGGGCGTTGCGGTAACTGGAGCGATAGACACCGCGCCCAGGGTGGGAGAGCGGCTCGCTCACGAAGTGCGCCTTGCCATCCTGCCTCCACATGGACTGCAAGCGTGAGTCCGCCCACGGTGGCCTTGTTATGCTCTGAGCCAGGTGGTCGATGAGGTCGGGGGGGGACACGCATGCCACCCTCCTTCACTGCCCCCGCACCTGCTGCTTGAGGCTGCGAAGGAACTGCTCGCGGTGGCGGTGCAGGAGGGATGGGCGAGCCTGGAATGGCATGCTTCCGCCGCATGTGCCCGGTATGCCAAGCCACCGTGAGGGGGGCAGGGCCTGGTGCCCGAAAGCAGACTGGGACAATGGACAATCGCCTGTTCTCGTGGAGGGCCGTCCTGCGCACTTTCGGAAAGCGCGCGGGGGACTTCACGGAAGTCCGGTGCGCCTGCGGTGGGGCTTGATGGGCAGGTTACTCCGTAGGCCTGCCTTACTGGAGGAACTCCAGGCGGGAGTAGTGCGGGTGCAGGCTGTTCAGGTCGGGCAATTGCATGTAGTCGCCATAAATCTTCCTCAGCAGGGCATCCGTGTCGTGTGGCACAGGGAACATTCTGCCCTCGAACTCCATTTCTGAGAGCGGGAAGATGTCTTTCGCGTAGCGTGGCTTGAAGTATGGCGTGCCGAAGGTGTGCCTCAGCGGTGTCCCGGGTACCAGCCGTGAGAGGAAGCGCAGGATGGGGAATCCTATGTGCTCGTTGAACCAGAATATCCGCTGCACACGCCTGGAGATGCAGTCCTCGCTCAGCGTCTGGCTGTTCAGCTGGTTGTAGATTTGCCCGTGCATGTGCCCCGCCACCCATGCCAGGGGCAAGGGAATGCGCTCCAGCACAAAGATGTCGATGTATATGCCACGGTATTTCCAGTTGCGGTCATAGCGGTTCACCTCGTCCAGGTACGAGTTCCTGTCCCTCAGTTTGCCGTAGGTGAAGATGTAGTTGGGGTCGGTGTCGTGGGTCTGCAGGGCAAACTGCCCGGGCAGCTCTTTGGGCAACACCTTGACCAGGCGCAGGTAATCCTCGCGCAGCATCTCTATGTCCAGGTCGTCATCCCAGGGAATGAATCCCTGGTGGCGTGCTGCTCCCAGCAGCGTGCCCGAGCTGAGCCAGTAGCGTATGCCGTGCTTCTTGCACACTCGGTCCACGGCCTCCAGTTCCTCCAGCATGCGCATCTGCTGCCGGCGCAGGGCCGATCCCTCGGGGCAGAAGCGCCTGCGCAGTTCCTTGTTGTCTATCATATAAAATAACTGTGTTGTTGCTCGACAGGTGTCATTGTGGGTGTTGCCAGGCCTGGGCCTGTGCAGCGGCGGGTGCCGTGTCAGAGCCAGAACTTCTGGGTCTCATTCTCCACCTCCACCTCCTGTGCCTGCCCTGCTGCCAGGTCATAGACCTGCGAGGCGAAGTAGATGTCGTGCAGGGAGATGCCTATGTTGTAGGCCAGGATGCGCTCGCGCTCGCTCTCGCGTCCTGGGTTGTCGCCCAGCAGGACGTGCGCAAACTCGTCGTACTGCCTGAACTGCTGGAAGTAGCGGAAGTCCTTGACGTGCCCCGTGTCGTCGGCAAACACCTTGTCGAAGAACAGGTCGCAGTTCTGGAATCCACGGGTGTGCACCGGCACCACCAGCACACCCTCCTTGTAGCACTCGTCGGGTGCTATCAGGCTGTCGGCGGCAGTCACGCAGGACACCACCACATCGGCGTCCCTGACCAGCGACTCCTGGCTGGCGCACACCTCAAAGTGCAGGTGGGGGAAGGCGGCAAAACGCTCGGCAAAGAGCCTCTCCTGCCCCTTGTGGGCCAGCAGCCTGATGTGGAGGTCCTCATCGGCCAGCAGCGTGGCCAGGCACAGCAGCGTGGCCCGGGCCGTGTTGCCCAGCCCCATGAAGGCATACTGGCTGGCTCCCCTCCGCCGCAGCGTAGTGATGGCCAGGGCCGCCACCGCCCCGGTGCGCATGGCAGTGATCCAGGTGCCGTCCATCAGGGCCAGGGGCGAGCCGTCGCGCGAGTCGTAGAGCATAATCTCACTCTTGAGCGCGGGCACCCGCGTGGGGTAGCGTGACACAATCTTCACGCCATGCCTGTGCACCATGGGGATGTGCGAGGGCATGGTGTTGACAAACACGTTGCCCTCCATGTGCAGGCTTATCTTTGGGGGGAGCACACAGTCGTACTTGTGCCTCAGTATATACTCTACCCACTCCACGCATTGTGCGGGCGATATGCCCAGGCGGGAGATGGTGTTGAAGTCAATTATCTTCACTTGCGATAGCCTTTAGTATGGTTACGAGATGATGGTTGTCCTGGCGGTCGCGCACGGCCAGGCGTATGTAGTTGCGTCCCTGGAAGGCCGACTTCGTGCCGCAGTCCTTGATGAGCAGGTTGTACCGCTCGAGCAGCACGCTGCACAGAGCCTGCGAGGTGAAGCGCGAGGTGACCTCGCACAGGAAGTAGTTGGCCTGCGAGGGGATGACACGCAGGTAGTCCACCTCCTGCAGTTCCTGGCCAAACAGTTGGCGTTCCTCGCGGAACCGCTTGCAGGCCTGGTGGTACAGCGAGTCGTACTTGCTGTATATCTGCATGTAAAACTCGGCAAAGGAGTTCACGTTCCAGATGCTCACCGCGTGCCTCAGGCTTGTGATGAGCTCCCCGTTGGCCGATGCCGCCAGTCCCAGCCTCAGGCCAGGCACGCCGTAGGACTTGGAGATGCTCTTCACCACGGTCAGGTGGGGGTATTGCTCCAGCAGGCTGTTGGTGAGCAGCGAGTTGGCCTCGCCCTCGTCGCTGAAGTCCACGAATGACTCGTCCACCACCATCGCGATGTGCCTCTGCGCGGTCCATTCCAGCAGTTGCAGCAGTCCCTCGCGTGGGATGAAGTTGCCCGAGGGATTGTCGGGGTTGACCAGCAGCAGCGTGTCGATGGGGTTCTGGCCATAGTAGTCCATCAGGTCCTGGGCCGTGTAGGTGAAGTCGGCGTTGGCAGGCACGAAGGGCACGATGGTGTGCCGGTAGCGGTTGGGGTACTCCTCGAAGGTGGGGTAGCAGATGCCCGTCCTGCCCTCCAGTTGCTCCATGAGTGCCTTGATGAGCTCGGCGGCCCCGTTGCCCACCACCACATAGTCCTGCCTGAGGCCAAAGTTCTTGGCCATGATGAGCGAGTTGACCTGCATCCCCGAGGGGTATTCCGTGAGCAGCGTGTCGAAGCTCGAGCGCAGCTCGTCCCGCATCCTCTGTGGCGGGAAGTAGGGGTTCACCAGGTAGCAGAAGTCCTTCAGCGCGGGAAACCTCCAGTATCCGCCATACCGCCTGTGGTACAGCTCGTCCTTGCGCTTGCCCTCGGCGAAGATGGCCTCGGCGATGTCCAGGTCCTGCACATCATCGATCTCGTACCACCGCTCCCCCTCCAGGGGCAGCCCCTTGAGCTCACACTTGTCCAGCAGGGTGATGACACGCAGCACCTGCTCGTAGTACTCGTTGTTGCCCAGGGCCTTGCTGTACGCCTCCAGGAAGGGCACATAGTGTGTGCGCAGGAACTCCCGCCCCAGCTTGTATATGTTGACCGTCTTGTAATAGCGTGCGATGTCGGCATAGTTGAAAGCCTTCTTCGAGATGAAGTCCACTATCTGCCTGTCCTCGTCCAGGCACACCATCGTGCCGTCCATCCACGGCTCGTACTTTGCCACGAGGGCCAGGTTGGGGTAGGGGTCGTCCACTATCTTGTGGAACAGGGAGCCCTCGAATATCAGGTCCGACTCGATGAGCAGCGTGTCCTCCTCCTGCAGCTCGTCCTTGGCCAGGTAGAGCGAGTAGATGTTGTTCGTCCTGTCGTAGATGGGGTTCACTATATATTCGATGGGCGTGGTGCCGTAGTGGTCGCCCACATGCCTGCGGAGCTTCTCGCCCTGGTAGCCTATGACCAGGATGATGCGCCTCAGGTGCAGCTCGGCCAGTTGGCCGAGCAGGCGGTCGATCAGGCACACGCCGTTGACCTTGACCATGCACTTGGTGTTCTCCCTGGTCAAGTCGCCCAGTCGCTTGCCCATTCCGGCTGCCAGTATGATTGCCTGCATAAGTGTGTAGAATTGCTTATTTCTTGCAAAATTACACAAAACCTTAGACTTCGGCGGCGGCTTGCTAAGATAATTTGTGCTAACTTTGCCCGCACAGACAAGAGTGACGTATGGACAAACTTACATTTGTGCCGGCCGGAGGGCTGGCCAATCGCATGCGCGCCATGGCCGCCGCCTACACGCTGGCCAGGCGCGTGGGGTTGGAGATGCAGGTCGTGTGGTTTCGCGACTGGGCGTTGAATGCTCCCTTTTATGCCCTGTTCCAGCCCATTGTGGAGGAGGGGCTCACCCTGCGCGAGTCCACCCTGTGCGACCACCTGCTGCTTGGCCGTCCGCGCCCGCGCAACCTGCGCGTCCCGCGCCTGTTCCAGCGTGTGATGTTCCGCAGCGCGCTATATGAGCACCAGGTCACGCCCCTGCGCAAGCAGCACTTCGACTTCGAGGCATGGGCGCGTGGCGGTGATGTGTATCTGGCATCCTACACCGACTTTCTGCCCTACGACCACCGTTTGCTGCGCCGCCTCTTTGTCCCCCTTCCCCAGGTGGAGCACGACATAGCCGCCTTCACGCGGCAGTTTACGCCGCACACCATTGGGGTACACATCCGCAGGACGGACAATGCCGCCTCCATCGCCCAGAGTCCCACCTCGCTCTTCATCGAGGCCATCGACAGGGAGGTGGAGCAGGCTCCCGACACCGCCATCTTCCTGGCCACCGACTCCGAGGCGGTCAAGCAGGAGTTGCGCTCCCGCTACGGGCACAGGCTGCTCACGGCCAGCGATGAGGCCGACCGTGACAGCATCCAGGGCATCCGTGGGGGCATCGTGGACATGTACACCCTCTCGCGCACGGGCAAGATATACGGATCCTTCCAAAGTTCCTTCTCCCAGCTTGCCTCGCAGATAGGCGGTGTCGCGCTGGAGATTCTGCGAAAGGGGTGAGGGCCGCTCTGTGCACCCAGGGGTATTTCGCCACAGGACATCCGTGGCGTGAGCGATACCCCCACAGGGAATCGCCTCGGAAGCGAGAACTGTTTGTTCTTGCAGAGGAAGTTAGGAAAGGGTTCTCTCTCAAGGGGAATCCCAGGAATTGAGGAAAGGCTATCCTTGCTGAGGAAGCCATGAAAGGTTTCCCTCAAAGAAGCATCGCCCCGAAGGGGCAAAAGCGATTGGGTAATGTCGCTTTTGCCCCCTTCGGGGCGATGTCGTGCTTGCAGCCAGTGCCGTGAAGCCGTGCCGTGGGGCACAGGCAGGCTTGACTGCCGGTGGGCCATCATCATGTGATGCCCCACATTATATATATCATACGCGCGCGCAAGGCTTTCCCCTGTGGCGCGTGTGGAAGGCGGATGATGCCGTGCGGGCAGGCCAGCGTGCCGTCCCCGCACGGCATCCGCTCGTCACTTGCGGCGTGCCTTGCCCTTCTTGGCCTGCTGCTGCGCCGTGAGGTCCAGCACACGCACGTTGCGGAACTTCACTCCTGCACCATGGCCCAGGAAGCCGATGTGGCCCGTCTTGTTGAACATGCCGGGGTGGTTGCGGTGGTCCACCGTGTAGGGATTCTTGTTGCTGCCATCGGGAGCCACGTTGTGTCCCTGGCAAGCCTTGCGCACGTCCCCGTCCACAATCACCTCGCCGTTCACCGTCACCGTGATGTGGTCGCCCACCACGCGTATCTCCTCGGTGCTCCACTCGCCCAGGGGCTTGTGCTTGATGCGCTTGGCCGGAATCACGCCATACACCGAGCCGTGTACCTGGTACTCATGCAGGTCGGCATAGATGGGGTCGTCGTGGTCCAGGATCTGCGACTCGCACATGCCATAGTAGGCAGCGTCCACACCCATGGGTGTGCGTATGCCCACGCCGTTGTTCACGCCGGGGCGCACGAAGCAGAACTCAAAGCGGAACACGAAGTCCTGGTACTCCTTCACGGTGTAGAGGTTACTCTCGTTGCCATAGTTGGCCGTCACGTAGATGCAGCCGTTGATGGGCACATAGCCCACCTTGTTGCCCGTCCACTTGTCCAGGTTGGTGCCGTCGAACAGCAGCTCGTAGCCCTCCTTCTTCTCCTCGTCGGAGAGCTGGTAGATGGGCGATGGCTGCATCTCGGCCAGCATCTTCTTGATCTCGTCCACGGCATAGCCATCGTCGGCAGTCCCGTGCGCCTTGTAGATGTCGATGGCCTTGTTCATGTTGGCCTTCACGATGTCATACTCGATGTCCTCCTGCGTCTTCTTCAGGATATCCTTCTCGGCAGCGGCGGCCTGGTAGGCGACACCCTTGCTGTCCAGGCACTTGCCGGCGGCCAGGAAGGCATTGCGCGTGGGTGTGGTGGCCAGCGCGGCCAGCACCCCGGCCTTGCCCTGGTCGCTCTTGGCGATGCCCAGGGCCTCCACCAGCCGTGCGCTGCGCGTGTCGGTGTTGGTCTCCCACTGGCTCACCAGGCTCACATACCTGGCCAGCGCAGCCTCGTCGCCAGCCTTGGCAGCCTTGAGCAGGGGCACGGTAGCCTTGAAGTTGGTACATTGCTTCAGGGCCTCCAGGGCCTCGGCGCTCTTCTTCTGCTCCCAGATGGCCTGCAGCTCGTCCACCGAAGCCTCGGTGCCTGTGGTGGCCAGCACGGGATAGAAGCGTGCCTGCTGGGCAGCCTTCTTCATCTCCCCGCTCAGCGTGTTGTACTGTGCCATGGCATCCAGCGAGGCCACGCTTGCGCGCAGGGCGGCCTGGTAAGCCTGCACCTGTGCCTCGGGAGCCTTGTCAAGCCTCTCGGCCACCTGTGCCGCGTCCTTTGCGCCTACCACGCTGGGCAGGGTGGCCAGAGCGGTGGCGGCCAGCTCCTGGTTGCCATCGTTGCAGAGTGCGAGTGCCTGCTCGGCCACGCTCTTGAGGTGGCGGTTGCCAGCCACGGCCAGCAGGGCCTTCTGCCGCTCGGCAGTCTTGGCTGCGGCCAGAGCCTTGCTCACGCGCTCGCCCAGGTCACACTTGATGCTCTTGAGAGCCTCCTGGGCAGCCGCGTCGTTCTCGGTGCCCACCTGGGCCAGCAGCATGTCGGCAGCGTCATCGCCCCCTATGCGTCCCAGGGCCTCGATGGCTGCGGTAGCAGGTGCGCCACCCTTCTTGATGGCCTTCTGCAGTAGAGCCTTCTGGCTGGCCAGTCCGTTGTCGCCCAGCCAGTTGAGGATGTCCACGCGGCCCTCCTCCTTGCACGAGGAGTACTTCTTGGCCACCTGTGCGGCCAGGGCGTCATTGGCCAACTGGTGGTCGGTGGCAAACTTGAGGGCCTGCATGCGCAGGGCATGGTCCTTGGTCTTCAGGGTCTTCACCACCTGCTCGCCGGCCTGGTTGCCCAGCTGCACCAGCTGGTCGTAAGCCTCGGCATACACGGGTGCGCCCTTGTGGTCGGTGTAGGTCACGTCGTTCTTCTTGGAGAGCAGGCGCAGCTGCTCCTCCAGGAATTGCCTGGCCGTCTTGTCGGCAGCCTTGGGCATGGCGTTCTGCAGTCCCTTGGCCACGGCCTCGCTGTACTGCGGGTTGGTGGAGGCAAAGGCCACGGCGCCGCTGATGGCATACTCCACCAGGTTGTTCTGGTGCTTCTCGGCGGGCTGCATCATGGCGGCCAGCATCTCGATGGAGACGGGCGCGGCCTGCACCAGGGGCTCCATCTCGCGGTTGTAGTCGGCCTGTGACTGTATGGGCATTAGTGCCAGCACGTCCTGCACGATGGTCTCGGGTTTCCTCTGTCGCGCGTCCTGCGCGTTCAGGGGCATGGCGGCCAGCATCATCAGGCATGCGGCCGACAGGAGTGATATGCTTTTTCTCATCTTCTCTTGTGATTAAGTACTATAGGGTTGGCAATCAGGGTTATATCAGTTTGCCCCACTCGCCTCGCATGGGCTGGAACACCAGTCGGTTGGCCGCGTCGTCGTTGATGAACGTCTGCGTCTTGGGGTCAAAGTTGAGGGTGCGGTTGAGCCTGAGCGCGCACACGCCCATGTTGACGATGGTGGCGCTGTGGTGGCCGTTGCTCTCGTTGAGTGCAAACTGCCGGCGCGACTTCACGCAGCTCAGGAAGTCGGTCTCGCGTGGTGCGGGGTCGGGAAGCTCGTTGATGATTTCCTGCACATTGGGGATGGTGCACTCAAATCCCTTATACACGCACCCCTTGGGGCCCTCGATGTAGGGCACCTTGCCCTTGCTCTCGAAGCCCTCGCCCTCCAGGATTATCTGGCAGCCGTCGGCATAGGTGTAGGTGATGCTTCTCCAGATGCCCACAGCGTCGGGATGCTGCTGCGGCGCGTCCACCTCCACCTTCACGGGGAAGTCGTTGTCCTTGCCCAGGAAGTACTGCACGGGGTCGATGTAGTGCTGTCCCATGTCGCCCAGTCCGCCGCCGTCGTAGTCCCAGTAGCCACGGAAGGTCTGGTGTGTGCGGTGCACGTTGTAGGGCTTGTAAGGGGCCGGGCCCAGCCACAGGTCGTAGTCCAGTTCCTTGGGTATGGGCTGTACCTCCAGGTTCTCCTTGCCTGTCCAGTAGAACTTCCAGGTGAAGCCTGTGGCCCCGCTTATGCGCACCTTCAGCGGCCATCCCAGCAGTCCGCTGTCCACCAGCTTCTTGAGCGGCTTCACCTCGGTGCCCAGTCCGTAGAAGGTGTCCTTGAAGCGGAACCAGGTGTCGAGCCTGAAGATGCGTCCGTTGCGCTTTACGGCCTCCTCCACACGCCGTCCCTCGCCTATGGTGCGTGTCATGGGTTTCTCACACAGGATGTCCTTGCCGGCGTTGGCAGCCTCCACGGCCATGATGCCGTGCCAGTGCGAGGGTGTGGCGATGTGCACGATGTCCACGTTGGGGTCGTGTATGAGCTCGCGGAAGTCGTGATATGCCTTCACGGTCTCGCCGAAGTTCTTCTTGGCTGCTGCCACTGCCGAGTCCAGGTGCTTCTGGTCCACGTCGCACAGCGCCACCATGCGGCAACGCTCGTCGCTCACAAAGTGCAGGTTGCTGCGTCCTATGCCGCCCACGCCTATGATGCCTCGCGTGAGCTGGTCACTGGGGGCCACAAAGTTGTTGGCCCCACCCATCTTGCCCAGCACTTGGCGGGGAAGGATGGTGAAG
This sequence comes from Prevotellaceae bacterium, assembly GCA_050873805.1. Taxonomy (GTDB): domain Bacteria; phylum Bacteroidota; class Bacteroidia; order Bacteroidales; family Bacteroidaceae; genus Physcousia. The sequence continues at coordinate 29,174 of JBNMJN010000014.1, read as the reverse complement.
AGTGCCGACGCTGCTGCCGTTCTCTTCAGAAAACTTCTTCTGTTAATTGTCATGTTGGTTTAGGTTTGTATTTTACTTGTGTGTCGATTTGCAGTATCTGTGCCCCGCGCGTGCCTGCCTCCCCGTGAGGGGGCGGCTGTGCCAGTCTCGGTTTGCCTGTGGGGCGGGTGGCGGATGCGCTCTCGCCCCACATGTGTGTACGCGCATGAGTTTCAGGACTTCAAAGTTACGCATAAATCCCCGTACCTGTAGCCCCGCGCCTGCATTTTCTTTCCCTGCTTCCCTCATTTTGCTCCTGTGCGCCCGGCACAGGCCCTGGCAGGTGTCGCCGGCAGCCCCCCTCGCGGCCATGCGGTGTGGCGCCAGGCCACGAGCATGGGCATGCGCCTTGCCTGCCGTCCGCGTGCTCGTGTGGCCGCGCTGCGCTGCCCCTTGCGTTCAGCCTGGGCTGGACGGTCGTCGCAGCGCGCTGCATCGGCCATCGCAGCGCGCTGTATCGGCCATCGCATCGTGCTGCGTTGGCCAGGGCAGCGTGGCGCGATGGCCAGGGCCGTGCGCCACACATCGCGGCCAGGGAGGCTGCGGGGAGAGCCCCATGGGTGCCCGATTGGAGAAAAGTGGACAAGAGACCCCCTGGGGAAGTGGCGTGGTTTGGTGGAATATTCGTACCTTTGTCCCCAAAGGACAACATTGGATATGGAAAAGAGACCCAAGGCGAGAAACCACGCATTTGACATCCTGTGCGGCATCTGTATCGTGCGCATGGTCATGCTGCACATCATGACCATGACCGGCGAGCGCGACCAGCAATGGTGGCAGGAGGTCATGCAGTGGACGTATTACTTCATGAGTTTCTTCTTCTTCAAGGCAGGCTACTTCTGCCGCAGCGTCGGGGGCGGCAACCGTGCCTACCTGCTCGACCGCAGCCGCCGCCTGCTTGCCCCCTACCTGTCCAGCGGCCTTATCGGCCTGCTGGTCTATTTTGCCTTCTACATCCCCCTGGGCAACAAGTACGGGCACTTTGTGGAGGACATCGAGTGGAGCCACTTCTGGCACAGCAGCGGCGTGTATGGCAACCCTCCCATCTGGTTCCTCTTCTCCTTCTTCTGCATGTACATCCTGGCCCACTTCACCGAGCGGGTGCGTCACCTGCGCTGGGTGTGGGCGTTGGGCCCCATCGCCAGCTGGTGGCTGTGGACTCAGGGCAATCCTCTGTGGCTCAGCACCAGCAATGTGTTCATGGGCATCTTCTTCTTCTACCTGGGTCACCTGTGGCACTGGGCCATGGAGCGGTGGGGCGACAGGCGCATGCTGGTGGCCAGCATCGTGCTGGTGGCCCTGGCGTCGGTGGGCAATGTGCTCCTGCCCGGGCAGTATGCCATGAGTTCCAATACCTTTGAGGGCAATGCCCCCATGGCCGTCGTCAATGCCATCCTGGCCCTGTGCGGCCTGTCGGGCATCCTGCTCTCCACCCATGTGCGGCGCGTGCCCTGGCTCTGCTATGTGGGCGAGCACAGCATGGTCTATTTCCTGCTCCACTACCCGATGCTGTATTTCTACAAGTTCACACACCTGTGCTTCGGCCGCAGCATCTACGGCCGTGCCGACGACGCGATAGTCCTCGTGCCCATCATCTTCGGTCTCTGCTCGTGGCTGGTGCCCTATGTGGAGCGGCTCCCATGGCTCAGCGGCCGCTGGGGCAAGCCCAATCCCGCACGCCAGGCGGTGGCCGTGCCGGCGGCAGGCGCCTCGCCTGTGGAAAAGGAAAAAATGGCTGCCCCGGATGAGGCTGTGCCAAATAAATAGGCTATATTTGCAGCACGATGAAAGAGCCATTGATAGATATTCCCGTACTCATCCTCTTCTTCAACCGCCCCGAGCCGCTCAGTCAGGTCTTCGCCCAGGTGCGGCAGGCACGTCCCTCGCGCCTCTTCCTATACCAGGACGGCCCCAGGAGCGAGGCCGACATGCCTGGCATCATGGCATGCCGCCAGGTGGTGAGCGCCATTGACTGGGACTGCCAGGTGGAGCACCTGTACCAGGAGCGCAACTACGGCTGCGACCCCTCGGAGTACCTGTCGCAGAAGTGGGCCTTCAGCCGCGTGGACAAGTGCGTGGTGCTCGAGGACGACGACGTGCCCGCAGTCTCCTTCTTCGCCTTTGCCAAGGAGATGCTCGACCGCTACGAGCACGACGAGCGCATCACCATGGTGTGCGGCTTCAATGTGGAGGAGCACACGACAGACACCACCGACTCCTATTTCTTCAGCACCTATTTCAGCATCTGGGGCTGGGCCTCCTGGAGGCGCGTGATTGACCAGTGGGACGAGCACTACACCTGGATGGACGACCCCCAGGCGGTGAGCCGCATCAAGGCACTGTCCGCAGAGCGCGGCTACCGCGATGACTTCCTGCCCATGTGCCGCAGGCACCGCGCCCAGGGCAAGGCCTTCTACGAGACCATCTTCTGGGCACACCTGCTCCTCTCGGGCGGGCTCTGCATCGTGCCCGCCCACAATATGGTGAGCAACCTGGGGGCCACCCCGGGCAGCACCCACTTCGGAGCCGACCTGGCCACCCTGCCGCACGGCTACCGCCGCAACTTCACCATGGGGCGGTACGACATGCAGCAGCCCCTGCGCCACCCCAGGTACGTCATCGAGCATGTGGCCTACAGGCACAGGGCCTACAGGATCATGGGGTGGGGACATCCCTGGGTCAAGGTGGGACGCTCGCTGGAGGAGTTCTGCCTCAACGTCACACACGGCCACTGGAGCCATATCGCCAAGTCCATACACAACCGCATCCGCAAGTGGATGGGAAAAGCAGAATACAAATGAGAATACTTACAATATGCACCAGTGAGCGCACAGGCGGGGCGGCCATCGCGGCCAGCCGCCTCAATGACGCGCTGTGCTGCAATGGCATGAAGGCCCGCATGCTGGTGCGCGACAAGCAGACCGATGCCGTGACCGTGGCCCAGGTGGGCAACCGCTGGCCGGCTATCGTGGAACGGCTGGATGTGCTGGCACACAATGGCCTGAACCGCAAGACGATGTGGATGGCCGACACAGCCTGCGCTGGCGTGGATGTGCTGCACACGCAGGAGTACCGCGAGGCCGATGTGGTGCACCTGCACTGGGTGAACCAGGGCATGCTCTCGCTCTCCACGCTGGAGCAGATGGCCAGGGACGGCAAGCCCATGGTGTGGACACTGCACGATGAGTGGCCCTACCTGGGCGTGTGCCACCACCGCAACGGATGCGCCGAGGCCGACTGCCTGCACTGCCGACTCATGCCTGGCAGCCTGCCCCACCGCATCCTGGAGCGCAAGCGTGCCCTGCTGCGCCAGGCAAATGTCACCCTGGTGGGCTGCAGCCAGTGGATTACCGACCGTGCGCGCGCGGCTCTGCCCGGCGTGCGCGTGGAGCATATATGCAACTGCATCCCGCATGCCATCTATCACCCCATACCGCAGGGGGAGGCCCGCCGCAGGTGGCACCTGCCACAGGAGGCCCGCGTCGTGTTCTTCTGCAGCCGCAGGGTGAGCGACGAGCTCAAGGGCATGCCCTATCTGCTGGAGGCCCTGGGACAGATGAAGTGCCCTGGCCTGCACCTGGTGGTGGCTGGCAGGGACGCGCAGGAGGTGGCATCGCGCTGCCCGGGCATAGGCATCACCGCGCTGGGCACCGTGAGCCCCGACGACCTGCCATCGGTCTATGCCGCCGCCGATGCCTTTGTGACTCCCAGCCTGCTCGACAACCTGCCCAACACCGTGGCCGAGGCCCTGAGCGTAGGAACACCCTGCGTGGGCTTCCGCACCGGCGGAATCCCCGAGATGATAAGCCATCTGCGCACAGGCTATGTGGCCACGCAGCGCGATGCGGCCGACCTCGCGCGCGGCATCGAGTACGTGCTCAGCCACGACCTGCGCGAAGCGGCCGCCCGACAGGCGGCACACGACTACAACGAGAGCCGCATTGCCGAACAATACATCAAGATATATGAATCCAGATAACACCCCTACACCGCCTGAGCCGTCGGACCGCGCCGTGCCTCCGTCGGGACAGCACCTTCCCCTGGTGACCATTGCCACCGTCACCTATAATGCCGCCTACACCCTGGAGCGCACGCTCGACAGTGTGGCAGGACAGGACTACCCGCGCATCGAGCACCTCATCGTGGACGGGTGCTCCACCGATGCCACGCTGAGCCTGGTGCAGAGGTATGTGGCCGAGAACACACGCACCGAGCACCCGCACCACATACGCCTGATATGCGAGCACGACCAGGGACTCTATGATGCCATGAACAAGGCCATCCTCAATGCCACCGGCGAGTACATCATATTCCTCAACGCAGGCGACTGCCTGCACACTCCCACCACCATCTCGCAGGCCATAGCCAAGGCCGACTGGCAGAGGGGCGACTCGCGCAATCCCGCCGTCATCTATGGCGAGACCGACCTGGTGGATGCCCAGGGACACTTCCTGCGGCACCGCAGGCTCAGCACGCCCGGACGGCTCACCTCGCGCTCCTTCCTGAGCGGCATGCTGGTGTGCCACCAGTCGTTCTACGCGCGCACCGACCTGGCACGGCAGACGCTCTATGACTTGCGCTACCGCTTCTCGGCCGACTATGACTGGTGCATACGCCTCATGCGCGTGGCCGAGCGGCGCAGGCTGCCCATGGTGAACACACATGACGTGCTCACCGACTACCTGAGCGAGGGGATGACCACGCGCCACCACAGGGCATCGCTCCTGGAGCGGCTGCGCATCATGGCACGCCACTATGGATGGGCGCATGCCCTGGCTGCCCATGCGTGGTTTGTCCTCAGGGCGGCACTCAGGCACTAAGGCAATTCCTGCACAGCCATGGGCGGGCATGCCGCCCGCACCACATGGCACAAAACCTATATGACAATGAGCGGAAAGCATCTTCTCATCCTGGCTCTCGTGCTGCTCAGCCCCCTCTCCATCATCGCACAGAGGGTGCGGATTGACTCGGACTGGGAGTTTCGGCGGCTGACCAATGAGCAGTCGCACCGGGAGATTGTGAACCAGGGCTCCGACTGGAGCGCGCAGTACAGCATCGAGCATGTGGATGGGCAGAGCCAGCCACTGGCCGTCCCGCCCGACACGCTCAGGCGTGAGCAGGCCATGCTGCAGGCTGGCGAGTGGGAGCGGGTGACCCTGCCCCACACGGCTTATGTGGAACCGCTCACCGTGCTGCACCAGTGGCAGGGCATCTGCTATTACCGTCGCAGGCTCACCATCAGCAAGCGCGATGCGGGCAAGCGGCTCTGGCTGGAGTTTGGGGCGGCCATGCACCTGGCCGACGTGTGGGTCAACGGGCAGCATGTGGCCCAGCACGCGGGCGGATACACCCCCTTTGTGGTGGATGTGAGCGGGCTGCTACATGCCGGGAAGCCCAATGAACTGCTCGTGCGGCTGGACAACCGCAACAATCCCCTCATCCCTCCTGGCAAGCCCGTGGAGGACCTCGACTTCTGCTATTACAGCGGTCTGTACCGCAGCGTGAGCCTCCTTGTCAAGGACCCCGTGCACATCACCCATCCCATCCTGGCCGGCGAGCGGGCTGGTGGGGGCGTGTTTGTCACCTGCCCCACCGTGGGCGAGGGGCAGGCCGTGGTGGAAGTGCGCACCCAGGTGGCCAGTTCCCTGGACTCGGAGGCGAGCGTGAGCGTGCGCCAGAGCCTGTATGAGTGGTCGCGCGCCAAGGGGCTCGGGCGCCAGGTGGCCTCGGCCAGCATGCCGCTGCTCCTGCATGCGGGGGAGGCCAGGCATGTGTGCCAGCGGATGACGGTGGCGCAGCCCAGGCTGTGGAGCCCAGCCTCCCCATCCCTGTATGTGCTGCGTACCCAGGTGGTCAGGGACGGCCGGGTGGTGGACACCGAGGACACCCGCATGGGCATACGCCATATCGAGTTTACCCGCGAGCACGGCTTTGTCATCAACGGGAAGCCCCTGAGGCTCGAGGGAACCAACCGTCACCAGGAATACCCATATGTGGGCAATGCCCTTCCCGCCCAGGCGCAGTACCGCGACATCTGGCAGATACGCCACAGCGGATTCAACATCGTGCGCCTGGGACACTATCCCCAGGACCCCTCGGTGCTCGATGCCTGCGACGAACTGGGGCTGCTGGCCATCGAGCCCATACCGGGATGGCAGTTCTACAACAAGGCCGAGACCTTCGTGCAGCACACCTTGCAGGACGTGCGCGACCTCATCAGGCGCGACCGCAACCATCCCTCCATCGTCATGTGGGAGACCACACTCAACGAGGCATGGCCACCCGACGAGTGGAAGGACCTGGCCGTGCGCACCGCGCATGAGGAATATCCGGGCAACCAGTGCTACACCTCGGGCGACAGCTATGGCTACGAGGGCTTCGATGTGTGCTACAACGACTGGGCCGAGGGCTTCCTGCGTCCCAACAAGACCGCGAAGCCTGGCTTCATACGCGAGTATTACGACTGGGAGTTTGGCGGGCACTACAGCACCTCGCGCGTGTCGCGGGGACAGGGCGACCGTGCCCTGGTGCAGAATGCGTGGAACGCGCAGTGGAGCCACAACCGCTATCGCGCCCAGTACCCGTGGACTGCGGGGCAGGCCGTGTGGAGCATGTACGACTACAACCGTGGCTATGCCGACAATGTGTGCCTGAGCGGAGTTGCCGACCTCTTCCGCCTGCCTAAGTTCAGCCTCCAGTATTTCCGCACCCAGGTGGCGGCTGGCACGCCTTTGCCTGGCGGGCCTATGCCCTACGAGGTGTATGCCTGCACCCACTGGATGGAGGGCTCGGCCAGCACCCTGCAGGTGTATGGCAACGTGGACGAGGTGGAGTTGCTGGTCAATGGTCAGAGTGTGGCACGGCGGCATCCCGACGGCGGACCCACCACCGAGGGCTATGCGTCACAGCCCGATGGCGGCAATGCCACGCACCTGGACTTTCCTCCCTTCACCTTTACGGGGCTGAGGTGGGAACCAGGCGAACTGAAGGCTGTGGGCTACCAGGACGGCAAGCCGGTGGCCGAGCATGTGGTGCGCACCCCCGGGCAGGTGGCGGCACTGGACATCGACTACCTTGAGAGTGGGCTCCCGGCTTCGCGCCACGACCTGCTCATCGTGTATGTGCGCCTGCAGGACGAGGCTGGCACGCTGTGCTTCGGCGAGAACCGCAGGGAAGTGCATCTGCAAGTGCTGGGCGGAGGAACGGTCATCGGCCCCCAGTGGAGGACGGCCGAGGCAGGTGTCGCGTCCTTCCTGGTGGCCACCGGGGAAGCGTCGGCCTTGCAGCTGGAGGCCACCTCGGGCACTCTGTCTGCCAGGTGCAAGATGAGGCTCAGGTGAACTTGAGTCCTGCCAGGAGATGCGCTTGAGTCCTGCCAGGACGCGCCTGAATCCTGCAGGGAGACGCTTGGGGCTCGCCGGGAGACGCCAGGGATGAATCAAGGGCTACACCGCTTGGCTTGTGCGGTGTAGCCCTTGTGCGTGTGTGGCATGGCTGTTCTGCGTCCTCACTCCACCAGTATGCGCAGGGCCGTCTCCTGGTCGGCTCCCAGCGAGATGGCGGTGTGGCAGTCCTGCTTGGCCAGTTTCTTCTTCCTCATGGCCATATACAGGGCAGCGCGGGAGAGGTATGCCTCGGGGTTCTTGGGGTTGAGCTCCAGGGCGCGGTTCATGTCGTGCAAGGCTGTCTCGTACTGCTTGCGGTCCTGTTCCATGCCTCCGCGTGCCAGGTAGAGGTCGGGGCGGTGGGGGTAGAGCTGCACCAAGGCGTTGATTTGCTCCATCGCCTCGCGCGGGCGGTTGTCGCGGTCGTTGAGCAGGGCCAGTGCCATGCGCGCCTCCACATTGTCGGGCTGCAGGCGTATGAGGTGCTCATAGTCCATGCGCGCCTGCTTGTAGAGCCGCTGGCGGGTGTAGATGTAGGCGCGGAAGAAGAGGGCCTCGGCATGGTCGGCACTCAGGCTGAGCACATCGTTGTAGTCCACCAGGGCACGCTTCTCGTTGCCCTGGCGCAGGTAGAGCGATGCGCGGTCAAGCAGGATTCCCAGGGTGGTGGGGGAGAGGTTCAGCCCCATCGTGTAGGAGTCCATGGCCTGTGCATACTGCCCCTTGCGCTCCTGGATGCGTCCCAGGTGCTGAAACAGGATGGCGTTGGACTTCAGCGCGGGCTCCTGGCTGAGTGCCTTGCGCAGGAGTCCCTCGGCCACATCGATGCTGTCCATGGCCAGCGCGTCCATGGCCGAGCGCACGTTTTGCTGGTAGGTCTGTGCCCGCAGGGAGGCCGGCAAGGCCAGGAGGCACAGCAGGATAAACTTCTTGTTCATGTGGCAAAATTACGCATTTTATCCCATGCCGTGCCTGTTTGTACATTATTTAAATGTGCTGCCCATGCCTGTGCGCCGCGCAGGCTTCATGGGACGGATGCGGCGGACTCGGGGCAGGAAAGTGCCGTGGGGTGCCTAAAAAGGCTTTTTGGGAAGAAATAGTTGGCGCTTTACCCCCCCCAGTATGCTAAAAAAGCACTACCTTTGTATGGTGTGAGTGGCCTCGGCCACGCGTTTTCCGCTGACTGGCGAGATGCCAGGCAGAGCCAAGCCGATATTCAACTAACATTTATAAACAACATTATGAGGAAGAACTTTACCTGTTTGCTGGCATTCCTTATGCTGGCTCTGATGGGGGCATTGCCAGCCTCGGCGCAGTTTGACGCGGCCGCCAATGGCTTTGATCCCAACAGCAAACTGATCATCGATGCTACTCAATTGAGCAGCCCGGCCAGTGATGAGGCCGAGGGAACACACATCGAGAACCTGATTGATGACAACATCAGCACCTTCTGGCACAGTGACTGGCACGGCAAGTACAGCGGCACGCACTATGTGCAGGTGGACCTCAAGGCATCCACCACGGGCTACTACCAGCTCGTGTTTGGCCGCAGAAACAGCAGCAACACCATGCAGACCCTCAAGATGCTGGTGCAGCAGAGCACCGATGGCGAGCAGTGGCTTGATGTGAAGACGCTGGACTTGCCCTGGAATGGCGACGAGGACCTGGGCAAATACGTCATCTCGGACTTCTTCCGCCTGAGTGGCGCCGCTCATCTGCGCTTCACTTGCACGCAGAACAACAGTGGTAACCTCATCTGGCACTGTGCCGAGATGCAGGTTTACGCGGCCAACGAGCAGGCCGCACTCGCTGGGGCCATCAATGAGCTGCTCATGACCTATGACCGCTATCTGCCCTATAATCCCAACGAGCTGAGCATCGGCACCGGATTTGGCCAGTACTCCGACACCGAGGCCTGGGCTGCCTTCCAGCAGGACATGGCTGTGGCGCAGAAGTATGCCGAGACCCTGGACGAGGGCGGCACGGTGTCCACAGAGGACGTCAATGCCATCGTGTCCAAGGTGGAGGCCGACTACAAGGCCATCATGGCCAGCCTGGTGACCTTCAGCATGCCCGACGGCTACTACCGCATCGTGGGCGGCCTGAAGTACTACACCGAGCAGGAGAGCGGCGAGACCGACCTGGAGGGCAATCCCGTGATGGAAAGGTCGTACTATGACATCGCCATGTTTGGCAGCCTGGACGGCTGGTGCTGGTGGGGCGCGCGTGACGAGCAGGACGCGCGCCAGCTGTGGAAGCTCAGCATGGTGGGCAAGGACGTCAGGATGGTCAATGCCGCCACGGGCATGCAGTGCGCCGGCCTCAGCGGTGGAGCCATCAGCATGAGTGCCGAGGTGGACACGCTCATGGGCTTCGACTATGTGGGCACCGAGGACGGGCACGACATCTTCTACATCCGCTACGCTTCCTCGCACACCGACTATGAGGCCAATGGCAGCACCTACTTCCACCAGTGGGGGCATGGCAAGGGAGCAGGCGAGGCTCCTCACAAGATGTGCATGTGGCAGGCCACCTGGAACAAGGGTGAGGCATACGTTGGCGACAAGGGCACCTCGGAGTGGTACCTGGAGCCTGTGGGCGACGATGAGGCCCAGGCTCTGCTGGATGCCTTTGACCTGGTGAAGAACCACGACAAGATGGTGCTCAACTACCAGGAGTACATCAGCAAGGCTCAGGCCGGGCTTGATGTGGCCAAGGACATCCGCAACATATATACACCCGATACCGAGAAGCCCGTCATCAAGGCGACCAGCCAGTTCCACTCATTGTGGACCGAGGTCAAGGAAGGCTCGCTCGACAATCTGCTCGATGGCGACCCCAACACCTTCTGGCACAGCGCATGGAGCTCTGGCGTGGCCACAGGCCCTCACCAGGCCAGTCTGGACGTGACGGTGGACGAGCCCCTGATAGGCATGTACGAGGTGTATGTGGTGCGCCGCAACACCGACAACAACCACATCACGCGCACCAGCCTCTATGGCTCCAACGACGAGACTGCCCTGCAGGAGACTGCCGACACCAAGTGGACTCTCATCTGCGACAATGTGTCCATGCCCTGGTACAGTGGCCAGAAGGACGTGTACTCACAGCCCTTCGCCATCAGTGAGCCCTACAAGTACCTGCGCTTCTATGAGGAAGACGGGCGCGGCAAGGACCAGGACTCCTACCGCTGCATCGGCCACTATGCCACCTTCCAGATATATCCCGCAAGCAAGGTGAAGCCCTCGCAGTATGAGACGCTGGGCGATGTGGCCAGCACGCTCAATGCCCTGGTGGAAGCCTATCCCACGCTGGACATGGCCACGCTTACGCTCGAGCAGTACAACACGCTGGTGCAGGCTTATGATGCCTTTGCAGCGAAACTGGTGGACCCTGCTCCCTTGCGCAATGCCATCAGCAACAACCGCAAGTATCCCGACTATGTGAAGGTGGGTGATGCTCCTGGCTTCTGGACTTCCGAGGAGACGGGGCTTGCCCTGGCCAGGGTGATTGCCGATGCCACGCGCTACGACAGCCTGTCGGTGCTCACACAGGAGCAGAGCGACCAGTACATAGCCGACATCAAGGCGGGCAAGGATGCCATCTTCGCCTCGGCACTGGGAGTGGACACCACCAAGTGGTACCACCTGCAGTTTGACACCAAGGAGAACTTTGACACATACGGATGGGACAACCATGCCATCAAGGCAGGCACCCTCTACGGCCAGCGTATCGCCCTCGGTGTGCGTGTGGACGGTGTGGGCCGAGTGCTTGATGACAAAGAGATGGTACCTGGCACCGAGCTCTATTACTTCAGTGATGACGAGGTAAGCAACGAGGCTGCATCGCAGTTCCGCTTCGTGCCCCTCAATGACTCCACCTATGCCGTGCAGAACAGGGCAAGCGGCCTGTTTATCTACCGCAACGCGCTCAGCGCAAGCGGCGGCATCACCATGCAGTGGACTCCGGCGGCATTCGTGGCCAAGCCCATTGGCTATGGACACAATGTGATGTACATGACCTCTATTGATGGCACGACGGTGAGCAACCCCCACCTCAATGCATGGGATGCCTCGTGCAGCTACGTGGGCACCTGGAGCGACAGCGCACCTGGTTGCAACTCAAGCCTCCTCATCATGCCCGTCGATGACGTTGACCTGGAGGCTTACACTCCCGAGCGTGTGATGGCACGCTGCGCTGGCGACATCACCCCGGTGTGCTTCCCCTACGATGTGACCACCGAGAATGGTTCCATCTACATGCCTCTCGGATGCTTCCAGAAGGAGGGCAAGTCCTATTACGCGCTCAAGAACATCATCGATGGCACCATCGGGGCCGGCACCCCATTCTTCGTGATACCCGAGGGTGAGTATGATGGCACGACCACCGAGGACGTGTACTTCTACCTGGGCAGCAAGATGACTTCGGTGCCCAAGGAGAACGCCGGACTGATAGGAACCTTCGTGGACAAGTGGATAGGCACTGGATATGTGAGCTTCAAGGGCGATAAGGCCAGCGGCATCGAGGGACTCGACACTGGCCGCAACTTCAGCGTGCCTGCCGGCTCGGCCTACCTGAAGTATGGTGAGGTGACCATGCCCGAGGGCGAGGAGTACGACATCGCCATCGAGATCAACGGCAAGTTTGACGACTGGACAGGCATCCAGGCCACCATCCGGAACGCAGCCAAGCGCGGCAATGTGTACAACGTGAGCGGACAACTCGTGCGCCAGAACGCCACTCTGCAAGATGTGAAGTCGCTCGGAAGCGGCCTCTACATCATCAATGGCGTGAAGGTGCTGGTAAAGTGACCGGCAAGCCCCTTCCCTCAAGTACAGGAGGGAAGGGGCTTCCTGTATTCTCAAACGTATAATCAAGAACCTATTCAAAATGTTGACAAGCATGAACAGACTGCACTTCCTGCTCCTTGCAGGACTCCTTGCGCTGCCCAGCGTGCTGCGGGCCGAGGACTTCACGGCCACATCCCCCAACGGCAAGATTACGGCCACCGTGAGCCTCACCGACGGCAAGCTCACCTATAGCGTGCACAAGGATGGCCGCCTGCTGGTGGCAGAGTCACCACTGGGGCTCAAGACTTCCACCACCGACCTCACCGAGGGACTCTCGCTGGTGTCGTCGGCCAAGGCCGAGGTGGACACGCCCTACAGCCTGCCTGTGGGCAAGCAGAGCCAGTACCGCGACCATTGCAACGTGCTCTCGGTGGTGACCCAGCGGGGTACCCTCAGGCAGACCGTGCAGTTCCGCCTCTACGATGATGGCTTTGCCTTCCGCTACATCATCCCCAAATATGGCTCCAACACCAGGGTCACCCTCACGGGCGAGGCTTCTCGCGTGCGCATGGCAAAGTTCTCCAGTTGCCTGGCAAGCAAGTTTGGTGACAACATCCATTCGCCCAATTACCCTTACGAGGGACATTGCACGATGTTCAACACCTGGGCCTCGCTCACCAGCGCAGCCGATGACCGCTTCAATGCCCCCGTGCTCGTGAGCGATGGCACCGACTACCTGCTGCTCTCCGAGGCCGACAACCGGGGCATCTTCTGCCTCTCGCTCGTCAAGGCCGAGAGCCGCCAGGGAGAGTTCTCCTACGCATGGACAGGCGAGACCAAGGACTATGCCGAGGACAAGGAGCAGAGCCTGGTGTGCGCGCTGCCTGCCTACACACCCTGGCGCATGGTGGTGGCGGGCGACCTGCCCACCGTGTTTGCCACCACCATGCCCGAGAACCTCTGTCCCGCCTCCACCATCGGCGACACCTCCTGGATAAAGCCTGGAGTGGCGGCATGGTACTGGGGTGGCTCTGATGGCAACAAGACCGACATCCAGAAACTGTATGGAGGCATCAGGGAAGGCGAATATGACCATGCCGACCTGGCAGCCGAGATGGGCTGGCCCTATACGCTCATCGATGGCGGATGGAGTGTCGAGTGGGTGCCCTCGCTGGTCAAGCATGCCCAGGAGAAGGGCGTGGAGTGCCTGCTGTGGCAGAGCGCAAGGCTCAGCGACTGCCAGGCCTTCTCCAACGCCAATATGGAGGGCACCCTCAGGCAATGGGCCTCATGGGGCATCAAGGGCATCAAGATTGACTTCTGGGAGGATGACTCGCGCGAGACGATGGTGCGCATGGAGAACCTGCTCAAGTTGTGCGGCAAGTACCAGATGCTGGTCAACCTGCACGGCTGCACGCGCCCCTCGGGCCTGCGGCGCACCTATCCCTACCTCATGACACAGGAGGGCATCTACGGGGGCGAGAACAACTTCTGGGCCGCGAAGAACATCTCGGCCAGGCATCATCTCGACATGATATTCACGCGCAATGTGGTGGGAGCGGCCGACTACACGCCTGGCGACTTTGCCACATTCTACGGAAGCATCCTCACCGGGCAGAGCATGGGGCATCACATGGCTCTGCTCACGGCCTTCGAGAGTGGACTGGTGCACATTGCCGAGTGCCCCCAGAACCTTCGCTATTTCCTGGGCAAGGACATCATGAAGCGGCTTCCCACGGCATGGGACGAGAGCCGCCTGCTGGAGGGAGCCGTGCAGAAGTATGCCACCATAGCACGCCGCTCGGGCGAGGACTGGTGGGTGGCGGGCATCACCACCAGCCAGCGCAACTGCCGCCTCACCTTTGACTTCCTGGACGAGGGCAAGACCTACACGGCCTACATCTACCGGGACGGCAGCTGCAGGAGCGAGCTCAAGTTTACCCGAATGCAGGTGACCAGGGGCCAGACCGTGAATGTGACCGAGCTCTCCGAGGGCGGCTTCCTCATGCAGGTGTCTCCCCGTGCCGACCTGGATGTGCCTGCCGAGCGCGCAACCTACGAGGCCGAGGCCACCAGCAACACGCTCACAGGCAATGGCAGGCGCAACACCTACGATGCGCTGCATGCCTCGGGCGGAGGATATGTGGGTTACCTGGGACTGGGCAACAAGCTCCAGTTCAACAGGGTGATGGCCACCCAGGAGGGCGACTACCTGCTCACCCTCTATTACATGACCCAGGACACACGCTACTCCAGGCTGCTGGTCAATGGCGAGCAGGTGGGTGACACCCTCGTGTTCCATGGCAACAGCGATGTGACCAGCACATACAACCCCGAGGGCATGGGCTGGAAGATGATTCCCGTGAGGCTGAAGGCCGGCGCGAACACCGTCACCCTGCAGACCTTCGATGACCTGTGGGCGCCCAACTTCGACCGCATCACCATCCATCCGCTGTCCACTGGCACAGGGGTGACAGCAGCCTCGGCTGGCGAGGCCACGCTCCAGGGGGAAGGCTCGATATATGACCTTACGGGTCGCCGCCTGTCCTCAGTCCCCGACAGTGGCATCTACATCTGTGGAGGCAGAAAGTATGCCGCTGGCTTGAGATGACCATGCAGGCAGGCGTGTGAACATTTGGCCGATGGCAGGATAATCCCTACCTTTGCACGGATTACAGGCTTCACCCGTGCAGCCCGCACAAGACCGGGCTGCCAGGTGAAGCCTTTCTGCACCTGCAAGGGTGGGTATTTGTGAAAGAAGGAATGACAGAGATAGAGATAAGGGGGGCACTTGCCGGGATGGCTCCCTTGCTTGACGCGGCTGATGCAGGGTGGTGCGTGTATGGCTCGGCTGCCCTGGTGCTCCATGGCATGACGGGCATCGAGGCGCATGATGTGGACGTGATGATGTCGGCCAGCGGCCTGCGCATGCTCCTGCAGCGCCTTCCCCAGGCGGAGGTGCTCAGCGGGGACAAGCCAGGGAGCCGCTTCCGTTCCCTGCACGCGCGTGTATATATAAAAGGTGTGGAGGTGGACCTGAGCGGTGACTTGCAGATACGGCAGGCCGCAGGGTGGCATGACGTGGCGGTGACAGAGGTATGCCACAGGGATGGCATCCGCTTTGCCTCCCTGCAGGACTGCATCCGGTTGCTCCGCCTGTTTGGCCGTCCCAAGGACCTCATGCGGCTGGAGCAGGTGGTGGCAGCCCTGCATGCAGGGCTTGTGTGACCTGCAGGCAACTCGTCTTGCCCAGCCATGGCGGCATGGCCTGATGTGGCCGGATGGCCTCTTGGCCGCATGCTCCTCCCGTGTGTCCCCTGGGGTCAGAAGCGTGTGAAGGTCTTGGCCGCGCAGTCCTTGCCGCCCCTCAGCACCAGTGCCTCCTGCCTCTCTGTCCTTGGCATGGGCAGCGCGATTCCGGCGGAGTCTGACTCCTTGGCATAGACGTGGCGGCTGAGCATGTTGGCACGGTCATTGGGGAACGTCCTTTCTGGGGACACCTTACCCTGTGCCTGCGCGATGGATGTGGTGCAGGTGACATCCTCGCAGGCACACCAGGTGAGCATGCTCTCCACCTCGGTGTGGCCATTTTGGCTGGTGTAGTTGATGTGCACGCGGGCTGTCATCGGACTGTTGCGCCATCCTGTGTGGCTGTGCAGTCTCATCTCCAGCCCCACGGCCTCACCATCGAAGCATATGGGCTGTGCGCTCCGGGCATCTACCCAGAGCGTCCCGTGCAGGAAGCGCAGGGCGGGAGTGCGCGGGTTGTGGGTCATGCGGATGCGGTACAGGCGCTGGCTTCCGTCAGCCGAGGTCATCAGATGGCACTCCAGATGATAGTCCGTCTCATACCTGAATCGCTTGCTCCTGGGACTCCTGGTCATCATGGGCAGGCACAGGTTGTTCCACAGGTCGCCCCACCTGGCCACAGGCCCCAGGGAGAGGGTGTAGTGAAGGTTGGAGTACTTGAGAGGCTGGCAGTCCCGCTCACCGCAGTAATGGATTCCCCACAGCATCTTGGCCTTGGCCAGGCACACTGCGCTCCTGGCCGATAGCATGCCTTCTATCAGATGGCCGCTGCCATTAAGTTCATTGTCCTGGCGTATGAAGTATTCCGATGCCGATTTCTTGTGTTGCTTCATCTCGGCCTGCATCTGGCAGGCCACCTTGTGCAGGATTTCTGCCGTGGCCTCCTGGGTGATGGACGTGCCCTCATGCAGTGGAGTGAGTGCCACCTTCGGGGTGGCCTTGATGGCCTTGATGGTATGCCTCTCATAGCCTGCGCACGCTATCTGCACCACCTCGCCTGTGGGTATCTGACACATTCCATCCTCATTTGCCCAGGCGCGCCAGCCATCGCTGGATGATGCCTTGGCGAGGGGCAGGGCCTTGCCTGTGGCAGCGTCAATGACGAGGCATGTGGCTGAGTCCTGTGCAGGGACGCTCTTGTCCAGTGCCTTCCCTGTGCCTGTGAGTGTACACAAGAGAGCCAGCAGGCAGCATGTATGCCTATTGCCCGTGCCTCTGGGGTCGTGTGTGTTGTGTGTCATGTGTTCCTGTGTTTTTATGTCCAGTATTCTTCGGGGACAGGAAATAGGGCATCGCTAAACACATGGTAGGCGAGCTTGTACTCCTTGTCGCTTATCCAGTACTTGAATTCCAGAGCACCAGAGAAATGAATTGTATAGCCACTCCCCCAGGTGAAATTCAGAGAATCGTTTGTCATCTCTAGCTTGCTTGAATAGTTGACTACATGTGAAATGGCAGTCCGGTAAAGTCCTGTCGCAGGGCCTGCCTCCCGTGATATGCCGATATTATATGGGACTCCTTCTATATTGTATATCCCACTATATTGTATATCCCAGAGCCTGCTTTTACATATAGAGTCAACCAGCAAGTGCAAAGTTAAGCATAAAGTCTGAAGAACTCTTCTTTAGGCGTTGAAAAGTTCAGCTTCTCCCTCGGTCTTCTGTTGATATGGTGCATGTATGGCATCATGATGTTGTCTCGAATGTGCCGAATCCTTTGTGCCAGTGGTCACGGTCAGCCATTCTCTCATCGTGTGTGCCAACCGCAAGGGGCGTGTCCTTCATTCATTAGTGCCGAGCCTGTTTCTCTGGGTGTTGTGTGGCCTTGTGCGTCTATCGGACGCTTGATTTATAGGCTTTTTTGCAACTCCTCGGCATCGTATTCATATGGATATATGGGGTCGCGGTGAGGGCACTCTTCATGGACATTCTCTTGTTTGCTTGTATCTTGTGTCCGTGTGGATAAGGACTGTCAGTGCATTGGCCTGCTTGGCTCCTTGCCTGAGGCTTTCCTTTCTGTGCTCTTGCCCTGCCTGCCAGTTTGTGGTCACACGGCAGTCTTGCGGGAATGTGCTGTGGGAGAAAGGCGGAAGGGGGCTTGCGGGAGTTCTCATGGCGGATCTGCACTATGCCGCGTGTGTGGGGGCTGCACTATGGGATGGCCTGTGTAGGGGGCCTGTGTGCTCAGTCCCCCCTCATGTATCTCGATGTCCTGTTGTGCCCCACCTTGCGCAGCGCGCCCAGTTCCTCCAGTTCCCTTATGCGTGTGTGGGCGGTGGTGCGCTTCAGGCTGAACAGGCTGGCCAGTTCGGCTCTGGTGATGCTGCTGTGGCTCTGGAAGTAGATGTCCAGGTAGGGCACCATCTCCATGGCCGTGCCTGCCACGAGCGCGGCATTGCGTGGTACCTCGCGAAAGTGCGGCTTGCCCACGGCCTCGCGCAGTTCCCCGCAGGGCTGGAAGGTGATGTCGCGCACCACCACCGAGCGTATGCCCCCCTGCGTGCTGCGGCGTATGACCGCGTCGGTGCCTGCTGTCAGGCGGAAGGTGCCGAGCGATGGCAGGCGCACCTCATTGCCCTCGTGCAGCAGCTTGGCCAGCACGTCGGCCAGGTCCTGCAGCACCTGTTTGGCTGCTCCCCTGCTCACTCCGCTGTGGCCGGCTATAATCTCGGCCAGCTTGTCCTCCTCCACGATGGGGCTGTTCACTATGCGTGGGAAGACCCGTGGCTCGCTGTCCTCGCTGTTTCTCTGTGGCGGCATCTGCTGCCATTCTATGTCTATGGGCATTGTCAATTAGTTCTTGTGTGGTTCGTAATCTGCTCTTTGGGGGTTCGCTATGCTGCCCTTCACCGTTCAGCCCTGGGCTGGACGGTGCGTGCAAGTATATTGCATCGCTGCATGAAGTTAACTTCCGCGACCGTCCAGCCTTGGGCTGAACGGTGGAGGAGTGCTCTGCGTGCATTGGCAGACTGCGCAAAGATAGGGATAAAAGGGGAATTTGCTTGCCTGTTTTCGCAGTTTTCTCATTGTGGCGATGCGTGTTCCTGTGGAACTTGTGTGTGCATTTCTCCCACAGTCAGGTGGTGATGTTGTCAAGAGGGTGCTGTGGCGTGTGCAGGGAAAGCCACCTTGCAGTTCTTTTTGCAAGGGAGAGGAGACACGTGCATACCTTTTTTGTGCTTTCTGCGCTTTTTTTAGTTGAAAGAAGGTTGATTTTTGATGAACGTTTTGGGTTAAATGACATTCTACCATGTGTCGTTGATATTTTGGTTGGCACTTGCCACGGACTTTGTCGGGCGAGCCCTAATTTCTTGTCTGTAGAAAACTTTTAACGGGAAACAAAAATTAAAATAGAAATAATAAATTAAAATAGAAAGTGATAGGTTAGTAGCAGTATTGCCGAAGGTAGAATGACTGTAAAAACTGATTGTATGAAAGGTTTGTCTTTGTAGATGAAGTATAAAATGATGATAAAGTAAATCGATAACCAGCATATTTGGTTTATAAATTTGAAGTCGTTATGGGTTAGGCCGAATACGAATTTCGTCTTTGTAAAATCATCTACACAGGAGAACTGGTTTGGTCTACAGAAAAAAAGCAGATTAAACCAATAAAAATAGTAGTAGAGCATCATGGGCACAAAAGCTATGCCTAACACAAACAATAGGTCTTTACTTGATATCTTCAAGTCAAACACTTCATTTGCCATTGTGTGAGTCGTGAAATACAGAAAACCGAAAATCGTGATGGGGACAGAGGCCGCAAAAGAACTTGAAATCTTGAAGAGTATCTTGTAGCCTAACGAGATGTTCGTAATGCAACTTGATTCAATCTGCAATTGTGTGGCGTATTCGGAAATAAAGAAAGCGCATAAAGAAGACTTCGTTATGATAAAAATAGGCGTGGCCTTTTTAATGCAGAAAACACGACATGGAAACATAACTTTCAAAAATGGCAGATGTGATAATGATAAATATTGCGATACAAATAAGAAGCATACAATTGGCAATTCTCTTTAAGGGGAATTTGTGGAGTATATCAATGGAAATGATTCTTCCTGTCAACCCTAAAATAGCAATGCCGACAAACTCTGTGGAGTGTGGGAGCGTAGCACCATAAATTTCATGTATAGACAGAATATGTGAACTTCTTCCAATCATGTCCCCAAAGATAAAGCCATTAAGCGAAAGCAGAAATATTGCATATATTCCAAAGGAAAATGTACTTCCGACAAGGCATTTGAATGAAACGAGCAGGTTGTTTCTTGCAATCTGGGTAAATCGGGTAAATGCATTGAGTGAGTATAGTTGTTCATTTGAATATACAATATTGTGGTTTTGTTTGGTGTAGTAAAAGTCGCCTGCACCACATAAAAAACCAACTGTGATACTTGAAATGTATGCAATTACTAGTAGTAAAAGAAACGAATGACTGCTTTTAATTTCGTTTAAAACATTTTTAAAGTATGAGTTTATAATAAGTGAAAGCCTTTCTTGCGATTTTTCTGCATCCCTTTTCATAGGCCTATTGCAGCACCAGCGGCAAGTCCTGCGGGACCACCAAATGCGCATGTGACGGCATAGCCCCAAACTCCACTTTGCCAAACTGAGAGAACTCCAATTGCAGCACCTGTTTCTGCGCTTGCCCCATTTTTAGCTACCCAATATCCCAGCCCTACATAAGCTTTTGAGTCGTTGGAGTTCTTTTGCTTGATTACGCAAGCAGTACCGCATGACATGCTACAAACGAACAGCAATGCCGTAATTCTTCTAAAGTATTTCTTCATAAATTATCGAAATGTTAGTTGTTAATATCGTTTTTCTTGAATTTTATTCTGCAGATAGTGAGAGCCATACAGGCAAGCAGCAGAAACAGAAATATAGGCAGAGAACATGTGAGAGCCTTTCGAAAGCTGGTGTGTAAATGGTATAGGCAGAAATCCATGGGTACGACAATGGAGGCGAAACCTGCCACCCAACATGCTTTGACAGGTATGGGCTCTTCTTCAAGAGATATAGACTTATTGCAATGGTTGCACCGAATGCTGAATGCCGTTCCTCTTAGAAAGTATATAGAGCATTTACTGAAGGATACTTGTTTGTGACAATATGGACACTCTCTGATTCTCATTGTTTTCGTGCTTGTTTTGTGCAAAATTATATAAAATTTCTTTTTTGCATTACTATTTTAATATGTTGTTTAACATGTTTAGAATTACGCGCAATCAATTTGTGAGCATCTCCATGGACTCCAGCCTCAGAACCTCACATAGCTCTGTGCCCAGAACTCGTTGTAGTGACGCTTCGGGGCGAGGCGGTCATTGACGTAGTTGTACTGCAGCTGGAACATCAGGTTGCGGTGCAACTGGAAGTTCGGCGCCAGGCTGTACAGCGTCTTGGATGTGTTCCAGGTGGCTTGCTTGCGGAAGGTGTTGTAGCGCGCATACACCTTCAGCCAGCTGGTGCAGGGCACACCAACGGCCACATACCATCCATCGGCCTTTCCACGGTCGCTGAATGTCTTGCTCTCCGTGTCGTAGCTGTTGATGTTGTGGCCTGTGCTGTGGGCATACTCGGCCCTCACGCTCCAGTCCTTGCGGTCAAACTTTGCGCTCAGGCCCCAGCGGTCACGCCCTACGGTCACCTTCTCGCCCGTGCTCACCGTGCCCGTGTAGGAGCCGTGCCAGCCAAACAGGGTCACATGGAGCCCCTTGACGGGCTGCACCCACAGGCTGCCCATCCAGTCCTTGCGCCCGTCGTTGTCGGACTTGTTCTGCCCGTTGCCGTTATATACGGCGGCCTGGTAATGCAGGAGCGCGTGGCGGTCGGCACCCACAGGCAGCAGGTCGCCCTGCAGTTGCAGGCCCTGGTCACGCCCGTTCTGTGCAGCCTCGCCGCTGCAGTCCTCGCCTGCCATGGCTGTCATGGCCTGTGCCACGAGCGCATAGGAGCCGAAGCCCACGTCCCAGGGATTGCTGGGGTTCTCGTAGGTGAAGCCGCGCTTGAACTGCCCCACCTTTACCTGGAACTCCTTCCATCGCACCCACTCCAGTGTGTAGTCGCGCATGGCAGGCGAGGCATTGCGCAACTCCATCTGCACACGGTACTTGAAGTCGCGCAGCACGGTGCCCGACACATAAGCCCTCACCAGTCGGCACGAGAAAGTGCCGCCCTTGTTGGCCCCGGCCTTTCCGCTCCACTCATACTTGCCCACCACGTATCCGCCAAACTTGGGCGCGCTGACGTATCGGGTCACATTGCGCCCATAGTGTATCTTCTCTGATTGCGCTGCCGTGTCCGAGGGCATCACGCGCTCCAGTCCACGGTTGAGGTAAGTGGTGAGAAATCCCTCCTCGTACTCATCGGTCGCGCTGGCCGTGAGGGGCGTGAGCAGGAGGGAAAAGAAAACCAGCACTGCCCCCACCCTACTGGTGGAGGCAGGCTGGCATGCTGCCCAGGGGAGCCACGGCTGTGTCGCGCTCCCCTGTAACTTGCTATGGTCTAACTTCATCTCTGTCTTCCTGGGTGTTCGTCCCGTGGCAAGCGGGGCAGCCTGCCACGGCAGGTGTCCTGCTTGGGGCGGGATGCTTACTTCTTGTTGATGTAGTCCACAATCCATGCACCCACCTCGCGTGTGCCGTACTTGGGCGCGCCCTCCACCTGTATCTCAGGCGTGCGCACATTGGCATTGAGCGATGCGTTGACCGCCTCGCGGATGAGCGTGCCCTCCTCCTTCAGGCCAAAGTACTCGTAGAGCATGGCCACGGAGAGGATCTGGGCCAGGGGGTTGGCGATGTTCAGTCCCTTGCCCTGGGGCCACGAGCCGTGTATGGGCTCAAACACAGGCGTGTGCTCGCCGGTGGATGCGCTGGGCAGTAAGCCCATTGACCCCGTGATGCACGAGCCCTCATCGGTGAGGATGTCCCCGAAGGTGTTCTCTGTCACCATCACGTCGAAGAACTTCGGCTCCTGTATCATGCGCATGGCCGCGTTGTCAACGTACATGAAGTCGGTGGTCACATCGGGGTACTCCGTCATAATCTCCTGGGCAACCTTGCGCCACAGGCGGCTGCTGGCCAGCACGTTGGCCTTGTCCACCACGGTGAGATGCTTGCGGCGCTGGCGTGCGTACTGGTAGCCCACGCGCAGGATGCGCTCCACCTCGGGGCGCGTGTAGTAGTTGGTGTCGAGAGCCTCCTCCACGCCATCGGCACGGAGCGAGGGCTCTTGCTTCTTGCCAAAGTACATGCCGCCCGTGAGCTCGCGGATGCAGATGAAATCCGCTCCCTTGACCAGTTCGTCCTTGAGCGGTGACTTGTGTACCAGACAGTCGAAAGTCTCCACAGGGCGGATGTTGGCAAAGAGCCCCAACTTCTTTCTCATGGCCAGCAAGCCCTGCTCGGGACGCACCTTGGCATTGGGGTTGTTGTCAAACTTCGGGTCGCCCACGCTGGCAAAGAGCACCGCGTCGGCTGCCATACAGGTCTGGAACGTGTCCTCGGGGAAGGGGTCGCCCACCTCGTCGATGGCATGTGCTCCACACAGGGCCTCCCTGTAACTCACCTCGTGGCCAAATTTTCTGGCAATGGCACTGCACACAGCCACGCCTTGCTCCATAATCTCTGGGCCGATGCCATCACCGGCCAACACTGCAATATTCAGTCTCATATCTGCTTGGTACTTTATTTGTTCTGTTCTGCGTCAGGGGTTCTGCCTGTTGTATATATGTATGTGCGCGTCCTCACCTTGGCCTGGCCTGCCTGTGCAAGCGTGCTGCGCCGCCGGGGGTCAGTAGTCCTGCTCGATGAGGTTGAGCATCTTGATGGTGGCCTTGATGGCCGCCTCGGTCTGGTCGGCGTCGAAGCCGCGCGTGCGTATCATGCGGTTGTCCCAGTTCCAGGTGATGGTCGTCTGCACGAAGGCGTCGGTGCGCCCGCCTGGCGGGATGGACACGCTGTAGTTGGTGAGCCAGGGGAAGCGGCGGCCCAGGCGGTTCTTGTAGATGTGCCTGATGGCTCTCACAAAGGCGTCAAACTGTCCGTCGCCCTGTGCGCTCTCCTCATACGTCTGTCCGTTGACCTCCAGGCGCAGGCTTGCCAGCGGCTTGAGCCCGTAGGCGGTGGTCACCACATAGGACAGCAGTCGCACATGCTCCTCCAGCGTGCCGTGCTTGAGCACGTCGTTGACGATGAAGGGCAGGTCGTCCTGTGTCACCAGTTCCTTCTTGTCACCCAGCTCAATGATGCGCTGCGTCACGCGCCTGGTCTGCTCGGGAGTCAGTTCGAGCCCCAGCTCTTCCAGGTTGCGCAGGATGTTTGCCTTGCCGGAGTTCTTGCCCAGGGCATATTCACGCTTGCGCCCGAAGCGTTCCGGGAGCAACGCGTTCTGGTAGAGCCCGGCCTTGTTGTCGCCATCGGCATGCACGCCAGCCACCTGCGTGAACACATTCTCGCCCGTGATGGGCTGGTTGGGCGGTATGGCTATGCCGCTGTAGCTCTCTACCAGGCGTGACACCTCATTGAGGCGGCTCTCGTCGATGCCCGTGTGTGCGTGGAACTGGTCGCGCAGGATAGCCTGCACACTGGCCAGCGGGGCATTGCCCGCCCGCTCGCCCAGTCCGTTCACGCTGGTATGGATGCCTGCCGCACCGCCCAGCACCGCCGCCAGCACATTGCTGATGGCCAGGTCGTAGTCGTTGTGCGCGTGGAAGTCAAAGTGCAGTTCGGGAAACCGCTTCACCATCTGCCTCATGAAGCTGATGAGATCCAGGGGGTTCAGGATGCCCAGCGTGTCGGGCAGCATGAAGCGCCTGATGCCCGAGTGGCGCAGAGCCTCGACCAGGGCAAACACATACTGCGGGCTGTCCTTCATGCCATTGCTCCAGTCCTCCAGGTACACGTTGACCGCCAGTCCACGCTCTGTGGCATAAACCACCGTGGCCAGGATGTCCTGCACATGCTCGCTGAGCGTCTTCTTCAGCTGTCCCTCGCAGTGCTTCTGCGAGCCCTTGCACAGCAGGTTGATGCACTGGCATCCGCTCTCCACTATCCAGTCCACGCTGGTGTGTCCGTCCACGAATCCCAGCACCTCCACCCGCGAGAGCCGTCCGGTGTGGCTTGCCCATCGGCAGATGCTCTTCACAGCCTCCAGCTCTCCGTCCGACACCCGCGCCGAAGCCACCTCGATGCGGTCCACATTGAGGTTTTGCAGCAGCGCGCGGGCTACAGTCAGTTTCTCGTGCGGCATGAAGCTCACCCCGCTGGTCTGCTCCCCGTCGCGCAGGGTGGTGTCCATTATCTCTATGGTCTTCATTGTAGGGTCAGTAGGTGATGTCGGTGGGAAAATAGTTGCGCGCCACACTCAAGGCTCGGTTGAGGTCGGGCAGCGTGCGCATCTGCTCGTCCACATGGCACAGGTCGGCCAGGGCATAGATGTCCATGGCCTCGTCGGTGGGCTGTGTGGGCAGTGTGGCAAACAGGTGGTTGCGTGCATCCGTCACGCGCACGGCTCCCTGGGGGTAAGCCCCGTCCTGCCCGCGCAGTTCCCCGGCCACATACTGGCACAGTGCCGAGGCAAACTCCTGCCTCACTGCTTGTGCGCTGCTTCCCACAGCTCTATCTTGTCCTTGCCCGCAAGCAGGAAGTCGATGTCGTCGTAGGCGTTCATCAGGCAGTGCTTCTTGTAGGCATTGAGTTCGAAGTGCTCGCTGTGTCCCGTGCTCTCGTTGGTCACCGTCTGCTGCGGCACATCCACCCTCACGCGGGCCTGCGGGTTGCTCTCGATGGTGTCGAAGAGCTCCTGCTGGAATGCCTCGCTCACCACCACAGGCAGCACGAAGCAGTTGAGCAGGTTGTTGCGGTGTATGTCGGCAAAGCTGTCGCTGATGACCACGCGCACCCCATAGCCGGCGATGGCCCATGCGGCATGCTCACGGCTGGAGCCCGAGCCCCAGTTGTGCCCGCCCACGATAATCTCGTGCGTGCCAGGGTGGGGGGGCTCGCTGAAGTCGGGACGGTTCATCACGAAGTCGGCCACGGGAGTCCCGTCGGGGTGGTAGCGCAGGTCGTGCATGAAGGCGTCGCCGAAGAACTTGGCGTCGCGTGTGGTGGACGCCAGATAGCGGGCGGGTATGATGAGGTCCGTATTGCAGTTGTCAATGCGGATGGGTAGGCAGGTGGACTCTATGATGTCGAATTTCTGTTTAGCCATAGTGCGTCAAATTTTACGAGGGTCAGTGATTACTCCTGTCACGGCGCTGGCTGCCACCACCAGGGGAGAGGCCAGGATGGTGCGTGCCCCAGGGCCTTGCCGGCCCACAAAGTTGCGGTTGCTGGTGCTGATGGCCAGTTTGCCAGCGGGCACCTTGTCGGGGTTCATGGCCAGGCAGGCCGAGCAGCTGGGCAGGCGCAGCTCGAAGCCCGCCTCGCGCAGCACCTCCTCGATGCCCTCGTCGATGATCTGCTGGCGCACCTTCCAGCTGCCCGGCACGAGCCAGGCCACCACATGGGCAGCCTTCTTGCGTCCCTTGACGATGCTGGCAAAGGCGCGGAAGTCCTCGATGCGTCCGTTGGTGCAGGCGCCCAGGAAGCAGTAGTCCACGGGCGTGCCCTCCAGTTGCTGCCCTGGCTCAAACTGCATGTAGGCCAGCTGGTCCAGGAAGCCCTGCCTCTCCTGCTCGGGTATGCTCTCCAGCGAGGGTATGCGCTCGTCGATGGCGATGCCCGCTCCGGGGTTGGTGCCGTAGGTTATGCGCGGCTTGATGTCCTCGGCGCGGAACGTCACCTCCTTGTCAAACACCGCGTCGCTGTCGCTCTTGAGCAGTCGCCAGCGCTCCACCGCGCGGTCCCACTCCTCGCCCTTGGGCGCATACTCACGCCCCTTCAGGTACTCAAAGGTGGTGTCATCGGGGGCGATGATGCCCGCGCGCGAACCCATCTCGATGGACAGGTTGGACAGTGTGAGCCTGCCTTCCATGCTCAGTGCGCGTATGGCGCTGCCCGCATACTCCACCGCATAGCCTGTGGCGCCGCCAGTGGTCATCTGCGCCATGATGTACAGGGCGATGTCCTTGGCCGTCACGCCAGGCTGCAGGATGCCCTCCACATTGATGCGCATCGTCTTGGGCTTCTGCTGCAGGATACACTGCGAGGCCAGCACCTCGGCCACCTCGCTGGTGCCTATGCCCATGGCTATGGCACCCACCGCGCCGTGTGTGCTTGTGTGCGAGTCGCCGCACACGATGGTCATGCCAGGCAGCGAGAGCCCCTTCTCGGGCCCCACCACATGGATGATGCCGTTGTCCCTGGTGCCCATGGCAAAGTGGCGTATGCCAAACTCCTGGCAGTTGCGTGCCAGGGTGTCCACCTGCTTGCGCCCGATGGGGTCGTGGATGACCTCCTGCTGGTCGCTGGGCGTGTTGTGGTCGGGCATTGCCACCACCCGCCCGGGGCGGAACACGGGCAGGTGCTTGTCCCTCAGCGTGTCAAACGCTTGCGGGCTTGTCACCTCGTGTGCATAGAGGCGGTCGATGTAGAGCTGTGTTGGGCCGTCGGGCACATTCTGCACCACATGCGCGTCCCATATCTTGTCGAAGAGTGTGTTCATGCCTTGAATTTGTTTATGCAGTCAATATAAGCCTCCACCGAGGCAGTCACGATGACGGTGTTCGCGCCGAAGCCATAGTAGATGTGTCCGTCATACTCCACCTGCATGTGCACCTTGCCCACGTCGTCGGAGCCCTTGCTGATGGCCTGTATGGTGAACTCCTTCAGGGTCATCTCGCGCTTGATGATGGTCTTGAGAGCCTTGATGGCGGCATCCACGGGGCCGTTGCCCGAGGCCGCGCTCTCAAAGTGCTCGTTGGCGATGGCCAGTCCGATGCTTGCCACCGAGCGCACCCCCTTGCCGGTGGTCACCTGCAGGTACTCCAGCTTGACGCTGTGCGCTGCCGTGCGGTCGGCGCCGGCCAGCATGAGCACGTCGTCATCTGTCACCTCCTTCTTCTTGTCGGCCAGCTCCAGGAATGCCTTATATACCGAGTCGAGCCTCTCCCCGTCGAGCTCCACGCCGTTCACGCTCAGGCGGTGCTTCAGTGCGGCTCGTCCCGAGCGGGCAGTGAGCACGATGGCATTGTCGTCGATGCCCACCTCCTTGGGGTCCATGATCTCGTAGGTGGAGGCGTTCTTGAGCACGCCGTCCTGGTGGATGCCCGAGCTGTGGGCAAAGGCATTGCGGCCCACGATGGCCTTGTTGGGCTGGATGGGCATGTTCATCAGGCTGCTCACCATGCGGCTTGTGGCCGATATCTTGGTGGTGTTGATGTTGGTGTCGATACCCAGGTCGGGGTGCGTCTTGAATATCATGGTCACCTCCTCCAGCGCGGTGTTGCCCGCCCGCTCGCCTATGCCGTTGATGGTCACCTCCACCTGGCGCGCTCCGTTGAGCACGCCTGCCACCGTGTTGGCAGTGGCCATGCCCAGGTCATTGTGGCAGTGGGTGGACAGGATGGATCGCCCTGCGGCGAAGGCATCCACATGCTCGTACAGGTACTTTATCTTCTCGCCATACTCATAGGGTGTGCGGAATCCCGTGGTGTCGGGGATGTTGCACACGGTGGCTCCCGCCTTGGTCACGGCCTCGATGACGCGTGCCAGGTACTCGTTGTCGGTGCGTCCTGCGTCCTCGGCATAGAACTCCACGTCCTCCACATACCGCTTGGCATACTTCACAGCCGCCACGGCACGCTCGATAATCTCCTCGCGGGTGGAGTTGAACTTGTATCGGATGTGGCTGTCGCTGGTGCCTATGCCTGTGTGTATGCGCTTGTGCTTGGCATACTTGAGTGCCTCGGCGGCCACATCGATGTCCTTCTCCACGGCTCGGGTAAGGGCACAGATGGTGGGCCAGGTCACGGCCTTGCTGATTTCAATCACGCTGTTGAAGTCGCCTGGGCTGCTCACGGGGAATCCCGCCTCTATCACATCCACACCCAGAGCCTCCAGCTGGCGCGCCACCTGTATCTTCTCCACGGTGTTCAACTGGCATCCTGGCACCTGCTCACCGTCGCGCAGTGTGGTGTCGAAGATAAACAATCTGTCACTCATATTGCTTCCTTTTGTACTAAATCCCTTGTAAATTGCCCTGCAAAGTTACATAATATTACTTGGAGTGGCAAGTTTATGTGCAATCGTTCTTCCTTTTAATACACTTTGCGTGCCGCTGTGCAGTCTCGAGCGGTGTGCTGGGCAGGAAAAGTGAAAGGGTGAAGCTGAAAAGCGCAAGCCCTGCGAGGGACGCTGAGGCAGCGAGAGGCACGGTGCGAATCTCCCGGCGGACGTGCACTTCAGCCCCCGTGCCGTTGCTACCAGGGGCATGCGTTGGCGGGTGCAGCGCGGTGCGTTGGCGGGTGCAGCGCGGTGCGTTGGCGGATGCAGCGCGGTGCGTTGGGGAATGCAGTGCGGTGCGTTGGGGAATGCAGTGCGGTGCGTTGGCGGGTGCAGCGCGGTGCGTTGGGGAATGCAGCGCGGTGTGTTGGCGGATGCAGCGCGGTGCGTTGGCGGATGCAGTGCGGTGCGTTGGCGGGTGCAGTGCGGTGCGTTGGCGGATGCAGTGCGGTGCGTTGGCGGATGCAGTGCGGTGCGTTGGCGGATGCAG
>JBNMJN010000013.1:0-65395 GCA_050873805.1 Prevotellaceae bacterium | reverse complement strand
TCCCCGAAGTCCTCTCCTGTCCTCAGAAAGCCCTCCGACAGCAATGCAAGTGGCATACCGCAAGCCCTCTCCGCTCCTGCTCTCTCCCCTCAGAGCCTCACTGGCTGTCCGATGGGCGGCTTGTGGCGAGCGTCCTCTGCTCCCCCAAGGACTCCCCTCAGAGCCTCGATGGCAGTCTGATGGGCGGCTTGTGGCAAGCGTCCTCTGCTCCCCAGGACTCCCCTCGGAGCCGCGCTGGCTGTCCGATGGGTGGCTTTAGGCGAGCGTCCTCTGCTCTCAAGGCGAGCCGTGCGTGTGTGCCAGAGGGCGTCCTTTTATGCCTCCTCAGCATCAGGTGTCCGCCTCACATACACAAGTGCAGGGCCTCGCCCAGTGGCCTTCAGCACAGCCTCGTCACCCGTGCATAGCGACCTCAGTTCGCGTGAGGCCGCCGAGCGTGACAGACGCGTGAGCGCGGCGTAGTCGGCCAGTCGCATCATGGGGTGTGCAGGAGAGGCCAGGTAATCCAGCACCATCTGCACGCGCTGCTCCCTGGTGTAGGGCGAGCGACGCAGGTGGCTCTCCCCTCCCTTGTGCAAGTCGCAGCGCATGGCCACGTCCCTCACCAGCTGTCGGTCAGCCTTGTAGCGCACTCCATTCACCGTGAGGCTGCGCGCGTCCCTCTTTGCCTCGCCGCCCCCGTCGGTCTTCTTCCGCTTGCGGTCCAGGCCCACGACAGCCGTGAACGTGCCTATGCCGTCGATGCTGACCGAGTAGCCCTCGGCCAGTTCGCGCATGAGCTGCTCGCCCAGGGCCTCTATCACATGGATAGCCATAGCCTGGCTCAGCCCCGAGCCAGGATGTGTCATGTGCCGTATGAGTTCCTGTGTGCCGATGTTGCGCTCCACCTTCATGCGGTAGAAGCTCCTCTGTTGTCCGTCCCCCAGGATGTCTCCCATCTCCTGCTTGATATACTTTGCCATAGAATAATGTTGTGAATGTTCCCTCAAGTGCATTGCAAGTGCAAAGGTACGGCATCCAAGATAAATTTCCAACTTTGCAACCATCATTTCCAACTTTGCAACGAACATACCAAACTTTGCAACATTCATCCCAAACCGCGCAACATCCAGGCAAGGTAACTCCCCCTGTCCAGCATCTCATCTTCTCAGCCCAAGCAAGCAATCATCTCCGCAAATCCAGCCAAGAAGCCCCTCACATCAACGCTTAGGCAAGCGGGATTTGCTCTTGACATAGCAGCCTAATCTCGCCAAAAAGCTTGCTGCCATAATCGGGATTTTACGTCATTTTGGGGTGTGGTTGCCTGTTGGGAGTGAATGGGCTTTACCTGCCGTTGTACAACTTGTGGCATTTTCTTTATACAACATGTGGGTGTTTTGCTATACCAGATGTGGATTCCGTATCAGGTTTCCAGTGGACAGCCATCCTCACATCCCATTCCTGGGCGGCACAAAGCGAGCACTAGAGTCTTTTGCTTTTAGCAGCCGATGCGCAACTCGTCTCAGGAGTCGTCGTTTAGGCAGAAGGGGCACACAAAGACTCTTCGGCCTTCGATGCGCTTTTGTTTGTGTTGAAAAACATGTTGCTTGGTTCATGCCAGTTCATAAAATGAAAAATTGTTTGCTAAAATTTGGTAGGGGGGGGTAAATTGCTAAATTTGCAAAAACTGCATTCGTAATTCAAGGTATGAAACAATCGGAAAGAGCCAGTATTTTTCGAGTCGTTACTGATTTGATAAAGGCAGATGCTATTATAGATATGCGTGAGATAGAAAAACTTGATTCTATCCGTAAAAGGTTTGCTATAAAGAAAGAAGACGAGGTACTTGGTTCTTCGTACACCCTTGCGGACGCAATGCGCACTTTATCAGATTCTCCCGAAGGTTTGCGGCATGAGTTGATGACAATTTGCTGTGAACTTGCAATGTCTGATAACTTTTGTGCAAGAGAGGAAGCTTTGCTTTTGCTGGCTCTGCGCTTATGCTTGACCCTTTGCGTTAACATAGAAAGTAAAGTGATTTCAATAGAAACTTCGAGCATGAGCATAAATTCAGCACAAATCCTTTATGTAGAAAGTGACTTTGACAATGATCGGAATTGGGAAATTAACGAAAAGTTTAGGGAAATAGTGTCGGAAGTACGTCTTGCTGGTTTTGATTTGGTATATTTGCCTAAAATAGCAGAACATTACCGAACAATTTCTGATTCCGATATTTTAAGAATAGCGGGTTTTTTGTACCCACAAGCAAACGAGGAAAGGCTGGAGGCCATTACAGGACAATTAAAGAACCTTTCTACATCTGTATTTTGCAAAGACATGTTGGCGGGAAAATTGGGTGTTAAAGAGTTTGGTGTTGTCAATCCTTCGATAATGATGAAAATTGGTGTGTCCTGTGTTGGACAAAAAGAATTTTTCAACTTCCTCCTGATTGAATTGGAGAAAGATGTAGAAAATACCATAAGATATGTCCTTGATTTATTTGGTGAGTACTACCACACCTCTCACCTGAATTATGTAAAGGAAGAAAAAGGACGCCTAGTTTTTGCGGGTTTCTATAAACAGATTCTTGATATTTTCATGTTGCGCAAGGGGGTGAAAAGTGCCGTTGTGATTGATATATATAGAGGTACTATTAGGTTTCCTGAAGCAGGCTTGAAAACAGAAAAACTTCATCGGAGAGAAAAAGCTTTGTATGCTTTGCTTATGTTGGAGTCCATAAGCGGTGGTGTAAACTTCTCTAAACCATCGACTCATATCGGGCTCGCTAGATACCAAAAACGAATGGCGGCAGTTCAGGAGAAATACAAGATTATCTACAAGATGTTTGGCGGTGAACCACAAAAGGCCCCCAACCTTAGTGTGTCTGAGATAAGGCTGCCTATGATTGCTCTTATAAAAAAACAACTAAATGAATTTGGCGATGTCTTGTTTCATGTGGATGATTATATGATACAGCGCAATATGTATGGTAATTATTGTATCAACGTACCTCATTCGCTATGCTGCTGCTGTGGGGTAAACATCAATGATATATGCAAATTGTGCGATTCTGAAGAATGGCGGAAAATATCGGCACTATAACCTTGCAACGAAAGGGCCTACAACGTGCCGAATTGCGACTGTAATGTTTGTAATTCCTTAACCAATTAGGATAAAACAACGACATTTGCAGTCGAAATACAAAATATGTCTAATTCAAAATATTGCTATTATGAGTGGTAACAGAATTAATCTCGAAAAAGGACAGCGTATAAGCATGGACAAGGGGCTTTCACTAGTAGGTGTAGGACTTGGCTGGGATCCAAATGAAGGCTCTGGCTACGAGTTCGACTTGGATGCATCTGCGTTTATGCTGGGGGCAAACGGGCAAATTCCCGAACAGGATTTTTTTGTGTTCTATGGCAACCAGAAATCACCGGACGGCTCTGTGGAGTCTACTGGTGATGACTTGACTGGTGGCAACAGCGATGGTGGAGACGATGAAACTTTGAACGTGGATTTGACAAAGGTCAGTCCTCAAATTCAAGAGATAATCTTCACTGCAACCATTTATAAGGCAGAAGAGCGTCGTCAGAATTTCGGGCAGGTACGTAATTCTTACATCAGAATCTATGATGCAAAGACCAATACGGAGATTGCTCGTTATGATTTGGATGAGGATTTCTCGGTAGAGACGGCAGTAGAGTTTGGCCGCTTGTATCGTTATAATGGAGGTTGGAAGTTTGAGGCTATTGGCAATGGCGGCAAAGGTGGCCTGCAAGCCATTGTAAATAAATATGCCAAACAATTTGCGTAACTGCTTAATTATGCCAAACAAAATCATTCTCGAAAAGAGTGGCGATACCCATCGTATCAATTTGGAAAAGTCAGGTACGGGTGTGTCCTTGGTTGGTGAGATTGTTATCAATCTTGACTGGAGCAAGGGGGGATTCTTTAAGAGTCTCTCCGGCAATGCCATTGACTTGGATTTGGGGTGTTTTTACGAGCTTCGTAATGGTAAGAAGATGCTGATAGACGGTTTGCAATTCTCTCATGGGAGGGGAGGTGACCGTCATCATGTAACTCGTCAGGGTTGCTATGATATGGCTCCATATATTTGGCATCAAGGCGATGACCGGGGCGGTGGTGCTTCTTCTGGTGAGACAATTTTAGTGAACCCCGCTGGAGTCAACGAGATTAAGCGTATTATCATATACACGTTTATATATGAAGGCGTGGCGAAATGGTCAGAGACTAACGCGGTGGTTAACGTGAAAGTCCCTGGCTGTGAAGATGTGGTTGTGGAAATGGGACAGCAAAGCAGTGATAAAAGATTCTGTGCTATAGCCCAACTCGATTTTGGCGGTGACAACTCCATCACGGTGAGGAAGTTGGTCACTTTTCACGACGGGCACAGCGGTTGTGACAAACAGTATGGGTGGGGGTTCAACTATAGTCCGGGAACAAAAGATTAAATGTTATGCCCAAATTGGAAAAATGTGGTGACACGACTTATGTGGATTGGTCAAAATCTACGCCAAAATCGTTAGCAAACGGTGTCGTTGTCGAATTGAGATGGACTTTCATTGAAATGAGAGAGAGAAGAAATATCTTTCGAACGCAGTACGACAAGATGAACCGTCTGTTGAAGGGTATCTTCATCGGCAATGAAGACTTGGATTTGGGCATCTACTATGAGTTGAAGGACGGGACGAAAAGCCTGATTGACCCTGTCCAATTCAACAAGCGTGGGGGTGCCAAAGATATGCAGACAAGGCAAGGGTGTTTCACAAAAATCCCATTCATCTGGCATCAAGGCGATGACAGGGGAGCAAACGAGTCTTCCTGTGAGAGGATTTTTATCAACCCTCAAGGGCTCAATGATATAAAGCATTTATATGTGTATGCTTTTATCTGGAGGGGAGTTCCGCACTGGTATAAGACGGACGCGAAACTGGAAATTAAAATTGGAGGACAGTCCTGTGTGTTGGTAAATCTTGATCAAACAGAGAGCAAGGAACGCTTCTGCGTAGCAGCAGAAATTATCCCGAAAGGGAATATGTTAGAGGTTAAAAAGCTATCAACATTTCATAAGAACCATTCCGCATGTGACCGTGCTTATGGATGGCACTTCAAATGGACATCGGGAACAAAATAAAAAGTACTATGAGGATAAGGCTTGAAAAAGGACAACGCATCAACCTTGAGAAGGATG
Source organism: Prevotellaceae bacterium (assembly GCA_050873805.1). GTDB lineage: Bacteria > Bacteroidota > Bacteroidia > Bacteroidales > Bacteroidaceae > Physcousia. Next base: position 60,201 of record JBNMJN010000013.1, on the reverse strand, counting down.
GTGGCGTGAAAATGACCAACTTTTGTGTTGGTTGCAACTGGGGCGCAGTCATAAAGAAAAGTTTCTTTGGTATGTCAACTTCCGTTGTGGATGTTGATTTAGACCTTAGTTGTCTCATGTTTGATGCCGAAGGAAACCCTGTGGATCACATCTGGTCTCCTCTGTATAATTTTAGGGGTAAATTGCCACAAGGCAAATTAGATTCTAATGACCGCGCCTTGCATCATACTGGCGATGACCTGACTGGAGACCAAGATGGTGATGATGGTCTTGACAACGAGATTATCACGGTAGATTTGAATCGTGTAAGCTCTCATGTGAACTCTATCGTGTTTTTCTTAAACATATATAATAACAATGAGTATAGCGGGGATTTTTCAGGAATCCCATATGCCTCTATTCGTATGTTTGAAGGAACGCCGGATAGGCCGCCTAGACAGGTGTTCGCACAATATGATGTTGCCACAAAGACCGACTGCGTGGGCATGCGTGGGCTAGTAATGGGAAAGATATATCGCCATAATGGTGACTGGAAGTTCGCTGCTATAGGGGATGCTTTCCCCGACTCAACTATTGTAAATACAATAGCTCGTGTAATCAAGGATTATTCCAAGTAATTCAGAATATGAGAAGGTTGCCTGTATATCTCCTTTTGGACGTTTCCGGCTCGATGCGTGGAGAACCCATTGCTGCCGTAAACGAAGGAGTGAAATCCTTAGTGGGTATGCTGCGCCAGAACCCCTATGCTTTAGAAACTGTATTTCTAAGCCTAATATCGTTCAATAACACGGTAGAGCAGACCGTTCCCCTAATGGAACTCAGCAATTTCTTGGCTCCAGAACTCCAAGCTCATCTTGGAACCTATTTGGGTAAGGCAATAAAATTCCTTTCAAAGAAGGCCGAAGAAGAAGTTGTAAGGAGCTCGAAAGAAACGAAAGGAGACTGGAAGCCTTTGGTATTCATGATGTCAGATGGGAGGTCGGGAGATAAAGTCGAGAAAGCTCTCCCTGAGTTTGACAGGCACTTATTTGGGAATATCTTGATCTGTGCAATGGGCAAGGAACCCAACGTGGAAGCCCTGAAACAAATAACCAGCAATGTGGTTCATATGCAGAATGTGAATTCAGAGAACATCAGAGACTTTTTCAAGTGGATGTCGGACTCTGTTGTCACCGTAGGCACAAAAATTGCGGAAGGAAACTCGGGCGATGTTGTAATGGATGAACTCCCTCCATTGCCAGACAAAATTAATTTAGTGAAATAACAGTATTTACAAACTTAATAACTTTTTTATGAGAAGATTACCTGTGTATCTACTCCTCGACACTTCGGGCTCCATGTATGGAGAACCTATTGAGGCTGTGAAGAACGGAGTGCAAACGCTTATCTCCACATTGAGAAGCGACCCTTACGCGTTGGAGACAGCGTATATCAGTATTATCACCTTTAACACAACAGCCCAACAAGTTTCACCACTTACGGAGATGGCTGCGTTCCAGATGCCAAATATAGACGCAAGTGGCTGTACTTCTCTTGGTGGTGCTCTTAATTTGCTTGCTCAAAAGATTGATTCTGAAATCACAAAGACGACAGCAGGGAATAAGGGCGATTGGCGACCTTTGGTATTCATCATGACTGATGGTGAACCTACAGACAGCCTAGCACAAGGATTGGCAGAGTTTAAAAAGCGCAAATGTGGTATGGTTGTTGCCTGTGCTGCAGGACAAGGTGCCAACACAAAAACGCTAAAGCAAATCACCGAGAATGTGGTTCAGCTCGACACCGCTGACAGTGCCACTATCAAGGCATTCTTCAAGTGGGTATCAGCATCCATAAGCACAAGCAGTAAGTCTGTTGAGGATTCAGGTTGTGAAGCGACTACTATGAGTGAGTTGCCACCTCCACCACCAGAGGTGAACATTGTGGTGTAATGCATCGCTAATAATTTTGCCGGGTGATGCTTTGCTTATGGCATCACCCGGCATTCATAATAGTACATATCTATGAGTAGAAGATTACCTGTATATATATTGATTGACACTTCGGGCTCGATGAAAGGGGAGCCGATAGAATCTGTTAAAGTTGGGCTCTCCGACATGATAGCTTCACTGCGTCTTGACCCATACGCTTTGGAAACGGCTTGCATCAGCATCATTACATATGATAAGGATGTGAAGCAGATATTGCCTTTGACAGAGCTTGAAAATTTGCAACTACCAGACATAGAGTGTCCCGACTCAGGACCCACACATACCGGCGCAGCCTTGAATATGTTGTGTGACTGTTATGACAAAGAGGTGAATATGGGTAGTCGCGAGCAGAAAGGCGACTGGATGCCATTGCTTTTTGTGCTAACAGACGGGAAACCTTCGGACTTAATGGTATATGATGAGGCCATCAACAATGTAAAACGTCATCAGTTTACAAATATTGTTGCTTGTGCAGCTGGGCCAAAAGCAAAAGTTGAGCCCTTGAAGAAACTTACAGACAATGTATTCACGCTTGATACAATGGATCGCATCACATTCAAGAAATTCTTCCAGTGGGTGACCATCAACGTGCAGCAAGGCGGACGGACAAAGGGGGTAACAGACAGCATGGAACTTCCGCCACCTCCTACAGAGGTAAATGTGGTAATTTAGGATTGTCCGGAATTTGATTTAATATGGAGAAACTGAACCAGATAAAAAAGGAAATGTTTGCTGATGGCCGCCTTACTAGAGACGAAGTCATCAAGTTGCATGATGCTCTTTTTGATGAAGAGGGCATGACAAAAGCCAAGGGAGACTTTCTTTTTGAATTAAAGAATACAATAAGTCCCGAACATCAAACAGACGAATTTCGAGAACTTTTTGTTGATGCAATAACCAATCTACTGTTGGAAGACGAGGTAAGCCCCGGCGAGATTGATGAGTCTGAGGCAAAATGGCTTCGTGCTAAGATGCAAGCTAATGGATATCGGGATAAGGTAGATACGATGTTACTTGATAATCTCAAGGAAAAATCTATCAATTTTCCGGAGATCCTACAATATAAAGGCAAGTTGGCGCGTAAATTTGAAAAATGCCTGTACTTTTCACGTTTTCTGACGATTTTTGCTGTGGTTGCATCTATTATATCTGCAATTGTCCTATTTGTTAAAGGTACACTTGTTGCCATAGAAACACTATGGATGTTCCTTACAACATCAAATTTCGGAGAGTCAATAATCGCGCACAAAACGGACGACATTGGTGAGTACGAAGATCTTCTGGTCGGTTTTATCTCATCGGTGGACATCTATCTGTTTGCAATGGTACTTATTATTTTCGGCATGGGTATATACGAATTGTTTATCTGCAAGATTGATCTGGTAGAACGAAAAGTCGATGCTCGTCCATCTTGGCTTCAGGTTTCGAGTATTGATGATTTGAAGTCTTCTTTGGGAAAAGTGATATTGATGGTGCTTATTGTTAACTTCTTTAAATACACTATCCATGTAAATTTTGAGAATGCTCAGGATTTGCTTTACCTTGCCATCGGAGTCGTGTTAGTTTCTCTCGCTCTGTTTATTGCTAACAAGTCACATGGTTTGACAATTTAAAAAAATAGAGTATGAGATTAAAGGAACTCGAAAATCGGACAGTAGAGGAACTTGAGTCCAATATGTCAAAAGGTGGGAAGTTTGTCATCTTCACATATGCTATATCCATTATTTTAGTCACTTTTAGACGGTCTAGTGATATATATTATATAAAGTCGGACGAATATCGTATTTCGCATGGTTTCCAGTATCTGCTTCTGAGTTTTTTCCTTGGATGGTGTGGAGCACCATGGGGGCTATTTACACAATTCAGTCCCTATGAAAACCTGTTGGATACAGGATACGATACTGAAAATAGATGAATATATGAACTGTAAAATAGTAGGATATGAATTCAAGATTCTGGAAGTGACTCTTTCACCTGGAGAGTCGTTTTATGCAGAGCGTGGCAGTATCGTGTATGTGGACGAGGCTTTACAGCGTGATGCAGAGTGGAATGGTGGCGGTTCGGGAAACGGAATCGGCAATCTGGTTGGCGGAGTGTTGCGTGCAGCACTTTCTGGTGAGTCGGTTCTGATAATACATTTCTACAACCCAACCAACACAGACAAGAAAATGGTTTTGTCGGGCAGTATGTGTGCGCTTGTGCCAATACGCTTGCAGGGCGGGAGCATGATTTGTCGCCGAGGACATTATGTGGCTTCCACAGACAAGGTGAAACTTAATCTTAACCTCAATCTGCAAGGATTGTTGGGTGGCGTAGGGCTGTTCCAAAAAGTGGATGGCTATGCCACCGTATTTCTGGATTCACTTGGCTCGCCTGTTGAAAAGATATTAGGCGAAGGTGAAACTATTGAAGTGGACGAAAACCATATAATAGCCTTGCTTGGCTTTCGAACAACGCAAATACAGGCAGGTTGGTCATTTGGCAATGTGTTGAGAGGTGAAGGCCTGAGTTTGATGAAAATATCGGGACCTGGCAAAGTATATTTGAGTCCTATTCCAATGATAACTCCCAAACAATAACAATTAAAGATAAAAGATATGAGAAGATTACCCGTGTATTTCCTCGTTGACGTATCGGAATCAATGGTAGGAGAACCTATTCAGCAAGTAGAGAGCGGCATGCGCCAGATTGTACAGGAACTGCGTACTGACCCTTATGCCCTTGAAACAGCTTTCATTTCTGTGATTGCCTTTGCGGGCAAGGCAAAGACCCTGTCGCCACTGACGGAACTGTACAAGTTTTATCCGCCAGTTTTTCCCATTGGTGGAGGTACATCTCTTGGTGGTGCACTTGACTTTCTGATGAACGACATTGACAAGAATGTAGTGAAGACGACCGTGGAGCGTAAAGGAGACTGGAAACCCATAATCTTCCTTTTTACAGATGGAACTCCGACGGATGATCCTTCTCCTGCCTTTGCAAGATGGAATAGCAAATATCGTCGTAGAGCAAACCTTATTGTTATTTCAATCGGGAATAATGTAAACACGCAGATGCTGGGACAAGTCTCGGATAATGTGCTTCGGTTGAACAACACAGATGAGATGTCTTTCAAGGCGTTTTTCAAATGGGTCACGGCTACCATTCAGGCAACAAGCGTTACTGTTACTGATATAGGCGATGATAGTGTGGTGTTAGCTCCTACTGCTGGTATTGATCTCGAGAAAGTGGATACGTCAAAACCCTGTCTCGTTGATGAAAACTATACTGTACTCTTGGGCAAGTGTTCTAACACGAAGAGAACGTATCTTGTGAAATATGCTAAGCACTTATCGCCCGTTGATGGGTTGGAATCTCTGAATATGAAGGCAACTGATTTCAAGCTTGTAGGTGCTTATCCAGTAGATGAGGAAACATATAACAGCTTGAGTGATGGAAAGTCAAACCAACATATCAACACGATGTCTTTACGGGGTGTTCCAACTTGCCCCTGTTGTGGAGCACAACTTGGGGTGGTAGTTTGTGATTGTGGAAACATCATGTGTTCAGACGGAAACACCACAGCCTGCCCTTGGTGCGGTATGGAAGGCTCGCTTGGTGAGATTGCAGAAGGAGGCATGAATATAACAAGAGGCAGAGGTTGACATTATGATAATAGACAAAGCATTACAAATTCTTTTGGGTAATCAAGAGGGTGATAAGGCGGAGAAATTTCTTAGTTTTTTGTCGGATAAATTGTGGGGACAATATAACACATATGTTATGGACAAAGTGAAAATGGCTGACGGGGAGGTAAAATGGAATCTCAATATACCTAACGCAAAAGAGAACATAGAATACAACCAGACCGTATCAATGCCACAAGTCAATTCCGAAAAGCGTGAGAGTGTAGAATTGGTACTTGTGGACGTCAAGGGATTGGACGAGGACAAGCATGGGCTAAAACTGACGGTTGCGCAGGATGGCAAGAGCTTTGCCATTACTGGCACTCCCTCTTTGGATGCCTTCCGTAAGGATGGCGCCGTGGCAGAATCAACTTTTGAATTGACATTGGTTTATAAGTTCTGTGGCGAAATAGAAATGCCGGAAGACAAGCCTACGCTGGAGCGCCAAATACCATTTGTTATCAATCAAGACCCGCGTAAACTTTGGCGCAATATACCTGTGGATTGGGATAATATGCCAGAGCCGAAATACAAGAGTGATGACATTCAGGCGGAATATGTGAAGGTGGAGGCTTTACCAGACGGTACACCACAGAAGGACATCGTGGCAGCAAGTAAACGTGGCCGGAGTCATGCACAAGAGGGAAGACCACGTGACGACCATTTTCGTATGGAGCACATGGACAATGGATGGTATATCATGGCCGTTGCCGATGGAGCTGGCTCTGCCAAATATTCACGCCAAGGTTCAAAGATTGCTTGCGATGAATCTGTAAGTAATTGCATGTCGAAACTCGGACAGAGTAAGGCTTTTGAGGATGCTATCGGCAATTATGGAAATCTGCAAGATATAACGGAAGAAGAAGCCCGTAAAATTGTTGGCAATTATATTTACGACATTGTCGGAACTGCCGCATTCAAGGCACACAAAGCGATACAGGCAGAAGCGGCTTTGACAAAACAGCCGACAAAGTGTTATGCAACAACTCTCCTACTTGCCATTTGCAAGAAGTTTAGCTTCGGATGGTTTGTGGCCTCGTTCTGGGTGGGCGATGGCGCAATCTGTCTTTATGACAGAAATGCTCATTCTGCAAGAATACTTGGCGTGCCCGACGAGGGCGAGTATGCTGGGCAGACCCGTTTCCTTACCATGACAGAAATCTTCAAGGATATAACAAGTCTGTATCAGCGGCTGCGTTTCTGTATAGTTGATGACTTCACAGCATTGTTCCTGATGAGCGACGGCGTGAGCGACCCAAAGTTTGAAACAGATGCAAATCTCATAAACCCAGACAAATGGGATGCGCTATGGGATGACTTGAAAGAAAACGGTGTTGAACTGAATGATGACAACGAGGTTGCGAAAGACCAGTTGCTTGACTGGCTTGACTTTTGGTCTCCTGGAAACCATGATGATCGTACTATTGCCATTTTGTATGGGGGGAAGCAGGGTAAGGATGCAGGAAAGGAAGATACAGCAGAAGATGCAAGTACAGCAGAAGATACAGGTACCACAGATTGTGAATTGACTAGTGATACCCTTGATGCAGAGGACGATTTGGAAGAGAATGACGAATCGCAGAAGCCCGTTGAAAGTGAAGGGCAGCAATAAAAGTGGATTATGGCAAACAAAGTTATATTAACAGCGCAAGATGGAACCACAGTCGAGTTTTATGATGAGATAAGGGCTCAAGGTGGTGTCAAGGATGTGTATTTCTCTACAGACAAAACGTATGTAGTTGCTTTTTATCGGAAGACACTTTCTCCATGTGATAAAAATCGTTTGGAGAATATTGTTGGGCCTTATCATAAACAGATATTTGGGACGGAAGAAGGCAAATATTGGAAGGACTATTTGATTATGCCAGACCGCCTTGTGGAATGGAATGGCAAGATTGGCGTGGTTTTACCTTTCTATCCGAGTAAATACTTTTTTAATGGTGGGCCATTCGATGGCAAGGAAAAAGAAGGAAAATGGTTTGCTTCTGCAAAGTTAAGAAACCGGTTCTTGCCAGCAGACCAAAAGGGCACTTGGCTTTCGAGCTTGCACATGTGCTTAAAGTTGGCCCGTGCAGTCAGAAGGTTACATGCGGCAGGACTCGCTCATTCTGATTTGTCTTACAAGAATGTTCTTGTAGATCCTATTTCTGGTAATTCTTGCATTATTGACGCTGACGAATTGGTTGTCCCTGGCAAATACGATGCGGGAGTGTTGGGAACTCCCGATTTTATAGCTCCAGAAGTTATGGAAACTAAGGGATTGAAACTTGGAGACCCAAACAAAAAACTTCCGAGTATAGCGACAGACCGCCATGCCTTGGCTGTACTTATATATATGTATTTGCTGAATCGCCATCCTCTACGAGGTGGTAAAGTATGGGATATTGACCCCGCAAAAGATGAGGAAATGTCTATGGGAGAGAAAGCCTTGTTCATAGAACATCCAACAGACAAGACAAATCATGTCAAGCCTCAAGACTTGGAAAAAAGTCAGTTGCCTCAAGGTGACCCAACAAGGTTGCCTTATACGATATGTGGACCATATTTGAAGAGGTTGTTTGATAGGACATTTATAGATGGCCTTCATAATCCGTCAGCTCGTCCAACTGCAGCAGAATGGGAAGATGCTTTGGTAAAAACTTGCGACTTAGTGCAGCCTTGCCAGAACCAGAAGTGTGAGGCTCATTGGTATGTGTTCGACAATACGACAAAACCAAGGTGTCCTTTCTGTGGCGCAGAGTATAAAGGGCAACTTCCAATACTTAATTTCTATTATGCTCCGGCACATGGAAAATATATTTCGGAAAACTATCGCTTGATGGTGTACGATAAGCAGACATTGTATAAATGGCACTCAAATAACCTTGTACCTTGTAACGAGAAAACGAGCGATGAGGATAAAAAACCAGTTGGCGATTTCCATTTTTATAATGGTCAATGGATTCTCGTCAATCGCCGCTTGCCAGATATGTATGATGTGACTGGAAAGAAAGCTGTTGGCATCGGGGGATATGTGCCGTTGACGGATGGCAGGCAAATATTGCTTGACAAGAGTCAAGGAGGTAGATTGATAGTTGTTCAACTTGTAAAAAATTAAAATATTAGTTATGAAAAACGTTATCGTCATTTTTCTTCTGATTGCCTGTCCTGTGGTGGTACAGGCCAAGATTCCAATCATTTATGGAGATGGAGATGAAATCACCAAAGTCTTATCGCTGCCTTCGAGCGAAGAATTTACTGTACAGGCGGATAATGGGCAACTATATCATGCTGACCTCGGAATACTCCGTAAACAGTTCTCCCTGTTCTATATTCCAGTTTGGAATTACGGAAGGATGAGATATGTTTTATACACAGACACCAAAGTGGGCGAATTCGACATGACCTACGTGGATCTGTCCCGTGATGATATCGCGTATCTTCAAAGTCGCTTCTCGGGCATCCCTGACAAGCCAGAACTTCCATTTTTGGACGCAATTGGCGGTAAGTTAGTACTTTGTTGCATTATCTTTGTTGTAATATTCTTTCGCAAATTATGAATATGGCTCTTCCGTGGAACACAGGAGACTCTCGTTGCCAACGCACAAAACGAGAGTTTCCTCTCCTTTACCTAAAAAACAGTAAATGCCAAAGACGAACACGCCCAAAAAGACTTCAAAAACATGAATATCATAATATTTAGAAATGGTTTAAAGTACGGTCCATACGATGAGCAGACACTTCTCTCGTATGTTAATAACGGACAGATACTGAAACAGGACAAGGCTATCGCTGACGGCGATAGCCTTGAGCATACGGTTGGCTTCTATCTGAAACGCGCCAATCTTAAATGCCATGTCCATAACAAAGGAAATATCATTTCGCAACTATCCAGAATCGGCGCAGAATTAATTTTCCCCAAAGCGAAATTGTTTTCCAGGCAATTCCTTTCCGACCAGCGCTTTTTGATATTGGCATTGGTGGGGTTGTTACCAATGGTAATTATGAACATTCCTTTGGGTGGCGTGTTCTTGTTTTATGAGGTGTCCTTGTATTTCTCAATTATCTGGGGATTGTTCTTCTATGCCTGTTTCAAGACGCCTCAGGTCAAGCTGAAGACAACCATGAGTGTATTCTTCTTGACGCAACTGTGTGTGTTTGTGGTATGGGACTTAATAGGATTGCCTAAGCTCAATCCTTTCTATTTCTTTACAGACGTTGTGTTCCCCATAAACGTGTTTGGTTTTGTCTTTGGTGTCGGTGTGACAGAGGAACTTGCCAAGATGATTCCGCTCCTTCTTATACTGCGCAAAGCGAAAGAGCCGTTAATCCCCCAAACAATGGTTTTCTATGGGCTGGTGTCAGGGATAGCATTTGGTGTGTTCGAGGGAGTGCAATATCAAATTACAATCAATGCACAGCAGGCATACGATGTGTCTTTCTTCTTGAATATCGCCCGACTTACAAGTCTTCCGTTCCTACATGCCTGCTGGTGCGGCATTGCAGGATACTTCTTGTCATTTGCCAATCTTTATCCTAAATATAGAAGAGGTTTATACTTTTTGGCTTTGTGCGTTCCTGCTTTGATACATGGACTATATGATGCATTGTCAAATTACAGGTTTGTTTCTTTGGCTATGGTATTTGTGGGGTTGATGCTACTTACAGTATATTTAAAACAAAGCGTAGATTACCAATCGAAATTGCGTCAGTAGCCTATGAGTGTAACCTTGCAAAAAATCGGAAGCGAAATTTTGAATGTGTTCTGCAACGTTGTGGAATCTCACATTGCCTGTATATAGTGTTATACCTTTGCAGCAGAAAAAGGAAGCAACAACAATTAAAACACGAAACAACGATGAGATTCTTTAATGTATTTGAGCAGAAAAGTGCTGGGAGCAAGGTCGTGAACCTCTCTCTGCCAATTGAAGAGCCAGCCGAAACCAAGGCTACCGTTGATGACATGGCAGTAACGCAGGATAGCAAGGACAATGACACAAAGCCTTTGGCTGTGTCGTATGCAACAGGGTGGCCTATTGATGTCATATACGGCTATCTCCACAAAAACTACGAGAACAAGGGCTTTGATGATGCTATGCTGAACAGCGACCTGGCTTTTCGCGACTTGAACATAAGTCTTATAAAGAACAAGATTCTGATGGTTTTCCGTGAGATAAACATTAATTACGATGTAATGAAGCAGGACTTGCAAACCAGGATAGACAACTGCAACGCGGCAGGATTGCTTGTTACTGCTTATGAGTTAGGAAAAACGCTGTCCACGATAAACGCCCATAAAGAAGAACTGAGACAGCTTGAGTCGGATTTTCGCAACAATGCGAATGAGGCATCCATTCCTTTGCAATCGTATAATTGTGGATTTCTTAGAGGTGTTGCAACCATACAGATGAGCGGCACATGCAGAAAAGCCCAACCTTCCGTTGTACAAAATAAAGGAATTTCAACATTAAATAGAGGAATAGCATAATCTTCAACCCTGTAATCACAAAATCATGAACTGGTGGATTAAATTTGGCTGTAAACTTACAGGATGGAATTCAATACTTTTGGCACAATGCTCGGAAGCAAGCAAATCGCAATTGAATAAATACACCTCGGCACTTCTCATCTTAATGATTGTGTGGAGCATTATTGGATTCTGTTTTGCCCAAAGGTATATTGGCCTCCCTATTTGGGGATGTATGTTCGTTTCTGCAGTGTTTGTCACGATTGTCATTATGATAGAGAGGCAGATAATCTTGGCAACACACCCAACAAAAATGTTGGCTACATTCAGATTGGTTATAGCCATAGTCATGGCAGTAGTAGGCTCTACTATATTTGACCAAACAATGTTTGGAAAAGATATAGACAAGCAGATGGCCAATACGATAGAACAACAAACTGCGTTGCTGAGCCAGAAGCGCCTAAGAGTTATCAACGATAAACTTTCTGCAATAAATGCAGAGAAAGACTCGTTGAATCGTCTTAATTCCGCGCTTCAAGCAGACATTAACGCGAATCCGTGGATTGTGCAGCGGTCTGTTACTAACAGCCAGGTGAGACTGGTTGTGAATGGGGAAATTCGAACAGTCAACAATCCTTCAGTCACGACAAATCAAGTGGCGAACCCGAAGCAGAATATAGTTAAAACAAATGATGAAAAAATAAAGCAGCTCGTTGAACAGGATAAAGAGTGGTCAAAGAGGAAATTGACTGTTGAAGATGACACGCGCAAGGAGTGCAAAGCTAATGTCGGTTTTCTTGAAGAGCTTGAGGCAATGGTGTCCATCATTACAGACAGATGGGTTGCGGGTGCTTTCTATTGTATTTTCTTTATTCTTTTGATGAGCCTGGAACTTTTCGTGGTAGCGAGTAAGATTGGCGACAGAGAGTGCGATTACGAAATTGCCATCAAGGGGGCAGAAAGAGTCAGAATGACCCAGTTCAACACGGCTTTTGGCAGAACTAACGTGTAAATTTCTCAACAAACAAATTGTAATTCCATATGAATAGTGAGAATGTGTTATTGCGCAGGTCGGTGAGGCTAATCACTCAAAAGATGACGTAACAAAAATTATGTAAATCAACTATCTTGTTCTCAAACTAATCAGTGCCCTTTTGGACTGGGTATAAATGCTATCTATAACAGATTGCACATAAGGGATATTCACACATATAATATTTTCTATGGCCTTACGGAACTATGACAAACAGAACATATCTGTCATCCGAGTTTTTGCTTGGATGATAGTTTTCTTGCTACTGTATTTTCCTCTCATGCTCCTGGTTCTTGCTACCGTATTAATGTGCGTTGGAGGGGTTGTCTTTGGCATATTTTTTTGTGTGTCAAATAGTATCATAGTAGGAGTTTCTGTTTGTATCCTCACTGGCGTTTTTGGATATATCTTGGTATATCCTTTCTTTATGGCCATATTACGTCCCTTTTATGCGCTTTACAAAGACCATAGAGAACGAGGGCTTGAAGTCACCGCAGAAGAGGCACCGGAACTTGTCGGTCTTGTCTATCAAATTGCAGAACTTACAGGAAACGAGCATCCTAAACATATATACATATCAGCAACTGCCAATGCCTGTGTGTTCTTTGATACAAGATTTTCCAACATATTTTTCCATGTGCAGAAGAATATACAGATTGGACTGTTTATATTCTCGCACATGAGTTTGTCAGAAACAGCATCATGTATTGCTCATGAGTTTGGGCACTTCTCTCAAGATAGGATGCGTTGGGGTACTGTGGTATATATATTGAACGCGCTCATTGCGAACATGATGAATGTGAACAAACGATGGGAGAAGATTATAACACAAATGGTTGACTTCCCATTTGTAGCGGTATATGGACTCTTTGTTAATATTATCGGGTGGCTGTTATATGCCTTGACGTGTGGATATACAAATGCCATGAAGTGCATAGACGAGAAAATTCAACTTGCATTCCTTGACCTATCAAGGAAAATGGAATATGAGGCCGATGATGTGGCTGCACGCATCGCTGGCAGCAGTGCTTTTATATCTTTTGCATATAAACTCGCGGAAATATCTAACAGACAAGACATTTTCACTGATATGGTACAGAGAATGGCCTCCAGAAATCAGCTTGTGAGAGACTATTGGGATGCATATGCAAGGACAGACAAATATATTGCCACTACCACTGAGACCGTGATGTCCTGGGATACCCCATTGGCAGAGTCTCCAAGGGCGATTGTTGACAACCAACTCATGTTTGAGTCCATCTACTCCACGCATCCCGACTGGATTAGCCGAATATCTGCCGTCAGGACTGCATCCTATCCTGGGAGCACCACATTTGCTGGAAGAGCATGGGACATAGTGCCTGCACAGATAAAAGACCGTGTCTCACGCCAATCCATAGAAAATCTGAGAGAACTATGCGACTCGGAGAAACCTGTAGTGACAATAGAGAACGAGAATTTAGAAGAGATAATAAGACAAGAGAATTGCTGGTGTCAGTATGCCGTATATTTTCAAAGAGATATCATTGAATTTAATTATGAAGACTGTGAGCCGATAGCGGCATTCATGCCATGCGACAAGAAGAACGTGACTGTCATAAGAAAATACCTTGCCGCAAAAGAAGATTTCGAGAATGCACAGTCTATCAAGACAAAGCGCAACATACGCCATGTCACTTATAAGGGAGTTCCGTACAGCTTGGAGAAAATTCCCATGGATACAATAAAAGTAGAGTACGAACTCTGGCGAGACGAGGCTGCACAGATTGACCGAAGTATCTGTGGATATGCGATGTCTCATGTTGCAGACGCGGACACTATCAAGCGGGCTTACCGAAGACTCTTCTATGCACAAAGTTATATAGCCTCATTTGACTTTTTCGTGTGCACGCAGCAAGAGGAGACAGTAGAGGTTCTTAACAGTTGTACATCTGGGGCAAGCAGCATCCAATTTGAAAAAGTACAGAGGGCTCTTGAAGATTTGAACATGCAGTTCTTTACTTACGGAATCGAGGGGATAGACAAGAATATACTGGAGACCTGTGCGTCTAAGGAGGTCATAGATTGCCTAAATGCGTATTGTTCCCAGAGACAGTCCATGTTCACAGGAGAAGCCATAAGCGGAGACTCCATAGAATTGTTGCTCAAGGCTTGTGACTGGACACGCAAGGTGCACGAAAATATTCTGGGAGCAGCAAAGATGGAGATAATTGACGCATGCCTTAACAGAAATGAAGGCACGGGCGGAGATTCATTTTCTCACCCCCAAAGTCAATAAGCTACGGCAAATTCGCCAAAAAGTCTTTTCTTGAATTGGCCATACTGCTTCTTAGAAATGATATGTTATGTTTTGAAATAAGGTTTTTATGAAACAAATTTTTTTATCAATTTTAGTGCTGTGCTCGTCAGCTCTATGCGCTGACAACATCAAGCGACCAGACAGTTATAACTATGCGCGTGGTGTAGAGGCAGTCCAAAACAACGACTTTGAGGAGGCCCTCGACTATCTGAACAAGGAAATAGGTGAGCATCCGAATAATGGATATGCATTCGCCTGGAGAGCTATAGTGGAAATCAATAATGAGAAGTATGGCAGCGCATTGACGACGGTGAATACAGCCATAAAGAAAATCCCGTCCAAAGACAAGACGTACCGCTCTTTTGCCTATTCAACACGGTCAAGAGTTTTCCTGAATTTGGAAGATACTGTGCAGGCATTGAAAGACCTGGACCAAGCCATAACCTTAGTTCCGGAAGATGACCGCCTCTATAAAACAAGAGCCCAAGTGTATTACGAACAGGAAAAATATGACTTGGCAGACAACGACTACAGGAAGATAATCTCCTTGAAGGAGGGCGATGTGATGGGGTATATGGGGATTGGAAGAAATGCCAATGCTCAGAAGAGATACGAGGATGCCATAAAACAATTCGACTATGTAAACAAGCTGGAACCCTCCTACTCCTCAGCCTATTCATTCCGTGCGGAGAGTTACATGGGACTGAAGAAATATGATGAGGCTGTTGATGACGTAATAGCAGCGTTGAGCATAGGCTACGATGCCAATGCCTTTTTTGAACTTCAGATGCTTGCTGATTCTGCGTTTGTGCAAACGGTTGCCAAGTTAAAGGTGCAAAAGTTGAAGGCGCCCAAGGAACCGTTGTGGCCTTATTATCTTGGGGTGGTTCACGAAGCTGCAGAAAAATACGCAAAGGCCATACAATATTACAAGGAATCCTTTGCCCTTAGTGTGGATGAGGCAACCGCTAATCGTATTTCCAACTGCTATGACGAACTTGGTGACTATGACAAGGCATTGGAATATTGCGACCAGGCGATAGCATTAGACTCTACAGACACCAGTTACTTGTACTTTAAAGCCAGTATTTTAGATAATGTGGGGCGCACGGAAGAGGCTGTTAAGATAATGGATGACTGCATAGCCCGAACCCCAGAAGATTATAGTCTTTATTTCCAAAGGGGATGGCTCAGGGAATATATAGGGAAGATAGATGAAGCCATCGAGGACTATACAATGAGTGTAACGCTGGAACCCAATTTCGCAAAAGGGTATATGTGCAGGGGAAAATTGTATCTTTTGGAAGGCGACAAGAAATCGGCAAACGAAGATTTTAGGCAGACTATACAGATTGACTCTATACCAGAAGAGGTCGATTGCTCTTACTTCGCTTACTATTTCTTGGGGGAGAGGGACAAGGCAATAGAGACAATGGGCAAGGTCCTCGAAAAAGACCCAAAAGCCAACTTTTACGATGCAGCGTGCCTTTATTCCCTGATAGGTGATAAGGAAAAGTCTATATCCTATCTGCGCAAGAGCCTGGAGAGCGGCGATAGGGATTTTAATCACATCAAGCGCGACAGAGACTTGGACAATATACGTTCCTCTGCAGAATACGAGGCGTTGCTGGACGAATATGAGAAGAAACACCAGCAGGAAATTTCCGAAGATGGTGATGAGACTATGTATGAGAACAGGACGGAGGAGGTCCCATTCGTCAGAGAAAGGGATATGTGCAAGGTTAAATGCTCCATCAATGGCCTGCCCCTTCATTTCATCTTTGACACGGGTGCTGCTAGTGTCACAATATCTTCCATCGAAGCCACCTTCATGCTGAAGAACAATTACCTTTCTTCTTCTGATGTTACTGGCAAACAAAACTATATGACAGCAGATGGGAATATATCGGAAGGCACCGTCATCAATCTCCGTGACGTGAAGCTGGGGAACATACACCTCAATGACATAAGGGCTTATGTTGTCAAAAGCCAGGTGGCTCCGTTGCTTCTTGGGCAGAGCGTATTTTCCAAGCTTGGGAAGATTGAGATTGACAATGAAAATAAAGTGCTGCGGATAACCTATCGTCAAAAGGTAAGGTAACAAAGAATCTCAATAATAAAGTGGTATTTACCACGCTGAAGAATAACGGGGTGTAACCTTGCAAGAAGCCTGCATGTGAAATACCACATGTGTTTTGTAACATTATGGCAGAAACAAATTGTTGTAAATAGTATAATACCTTTGCACAAGAAAAAGGAACAAAACTAGTATGAGAAAGATTATTCTATTAATGATTGCTATGTTTGCAACATCAATGGCTACCGTAGCCCAGTCTTATGGCAACAACAGTTACCGAAGTACGACAACTTCTATATGCGGAAACTGTGGAACAAATTCGCGCACTTCTACAGTTAGCGGCTACACTCGTAGCAACGGCACCTATGTAAATGGTTATACCCGCACGCAGAGAAACAGCACGAACCACGATAACTTTTCTACCTCTGGAAATTACAACCCGTACAACGGCATAACAGGCAGTCGAGCAAGAGACTATTCCTCGCAATCTTATAATTATGGTGCAGGCTTTACTATACAGACAGGTTCTCGTGGTGGGCAATACTATGTGAATAGCCATGGTAATAAGGTTTATGTACCAAAGAGATATTAAACCTGTCAATTGCGATATAAGGAAAACGCATTGTCGCGTGAAAAAGGGCTTGGTGGTAGATTCTCATTTGAATGTGTGATGCGGTGAATAGATACGGATGCCCTTGATGACTGTGCGCATGCCAAGGGAGATATCCCCATCATTTATGAAGAAGACGAAAATATAAACTTCAAAGAAGAACATGAAACGAATTTTTATGATGCTGCTGCTCGTCGCAGGGATAGCACAAAACGGCAAAGCTCAAGGCCAAGAATGGTTTGTCAAAGCAAGTGAATTAGCCAGTGGCCTTGTTTATTCGCAATCACAAGTATCAAGGGCCTCGATTACAATCAGGAACAACTCCGATTATCATCTGGCTGTTAAAATTCTAAAGACGGGGGGGACGGGGTCTGTATCGTACGGTATATGTTTCAGCTAAGTCCTCAGAACTTGTCACGTTTTCAAGCAATGACACCTACTTTACAAAAGCAAAAGCCGTCAGGAGAGGACTTTTCGGCAATGAGACTATCTATAGAAGAGGAAGTTCATTTGATGTACAAAACGACATCGAAGGATATACAGAAGGAACACTTGACTTCTATGTAACAACCGGAAATGGAGTAAATGGACAAGGCATTTCCGAATCCGAGTTTGAAAAGAATTATTAATGTTGTGTCACGCCAAAAACATATCAACAATGAAAAAAAGAATTCTACAGACATTGGCACTGGCAACAAGCCTTGCATGTGTGTGCTGTACCAACCGTTCTACCCCCAACCCGGAGGACAGAACCTACGAGACAAGTTATAATTCTGAAACAACATCAACGAGCACAGAAGAGGATAGTCCATACATTGACAATTCTCTTTCTACAGGAGATGTCCCCTATACATGCAGTGGTGCATATGGCAATCAGTCTTCTATAAGTGTAAAGACTTCCTGTGCCTCAAACTGTGATGTGGTGGTTATATTGAAGGACGGTAATGGCGACTTGATTAGAAACGCATACATATGTGCTGGAGGCTCTTACACATTTAGACTGCCTAATGGAACATTTCAAGTCTTTTTCTATGGTGGAAGAGGCTGGAATCCAGATAAGGCAATGCCCAATGGAGAACTGGGAGGATTCGTCGCCAATGAATCTTATTCAAAAGATGATCCTGTAACCTTAGATTATGAGGAACTTGAATATAGCCTCATCCCGCAGCAAAACGGAAATTTCAGCACAAGACAAAGTAACGCAAGTGAAATCTTTTAGGAAATCATTTTATGAAAACAAGAAGAAGATGGAGCCTGTTGGGCTTTCTGTTAGCAATTCCACTTGTGCTAATCGTTATGGGAATTATCTTTGTCGCTCCAGAATGTCAGAACGCATTACAGCTGCTATCAAGAGGTTTGTTTGCCGTTGTACTTGTTGTCATTTCCATTTTTATTAAGAACAAGGCAAAGAGAACAAAGCGGAACATTTTGAACAAATAGTTAAATAATTACGTAATGAAACAACATCACTACACAGGCTTGACCGATGCCGAAGTGCTCGAAAGTCGCAAAAAGAATGGTGCCAACGTGTTGACACCGCCAGAGAAAGAACCACTATGGAAACAGTTCTTGGAAAAATTCAGTGATCCGCTTATCATCATATTGATGATTGCTGGGGCCTTGTCAATAGGTATATCGTGCTACGAGTTTTTCGGACTCGGACAGGGTGCTGCTGTATTCTTCGAGCCAGTAGGCATATTCGTTGCCATCCTGCTTGCAACTGGTCTTGCATTCTATTTTGAATTGCAGGCAGACAAAGAGTTTGCTATTCTCAATCAGGTAAATGACGATGAGCCTGTTGAGGTTATACGAAATGGTAACACCACACAGGTTCCACGCCGAGATGTCGTTGTTGGAGACATCGTTATTCTCAACACAGGTGAGGAAGTTCCTGCCGATGCAGAACTTCTTGAGGCTATATCGTTGAATATAGATGAGTCGACTTTAACAGGCGAACCGATGTGTTGCAAGAGCACAGACGAGAAGGACTTCGACAAGGCTGCCACTTATCCCACCAACCATGTAATGAAGGGGACAAAAGTCATGGAAGGGCATGGAGTCTGCCGTGTACTTGCCATTGGAAACAAGACAGAACAGGGTAAGGTGTTTGAGGCTGTACAAATTGATGATAGTGTAAAGACACCTCTCAACGAGCAACTTGACGGACTTAGTGATTGGATTACAAAAGTAAGCTACGGCTTTGCCGCATTGATTGTCGTGGGACGTGTTGTCATGTATTTTGTTACAAATGGAACAGAGTGCTTTGGCTCAATGGAACAAGTGGCTCCATTTGTGGCATATATTCTTCAGACACTAATGATTGCAGTGACACTTGTGGTTGTTGCTGTGCCAGAAGGTTTGCCGATGGCAGTCACTTTGAGCTTGGCGTATAGTATGCGCCGTATGCTCAAGACCAACAACCTCGTTCGTAAGATGCATGCATGCGAGACGATGGGTGCAACCACGGTTATCTGTACAGATAAGACAGGAACTCTGACGCAGAACCTGATGAGTGTGGATGAGATGAAGTTGTATGACACCATCCAAAAGGAAGTTCTCAACGAAGGTATTGCTGTTAACTCCACAGCGTCTATCGATTTCTCAGACAAGAACAAACCACAAATTTTGGGCAACCCTACAGAAGGGGCTTTACTTCTTTGGTTGGACAAAAATGGTGTGGACTACCGTTCTATTCGTGAGAATGTGAAGACAATAAACGAGGTTCCTTTTTCCACAGAGCGCAAGTATATGGCAACCGTAGTGGAGTCTGTTGCTTTGAAAGGTAAGAAGGTACTCTATGTCAAGGGTGCACCAGAAATAGTGTTCAGCCTTTGCAAAAATGGATCTGTAAGCAAGGAAGAAGTTGAAAAGCAGCTGGCAGAATATCAAAACCGTGCCATGCGTACCCTTGGTTTTGCTTATCAAGTGTTGAATGACGGTGATAAAGCAATTGTGGATAACAATATAGCCACAGACAATTTAACTTTTATAGGCATCGCTGCCATTGCCGACCCTGTAAGATTGGATGTGCCCGCTGCTGTCAAGGAATGTGTTGATGCTGGTATCACCGTGAAGATTGTGACTGGCGATACACCAGGAACGGCAAAGGAAATAGCACGCCAAATAGGTCTCTGGAATGATGCGGTGGATACTGAGCACAATATCATTACTGGCCCGGAATTCGCAGCATTGTCGGATGCGGAACTCCAGGAACGTATCCTGGACCTGAAGATTATCTCTCGTGCTCGTCCTATGGATAAGAAGCGCTTGGTAGAGGCATTACAAAAGAAGAATCAAGTAGTAGCTGTTACAGGTGATGGAACCAATGATGCTCCAGCTCTCCGTGCAGCTCATGTCGGCCTGTCTATGGGCGATGGCACAAGTGTGGCCAAAGAAGCTTCAGACATTACCATCATCGACAACTCGTTTAGCAGCATTGGAAAGGCTGTTATGTGGGGGCGCTCATTGTATCAAAACATCCAACGTTTCCTCCTGTTTCAGCTGACTGTGAACGTGACAGCTTGTTTCCTCGTTCTCTGTGGTGCTTTCATGGGCACAGAGTCTCCTCTTACCGTTACGCAGATGTTGTGGATAAACCTCATCATGGACACCTTTGCTGCTATGGCCCTCGCCTCACTGCCTCCATCCGAGAGCGTGATGAAGGACAAACCTCGTGATCGTAATGCATTTATCCTGAACAAGCCTATGCTTCGTGAGATTATTGGTGTGGGCGGTTTCTTCTTCTTGATGCTGCTCGGAATGCTTTATATCTTCCAGCATGCAGACATAACTCAACTCACGGATTTGCTACACTTGCAGCTTGGTGAGAAGGGGCATGTGACGACATATGAATTGACACTGCTCTTTACCACGTTTGTCATGACCCACTTCTTCTATCTATTCAATGCCCGTGCATTTGAGACCGGTCGCAGTGCTTTGCATTTTAAGGGCTGCAATGGTTTGCTTACAATTGCGGCAATAATCTTGATAGGTCAAATCGCAATGGTAGAATTACCGGGTTTGCAGCAGTTCTTCAATGTTGAGGGGCTAAAATTGATTGACTGGGTTATAATCGTCTTCGGCTCTTCATTCGTTCTTTGGTTACGTGAGATTTGGCATTTGTTGACTAAAAAGTAAAACAACCTTGATGGAACCGCATAAGGATTCTTATGTGGTTCCATCGTGCCCTTGCTCACGTCCTGCTGCGTGTCGGATGGAACCGCATAAGGATTCTTATGTGGTTCCATCTTTAATTTGAAAAGCAATGATTGATACAGGAAAACGAAGAGAACCCAGTGAAGACGAAATGCAAGAATGGGCGGATAAAGTTTATGAATATGCCATAGATCTGTATGCAAATCAAGATATGAGTTGGGAAGAAGTCAAACAGGAATTGATAAACCAAGGAATTGATGCCGAAGATGCTGCAGCTATTGTCTTGAATTTAAAAGAACAGGAACGTGAGACAAAAGCAAAAAGAGATGCTTCAAATAAGGAATTTGGGTATGGTGCCTTATGGGCTTTAGTAGGTGTGGCGTTAACGGCAATCACTGGTGGACTCCTAATTTTCTATGGAGCCGTTTTATGGGGAGGTTGGCTCATGTTAAAAGGAATATACCATAAAATCAGATAACATCATGTCAAGAAGAACCAATACAGGGATACCAGGGCTTTCGTTCTCGCTGAAGAGGGCATTGGGTATCACGCAGGCTAAGCAGAAGATTGCACGCGCTACTGGAGTGCCTACCTCAAAGGCGGGCATCGAGCGTAAGATAGGGCAGACGGTCATCAACCTTATCTTTGGCAAGAGACGATGAATGCACTACAAGACATGCAGGACTTCAACCTCCTGCGATTCCTGGAGGCACAGGATGCCGATGGCTCGTATGAGCAGGCTGTGAGTGAGCTGGAACAGGGACGCAAGCGAAGCCACTGGATATGGTATGTGTTTCCACAGATGAGAGGACTGGGATTCAGCTACGATGCTCATTTCTATGGCATATCATGCCGCCAGGAGGCTGAGGCTTATCTTGCCAACAAGACGCTGGCAGAGAGGCTCAGAAGGGTTTGCACGCTACTCCTGAGGCTTGCCCAGGCAGGAAAGGATATGCGGGAGGTGCTGGGTGACATAGATGCCAAGAAGGTGCGCTCCTGCCTGACCCTCTTCGACCTTGTCGCACCTGGCGACATATACGGTGAATGCCTCAATGCTTGCTATGGCGGCAGGAGGGACTCAAGGACACTGGGAATGCTGAGGTGAGTCTGTTCTCATGCTGTAGGGAAGCCCATCTTTTCCCTCTTGCTGGCGAGTAGGAGGCGCGTGCCTTGGCTTTGGGCTGCAGTGGCAATGCGCGCCCCCCCCACGGATTTCCTTCAATAGCGTGAAGGAGACATCCGTGGGGTTCGTGCCTTAATGTGAGATAACTCAGCCTGTGCCCCTCCTCCAAGGGCATTCTGATGACGAGGAAGCCCTCTCCCCAGGCTTTACCTGGGAGGGGGCTTCCTCGTATTTGTGCTCTTGCTGTGTATCAACTTGGCTGTCTGATGCGCTGTCGTGGGAGGGAGGCTTCCCCTTTTGCTTGATTACAGCCTTTCGCCTGATTACATCCTTTGCTTGATTACAGCCTTTCATTTGGCCACAGCCTTTCGCCTGATCACAGCCTTTTGCTTGACCACAGCCTTTGCTTGATTGCTGCCTTTCGCCTGATCACAGCTTTCACTTGATTACCGCCTTTCACTTGATTACCACCTTCTCGCTCTTGCGCGCAGTTCCTGTCGTGAGGCGGAAATAGACTCCTGGCAGAGTGGGCTTTCCCTGGAGGCGGATGCCATCGATTGTGTACCAGCTTTCCTTGTGGATAGTACCCGCAATGCTGCCCATGCCTGTGCCGATGGAACTGCTGTCGAAGGCAATCTCGAAGGGGTTGCTGCGGTTGCCCCTTATGCCATCGTCCTCATACGGGATGGTGACGGTGGCTTGCAGTACCTGGCCGTCATGCGGGATGCGGAAGGTGAGCTTGTCACTCGCGCTGCCCGGGATGGTGAGGAACACGATGCCGTCCTCGTCGGTGAAGCCTGCTGTGCGGCATTCCTCGCCGGCAAACACGCCAGTCTCCACACCCTTGAGCGGCGCGCCCTCGTAGGTCACGCGTGCCACGATGGTCATGTTGCCAGGATAGCGGCTGTCATCGGTGGGCTGGAATAAGCCCTCGGCATGCTGAGGCTCTATCCTGCGGCTGCGTGTTGCGCGTGCTGAGCTGCTGGGATAGTTGAAGGCGCGTGCCTGTGCGGCCTTGCTCAGGTACATGTAGCCCTGCCCTGGCATGAGTGCCTGCAGGGAGCCGCTCCACTCGTAGCCATCATAGATGGCAAAGCCCTGCTTGCCCTTGACCAGGTCACCATCCTCGGGCGTAAGCCCCGCAAAGGCATCCCCCAGGTCGGCAATGGAAGTCTCGTTGTAGGCAATCCAGTTCCAGCCCGGACGCACGGTGATGGCCTTCTCGGCCTGGGAGGGCCGGGCGCCCGTCACGGTCAACTGCTGTGCCGATGCCATGAGCACCTTGTACATCTCGCGGTTGTTCAGTGTGATGGAGGCGCCATCCCACAGGTTGTTGTAGTACATCACCGAATGGGTCTTGCTCTTCACCAGACAGGTCTCGCTGGCGACACCCTCCATTATATAAGGTATGCTCATGTCATCGGCCTTCACGGCAAGCGAGGCCCAGTTCCAGCCATTGCCCAGGGCCAATGTCTGCTCTATGCGGTCGAGCGCATCCAGGCATACGGGAGCGGCAAACGAGCCACACACGCTTCCCACGGCAAGCTCCACCTCCTGGCTTGGCTGCACCACGGGCCACACGGTGCCTGTGCTGGCATCGTAGATGCGGAACTCCAGCCGCTTTCCATGGTCGGCTCCCTCGCAGGCAATGTCGAGCATGACAAAGTACTCATCGTAGCGCCTGCTGTAGGTGGGCTTTGCCACGCCCCGGCATTCGCCATCCACAAAGGCCGCCAGGATATCGTCGGTGTCGCTGGAGGGCATCCCGTGTACAGCGAGAGTGCCCACCAGATTCATGCTGCTGCTGTATCGGCTGGCATCCACAGCCCAGTCGGGCACATCACCTGTGACGGTGGCTGTGAGCGCGAGAGGCAGTGCGATGCCATCGCCATTGACCAGGTAGAGCGTCTCCTCGTGCTTGCCTATCGGGCAGCTCTTGCCCACGGTGAACTCCAGGGTGGTGCTGGCCAGGGGGTCGAGGATGCCATTTGTGGCCGAGGCATGCAGCCACTGGGGCAGTCCGCTCAGGGCCCATTCCTGCTGCGAGCCCCCCTTGTTGGTCAGCGTGGCCAGTAGGGTAGTCTCCTCGCCCGCCTTCTGGCAGGCTGTCAGCCGCTCCTCGCCCCAGGAGAGGGCGTTGCGGTGTACATAGGCCGACCAATAGACCGGCGTGCAGATGTTGCCATTGACATCGCTCACACGCTTTACCTTGAAGTTGAGCGTGCAGCCCTCGATGGTGGCGGGAGCCTCATTGATGCCGATGACAAGACGGTCGTTGCTGGTGGTGAAGGTGAAGGACACGTTGGTCTCGGTGGGCTTGGGCTGCATGGCTGGAGCCTGGTCGGTGAAAGTGAGGCTGGCCTGGTCGCAGGATGCGTGCCTCATGCCATCGCCTGCGGCCATGCTGGTGTCGCAGGGTACGGTCTCAACCTGTCCGCCCGTGTCGAGCCGCTTGGCCTCGAAGGGGAAGTAGGCCACCAGTCCGCTCTCCTTGCCCGTGAGCCTGAGTTTGCGGTTTGCGGCCAGGGTGGAGGCATCCAGCGTGGCATTCCACACCCTCACCTCGTCAATCATACCCGTGAGATGGCGGTCGTAGGAGTAGGGGCAGGCGCGGTTGGCATCCACCTCGCGCCGTGCGCCTATCAGCAGGGAGTCGGTGTTGAGCGAACCGATATTGCGTGATGAGGTGCTGAACACGCGCTGCCCATCGGCATAGACGGCCGTGCTGCCCGAGCGCAAGATGTTGAGGGCCAGGTGATGCCACTCGTTGTCGGTGAGCGTGGCCTTGCCTGCATCGTAGGTCTCGCCCTTGGAGGTGACCTTGAGCAGCCCGTCGCTGTCCAGCCAGAGGCTATTCTCGCCCATCTGCATCAGTTGTGCCTCATGCCCTTGGCGGTCGGCCTTCATCCACATCTCTATGGCCTGGTTGTCCTCTGCGGTGGCTGCAAGGTCGCCTGTGGGGAAGCCCAGGTGAGTGGTTCCGTTCAGGGCCACAGCCTTGTTCACATTGTTGATGTACCAGGTGTCGCCGGCGGCAGTGAGGTGGCGGTTGCGTGCATAGTCGGTGATGACGCGTCCCTCGCCCTCGTCCATCTTCCAGTATCCTATCAGGTTGGCGGTCGATGGAGCCTTGGTCTTCTGCCGCTCCCGTTGCGCCCTGGCATTGTCGTGTGCCACGTCCCACAGGGTGAGCTCGTGTATGGCCCCTTCCAGTCCTTCGCCTATGGTGAGCGTGCCTGTGCCGTTGTAGGCATCGGTGGCAGTCTCATTGAAGAGGGTGGTGGTGCTGGCATCCTGGGACACCGAGGCGTTGAGCCTTGCTCGTGTGCCCTCCTGTGCCAGACTCACGGTCAGGTAGCACCAGTAGCCCTGGGGCAGAGTCTGCTCCGAGATATATGCAGCCTGTCCCACGGTCACCTTCAGGTGCCTGCCGTCGTCCAGCCCCAGCGCAAACTTCTCGTTGCCGTTGCCATGGGACAGGATGGTGCCTGCGCCCTGGGCCAGCAGCCACATGTCGGTGGAGAAACTCTTGCCTGCCAGCGAGAAGGCGGCCTCGGTGCTGGCGGCACGCTCCACTCCCTGCAGGGCGAGGGCGGTGTTGTGCTCTACCTGTGCGCCATTGAGGCGGGCCGTGATCTCGAAGTTGTCATCCCGCGTGATGGCTCCCTTCACGATTTCCTCGTTGAAGGTGAGGCTGATGTCATCGGCCAAGCCCAGGATGCCGCTGGCTGGCTGTGGCATGCCCAGAGGCTTGGGGCGCACCATGTCCTTGGTAATGCCAATCTCGTTGCTTGAGCGTGTGATGTCGGCGCCACCATAGTTGCTGATGGAGAGCGTCCTGAAGCGGTAGTCGCCATCGCTCATTCCGTGCATGTCGTAGGTGTAGGTCACGCTGGCCGTCTCGGGCAGGAGAGCCTTGCTCGGGGTCACCTGGCTGGGGGCAGTCACGTACTCCTGCAGGGTCATCCAGTCGGTGCCCCCAGGCTTGAAGGCCTGTATGCGGAAACCCGTGAGCCCGTCGTAGTTGCGGTCAAACTGGTCAAAGGTGATGCTGAGCGTGTCCCCCGTGAGCGTGTTGATGACATTCTTGTCCAGTGCCATGTGCACATCCGAGGACGAGGGCACAAACTCGGCGGATATATATACCGTGTCGGCAATCTGGTCCCAGGTGCTGGTATTGTCAAACTGAGTCATGGAGGCCAGCACGATGCCGATGCTGTCGTAGCGGAGCACGCTCTCGCGCGTCTGCTGCAGCTGCAGCGACTTGACCACGGTCTCGGTGGCAGGCACCTTGATGATGCGGTCCTCGCCCAGCACCTTGCCATCGATGGAGAGCTTGGCTCCCTGGCTGTTGTTCTCCTCGATGACCAGCAGCTTGTAGAACACGTCGTCGTTGGTCTCCGAGTTGTTGCGCAGCCTCAGCGTGTAGTTGGCCGTTCCACCGGTGGGGATATTGCTCACCTTTGACCACTTGAGGTTGTCCACCGTTATCTCGGGCACCTCTATCTGCTGTGTGGCATCCATGAGCACCCACTTGCCTGGCTCGTAGTATGCGGTGCGTACCTCGCCCTCGTAGGGGGCGGAGGTCTGTCCGCCCCGGGTGTGGAAGATGGGGCTCCATGAGCCGTAGTCAAGCACATCCACGGTGATGGCGTCGCTGCCTTCCTCGGCCAGTGTGTAGCTGAAGGAGGTGGTCGCCGAGGTTGTGCTTTCCGTCACGGAGTGCGTGCCGCCGCCTGTGGCCGTGCTCACGTTGGCCGAGAAGCCAAAGCCGTTGACCTTCATGCCTGTGCATATATTGACATGTGCCACCCCTGTGGTCGTTATGTCGTGGCTGCTGGTGCGTGTGGTGTCGGTGGTCTGGGTCATGGTGACAGCCGAGCCCGAACTGAATGAGAGGTTCTGCTTGATGTAGCGGTCTCTCTGCTCAAATGCCTTCACCTTCTGCTCCTCGTTGGCAGCCAGGTGCCGCAGCCAGTTCTGGATGGAACTGTTCAGAAACATGACCTGGTCCACCTCCTTCTCGCCGGGGTGGGTGGACTGGGGCTTCACCATCCTGTAGGAAGGGCCTTCGGACGACTGCCTCCGTGTGGCCTTGTCCCCCCACACCTCCACATCGTCATTGTCTGAGCCATAGCCTTCCTCCCCCGGCAGGAGCTCGGTGATGTACAGGGTGGAGTCGCTGCTGTTCTGGTAGGCGGCTGCTGTCCCCTTGGGCACACTGGTGAGGTAGCTGTCCCTCACCTTCTCCAGGTTGGGCAGCAGCACATTGATGATATAGTTGGCATCCAGCTGGAACTCGGTGTCAAAGGAGAGTCCTGTGGTGGTCACGTCCTTGCGGTCGAGCACGGCTTCCTGCTCGCCGGGCGCGCTGCGGTAGAGTCCCACCTGGCGTGCGTCACCGAATATCAGATTGGTGCTGGAGCCGATGAACACATCGCCATAGTGCCCCACGTACTCGGGCATGTCCGAGGTGGAGATGCTCCGCTCCGTGGTCACTGTGCGGGTCCATGAGGTTGCGTCCTCGCCCTCGGTGGTCACGGTGAGTCCTGCATCCTGGTCTTGCTTGTGCTCCGACTTGGTCGCTATCGAGAATCCAATGGTGCCCGTGTGAATGGTTGTCTCAAGCCCCAGTTTGACGCTTGCCGACACATCGTTGGCCGATGTCCACACCTTCCCGTCCGACTTGAATCTGCTGGTGGTGCTTCCCCTGGTCCATGTCGCGCTCGATGCCGTGCCAGGAGGGTCACGCAGCACCATGTCGATGAGGTCGGGGCCTTGCGTGACAAAGTTGTTGCCCGTGGGCAGCTCGCCCAGTGCGATGGCTTCCATGCCTCCCTTGCGCCATTCCTTGGTGGCCCCACCCGAGGAGTAGTAGAACTGGATGGCGCGGGTGTAGGGCGAGGTGATGTTTGGCAAGCCCGCCATCCAGGTGTAGGTGAACTCACCCAGGCTGTCCAGCTCGATGGTGCTCGTCTTCAGTTCGTGCACATGGCCAGGGGTCCCGCCCGCGTCGTTGTCCTCCTTGTACACCACCTGGTCGGCCGACAGTGCGTTGCTTATCTGCACGGAGGTTCCGCTTAGCGGCACGATGTCCCTGGGGTGCCTGCCTTCCTCGTCGCTCATGTCGTAGTTGGTGTATTCCTCAAATGCCTTGAGGCGGAAGGTGTACTTCTCCTGTGTGAGGAACAGGGGATGCCCAAAGTGGTATCTGACCGAGTCCTCCTCACGACTATATATGGGCACTCTGAAACTGCCTCCCTCATCGCTTATCGTGCAGGAGTCTATGCCAAAGGCGCCCACCTCGTTGCCTGCCTGGCTTACGGTGAACCTGGCAGGCGTGTACCATCCGTCCTTCAGCCCGTTGGGATGGTATTGGTACGTCTGTGGATTCCCATTGCTGGCTGGTTGCAGCGTGTCGGTCTGCAGCAGGAGCGGGTCGCTCAGGTTGATGTCGCGGTCAGCCAGGAGCTTGGTGCCCTTGTAGGGGTTCTCCTCGGCTTCGCTCACCAGTTCCACTCCCCGCAGTTCATACTTCAGTGGAGGCAGCATGGCCGAGAACTCGCCTGTGAGGCTGTCGGTGATGATGTAGGCAAAGTTGCTCTGGTCGCTTGCTCCGCGCCATGCCTTGCTGGCAATCTTGCTGGTCTGCGAGGCGATGGGAGCCATGCTGGGGTTGGCATCGTAGCTCACCGTGCCCTCGCTCTCAGTCCTCTTTGCGTTGAGAATGCCCGTGCCCTGGTACAGCAGCGTGAGTTTGGCGCGGCCTATGTTGTTCTTGCTGAGCCCAAATCCGATGGGCTTCGCAGCCTCTATGGCACCGCCCACGATGTGCCCGCTGAAGTTCACCAGTGTGGAGTCCCACAGGGTAACCTCCTTCAGCTCGCGGTCACACAGGAAGGTGGTGCCTATGCCCTGCGGGTCTTCGGGGTAGCGGCCGCCATGCTCCAGGGTGTGTCCCTCCTTCCTGGCCTCGATATAGTGCTTGCCTATGGGCACGCTTACGGTGAACTTGCCATCGAAGTCCGTCCTGACTACCTGTCCGTTGCTGCTGGCCGCCATTCCATCGACATATATCTGGCAGCCCTCCACGGGGATGGTGGTGCCCGAGTACCTTACCGTCCCGCTCACGGGGAAGGAGGACTTGTCGGTGAAATCGACCCCGCTATACACCAGTGCCGAGCCGCTCACGAAGCGGCTGCTGTAGATGGGCGAGAAGGAGTGCGTGCCCATCTGCGGAGTGATGGTGTAGCTGGTGCCCTCCCCGCTGAAGGGTATGCCCCGCAGGGTGTAGTTGCCCTGGCTGTCGGTCACGGCGTAGAGGCTGAACTGGCTGGCTCGTGGCACGATGTCCGAGGTGTTGCACAGGATGATTTCCCCATGCCGGCCGTTGGCCACGCTGTTGGTGCGCGAGTAGTCGTAGGCAGTGGCCTGGTTCTCAATGCCCTCGTCCAGGGGCCAGTACAGAAACAGGTTGGCCTCGGAGCCGCTGAGCGGGTGATCCTGGCTGGCAATCAGTTCCTCGCGGTTGAGTGACTTGCCCGTGAACACGCGCACCTCGTCGATGTTGCCCGTAAAGATGCCATTGGCGAGCGAGCCGATAGCCAGTTCGTCGATGTCCTGGAACTTTCCTGGCGGGGTTGTCAGTGCGCAGGTGCCTTCCTGGCGGTGGCCGTCCGGGCCGATGGCTGTCACGGTCACCTGCTGCTCCTCGCTCGAATAGAACAGCGTGATGGCCGTGAACTCATCGGGCTCAATCGTGCGTATGACGTAGGAGGAGTACTGGTTGCCCATCTTGAGGAACATGCTGTATGAGCTTACGGTGCTTCGGTGGAGCGTGAGGCTCAGGGGACAGCTGTTGTCGTCGTAGGTCTTTCCTATCCTGATGATTTCCTTGGTGCCCTGCGCCAGGTCCTTCTTGAAGTCGGGCCGCAGGAGCAGCTGCACGGCAACGTCGGCCTGGAACGACTTCCTGTCCTCCTCGTTGCTGAGGCTCAGCCTGATGCCCGTGCCGCCTCCCGAAGTCCTTATCGAGCGGAACTGCCCTGTGGTGGAGGTGCTGTCGCCCGGTGTGAGCACCACCCTCACACCCTGCACGGCCGTGCCCTGGTCGTAGCTCACACGGCCCGAGAGCGTGCCTGTGCTTCGGCAGAAGCCATCGCACGACTTCTCGCTGTAGGACTGCGCGTCATCCTGTCCGCCGCTGTCCTGTCCGCACTTGGTGATGGAGCGCACGCGGTACTGGTAGTAGTTGCCGGGCAGGGCGGTGTTGTCCTCATAGTAGTAGTTGCTGGCCGTGCCCGATGTCTCGTATATCTGGCTCCAGGTGGTGTTGCCTATGATGCGGCGGAAGAGCTTGTACTGGGTGTTGCCCGTGCCCAGTTGCCTGGCAGTCCAGTTCACCTTCACCACGCCCGAGTAGTCACCCTTGGAGGCTGTCACCCCCGTCACCTCCGACTCTCCCTTCACGCTCTGCACGATGGGATTGTTCTCCCCGCTGCTGAATGTCTTGTTGCCCAGGGCTGTCAGTTCCACCTTGTAGTAGTAGGCCGTGCAGGATTCCAGTCCCTTGTCGGTGTATGTGAACTCCTTCTGTGCCTTGTTGTTCACGTTCACCCTGGCCACCTCCTTCCAGTTGTAGGAGGTCTCGCTGCCGTTGCCCTGCGCTCTGTACAGCAGGAAGGCATAGTTCTCGTTGCCCTCCAGCTCGGGTGCGGTCCACTTGACGGTGAGGTAGTCCTCGCCCGGTGTCACGCTCACGATGCTGAGCGGGATGCTGCGCACGATGGAGGTTGTCATGGTGGCATTGAGCAGTTCGCCCTGGTAGTCCATGGTGGTGGGAGTGCCCTCGGGGATGAAGGCCACCATGTAGGTGTATTGGGTATCGTAGTCGGCATCTGTGTCGGTGTAGGTGGTGGCGTTGATGCGCTGCGCCTTCACCTCGTACTGGGTCTGTGAGCCGGCCGCCCCCTTCTTGCGCAGCACCGTCCAGGTGCCGCTTACGAGGCTGGCGTTGGCAGGCGCGCTCCAGTTGAGCGTGACCTGCTTCTTCCACTGGTTGGGGGTGGCGGTCAGGTTGCGGGCGCTGCTGTAGCCGGTGATGGTGGCGGCATACCAGTCATAGACCACGATGCTGCCCATCTCTGCCTTTTGCGGGTCCACCACATAGGAGCACTGTATGGGGATGTACTTGTAGGTGCGTCCCTCGTAGAAGACGCCGTTCTGCAGCGAGAGCGTGATTTCGCCACTGGTCACGCCCCTGGCGGTGGTGGCGCTGCTCTTCATGCTCTTGGGGTCGGTGTAGCCCAGTTTCGACAGGTCGGTCGAGCCTTGCCTCTGGCCGTTGGTGGCATGGGTCATGTCGTGTCCCCTGTCCTGCATCTGTGGGTATATGGTGGCCTTGTCGGCAGTGGGCCTCTTGCATCTCTTGTCGCTGCTGGTGGATTCCCAGGCCAGTGGCGTGCTGGGCATGGCGCAGGTGGCTTCCCATGAGCGGTATGCCTTGAGGCCCTCGCTGCGGTTGGCCTTCCACTCTCCATTGATCTTGAAGGTGTGTGACTCCCCAGGGCGTATCCTGTCGGGGATGATGACCACGGTTGTGCGATACACCTTCCCGTCATCGGAGTGCGGGTTGTAGCAGCGCACATGGTAGGTGGTCGCTCCTATCTGCTTGCTCCAGGTGGTGGGAGTCCAGCTGCCATAATTCTTGGCCAGGGACTTTGCTCCATTGTCGCCATTCTCCTCCTTGACGTGGATGTCCTTGAGGTCGCAGATGGCCTGTCCGTCCACATACAGCGTGGCGGGCACGGTGAAGTAGCTGTCATTGTCCTCGCAGTCGAAGAAGGCAAAGTCAATCTCCACATAGGGCTTGTCCCATGAGTAGTTCATCAGGACGCGTGTGTTGTTGTCAAAGTACCATTCCCGGGCCTGCATCGTGCGGGTGAGTCCCAGGAGCGCGAGCAGGATGAGCAGCCGGCACTTGGTGAGGGTGGGTCTTGTCATAAGCTGTGACGAGTGTCTTGGTTTATACAGATTGGTTGGAATCGCAGGTCGCCGCACACAGCACAGAGTGCCATGACGCAGCCATGCAAAGTTATGTTTTTCTTTGCTTGTGGAGGGGGTGCGTGACGCTGTCGGCCCCCAGATTTTGCTGTATGTGCAAGAGATTTTGCTGTTTTGACAAGTCGTACAGGGCAATGAAACAGGGCAGCCCTCGTGCCGGGGACTGCCCTGGTGGTGCTGTGGCCGTGGCTGTGCTGCCGTCAGCCCTGGTGGGGGGTAGACTGGCACCAGTGGCCTGGTGTGGTGCCCATCTTCTCCCTGAAGGTGCGCGCGAAGTGGCTGGGCGACGTGTAGCCGGTGCAGCGGGCCACCTCCGAGATGGGCATGTCGGGCTGCTCCCTCATCAGCTCCATGGCATAGTCAAGGCGAAGGCCGTTGACCCACTCGCGGAAGGTGGTGCCATAGTGGTTGTTGACAAAGGCCGAGATGTAGGTGCGGTTGGTGCCTGTCAGGCGGGCCATGTCCATGATGGTGAGCCCTTTGGTGGCAAATCCCTTGCTCTCGATCCACTCGCTTATCTTCTGCTCAATCAGTTCCTCCTGTGCGCGCGACATGCCACCGCATGCCTTGCCCTCGCTTTCCGCTCCGTCGGGGGAGCGGAAAAGTCCGTTGGAACCGCGTGTTCCAGGTTCCCCGCTGCCATTCTCACAGAACGCTCCTGCCACCTGCTCGTAGAAGAGCAGGTAGTTGGTGTAGGACACATACAGGTAGGCATAGAAGGGGATGGAGGAGATAATCCATATATACACAAAGCGGTCGGGCACGAAGGTGAACACTCCCTGCCCCACGCCATAGATGATGGCCCAGTAGGTGAAGATGGACATCCAGCGGATGTAGGCCGCCGCGTCGTCGGAGTAGTAGTTGTCAAGCGTGCGGGCTGCCTTGCGGAAGGTGACAAACACCTTGCGCGCGACCCTCACCGCATAGCCCAGGAAGAGCAGGGCGAGCGGGATGGGGCAGAGACGGTAGGCCAGGCCACGGGGCATGAAGAGCCACAGCGCGAGTGCCACCAGCAGGTAGCCCACCCAGGCGAGCACATACCGCACAAACCGCCTGCGGGTCACATACGAGCGGTCAAGCAGCATCATGAGCGCGCTGCCGAAGAGCCACACCGCTGCCCAGTAGGTGACCAGGTTCATGAGGATGGCACTGGTGGCGTCGTGCTGGCGCGGGGTCACAAACAGGTGCACCGAGTAGTTGGCCGAGAGGAACAGCAGGGCCACCCCCATCAGCATGCGCGAGATGCGGTAGGGGAGGTATATCTCCCTGTCGGGCAACTTGCCCAGGCAGAACCTGTAGCTGAAGAAAAGCATCAGCGTGAGCGCGCTGCACAGGGCGTAGTGATAGATGTCAATTCCCATGAGAATGCATTTTATGGGCCAAGGCCAGGCCGTGGCCATGTGTGTGCGGCCTACCAGATGTCCTCGGGCTCTACGGGGTTGTCATAGACTTCCTTGGACACCCACTCCAGGTAATCCATGTAGAACTCCTTGCGGTCAGAGTCGAGCACCGACTTGATGCGCAGGTAGTAGGTCTTGTCGGCCTCCACAAACTGGCGTGCCATGATGTGCCTCAGGGTATTGCGCGTGGCTCGCTCGGTGGCTGTGGAGTTCTGTATGCCCTCGGCTCCCTTCATGATGCCATTGTTGCGCATCTGCTTGTCCTTCTCGGCATTGTAGTCGTCATCATCGCTGTCGCTGAACCACAGGGTCTTGCTGGGGTCCGAGAGGGTGAGGTCGATGGGGATGCGGGTGGGGGCCAGCTTGTCCTTGTCGGTGCCCAGGTAGAACTGTGCCGTGCCACGGTCGCCATTGGCAAGCACCTTGTAGCGCAGCTCATACACTCCCGAACGTGGCACGGGAGGCAGCTTGAGCGTCACCTCGTAGCGGCCCTCGGCCTTGAGCTCGTCGGCATTGAGGTTGCACCAGTCGTAGCCGTAGGAGTTCAGGTACACAAACCAGGTGTCGTCCGTGAGGTCCATGTTCTCGAAGTACTGGTACTGGCTTGAGGGTGGAATGTGGACAAACTGGTGGCGGAAGTCGGTGGACTGGCACTTGCGTATGTCGTTGGTCATGGCCTCGGGGAACATCGTCATGGACTCAAATCGTATGCGCTGCCGCTGCAGGTTGTTGCGCACCTCGTCGGTGTAGGCCAGGGGAGCGTCGATGCCGTAGATGATGCCGTTGAGCACGTTGTAGCTGAGCACGCTGTCGGAGCGGTTGTCGATGAGGCAGCCCACCTTGTCGGCGTCGCAGTACAGCTCGTGGCAGGTGCCGCGGCGGCCATTGTCGAGCTTGGGGAAGCGGTTGAGATACACGCCCTCGCTCTCCTTGCTCTCGTACAGCTTGATGAGCCTGCGCTTGCCCATCGTGGCATAGAACTCGTCCTGGGCGATGGTGAGGTTCTTGTTCTGGGTGTTGTAGCCCTTCTCGTTGTTGTGTATCACCAGTTTGTCGCTGCTTATCTTGCAGGGCAGGATGTGGTAGGTGAGCCACTGGTAGAGCAGGTTGTGGGGC
This sequence comes from Prevotellaceae bacterium, assembly GCA_050873805.1. Classification (GTDB taxonomy): domain Bacteria; phylum Bacteroidota; class Bacteroidia; order Bacteroidales; family Bacteroidaceae; genus Physcousia. Next base: position 25,245 of record JBNMJN010000013.1, on the reverse strand, counting down.
GAGGTGTAGTCCTGGTCGGCGGCAAAGTCGTCGCCCTCGGAGTACTGGTGGTTGTCGAGCACCCATTGCTGCACGTCGGCAGGAGTGATGTCGGCGGGAGCCTTCCCTATGGCCTGACGCCAGAAGCCATCCCTCTCGGCAAACACCGTGAAGCCATACTTGCGGTGCTCGGGCAGGTAGGCCGTCTTGTGTCCCGACGCCCCGTGGAAGGTCCAGCTTATCTTGGTGGCGTCGAAGTCGGTGATGGCCTTGGTCAGGTAGAGCCGCTCATACACCTCGTCCCTTATCTTGCTCATCGTGTCCTGCAGGCCGCATGCCATGATGAGCTTGGCCACCACCAGGAACCCCTCCCGCTGCTTCGCGACGATGTCGCTCATGAGCTGGCTCATGGAGAGGTCCTGCATGTAGATGACCTTGTGCATGCAGTGTATCACGCCATTGGTGACCTCGATGTCCTTGTTGCGGCTGTCCATGGGGCAGTCATAGTTCACATAGAGGCTGTCGGGCGTGTCGCCATAGCGCACATTGAGCTTGCGGTCGTTCATGTTGGCCAGCGGGAGCTCGGCGTTGTTCACCGTGGGGAACTCCGAGGTGAGGATGTAGTCCTCGTCTGCCCCGTCGATGATGCTGTTGTACACGATGACCTGCTTGATGGAGTCGCGCACGCGGTCGCTGGGGAAAGCCTCCCACGAGGGCTCGCTGATGAGGCCGTCCTCCACCAGATGCCGCAGGTAGCCGTGCACGGCCTCGTTGGTGGGCGCGAAGCAGGTGTAGTGCCCGCGTGCCGTGAGCAGCTGCCTGACGGTGGTGTTGCTCATCTGGCTTGCCTTCACCTCGCCCAGCATGGCGGCATACTCGCTGTACTGGGGAAACTTGCTCAGGTAACTGTAAACGGTGTAGTCCTTGAACACATAGCGTGCCGAAGTGTCGATGTCCTCCTTGCAGGATGCCGCGAGAATGAGTGTGCCCAGCAGCAACAGATGCCTTGCCTTCATGTGCGTGATTGTTATGGGTTAGTACTGAGTGCGCGCCCGTGTGGCGAATGGCCTCGTCTGGCGCGCCTCGTCTGTGCGAAATTACGACTTCTTCGGCATTTGGACAAAGGTGGAATGAGGTTTTTTAACGCTTGATGTGAAAAAATGTCAAGCCTGGGTGTCTCTGCCCATGGCTTCCTCCTCTGCTGCCATATGCCTGCGGCAGGAGGGGGGATGGGCTCTGGCAGATGGAAATGCTGGGATATGCAAGGGTGAGCAGGCCTGTCCTGCAACTGGAGGAAGGGCATGGCTGCGCCGTGCGTGTCCTGGTGATGGCGCCGCCTGGGCGGGGTGGGGTGAAAAGGGCATGCCGCCGCGGTTGCCAACGCATGCCGCTGCATTGGCGATCGCATGCCGCTGCGTTGGCGATCGCAGCCGCATGCGTTGACCGTCCAGCCCAGGCTGAACGAAAGGGGGAGCGTGCTGCCCCATGGAGTGCGGTGCTGTGAGGGGGATAGGGCAAGGGGCACGGCGGGCCTTCGCGCCGTGCTTGCCCGGGCGGGTCAGAAGCCCAGCAGCTTGAGCATCACCTGGCCGTAGCGCTTGCCCAGCTCGCGATAGCCGGCGGCGTTGAAGTGGTTGGTGTCGGCCGGATTGGCTGTGCATCCGCTCGAGGGGATGACATGCGCGGTGGGCACAAACTGCGGCAGGCGGTCAATCTGCTGGTTGGCCTCATGGCTCTTGCCGTTCTGGTCGGCATGCACCACCTCGCCAGCCAGCAGGGGCACCTGCTGCGCATCAAGGTGCAGGTCGCTCAGCAGGTCGTCGTACACCTTCTTGACCTTCAGCGGCCACTGCGTGTCGTTCTTGTTGCTCTCGCCCTGGTGGATGAGGATGCCCTTGATGACCCCCTTGTGCTGGGCACGCAGGGCGCAGTCGAGCAGGCGTATATAGGGGATGTCGGCATAGGCATGCATCGTGTTCTGGAACCAGGCGGGCCAGCCCGTGCGGGTCAGTTCGGCCGGGTCGTACTCCTTGAAGAAATGCTCGATGCAGCAGCCTCCCACGGCCACATTGATGATGCCCACGCGGATGCGCTGGGGCAGTCCCTCCACCAGCGTGCGCCCGAAGTAGTCACAGGGGCTCAGGCCGGCATAGCCGCTGTTGAGCGGCGGGGTGGCCGTGTACCACTGGTACTGCTCGCGCGCCTCACCCCTGTTGGTGCCGGCATGGCCCGTCTGCGACACGGCCGCCATCATCTGGAATCGGCTGCTCACGCCCTCGTAGTCGCAGTCCTCGGGCATGGCGTCGCCCACCATGTTGGACTGCCCGAAGGCCAGGAAGATGTAGAAGGTGGTGTCGGGCTCGCTGTAGAACTGGTTGTTCTCCATAGGGTAGGTGGCCGGGCTCGAGGCCAGGAAGATGTGTCTCTGCGCCTGGGCGGCTGTGCACAGCAGCAGGGCGGCCAGGAGGTATAGGGATTGTCTCATGCGGTTGGTCTTGTGGGTGGGGTGGGTGTTGTGTGCTGCGGGTGCAGCGGTTATTTGATGAGCACGTTCTTCACGGTGCCTGCGGCTTCCACCACATACACTCCAGGCAGCAGCTCGCCCTCGCTCTCCACGCGGCGGCCCTGTATGTCATATACGTCATAGTGGCTTGTGCCGCTCACCACGATGTGGCGGCCCACGGCCTGGATGCTCACCTGGGAGCCGCTGGCGGTGGTGATGCTGGAGGGCACGGAGCCGGCGGGGTAGATGAGCCAGGCGCGCGTGGTGTCCTTGTGTCCCTTCTTGTCAAATATCTCGGGCCCCTTGCTGGTGTCGCCCACCAGCAGGTAGCGGGTGGTGGTGCCCTCCTGGTAGGTGATGGTCACCTGGCCGTCGCCCAGGGCGGTAAACAGCATGAGGTTGCTCTTGTCGGCCTTGGTGGCGAAGCCCTGGGCAAAGAAGGCGTCCACCCAGTTGCCCGAGGCCGCCACGCAGCGGTAGGTGGCACGGTTCTTGAGCATATAGGTGCCCTCGTCGTTGCCTGGGATGAGTGTCCACTCCTGGTACTTGTTGCCTGCCTCGTGGGCGGAAAGCCCAAAGGGGTAGGTGGCATCGGAGCGTGAGTCATCCTGCAGGCACAGCCCCTCGTACTGGGGCGAGGCACTGAACAACTTGTAGTAGATGGTAGCTCCGTCGCTGTCCTTCTGGGGATAGTCCTGTGCCAGGGCTGTGGTGGCGGATGTCAGCATGGCCAGCATGGCAGTCATGCGCAGCCATGCCCTCGGGCGAGGGCGTGTGGCTGGATGTGGAGCATGGGGGATGTTCATGGGGCTGTGGGGATTAGTGGGCGGTGGACACGGGACGGTACACGAAGTTCTGCACGGCATCCTGGTCCAGGGTGCCATTGACGTACCACGACACATGCATGTCGCTGAAGATGTCGAGCACGCTGCTGCTTGCCTCGCCGCTCGCGGGTTTCCACGAGGGACAGAAGAGCGGGCGGCCAAACTTGTTGGCCTGGGCATTGAGCCAGCCCAGGTGGTCGCTGCGCTGCGAGGAGTTGTAGCTGATGACATCGCTCAGGCACCATATCCTGTAGCACAGCTTGATGTTGCCCTTTCCGAAGCCCAGGCGGCTCCATCCCGCGTACACGCCATGCTCCAGGTTCTTTACCGCGTCGAAGTCTGCGGGCAGCGTGTTGGTGGACACGCAGGGGGTCATGAAGAGCGGCTGCTGGGCTCCCGTGGCGCGCGCGGTGGCAAAGAGGGCTTCGGTGAGCTCCATGGCCTTGGTGGTGTTGCTGATGCTGGAGCACACGTTGTGGTAGAGGTCCCAGCCCAGTATGCGGGAGTCGGTGGCGTAGTGTGTGAGCACATCGGTCACATAGTCCTGCAGTCGCGAGGTGGCCATGGTGGCGTAGGTGTCGGTGAGCATCAGGGGCAGTACGGTCATGCCCGTCTCGCCGGCCATCATCAGCAGGCTGTCCATCTCGGCATAGAAGGTGGCCTTGCGCGCGGTGTAGGCGCGCAGGTCGAGGGGCACGCTCACGCTGTTGTAGGGCGTGCTGGTGCCGCGCAGCGCGTTCAGCGTCTTGAGCGCGCCGGCCATGCTGGCGCAGGCGATGCCCCGCGTGGCCTCGCGGTTCATCCAGCGGTAGGCTTTCCAGCCCGTCCAGCGGCTCTGCTTGTCCTCGTTGCTGTCCATGAGGGGTGTGAAGTGGTAGGCGGCCACGTCCCGTGCCTCCAGGCTTGTGCCGGCCATCCAGTTGACGTGGTTGGCGGCCATCTCCCCGGTGAGGGCGGTGCAGCCCAACTGGAAGATGGGCTTGTGGTGCTGCCTCATGAGTGCCTGCATGAAGCCGTCGGGTGTGGTGCCCGCTGTCACGCCCACAGCATCGCCCAGCCTCCACATCCAGTTGGCCTGGTCGGCCGAGAGGCTGTCGGGGGTCACGCCATCGGCCTTCGGGGCCAGGAAGAAGGGCTGGTTCTGCACGGCATAGCGTGCCTTGCGCAGGATGGTGGCGAGCTTCTCCTTCAGCGCGTCGCCAGCGGGAGCGTCCTGGGTCTGCTCATACACGCACCAGGCTTGCACGCGGCGGTCGTTGTAGAAGGAGTTTACCAGGGTGTAGGTGTAGGTTGCCAGGGTGGATGCGTCGCTGCCCATGTCGTCGCTGGTGAGCAGGATGGGTATCACGGTCATGCCGGCCTCGCTGGCTGTGGTGAGCAGGGTGGACAGGCGCGACTTGGCGGTGGAGGCATTGCCGCCCCATGCCTTGTAGCCCACGCGCACGGCCACGGTATTGTACAGGTGGTCGTCCTTGTGCGTGCTCACGGCTGTGGTGGCCTCCTCGATGCTGCCGCACAGCAGTCCCTTGCTCTCGCCGTGCTGCATCCAGCGCCAGGCACGCCGTGGCGACCACACCTCGGTATATTCCGCTCCCTGCTCTGCGCCGGCAAAGTCACCCTGGAAGTCGAAGTTCTTCACCCACTGAGGCTCGCTCTCGTTGTAGGGCTCGTAGTCGGCATAGAGGGCGTTGTGGAACATGGGGTCCCAGTTGTAGAAGGTGCTGCGGCTCCATTTCACCTCCCAGTTGGGGTCGCACGCGCTCAGTCCCCAGGCATAGAAGTTGACATTGTACTTGGCAAAGTCCACCAGCGTGCGGGCATATGTGGAGCCGTTGACGCGCGTCATGCACTCGGTGCACACCAGCGGGCGGTCGCCCAGGCGCTTGAGGCGGGTGTACATCGTGGCGGTCTCCTGGTTGAAGCCGTCCTGGCAACTGTAGTCATGATAGTTGTGCACGTCCATGAGCCGCTCGGTGTTCTCGCGCAGGAGACGGTTCCCGGTGGCCGTGGCATTGTTGGTTCCCACCCCGGTGTCCCACACTATCGACGAGGAGATGGGCTGTGTGCAGCCCTCCTGCTGCATCCACTTCACCATCTGGCTTATCCATGCCATCATGCCCTCGGTCTTGTCATCGTTCATGTTCGGCTCGTTCCAGATGTCCCACAGGATGATGCGCTTGTCGCCACGGAAGTGCCGCGTGATCTTGCGCACCCACGTCTCCATGCTCTTGAGCGAGGCCTCGTTGCCATTGTTGCCATAGAGGCCATACACGAAGCTGAACACTGGCGAGACGGTCATCCCGTACTTGTCGGCCCAGGCGGCCCACTGTTCCACGTCCTGTATGTAGCCGTCCACGCTGCCGCTGTTGGGCCACCAGCGTATGGAGTTGTAGCCCAGGCGTGCGCATATGGCGATGGCCTCCTCCTGGGACACCGCCCCGCAGGCGGGGATGGGGCAGTTGATGCCCCTTATCGGGCCGTACTCGGCTTGCCATGCGGCGCACTGCTCGGTGCTCCATTGTCCTCTCTCGTGGGGGTAGGTGGCCGATGTGGAGGTGAGCACCACGTTGTCGGCACGGCTGCCCATGCTGGACGCGCCTGCTGCGATGAGCGCCAGGGCGCATAGTAGGGTGTGCTTGATGTTCATGTGTGGAATGTATGTGAGCGTTTTAGTTGTCTTGTGTCCTGGCCGTGCGGGCGGCACGGCAGCGTGGCTGCGGTGACCCGTTGCTGCTTGCCCTGTGCCGCTGCCAGGCTGGTGTGGAGGGGGGAAGGGCAGCCGGCGGCCTGTTGCCAGCCGGCTGTCCTGTGTCATGCTGCTTGTGTGCAGGGGCTTCCTGGGCGCTTACCAGATGTCCTCCGGCTCGCTGGGGTTGTCATAGACCTCCTTGGGGCACCACTCCATGTAGTCGATGAAGAGCTGCTTGTGAATCTGGTCCTGGCAGGACTTGAAGCGCATGTAGTACGTCTTGTCGGCATCCATGGTGGCGCGCACGATGATGCGCCGGGTGGTCTTCTGCATCGAGCGGTCGGTGTCGTTGCCGCCAGGAGTCTCGCAGATGTACTCGGGGCCCTTCATGAATCCGTTGTTCCTCATGCGCTTGTCCACCTCGGCATTGTAGTCATCGTCGTCGGTGTCCTTCTCCCATCCCACGATGCTGGGCAGTCGCTTGTCGTCGTCTTGCTTCCACTCGCCTCCCATGGCCATGTCCACGGGGATGCCCGCAGGCGCGAGCCGGTCGGGGTCGGTGCCGAAGTACACCTGGCAGATGCCGCGCCATGAGCTCTCGGTGGACACACCCATGCGCACCTCCCAGGTGCCGGTGCGGGGCACGGGGGGCAGTTTCAGCGTGATGTCATAGATGCCCATCACCAGCATCTCGTCGCCCTGGTAGTTGGGCCAGCCCGATCCCCAGCCATTGAGGATGTAGAAGAAGGTCTCCTTGGTGTTGACCGTGCAGTCCTTGAAATAGCTGTACACCTGGTCATTGGGGAAGTAGAAGCTGGCATTGTAGCCCATGTGGCGCATGTCGTTGTTCATCATCTCGGGCAGGAAGTCCCAGGAGTCATAGCGCAGGCGCGTCTTTGCCAGGTTGTCGCGGGTGTGGTCGTCATAGGCCAGCACCTTGTCGATGGGGTAGATGATGGCGTTCACCAGCTTCACCACGTTGGCATCCGCGCCGGTGTTCAGGTAGATGCCCTCGTTGTCGGGGTCGCATGAGAGCTCGTGGTAGGTGCCGTGCCGTCCGTTGTCCAGCACGGGGAAGCGGTTGAGATACACGCCGTCGCTCTCCACGCTCTGCCAGCTCTTCACCAGCCTGCGCTTGCCCATGGTGATGAAGTGAGTCCACACGGGTATGCTGTAGTGGGTGCTGCTCTTGTAGTTGTAGCCCTTCTCGTTGTAGTGGATGACCAGCTTGTCTACCGGTATGCGCTGTGGTATCAGGTGGTAGGTGACAAACTGGTAGAGCACGTTGTCCTCGCTGCTGTAGTTGCCGTTGTCCTTTGCCTCGGGGTAGAAATTCTGGTCGATGACCCATTCCTTCACGTCGTCCACGGTGATGTCCTTGATTGCCTTGCCCAGCGTCTTTGCCCAGAACTCGTCGGTCTCGGCAAAGAGCGTGAAGCCGTACTTCCTGTGCTCGGGGCAAGGATAGCCAGCCCAGCTCTGTGGCGGGTTCTTGCACTCGGTGATGACACCCGTCTGCACCAGCATCTCATACGTCTCGTCCTTGACGGCCGACAGTGTGTCGATCAGGCGGCATGCCTCCACCAGCTTGGCCATCACGCTGTAGCCGCACTCGGGGTCATAGGCATAGCGGTGCAGGGTGCTGCCCAGCGTCTCGTTGCTCGGCGCGATGACGTAGCCCAGCTCGTGCACATATCCGTTGATGGCCTCGATGTCCCTGTTCTTGAGCGATACGGGGCAGATGCCGTCGATGTAGCATGAGTCGGGGTCGTTCTTGGCATAGGTGACGCTCACCTTGCGGTCTTCCATCGTGTTGACGCTGAATTCCTCGTTGTCAAGAGGGAAGTCCGCCACGGGAAACACCTTGTCGATGTCCGTGCCGTCAAGTATGCTGTTCATCACCACCACGCGCCTGATGGAGTCCTTCACCTGCTGGCTGGGGAAGGAGTCCCACGATGCCACGGGGATGACATTCTTGATGACGAGCGAGTCCAGGTAGAGCTGCAGGGCCTCGTTGGTGGGCGCGAAGCAGGTGTAGGCGCCGTAGGCCGTCATGAGCTGGTACACGCTTGTCTCGGAGAGCTTGCTCACCTTCTGCTCCTTGAGCAACCGCACATAGTCGGAGAACTGCTCGTGGTCCGACAGGTAACTGGCTATGGTGCGCTCCCTGAACACATAGCGGTTCGATGTGTCGATGTTCTCCTTGCAGGAGAAGAATGCTGCCAGGGTCATGCCGCAGAGCAGTCCCAGGCTCAACTTGCACTTTATCTTCATTTAGGATATGTATAAGGTAAAAGTTGGATATTGGTTATCGCACGATGATTTTGTGTGTCGTGCCCTTGGCCTTCACCATGTAGATGTGGCCGGTGAGCACCGGGTGGTCATGTGGCAGCAGCATGCCCGACACGTCGGTGAGCTCCCAGGCGTCGGCTCCGCTCACGCGTATGTGCTGGCCCTCCACCCATATCTGCACCCCGGGGGCGCATGCCTCCTGGATGCCGCTGGCCAGGTCGCTGGCACGGTATATCTTCCAGGCCCACTGGGTGTCCCTCAGGTCGCTGGTGATGTCGGGCTGCTCCCTGTCCACATCGGTGGCCGACAGGTAGCGTGTGCCGTACTCGTCCTGGTACGAGATGGCAACCTGGTCGTCGCCCAGGCTGGTGAGGGTGAGCGCGTTGGACGCTATCTGCCTGGTGGCGAAGCCCAGCACCCTGAAGTTTCCCGCCCAGCTGGACTCGGTGCTCAGGTACCGGTATGTGGCTCTGTTGCGCAGGTGGTAGGTCTCCTTGGCCTTGTCGGCGGTGACGAGCACCCATTCCTGGCTTCGCGTGTCCTTCTCCTCGGCTGCCAGCGTGTAGGCATAGGTCTTGTTGGTGCGGCTGTCGTCCTGCAGGCAAAGGGAACTGCCCGTATATTCCGGGCACGCGCTCAGCAACTTGTAGTATATGGTGGCGCCGTCCTCGGTCTGTGGGTACTTCTGCGCGAGGGCGGTCCCCGTGCTTGCGGTGGCAGTTGTGATGGCCAGTACGGCCAGCCATATTTGTGGGTGTAGTGTTTTGGCCATAGGGTGTCTCTCCTCTCCTGCTTATATTATATAATGTGTATGCAAAGTTACAAAGAAATATCCTGTCTGCCTTGTGCTCTGCCACAAAAGTGTGTGCAAACGTCTGGGTTCAACGAAGAAAAGTGGGCGCATCCCATCTTGAGGATGCGCCCACTTGCAGTTTAGTTTGGTTTCTTGGGGCTTACTTAATCAGTACCTTCCTGGCCTGGCCGTCCTTGACCATGATGTAGATGCCCGGTGTGGCGGTGTTCCACTGGCTCATGCCGCTATATACCTTGCGGCCGTCCAGGGTGTAGATGCCCACCTGGGTGTTCTGGGGAAGGGTGGTGAGGCCTATCTTCTCGATAGCGTCGGGCTTGTCGGGGTCGATGAGCCTTACCGTGCCATGGTTCATGTCGAAGTTCACCAGGAGGTGTCCGATGGGTGCCAGCAGGCACTTGCCGCTGTCGTTCCTGCGATATACGGGCACGGGGTCGCCGCCTATCTCAATGGCGGTCGCATCCTTGTCGGGGTTATAGATAGCCTCGGAGCTGTTGTCGTTGAAGTCGGCCTTGATGGCAAACTTGCCGCTTGTGACGCTGTTGTCCTCCTCCAGGTCGATGTAGCCCTGGTAGATGCCGTGGCCCACGTGACGCAGCACGTTGAGGCTGTCGGCCTGCACCTCATGCTTCCAGCGGAAGTTCTTCAGTGTGCCGCGCACATATACGGCGGGAAGCCATTTCTCCTCCAGGCACTCAAACTGCATCTCGAGGTTGTTCTCGTCAAGCACCACCTTGTAGGTTCCGGCCACAGCCTGGAACGTCTTGATGCCGTTGCGGTCGTTCTTGGTGTTCACTGGCAGGGGCTGTGTCTTGGCAGGAGTGATGAACTTCTGGTCGTTGTCCAGGTCGGTTCCAGGCTGTATGTACATGCCCAGTGAGCTCTTGAAGAAGAGGTCGCTGCGGCATCCCCAGGCGGGTGCGGCGATGTCCAGGGTCTTGTCGGTGAACTTCACGATGCCCTCGTACTTGCCCTCCTTGTTCTTCACCAGGGGGTACTTGGTGGTCTCCACCCATCCTTCGGCCTCGTCCAGTCCGCCTATGGCATACCAGGTGATGTTCTCCTCCTGGATGCCCTCCTCGGCGTAGTCGGGGTCGTCGGTGCGGTTCAGGCGCAGGGTGTTGTGGTTCATGTCGAAGGTCACAATCCACTCGCCCGGTGCCACGGTGAAGAAGTTCTGCTCTGTGTTGGTGCTTGTGGCCGAGCGTGGTGCGCGGTAAGTGACACCGTGCTTCAGCTCAGCGCGGATTGAGGATGCGTAACGGCCCTCGCTCTTGCCGCTGTTGTAGCTGCTCATGATGGCCAGCAGGCCCAGTTCCTGGCCCTCTGCGTCGCCCTCGGCCTCGATGGTCACGCGGCCCTTGTAGATGCCGTGCTCGGTGTGGTGCAGGGGATAGAGTCCGGCCTTGGTCTTCCACACGTCAAAGCCCTCCGTGTAGTTGAAGTCCTTGAGCGTGCCCACACAGTAGAGGCTGTCCATCCAGAACTCCTCGGTGCACTGGAATCTCACGTCCAGGTTGTCCATGTCGAGCAGCACATGATACTTGCCGCCCTGCAGCTGGAAGGGGCTCTGCACACCGTTGTAGCGCTTCTGCAGGCGGTGCGATGCGGTGTCGGAGGGCACGATGTAGCCCTGGGGCGAGCCGATGGAGCCGTAGAAGAAGTTGTCGTTGTCCACGAAGAAGACATCGCCACGGTTGCCCCACCAGGTGTTGGTGGAAGTCAGGTCGTCGGCATTCTTCATGCTGAAGTTGCCCTCGTAGATGCCCTCATCGTTCTTGAAGAGCAGATACACATCGTTGGCCGCCCAGTTGCCCACGCCCTCCAGGCCACCACGCACCTGCATGGGGATGAGGTCCTTGGCCTTCTGCGTATATACGGTGGCCAGCTGCTCGGCCTCCTCGTTGGAGTAGGCGCCCATGAGCAGGTTGCCCTGCACGGTGCCCACCTCCTCGGTGATGCTCTCGTTCTTGTCGCTGCTGATGCCGTTGTGGCTGTAGGCATAGGCAGCCCTGTCGGCGAAGGAGTTCACTGCCGTCTCCAGCGCGGCGTAGTGCGGAGCCGTCTCGCGTGCCTCGTTGCAGTACTTGTTGATGCTCTCGGCCTTCTCGCACTTGGCGGCGTAGTCGCTGGCCTTGCTGTCCAGACTCTCGCTCAGGCCGTTGCGTGTCTCCTCGCGGAAGCCCAGCGTGCTGGCCATGATGTTCTCACCGCGTGTCTGCGCGGCCTCCAGCATGGCAGTGGCAGCCTCGTCGGTGGCGCCCAGGTAGGTCACCTTCACGTTGCCCACGGCCATCCAGTCCTCCCAGTAGTTGGGGTAGCCCTCGTTGATCCAGCCTATTGTCAGCTTGCCGTCCTTGGCCTGGCCGTAGGCGGTGTGGCTGTAGCGTCCGGCCTTGAAGGCGATGCTTGCTCCGTTGGCGCTCCAGGGGAAGCGTATGTCGTCGTTCTTGTAGTCGTCGGCCGAGCAGTTCTTGCCCTCCTCGGCATCGCCCAGGGGAAGCGCGTCGTCATAGACTCCCAGCATGGGTGTGCGCATGTCGCCCACGATGGCCATGGTGTTCATCTCATCGTCGTTCTGCACCTGGTGGGGCTGTCCGGTGCGCACGAATCCGTTGTAGGTGAGCATGTAGATGCCCTCGGGCATGCCCTCCAGCGTCTGTGTGATGCTGCCTGATGCCCAGTTGTACCAGGTAGCCACCTTCATGTCCTCCTGTCCGTCGCTGGAGTTGTCGGTGGCGTTGGCATCCTCCTTCTTCTCCACGGTCCATCCTGCCCAGCTCTTCTGTGACCAGTCGGCATTGGTGAGGAGCGATGTGATGTCGGCTCCCGGCACGATGTTGCCCTTGAGCGCGTTGGCCAGCAGTTGCTCGGCGAAAGCCTCCTCGGCGGTCAGTTCCTCCTCGCCCAGGTTGCCGTTCTGCATGATGTAGTTGGCCGTTCCGTGGGCAAAGTTGGCGTCGGGGGCGGTGGTGTCCTCGAGATACTTGTTCAGGAGCACGGATGCGGGGCCTGCCAGGCCAGGCTGTGCGGCCAGCTGAGCCTTGATGTTCTCTATCTTGCTCTGGTATGCCAGGTAAGCCACGAGGCTCTTGCGCAGCGCGGTCTCGCCCTCGGCCAGGGCCTTGTATGCCTCGGTCAGGTTGTCGGCATCCTTTGCCTGTGCGATGGCAGCCTCCAGGGCCTCCTTCACCGTGGCCTGTGCCATGGCCTCCTGGTAGTCCTCGTTGGCCTCCTCCACGTCATTGGCGGCCAGTGCCAGGGCCTCCTTGCTGTCGCCATAGTAGGTCAGGCTCCAGTCGTCGGCATACAGCACGTCGCCGTCCTGGTGGTTCTCGCGTGTGAGTCCTATTGTCATCACGCCGTCGCTGACGTAGGCCAGCACGTGGTTGTCGCTGTAGCGTCCCTGCTCCATCCACAGCTTGGCTGTGTTCACATCGGTGGGGCTGAACCATCCCTGGCCTGTGTAGTCGGCCTCGCTGGCGGCTCCCTCGCTGGCCAGGGAAGAGTATTGTGTGTCGTGAATGTCGCCAAAGGGCTTGTTCATGCGCGCTCCGCTGGCGGTGGCATAGAGCATGAGGTTGCGCTGTGCGGCGGTCACCTTGCCCGGCTGTGTGTAGTACACGTTGCCGGCTCCGTAGCGCGACGTGCCCTTCAGGCTCACGCGATATACGCCGTTGGGCAGCGAGGTGAGCTCCTGGTGCATGTTGAAGTCCTTGCCGCTGGCGGTCATGACGCCATTGGTGTAGGTCATGCTGCTGCCTCCCCAGCCGTCACCGTTGCTGCATGCGGTGCCCTGTATCAGGTAAGAGGCATCCACGGGGTTGACGTCGCTGGCGCTGTTCATCAGCCCCAGCAGATGGGCGAGCTGCAGCCCGGGCAGCGTGTTCAGGGCCTCGGTGAGCTGCTCGTCGGTGCTCTCGCTGTTGTCCAGCACCCCCTTGGCACTGCTCAGGTCGATGCCGGGGAAGCGTTCCTCGGCCTCCTTGATGGCAGCCTCCAGCTGGGCATAGGCCAGTGTCACCACGCGGTCGGGCTCGTCGAGTGTGTTCACGCGTATGGTCTGGTGGCTGAAGTCAAAGGTGATGTTGTAGGTGCCTGTGGGCACGCGCCAGTTGCGGTCGCCGTAATAGCGGTCGCAGGCATAGTCCACGCCAGGCAGCAGCTGCAGGTTGGCCACGCTGCTGCTGTAGCGTCCCTCGTTGCCGCTGCCGCTGTATGAGGCGCGCACGCAGAAGTCGCTCAGCCCGTCGGTGGTCTCCACGAAGGTGATCTGTCCTGTGTATATGCCGTCACCCTGGTGCTTGAGGCGAGCCTTCACGCCCGTCTCGGTGTTTTCGCCAAGCACCTTCCACTGGCAGTCCTTCACGTTGCCATACACGATGACCTCGTCCAGGTAGGCCGGCTCAATGGGCTCGAAGCGCACGCGGTTGTTGTCGATGTCCAGATACACCATGTACTTGCCGCCCAAACACTGGAATGGGTTGCTGTTGCCGCCTGTCAGCGGCCGCCAGTCTGTCATGCCTGGGGCGATGAATCGGTTGGTGCTGCTGGCACTGGCCAGGGTGGCGCCACTGTTGTTCTTGTCGAAGAAGAGGTCCACACGATTGCCCCATCCCAGGGATGAGGGCTCAAACATGTCGGTGCGCCCGACCATGTCCACCTCGCCTGTGTAGATGCCGTCGTCACCCTTGGTGAGCGGATACTTGTCGCTCTGTTCCCAGTCTCCTGTGCCCACCAAGCCTCCTCGGCAGTAGTAGATGTCCTCTGCAAAGGCTCCTGAGGCGATAAACAGAGTCGCCAGTAGGGAAAGTAGTTTTGCTTTCATAGAGTGTTTGTTAATTAAGTGATTAAGTTTTTAGGGGAATCGTCTCCAGCCTTCCCGTGAGCCCGTGCCAGTCCGCTCCATGCGGCATGTCTGCCTGCCCCCGACGAGTCCAAAGTTAATCCTTCCTCCCACAAAGTTACAGAAAATAACTGGAGAGCGTATCTCTAAGGGGGGGGGAATTTTATGAAAAGGCAGCGTCAGTGTCCTTTTCTGCCGCCAGGAACCCTTTCCTCTGCCACAGTCAAGGGGGAAGGGCTTCCGATGCAGCCGCATGCGTTGCCCGATGCAGCCGCATGCGTTTGCCATCGCACTATGCATGCGTTGCCCGATGCGGCCGCATGCGCTTGTCGGGGCAAGTACCAGTGTCCCCTCCCCCTTGGGGGAGGCTGGGAGGGGGCTCGCCCTTGCCCCCTATCCCGCGTAGCTGTGCATGCCGGGCAGCAGGTAGTTGACCCCGAAGTAGGTCATCAGCAGGCATGCCAGGCAGAGCAGCGAGTAGAGGCGGTAGTGGCTGTCCTTGCGGAACCACGGGAGCGACTCGCGGTGCAGCGGGATGCTATATACGATGAGGCACACCAGTGCCCAGCTCTCCTTGGGGTCCCAGCTCCAGTAGGTGCCCCACGACACATTGGCCCACACCGCGCCCAGGAAGATGCCCGCCGCCAGGCACAGGACAGCCGGGCGCAGCAGGCTGCGCTCCACCATCGACAGGGCCAGCAGGGCATAGCTGACCATGATGATGCTCACATGCGCGCTGAGCCATGGGCTGTGCAGCACAGGCATGAGCGAGGTTATCTGCGGGTTGATCTCGCCCAGGTGGGCCACCATCATCATGCAGGCAGTGGCCAGCGCGCCCGTGGCACGCAGGCGGAGGCGCGCGGCTGGCAGCGTGCCACAGGTGAGGCACAGCGACACGAAGAGCATCGTCTCGTAGCCGTTGCTCAGGGGGATGTGCCCCGCTATGTACCAGCGCAAGCCCATCAGCAGCGTGAGCAGCAGGGCCAGCGCGCCGTGCAGCATGCCGGCGGGCAGCCCGCACCACTGCAGGCGCGGGCGGGTGGAGAGCGCGAGCAGCAGGGACAGCAGCAGGGCGGTGGCCATGCAGAGCATCGTCCAGTCAAACCGGTTGTAGAGCAGTTCCGCGCTCACACGGGCCTCGCTCAGCCTGTGCCCCTGGCTGGGCACGTCGGTGAAGAGCGTGCCCTGCATGAGCATGAGCATGAGCCCCACCTTCTCGCGCACCTTGCTGTCGGCCTCGTCGATGTCCTTCAGGCGCGGGGGCATGGAGCGATAGTCCACAAAACTCGCCATCGTGCGGTACTCGCCGCGCCCCACGCGTATGATGGGCTCGCCAGCCCACTCCTGCGGGCGCAGCGTCATGCTGCACACCACCTGTGTGGCCGTGAGGCCGTGGTACTGCCTGCGGCCATACACCTTGAGCAGGAACTCCTGGCACATGGTGCCCATGGGAGCCACGCGCCCGTTCCACACCACCTGCTCGCGCTCCATCCTGTTGGCCTGCTCGCGCCCGATGCAGGGGAGCTGGCTGGCCGCGTGGCTCGCTGTGCCAGGCAGGGCCAGCAGCAGCCACAGGGCCGCGCGCCTGCCCCTGCGCCTCCAGGAGGGCAGCGAGGTGGCTATGATGCACAGCGCGAGCAGCGCGTAGCCGCAGTAGGTGATGGCTGTGCCCCAGGGGTCATAGGTGACCGAGAGGATGCTGCCGCGCAGGTCCTCGTCGTAGGAGCTCTGGTACAGGCGGTAGCCTTGCAGGCGCCCTATGCGGTTCATGGATATGCGCACCTGCCCGCCGGCGGGGTGCAGGGTCACCAGGCTCACATAGTCCTGGGGAGCCTGGGTGCCTGGATAGCACTGTACCATGAAGGTGTCGAGCCTGAGGGTGAAGGGCAGGGGGCGCAGCGCGGTGCCCTCCAGGTACTGGCTCACGGGCTCGCCCTGGCGCAGCCGCAGCATCCCGCGATGGCTGGTGAGCGAGGTCACCAGGGCGCCCAGCAGGATGACGAGCAGGCTCAGGTGCATACCGAAAACACCCATGGAGCGTCTCCACAGGTGTCTCCTTATAATAAGGTAAAGGCCAGAGGCCGCTGCCACAAGCCACAGCAGGCGAAACCAGATGGCGCCATACACCACCTGGTGAGCCACGGCTGTGCCCTGCGATGCCTCCACCAGTGTGGCCAGGGCTATGGCCACGGCCGCAAGCCCCAGGGCCAGGAAGGGCAGAAGCCTAAAAATCCTTGTAGTCAATGTTGTCTCTCTGCTTTACTGCGATGCACTCCATCTCGATGAGCCAGGTGGGGCGGCACACGGGTGCGAGGGCTATCACGGTGGGGATGTGGGGAAACCGCTCGGCAAACATGCGGCTCACGGTGCCGTAGTCGGCGGTGTCCCTGAGATAGACCACCACCTGCATCACATCGTCAAATGAGGCGCCGGCCTCGCTCAGCAGGGCCTCCACATTCTCCCACATGCGGTGGGTCTGGCGCACGATGTCGCCTATGTGAAGCACGTTGCCCTTGTTGTCGATGCTGGCCGTGCCCGAGATGAACACATGTGCGCGGTCGCCGTATTCCATGCAGGTGCCGCGCTCAAAGGTGACTCCATACTCGTAGGTGGGGTTCAGGTGGGTGGGCGCATACAGGTAGCGCTGCTGTGCGGGCTCGAAGCCCACCAGGGCGTAGGTGCCCATCTGGATGAGCGCGCGCGTGTCGGCGGGCAGTCCGCCTATGCCGGTGCTGGCTATGTAATGCGTGCGCTCGGTGAGTCCCTGCTCGGTGAAGTTGTCCTTGCGTGCCCTCACCATGCCAGCGTATTGCGTGTCCACGTCCCGCACGAAGAACCATGTGCGCACGCAGTTGTCGGCCAGTGTGGCCCCGAAGTTCTGCAGTGCCTCCTCGTACTCAATCAGCACGCTCTCCGTCTGCCACGCGCTGTCGCCCTTGTGCTGGTGCATTCCCATCTTCCACAGGTGGCGGTAGCCGTTGTGCGACACCACCACCATGCCGTTCTCGTTGGCTATCCGGGTGTGGCTCTGCAGGTACAGCCACACGGCTATCTTGCTGCCGTCGAGCGGCTGCTGCTGTATGATGCTGATGCTGATGTCGGGCTGCTTGCGCATGAGTGGCTGCTGGTTGGTGCTGTCGGACAGGAAGTACCGCTTCATCACATACTGCGCTCCCTCGAACCCGGGCATGTGCAGCAGGCTGTCCTCGGCCTCGTAGATGCGCTCCATCTGCCTCTGGAACAGGTCGCACCGGGGCTCCACGTGCAGCATCACATGCCACTCTGTCACCTCGCCGCGCGCGTCGAAGCGCGTCACCTCGGCGTTCACGCCCAGCTCGGCGATACTCATCTTGTTGTACTTAATTGCCATTATATGAAATCCTTTCTGCTTGCAAAGTTACGAATAATCCTTGTTCTTGTGCCCTGCCAGCCCCCTTAATTGCTCGTGGGTGCGGGCTGTGCCTCTATCCACTTGCGCAGGTAGGCACGCACCTCACGCAGGTTGTCCTTGAACTGGCTGCTGATGACCTCGGTGTGGTTGTAGTGCAGGAGGTTCTCGCCGCCATTGTTCAGGATGTGCCACAGCAGGCTCCCGTTGGGGTTGCCGCCTGCCACACGCAGTTCGCCTGGCCTGGTGCTGCTGGCCACGTTCACCAGGTCGGCATAGGTGTTGCCCTCGGTGAGGTCCAGTCCGGCCGCCTTGCGCCCGTTGGCTCCATGGCACTGCACGCATGCCTTGTCCAGCATGCCCCGCTGCAGGCATCCTGTGGCACTGGCGTCCAGGGTGCCCATGTCCAGGCGTATGGTGTCGGTCTGCCCCTCGTAGTCATCCAGCTTGACCGTGGCGAGCGACAGGATGCGCTCGCGCAGGCTGTTGGTCACGGCTACCTCCACGGTGCTCACGTTGCTGCCTATGTTGGACAGCGTGAGGCTGACGGGGCTTCCTTCCGTGGCCGTGGGGATGGCGCGCTGCATCACGGCAAAGTTGTCGCCCTCCTGGAATCCAGCCAGTGTGAGCGTGTAGCCGGCGGGCAGCGAGGAGAGCCCTTGCAGGGTGGCAGTCAGCTTCACATTGTATCCCTTGCTGTCCACGGTGTAGTGCGTCTCCATGATGTCCCCGCTGTCGCAACTGTCCAGCAGGGCCGCCGCTCCCAGCAGGAGCAGCGGAATCAGGTATCTTGTGTTCATGTGTTCGTGGTTACGGTTATACGTTTATGCGGTTGTGCGGCATGTGGGCGGGCAGCCAGGTGCAAGAGCATCCGCCTGCCCGGCCGCATTGCCGCCAGGGCGCGTGCCTCCTCAGAATGAGTACTGGAGCTGCAGGCTGGCCGTGTGGGTGCTGATGCCCAGGTCGTCGTTGTCGCGGTCGAGCTGCGTCTTGTGCCCATAGCGTCCTGTGTACTGGTACATGCCCGAGAGCTTGAGGTTGCACTTGTTGATGTAGTAATTGAGCACCACGGCCGGCATGTTGAGGAATCCGTCCTTGGTGGAGCCGTTGCGGTCAAGGAAGTCATAGCGCACGCCGCCCTGCAGCGCGTGCGTGAAGAAGTAACCCAGCTGGCCATACGCGCCCCAGTAATTGAAGGTGCGGTCAATCTTCTGCCTGCTGGTGAAGCCCACATGCATCCAGTAGCCCTCCACCGCAGCGTACCAGCGGTTGTAGAGCATGCTCCACTCCACGCCCAGGCGCGCGTCATTGGTGCTCTCGCTCTCGCTCTCCACGTTCAGTCCGCCGCTGATGCCGAAGAGCATGTGCCGGCCCTTGAGCATGTGGCTGTTGCCCTGTGTGGCGGGCATGTTGCCCCAGGGCATGAAGGTGATGCGCCCCGCATAGAGCAGCGAGGGGATGTGCCAGTCGTCGGAGAAGGTCTTGGTGGCGGTGTTCACACCCGAGCCTGTGCCGTTCCACAGTCCGGCCTCGTAGCCCATGTGCCAGCCCTGTGGCTTCTGCTTGTTGAGCCGCGCGATGCCGTGGAACTCAAAGCCCAGGTCAAATCCTGTGCCTATGGTGGGTGTGACGGCGTTGAGCGTGTAGGGCATGATGCTGGTGGCCGTGAGCGAGGTGGGCATCAGGGGGAACAGCGTCTCGCCCAGCGTGGTGAGATAGGCGTGGGTGAAGGGAGTCTTGAACTTGCCCGCGCGGAAGCGTGCTGCGGGGCTCAGGCGGTAGTCCACCCATGCCTGCTGCAGCACGTTGGCGCCTGTGGCGGCCGCGTTGATGCTCAGGTTGTAGTCCAGCCGGCCGAATGTGGTGCCCGTGAAGCCCAGTATGGCATAGGGGATGGCAAAGCCGGAGTTGGCCACGTTGTCCTGGTTGTAAGCCTTGTCAAGCCCCTCATCGTCGTAGTAGTTGAGGTTGAGGCGCGTCTGCATGAACAGATAGGGCTTGAACACGAAGCGTCCGTCCTTGCTCTGCAGCGTGAATCCGCGGTCGTCGGCGATGCCCAGCACGCCATTGTCCATGTTGATGCCCGGCGTCTCGTGCTTGAGTGCGGCGCTCTCGATGTTGTACTTCTCATATACAGCCTTGCCGCCCTCTTCCTGTGCGGGCTTGGTGTCGGTCTGCTCGTCGGCCAGCACGGGGAGTGCTGCCAGGCCCATGAGGGCCATGAAGAATATCTTTCTCATGTTAAGTCTGTGTTTCTTTATGATTGTGTCTGTGTGGGTTCTCATATCTGTTTACCGGTTTCTCCTTACAGTGATTCCAGGAACTTGATGAGCGCCGAGCGGTCCTCGCGGCTCATGCGGGCGAAGATGTTCTTGGAAGCCTCGCCCTCGCCACCGTGCCACATGATGGCCTCGGTGAAGTTGCGCGCGCGTCCGTCGTGCAGGAAGTAGGTGTGCGCGTTGACCTTCTCCTGCAGCCCAATGCCCCACAGGGGAGTGGTGCGCCACTCGTTGCCCTGCGCCAGGCCGCTCACATAATGGTCATTGAGTCCCACGCCCATTATCTCGCTGCCCATGTCGTGGAGCAGGAAGTCGCTGTAGGGATGTATGGTCTGTCCGCCCAGCCAGGGCAGTTCCGTGCCATTGAGCAGCGTGGCTCCACGGGGCCTGGTGTGCAGTGTGGTGACGTGGCACAGGTGGCACTTGGCCTCGTAGAACATCTCTTCGCCTCGCTTCACTTGCGGGTCGTTGACGTTGCGGCGCGCGGGCACACCCAGTCCGTGCAGGTAATAGTCCACGTCCTCCATGTCCTGCGTGCTCACGTCCAGCTGGCTGTAGTAGAGTCCCATCATCGACCCGTCCTTCATCTGGGACTGCCCCTCGCATATCTCCTCGGGGTAGCGGCTGTTGGTGCAGCCCATGTCGCTGGAGAAGCCCAGCTCTACGGTGAGGTCGGCATGCTGCGCCTTGTTGCCACTCAGTCCCAGCTGCTTGATGCCCCGCTCGGTGATGTAGTTGCACCGCCCGCTGATTCCATACTCGGGGTAATTGCTCTTCTGTGCCAGTTGCTCTATCTCGTTGCGGTCCAGCGCCATCATCTGTCCCATGCCCACATGCCGCAGGGGGATGCGCACCGTGCAGAAGAGGTCCTCGGCCTTGATGGGCTCGCTCGTGTTGCCGTAGGGCGCGTACCAGTCCTTGATCGTGTATTCGGGGTAGGCCAGTTCGTACTCGTCGCCATCGGGGAACTGGAACTTCTGGTAGTGCCATCGGCATTCGAGCTTGCCCTCGGCCTTTACGCCATAGATGCTCTGGTCGTGGAGCACGCGTCCATAGTTCTGAAAGAAGGCCCCGTTCTTGCGTGAGATGTACACCAGCATGCTGCTGAACCCATACTCGCCGCTGCCAAAGACGGGTGTGCCATCGGGGTCGGTGCCTATCTGTGTCCACAGGGCAGGCTTGGTGCGGCCTGCGTTGCGGTGGCATGAGCCGCAGCTGTAGCCCGCATACACAGGCCCCAGGCCGTTGCTCTGCGAGCGTGCGTCGTCATAGAGTCTGTCCCCCTTGGTAAACCGCTTCTGGTTGGCAGGAATGCTGGACACCCAGTCGGCGTCCGTGTCATATGCGAAAGAAGAATTGATGAAGTTGGTGGATGTGCCCGCGCTGAGCGCGTATCCCTCGGGGATTTCCAGGTCTGTGACATCCAGCGCATCGTCATCCTCGCAGCTGGCTAACCCGCAGAGGAGAGTGAAGGAGAGTGCTGACCATAGAAACTTGTTCATATCTCTTGATTTGTTTGTCAGTATAGCGCAGGAAGGGATTCGGCTGCCCTGGGGCCTCCGAATCCACTTCTCTGCACGCTTGTTATGTGTGTGTTGGTTCTTCCTTATAATGGAGGGTAAGTGTTACTCGCTGAGTGTGCGGTACTTGCCATCGTAGAAGAGCAGGAACTCCAGTGTGTGGAATCCGCGCACGTTCTGCACGGCAGCGATGGTCTCATCGTCCTCGTCAAACTCGCCTTCCCATTCCAGGTTGTCGAAGTTGCCGCTTGCCAGTGTGTTCTTCAGAGCCTCCACGTCCAGAGGCCATGAGTCCATGTTGGGGTCAAGACCCTTGTCGGCCACGGGGCCAAAGAGGAAGGCCTCGCTGGTCTCCCAGGGCTCGCGGGCCTCTATCCACTTGAGGGCAGCCTCCTTGAATGCCTGGTTCAGGTCATCGGCAGTCTTGGTGCCGGCCTTGTAGGCGTTGGCTGTGTTGGCCAGGGTGCGCACAGCGGTGTTGAGCTCTGTGTTGGCCGAGAGCAGGCTGGCATATGTGGGCAGCACCACATTGTCGGTGTAGTCGATGATGATGGGCTTCAGGTCCTCCTCGCTGGCGGCTGTCATCACAGGCTTGAGGTCATTGGTGAGCACCTTCTCCAGTGCCGAGCAGGCATCCTGTGCCACCAGCACCGTGTTGCTGCCCAGGAAGCTGCGCAGGGGAGCCTTGATGCCCTGGATGGCGTTGACGGCTGTGCTGATCTTGGTGGTGAGGCTGTTGTAGAGGTCCCGGTTGTTGGCCTTCAGGTATGAGGCGATAGAGTTGCTGGCCTCCTGCCCGTTGCGTGTGCCATACACCGCGTTGCGGATGGAGAGGATGTTGTTGGTGTAGTCATCGATAGAGTGGTGGCTGTACCATGACTCCACGGCATACACAGCCTCCTTGTACTCTCCCTTTTCCCACAGGTCGCGTGGGTCGCCTATCTTGGCTGTGCCCACCTCGTTGGCGATGTCGGCGCATCCCTCGATGATCTGCTGCACGCAGTTGCTGTAGCTGGCATAAGTCTTGCCGCTGCCGGGGTTCTTGAACTGCTCGGCATATGCCTCGCCATCGTTGTAGCTGTCGGTCCAGGCACTCTTCAGTGTGGAGGCATCCTTGGTCAGGAGGTTTGCCACCTGCACGCTGTACTGCACCCAGTTGACCAGGTTGGCGTCTGTCACGGCAGTCTTGTCCTCCTCGAAGTTCACATCGGCGATGCCCTCGGGGATAGTCTTCTCCTTGTTCTCGTCCTCACATGCTGTGAAGGTGGTCAGGCCCATAGCCAGCAGGCCCAACAGAAACAGGTTCTTCTTCATTCTTCTTGATATTTTAAATGGTTCTCTATATATACCTTATCAGTTCTTGCGCAGGCTCTCTATCTCCCGCTGCATCTGCTCCAGCCGGCTGTTCATCTCGCTGATGGTGTGCTGCTGGTCCTTCAGCTGTCGGCGCGCACGGATGTCCTTCACGGTGTGGTCGCTGAAGAACCATCCTGTGAAGGCCAGTCCCAGGGCAAACTCATTCTCGTTGTTGTAGCTGCCTCCACCTATCTTGCGCTTGGTGTAGTCGGCCTTCACCACCAGGTAGGGCAGCGGGCGGTAGTTGATGCCAGCCACCCACATGTTGGTCTTCAGGCGTGCGTCGGCGGGTGTGTTGCAGTACTTGTCCATCACCACATGCTCCTGTGGGTTGTAGTACTCGTAGCGGAAGAAGGGGATGAGGTCGGGCATCTTCTCGTTGCTCACGAAGCCCTTCAGGCGGAGTCCCACCTCTCCCCCGTAGCTCACAGCCTTCTCGGCGATGGGAGCCGTGCGTGCATAGGGCGACAGGTTGCTCAGCTTGCTGTTCTTGTCGCTCAGCCTGCTGCTGTTGGACAGGTGTCCCTGCATCACATTGGCACGCGCGATGACCCACTGGTTCATGTACTGTGCGTCCACGCTCCAGATGCGCACGGGAGCCTTGAAGTTGTAGGTGTGAGGCTTGTCGGCGTTGCTTCCCACATTGCGGCAATAGTAGAAGCTGCCGCCCAGGCGAAGGCCCGGTATGCCCCGGTAGTTGATGCGTCCCACATAGCCCGGGCTGGTGAAGTTGTCCTCCTCGAAGATTCGGTTGTTGGCCTCGCCTGCCCAGCTGTTGCGGTTGAAGCCGTTGGCATTGAGCCCGGCAACCACCATGGCCTCATAGTCGAAGCTTGCCCAGCGGCGGCCAAACTGTCCCCTTATCTCTGCTCCCGTGGCATGCCAGGTGCTGGGGATGATGGTGGTCTCGCCCTCGGGGCGCACTGTGCCAAAGAAGAGGATGGGCTCGTGGTGCGAGTTGGTCAGTCCCACGGGCACTATCATGTGTCCGGCGCGCACGCTGAAGGCATTGTTGAGGCGGTAGGTGATGTGGAACTGCTCCAGGGCCACCTCGCCGCCCTTCTCCACCTCGGTCTCATACTCGCCGTTCTCGGTGTTCTCGATCTCATACTCGGTGCCCACGCCGCCGGCCTCGAACTCTATCTCCATGCCCAGGGCCCAGTGCTTGTTGAACTTGTAGTCGCCCGCTATCACGAAGCGCGGCATAGAGATGGTGTTGCGCTTTATCTGGCTGTTGCCTGCGCTGGTACCCTTGAAGCGGTTGATGCCATAGTTCTTGAACGCGCCCACCAGTTCACCGTATCCACCGATACGGAACTTGTCGAAACTGTCATACTCAGTGCTGTCGGCATTCCACTGCGCCCAGGCCTGGCCTCCCCAGGCGAGCGCCAGGGCAAGTCCTGCCAGCCTGATGATGCTCTGCTTTCCTTTCATTTCGTGCTTGTAATTTTGTCGGTGCAAAATTATGCCGACTTGCGAAGCCTTGCAATACGCATTTTTTGTGATTTTCAACGCGGGCGGCATCCCCCGCGCATACCCAAAAGTAGTGAAAATGGGGGCGCGGGCGGCACTTGCGGGGCGATTTGGGGCGGGGAACTATCGCTGGTTCTGTGAATTTCGTAACTTTGCACCGCATAAAATCAAGTACGGTCATGACAGAGAAATATCATGGAAGCGACCCTATGAGTGACGTAATCAGCGATGATTACCGCATGCTGCAAATCCTGAGCCGGTTCGGCATCACCCTGGGTTTTGGCGACAAGAGCGTGTCGGCCGCCTGCAAGGCAGCCAATGTGGATGTGCCCACATTCCTCACGGTGGTCAACTATGTGAAGGACCCCTCGCGCGCCCATATCAACGAGATGATGGAGCAGGTGAGCCTGCCCGCACTCATGCAGTATCTGAAGAACTCGCACAGCTTCTTTGTGGACTTCCGCCTGCCCAACATACGCCGCCGCCTCATCGAGGCTCTCAACTGCTCGGCCAGCAACCAGATAGCCTTCCTCATCATGAAGTTCTATGATGAGTATGCGGCCGAGGTGGCCCGCCACATGGAGTACGAGAACACGCATGTGCATCCCTTCGTGGAGAGCCTGCTGCGCGGCGAGCTGCCCAGGGAGACCTTTGCCTCGGTGGTGGACCAGCACAACAACAACCACCTCTCCATCGAGAAGAGCATCTCCGAGCTCAAGAGCATCATCATCAAGTACTACCCGAGCGACAGCAACGCCCAGCTCATGGGCGAGGTGCTGATGGAAATCTTTATGACGGAGGAGGACCTGCAGACGCACTGCCACATGGAGGACACCCTCTTTGCCGAGTGCGTGAGGCGGCTGGAGCGCCAGGTGCGCGAGCAAGAGGCCGCCGGGAAGCCCGATGACGAGGAGCAGTCCTCGCCCCAGGTGTCGCAGGACGGGCTGAGCGAGCGAGAGAAGCAGATAATAGTGCAGCTGGTGGAGGGGAAGAGCAACAAGGAGGTGGCCGAGGCCCTCTTCATCTCCGTAAACACGGTGATGACACACCGGCGCAACATCAGCCGCAAGCTGCAGATACACAGCACGGCCGGGCTCACCATCTATGCCATCGTCAATGGGCTGGTCAAACTGGAAGACCTGACGCTCTGAGCCCGAACCCGGGGCTGATGTAATTGTCGAGCCTGCGGCATGCCTCGCCCGAGAAGGCACATGCCGTGGCCAGTACAGGCTGCCACTCCTCCCTGCCCAGGAGTGGCAGCCTGTCCCGTGTGATGCCCCGCCAG
>JBNMJN010000012.1:0-65469 GCA_050873805.1 Prevotellaceae bacterium | reverse complement strand
TAGTCGCGTGACGGACAAAAGGATTGCTTCCATACAGGCGAAAATCAACAGAAGACCAAGGGAGAAACTAAACTTTTCCACGCCTAAAGAAGAGTTCTTCAGACTTTATGCTTAATTTTGCACTTGCTGGTTGACTCTATATGTGGCTGTGGAAACAGGCATGACTGCAAAAAGAGTGTCGAGAATTTGGCCAGTTGGGCAGAAACCCCTACCTTTGCAAACGCATAAAGCCCAGATGGCGGAATCGGTAGACGCGCTGGTCTCAAACACCAGTGGGGAAACCCGTGCCGGTTCGACCCCGGCTCTGGGTACAGAAGTAGGCTGTTAATCTCACGATTACCAGCCTACTTTCTTTTATACTGGGTGGCCAAAGGGTGGCCAGTGCACCCTATCGCCCAATCCAGGCCTCGGGATTCAGTTTGGCAGTCTCCTTGCGAAGTTGGAAGTGGAGGACGCAGTTGCCCTCACCATCATCCTTGACCGTGCCCAGGATGTCACGCGCACGCACCTTCTGCCCCTTGGCCACAATCACCGACGAGAGGTTGCAATAGACGCTGATGTAGCTGCCATGGCGCACCAGCACATTCTTGTTGCCGCCAAACTGGAACACGGCCGACACCACACCGTCAAAGACGGCACGGGCACGTGCTCCAGGCTTCCCCACATAATTGGTGCCCTTGTTGTCAAGCTGCACGTTGCGCAACCCTGGCACATTGTATTTGCCGAAACGGTTGCCAAGCATATACTGCCCGGTGATAGGAACAGGCAGGCGGCCCTTGTTCTGCTCAAAGCTGCCGTTGAGTTGCACGTCCTCGGCCGTGAGCCAACTGCCCTTCTTGGGCATGGGGGAAGCCTTGGTCGCCTCGACTGCCTCGGTGGTACCACCCTTTCTGCGGGGCTTTCCCTTGCTGGCAGCAGCAGCACGCTCTCGCTGCGCCTTGCGTGCCGCCTCGGCCTCAGCCTTCTTGCGCGCTGCTTCCTCGGCTCTCTTGCGAGCCTGCTCTATCTCATAGGCAATGAGGTCGTCAATTTTCTTGTCAAGCGCGCTGAGCTGCCTCTGCTGCTCGCTCACCTTGCCCCTCAGGCTCTTCTCCTGCTGGCGCAGGTTCTTCACCTGCTGCTTCTCCTGCACCTGCTGCTGGCTGAGTTCCTTGCGCTGCTGCATCAGTTCGCGCAACACATCATTCTGCCTGGCCTTGGACTCCAGCACACGATTCTGTGCCTCAAGCAGCGCAGCCTGCTTCTGCAACACCTGCTCGCCCAGGTTCTGCTCATAATGCACAAACTCCCGGGCATACCTTGCCCGCCTGAACATCTGGGTGACGGTCTTGGCCGAAAGCACGAAGAGAAGCGTGCTCACCTGCTTGCGCTGCGTGCGTGCATACCTGATAGCCTGCCGCAGTTTGGCCTGCTTGGCACGCAGTTCGCCCTCTATCTGAGCGATGTCTGCCTGCAGGCGAAGCAACCTTTTCTCCAGGCCATCCAGTTCAGTTTCCAGTCCGTGCACATGCTCCAGACGCTTGTCCAGCTGCACATCCAGGTAGTTGATGGTCTTCTCCCCGCTCTGCACCTTCTTGCGTGTACGGTTCAGTTCATCCTGGGACTTCTTGAGTGTCTTTTGCAATTCCGACTTTTGCCGCTGCAGAGCCTTCACCCTGCGGCTGTTCTGAGCCTGGCACAGGAAGCCCCCCAGGCACATCACCGCTACCAAGAGAAAAGTGCGCTTTGTCATATACGTCCTGTCATCCTTTCTGTCCACCTACAAGGACAAGCCTTTCAGCCTGCTGACTATACTCTCCACGGACACCTGCTTGTACTTCCTGGCATTCACCTCGGTGCGTGTTGACCAGTCGGAATTGTCCTTCAGGTTGCTCAGGCTTAGCGTCACCTGTGCCTTGGTCTTGCCCGACGATATCCTCATCTGCATGCCCGTAGGAAATGGCTTGCCCCCGAAAGTCTTATAGCCAGAATAGTCCCACGACATCAGCGGAACAAGACTGCCGCCACGCGCCTCCACGCTGGTCTGCAGAAGCAGCGAGCGTGAGACACTCGCCACGAAGCAGAGGGCAGCCTGGGCATGAGCCTCAGTGGTCAGGCGCAGGCTGTCACCCGACAGTTGCTGCCTGAAGGCCTTGGCCTCGGGAGCCTTGCCGCCATCGCCAGGCAGGAAAAGCTCGCCCCAGAAGAGGGACTGAAACGTGTGGAAATCAATGCCCGACTGCTGGAAGAAGGGCACATCAGCATAAGCCACACGCACATACTGGTGGTTCATGCGGTCAACGAGGAGGAAATACTCGGGGGTAATCTCCATGCGCCCCACCTCCATCAGCCCCAGGAAGGCCAGCGAGAGCTGTATCACATCATCCCGCTTCATCCTGAGCGTCCCGCTCACCGACACGTCCTTCTGCCCGGCCTGCAGTTTGACACTTGCCTTTGCCGTCAGGAACTTACCCGTCTGCCGGCTGGCATTGACCATCTCCACAGCCTTGCTTGCCAAGCCTGCCGACTGGGCACCAGCAGCCACCGAGCCGCCCTCGGTGGAAGCTGCCCCACGCCTGTGCTTACACGAGGAGAGCACCATCAGGCTGCACAGGAGGCAGAGAAATGCCGCACGGGCAAGGAACTTGCTATTCATCCGTCTCATATTATTGAAGATACTTGCGTTTCTTGATTTTCTGTGTGATGCGCTTGCTACACGTCCCATCCTGCCGTCCCGCAGCCAACTTCCACAGCCTCAGAGCCTGTTGCATGTCACCGCAACAGGCATGGATGTCGCCGGCATGCTCCAGGATGTTGCCATTGAGGTCGGCATTCTCCAGCAGCTTGGCATCCTCGAGCGCAGGGTCAACGGCCTTGCTTATATAGATACGAGCCTCGGAGTACTTCTTCTTCACGAAGAGAATCCACGCGTATGTGTCGAGGTAGATGGCATTGCGCGGCTCAAGCACAACGGTGCGGTAACTCATCTCCTCGGCCTCATCAAGGCGCCCGCCGGTGAGGGACAGGAAGTAGGCATAATTGTTGAGGCAGGAGATATTGTCCTTGTTATAGACAAGCGAGGAGTCGTAGGCTGCGAAGGAGTCCTCTACCCGGCACTCGCCATGGTACAGGTCGCCCAGCAAAGCATACACGTCCGACACCAGTTCGTCACTGGTGTCAGCCTCCCGCACCCTCAATCCTTGCTCAAGAACAGACCGCGCCTCAGCGTCCTTGTCATCCCTCACAAGGAACAAGGACAGGAAATAGGGATACGCGAGTTCGTCGGGATGGAAACTCACACCCCTGCGGCACACGTCCATGGTGCCCTCATCGTCCTGCTGCTTCAGATAGTAAGAGAGCAGGTAGCGCAGGGCTGTGTCGTTGTCGGCCTCCTTGTCGAGCACCTGTCTCATTATCTGTGCCACAGGAGCCTGCTCCTTGGTGTTGCTTGCCACCCATTTAGCCTTGGACAAGAGCACGCCCACCGTACAGTCGGGACGTGCAGTGAGTGTGTCATAGGCCACATGCAACGACTGCATCCTGACCGAATCATGGGCAGCCTCACGGGCATACGCATCCAGCAGCATGCAGCGCAGGTCATCGCCAGTGCCTGGGGCAAACAGCATAGAGTCCCGCACCTGCAGGTAGCGTGGCCAGTCGGTGTGCTGATAGAAATAAAGCCATGCCGCAGGGAGGCCGCTATATTGCGGCTCCTTCTGGGCCACATCCTCCAGGATGCCGCGTGCCTCACTGGCCTTGTTCTCGTCCACATACTTCGAGGCGAGCAGCAGGCGGAATCCCACCTCGTGCGGAAAGGCAGAGCAAAGCCTCTGCACCTCGGCCCTGGCACTGTCGGGCAAGCCCATATCATTATACACCTCCGCCTTGAGCATGGAGGTCTCATACGACACGCCCTCCATGAGTTCTATACGCTGCAGGGTGTGCAGCGCCTTGTCGTTCTTGTTCTCGCTCCGATAGACGCTCACCAGTTGCTCAAGCACCTCTGTCTTGTTCTTGCGCAGACGCGAAAGCCGCTCAAGCACTGTGGTCACCTTCTCGGTGTCGCGGAGTTGCAGATACACATTACTCAGCACGCTCAGATACCCCACATTGTCTGAGTCGCGAAGGCAAGCCTGCTCCAGCATCTTTATGCCCACGGAATCTCGGCCAAGGAGGAACGTGTAGAAAGTGGACGTGGAATAGAGGGCCTCAGCGGCCGTGGAGTCTATCTCCAGGCAATGACTATAGAGTTCCATAGCCGAAGCGTTGTCATAGTTGCGCAGGCACTTCGATGCTTCCATATAGAAATAGTCAAAGCGGGGTGACCTCTGCGCATAAGCCTCACCGCCCAGCACACCCAGCAAGCACCCCACACCTGTCATCCAGCACAGGAGCAGGGCAGGCAAACGTCTATGTATCCAGCGCATGGGCAGCATCATTTCACTCCACTATGTCCAAATCCTCCTGCTCCGCGCTCAGTCTCGTCCAGCTCTTCCACCTGTTGCCACCCGGCCTGCTCATGCCTGGCTATGACCATCTGCGCTATGCGCTCGCCATCATTGATGATGAAGGGCTCATCGGAGAGGTTGACCAGTATCACGCACACCTCTCCACGATAGTCGGCATCGATGGTACCTGGAGAATTGAGCACAGTGATGCCATACTTCAGCGCCAGCCCGCTGCGCGGGCGCACCTGTGCCTCATAACCCTGTGGCAGGGCAATGTACAGCCCTGTGGGCACCAGTTTCCGCTCCATGGGACGCAACTCGAGCGGGCTGGTAAGGTTGGCCCGCAAGTCAACTCCTGCCGACTGTGGCGTGGCATACTGTGGAAGTGCGTGATGGCTGCGATTGATTATCTGAACTCTCATATTCTGTCCTTCTGTCATACCTTATATATATATATTACATGGGAGAAGACTACACGATGGGCAGGCTCATGCCATTGATTTTCCTGTACAAGTCCAGCGCATACACATCTGTCATGCCACTGATATAGTCAAGCACCGCCAGGATGCGCTCATAGAGGGTGGGGGCCAGGATGTCGTACTGCGAACTGACACGGCTGATGAGACGCCTGGAGTAGGCCTTCTCTGAGCTTGTCACTGCCTTTATCATCAAGTCGGTGAGTGTGGTGACTACCTGGAAACCAGCTATCTCCACATCCACCACCTCACTGCAATGGTATATCTTGGCCTTTGCAGCGGCCTCACATGCCTCATAAGCCTTGCGCGGCCTCTCACTGATAGCCTTGATGAGCGTCCCCTGGAAGGTGCCGGCAAGGATTGCATCCTCATGCTCGACAAATGCCTTCACGCACTCTCTCTCCAGGCAATTGATGACACAGGAGCGCAGATACACCACCTGCTCGTTGCGGTCGTCCAGGGTCTGCATACGGCTGTGTATCTCCTGCCGCTTTTCATCGTCAAAGAAGCCCAGGAGCAGGCGCTGCGTCTCCTCGGTGGTAAGTATCCTCAACTTGTGCGCATCCTCGATGTCCATAATCTCGTAGCAGATATCATCGGCCGCCTCCACCAGATATACCAGGGGATAGCGAGCATAGCGCAGGCTTCCCTCAGCACTTTCCTGCGGCAGGATGCCCAGTTCCCGGGCGATGCGCTGATAAGCATCCACCTCGGAGCGGAAGAACCCGAACTTGTTCTTCCCACCAGCCTGGTCGCTGGTAAACGGGTACTTGACAATGCTGGCCAGCGTGCTGTAGGTCATCACAAAGCCGCCTTCCCTGCGTCCACGGAAATGGTGTGTGAGCAATCGGAAAGCATTGGAGTTCCCCTCAAAGTGTGTCAGGTCCTGCCATTCGGCTGGCGTGAGTCCGTCACCAGTCTCGCCGCACTCGTAATGTTCCAGGTATCTGCCATCGCCCTCGCTGAAGTAGGTGCCTATGGCACACTCGCCACTGTGCCCAAAGGGAGGATTCCCCATGTCATGCGCCAGGCAAGCTGCACTCACAATGGTGCCCAGCTCGGTCAGGTGTGTAGAGGCCAGATGAGGATGGCGCTCCAGCAGCAGGCGGCTCACGTCATTGCCCAGACTACGCCCCACGCTGCTTACCTCCAGACTGTGTGTGAGCCTGTTGTGCACGAAGACGCTTCCCGGGAGCGGGAACACCTGCGTCTTGTTCTGCAAGCGTCGGAAGGGCGCCGAGAAAATCAGACGGTCATAGTCGCGCTGAAACTCCGTGCGGTCATCCTTGCGGTGCGGACGGTCTTCCTGTCCAAGACGCTTGTTGGATAGCAGCCGTCCCCATTCCATTCTGTCAGTCATCACCACGCCTCCTTTCGTCACACTACTCTGGTTTGTAGAATATGCGGTTGGCCCCGCTGGTTATCTTGACCAGTTCGGGATGCTCGGCAGCAAAGGTGTCAATGTGCCTCATGCGCTTCTCCTGCAGAATCTCATCTACCGCAATGAGGATGCCCGTCTCTTCCACGTCGCCAAACCCATCATTGATGGCAGTACCGAAGAGTTTCATGGTGGGACTGAGCCCCATGTAGGCATTCACCAGGGGCGGTATGTTGTAACCCAGGTTGCGCACCTCACGATTGAGGATGCGGTAGTCGGCACGGAACTCAACCTCGGTAAAGAGCTTGCGGAACTGCTCGGGATCATGCTCCAGATGCAGCGGTTTTATCGGGGAGATGAGATGGTCGGGGTCAGGGAAATGCTTGTTGAGGAAATAGAGAATCATGTCCCTGGCCATGCGGTCATAACTTGGGTACATGGTAAACTTGCCAAAGAGATAGCGCACGGTGGGCTCTATCACCACCAGCGCACCCAGTCCATCCCACAGGTTGTCGAGCGCGAAGATGCCCTTGCGTCCCTTCAGAGTGCTCTGGTACTCCAGGGTCACGAATGAGCGGCCAAGTTCTATCGTCCAGGGGGCATAGTCACGCATGAAACGCTCGCTGAACCTGAACATATGGCTGGTGGCCAGCACAGGCTGCCCATCCGCGCCTATCTTCCAGTCCTTGCCCAGCAGGTAGCGGTATCCTCCCAGTATCTCCTGGGCTTCGGGATCCCACACAATGAGTTGGCTGTAGGGCTTGTCCATGGTGTCAAACTCATCTATGTCCACACTCTTGCCCGTTCCGCCTCCAGCCGCGCGGAAAGCTACCTCGCGCAGACGCCCTACCTCACGCATGACGTTGGGCGAGTCATGTGCGGTGACTATATATATGTCATTGCCGCTCTTGTTCGTGCGGCGCAGCTTCTTGTCCGGTGTCAGCTCCGCAAGGAGCACCTCACGCGGAACCTTATCAATAATATCTTCCATAATCATCTCTGCATCTCTCTTACAGGCCATAGACCTGGTCTTGCACCCACTGCGCCCACTCGTCGGGGGTGCGTGTACGGTCAAACGTATGCCAGGGAATTGGTTTTCCTATCCGCACGGAATAGGACTGCCCCTGGCTTCTGTACATCTCATCGGGCAAAAGCGGCTTTGCCAGATTGGGCAGGTGCCAGCGCTTGCAGAACCGAGCCACGCGGTAGAAGCGCGGGCTGTTCTGGCCGATGAAATGGACAGGAACCACATCACGCCTGTATTGCACACTCTTCTTGACAAAGAACTTGTGCCACCTGGGGTCGCGAATCTGTCCGTCATCCTGCTGCCGGCTACAAAGTCCCGCCGGGAACATAATCACGTTGTCATTCCCGCCAAAAGCCTTGGCCACCATCAGCGGAAAGTCGCGTCCCTGCTGCCTGCCCGACTGCCGTACAGGCACACACAGGGGAGCCAGCCCCTTGAGGTTCATCAACAGGTCGCCTACCAGGTATTTGACATGCCCGCCATAGTGCTTGCCTATCACATAGCCCAGCGTCACCCCATCAATGGCTCCCAGCGGATGGTTGCTGACCACAATACAGGGAGCATCGGCAGGAGGCAAGTTCTCCTCCCCCTCCACTGTCACCGTCACACCCAGATATTCGATGACTCCCTTGCAGAAGTCCACTCCCTCCCTGCCCTGACACAGGTATCCGTTGATGAAATCCTGGTGTATGAGCCGCTCTACCATCCTGGTCAGGAAGCGCGGCACAAGCCACGACCTCCGCCCCAACCTCTGGCGCACGATTCTGTCTATGTCTATCTGTGTGATTTTGCTGTTCTCCTCTGCCATTAGCTTATCTCTTCATGCCAAGCCCATCACTTGACTGCCACAGGACGATTGTTGATGAAATAATTGCCACGCGGCAATCCTGTGAGCCAGTTGGTGCCTTTGTTCAGGCGCAGTGTCATCTTCAGCACACCACCGCGTGTGTATATGGGAAGCAGTTGCACATGGTCGCTGTGTATCATCACGGCACGTCCATGAACCTCGATGCGCACAGGATATGCCGATGTACTCATTCTGCGTCCCCCACGAAGGTCTCGACTGGAAGTTCTCTGCTGCAAGGTATCGGCACGAGCCTGAACATACCTGCCTGCATCCATGGTACAAGCAGAACGTACTGGCACGAATGCCAGCACACAGAAACAAATTCCGCAAGCCCAGGTCTTCCAGTTGCCCATCATCCCATTATATATAATGTGCAAAATTACACATTTTGCGCGTAAGAGACAAACTTACGCCACGGCTATTTGCGAAGTGGGACAACGGAGCATGCTCACGCCACTCACAACCCGGACAGTTGCGCCTCGCTCAGCCCTGTCGCAAGCATAATGGTTGCCCTGTCAACTCCCGCTCCCAGGAGTCGCTTGGCCATCTTCAGCCTCTCAGCCTCCGCACCCTGGGCCAAGCCTTCTGCACGACCCTCTGCGCGACCCTCTGCACGACCCTCTGCACGACCCTCTGCGCGACCTTCTTCCAGGCCTTTGGCACGACCTTCTGCCAGGCCTTTGGCACGACCTTCTGCCAGACCTTTGGCACGACCTTCTGCCAGGCCTTTGGCGCGGCCTTCTGCCAGGCCATCCATGCGTGCGCCATCGAGCACCGACAAGGTATCGCGATACTTCCTCAGGCCCTCGTCATACTTCATGCGCTCCTGCCTGCTGAGCGAGGCCACATCGGCTATCTGCTCCAGCCTCTGGAACACAGCGCTCTTGGCCGCCCAGGGCAATCTTGTCAATGTCTCCATATTCTTCAATACAAATATCCAACGCTCAAACTGTGTCTCACACTCATCGGCCTCCTTGCGGAACAGTGGCAACTGCATGAAGGTCATGCGCACCTTGTCGGAGAAGGGTTGCTTGCTCTCCCTGTCGGCCAGCACCACATCCGTGCGGAACTTGGGCTCAAAGTCCATCGGGCTGAAGTTCAGGAAGGCCACCAGATATACGCCATCTATGTCGTAGTTCCACATCGATCCACGCTCGCCCTGCCTGGCTATGGCCTCGCTGGTGTAGTAGATGCTGCGGTTCTTGAAGTAGGGCTGCGACTTGTTCTGCATCTCCACGATAATCCTCTTGCCACTGTCCGTCTCGCAATAGATATCATAGATGAGCGAGCGGTCATCATCGTACAGGGCGGGCTGTTCCTTGTCAAGGAACGTGAGATTGGCTATATGCTCCTCGCCCTGCAGCAGGTTGTTGAGGAAATCCAGTATCAGGGGCTTGGATATCTCCTGCCCAAACACACGCTTGAAGCCCACATCCGTAAAGGGGTTGATGAATTTTGCCATAGCAGTCAGCCAGTTTCGAGTTTCACATCCAGTCCCCGTGCCCTCCAGGCAACCATGCCCACAGGCAGGGCACCCACAGGCACGCAACACATCGCAAAGGTAACGTATTTTATCGGAAAGGCAAATCTTTACCGCTAAATATGCTCATGTACGAGGATTTTTCCGCTCCCACGTGTCTTCGCTGCCCAATATCTTTGCAATATAAAGACAAAAAGCATTACCTTTGCTTCATAATCAACAAACCAGCTAAATTAGAGAACATGTCTGCCACTGCCATATTGCTCATCATATCATGCTGTGCCACAGCACATCTTGTCATCACCTGCGTGCTTGCGCTCTATGCCCGCCACCGCATCGAATACCTGTGCCTGGCCTGGATCAATGGCATATTCGGGTTCTCACTCACGGCTGCGGCCTGCTTCAGCACTGCCATCAGCAGCGAGCAGCCCGACTCCATGCACCCAGTGACCATGCTCTACCTGGTGGCCGTGTGCTACCTGCAGTCCATCTACCCCCTGAGCATCCCCATGCCGGCCTTTCTGCAATGGAAGCGCATGTGGGCCTATGCCAGCCCGGCCATCGTGCTCATCGTGCTGTATGCCGTGGCCATGCTCTTCGGCGGCAAGCAAGTGACGCTGCACACAGCCGATGACCTGTGGCAGAACTTCCTCAACGTGGGGGTCCTGCTGCGCCTGGCCTCCCTGGGACTCAGCCTCTATTACATCGCCAACATACTCATGCTGCCTCACCGCATGGCACGCCATGCCAACGTGCCCAGGTACATGCTGGGCTACAGCCTGGCCCTGGGCATCTCGGCACTCTACTACTGCTTCTGCGCCGTCCACTACGACATCACGCTGATGATGGTGTATGTCATCGTCTTTACCCTGCTCAACCTCTACCTGGCCTTCCGCACGCTGGAGACGATGGCACTCAACCTGCCCAAGCCTGTCATCAAGGAGGTCAAGAAGGAGCCCGCCCCCGAGGAGGTGGCCAAGGCCGAGCAGGAGGACTTCAACGAGGCCAATCTCCTGCGCTTCCAGCGCATACAGCTGTGGATGCAGAATCACAAGGAGGAGTGGAAGGACAACACCTTCGGGCGCGACCGGCTGTGCGAGGCCGTGGGCATCAACCGCCATCTGGTGCTGCAGAGCGTGCGCAGCCAGGGATTCTACAACACGCACGAGTACATCAACTCCTTCCGCATCGAGGAACTGAAGCGCATGGTGCGCCGTGGCGAGGCCACCACGCTCTCGGACTGCTGCGACGCTGGCTTTGGCACCATCAAGACGGTGCGCTCCTGCTTTGAGCGGAGCGAGGGCCGCCCCATCGACGAGTGGCTCAAGGAGCAACTGGACAAGCGGGCCAGCCAGCAGGAGCCATAAATCCCGTACCACCATGCCATGGGCGGGATATATTCGGCTCCCCACGGGCAAGCAGTCTGGTTCATGCACCATTTCAGCGAAGGAGATCACACAGCACATGCTGCTTGCCTATTCGTCCGGCCTGGGCTGGACGGACAAGTAAGTAGTATTACTTTGCCATTTCAGTTATATTAAATCATCGTCCAGCCCAGGCTGGACGAAAGAGCAAAGGCACTGCGCCGCGCCAGGATGAGGGCTTGCGGGCCGCGGGCAGTATAATGACTTGGGCTGGGAAATTGGTTGTGGAATATCACAGACAACCCAGATGTCGCCCAAGTACCTACTTGCGCAAGGGCTCCAACCATTCCAGCAAAACCCAAGGCCACATTCCCACAAAAACGAGAGAGGCCATTGAAAAGCAATATTCAATGGCCTCTCTCGTTCAGCCCTAAGACACGCTCAGGGGGACTTGGCATATCTGTTGCCTGTGCCTACTGATCCCAGCCCACCAGCACATACACATTCTTGGCCACCGACACCTTAATCTCCTTGGTCGGAGACTGGAAAGTTTCGCCGTCGGTATTGGTTGCGATGAAGGTATATTGCAGTTTTCCGTCCGAGGGAATATTAAAATATGCAAGGCTGTGGTTGTCCGTTCCCGAGATGATGACACTGCGCCCTGTAGAGGGAGAGGACACGGTGCAGGACAAAGAAGTGAAGCACTCCATGAAGTCATCCTCCTGATACTGCAGAAGCACCCCCACGTTAGCCTGCGTCGCCTGCAAGTTGCCCAGGGTAGTGGTCTTGTCTGCCACAATCTTGAAATCCCGCTTCACCGCATAGGTGGGCACACCCAGCACATTGTCCTGAGCCTCACTCATGTCGGGTGTATGCACATATAACGTATATTCTCCCACAGGCAGAGTAACCAGGCCATCCAGCTCACTGCTTCCTGCATCATAAGAGCGAACCACCGTAGAGCCTTGCATGATATCCACCTGTAAGGATTCATCCACGCTGCGCGTAAGGGGTTGCACATCCACATCAGCCTTCACCTCAATGGGCAACACACGCAATGTGCCTGTAGTCTGCAGGTCATCCTCCAGCGAGGAGCAGGAGAAGAGCAAGGGCACCAAGAGGCAGAGAAATGCCGCACTCCATATTCTCATACTATTTGTCATATACCAAAGAGATATCATCAATTGTCAATATACTGCCTATGAACGACCTTGTCTCGTTCTTATTCACCTGGTTGTCGCCCTCCCAAAGCACATAGCCGTCCTTGCGCTCCCAGGGCATATTCGATCCTGCATTAACAGTGGAACTGAACACCACATAGATATAGGCGCACTTGGAATAGACTGTCCCATCTGCGTAGTCAAGGCAGACGGAAGTTTCTTTCCAGTCGGTGACGGCATCCGAGGAGGTCAGTTCCTTCTCGGCTATCACCTCATGGGCGGCATCCATGAGCACTACCCTTGCCCGCCAGGTATCACTCTTGAGCGGCGCATACTTGTACCAGAAGTGCATGGATGTGGGACGCGAGTTGAATGCGCGCCCATTGGTGTCAATGGTATAATGGTCTCCGCTGGGCACGGCATCCGTGCCTCCTGTGGTCACTGTCACATCACCTGTGAAGAGTTCACCCGCCACCTTGTTGAAGTTCTTCACATCATTGGCAATGGTGTTACCTCTGCCCGACCCCGTGTTTCGCAGTTCTGCGGCACGGTGGCCAGAATGGCCTCCCACCACATAGGATACTGCGGGGAAGGAGTTGTAGGGATTGGCGCCAGCATTGAAAATGCCCACAGTGCTTCTATAGCGTGTCGTATAATCATTGTTGGTGTTCCAGAATGATGTCCCTCCCTCATTCCAGGGGAAATAGGTGTTGATGCTGCGGGCAGCCTTGGCATAATACCATTCCTCCATGTCCGAGTTTGGCATCTGCGTGGTGCTCTCAAGCGTAACCGTAGCCTCATTAGAGGCGAGAGCCGAACGGTAAAGCGCGCGCAACTTGTAAGTCTTCACATCGGGATGTGAGGCAAACTTCTGCTTCATGCCTGTGTTGCAATCCACCCACGTCTTGCCGTCATCGGCACTGTACTGATACACCATGCCTGCACGCAACTTGTCGGCCACGCCCTTGTCCACACGCAGTTCATGCACGGCAAATTCCTTGCTCCAAGTGTCCCTGTCGTCCACCGAGATGCTAAATTCAGGGCGATGCACGTTGATTCTGTACTCCTGCAAGTCACTCCAGCGGTGGTTTGACTTCACACGCACACTTATGCTGTTGGATGCCGTCGCACCGTCATCAGCACACAACAGCTTGCCTGCCAGTACCGTGAGGTCAAGGCAGCCGGTTGTTTCACCCAGCACAGGCAAGGTGAGACCAGCCTGTTGCAGAGCCTGCCTGTCGGCATCGGTGAGCTCCGAGAAGAGATATGTCTTATTGAGTGATGCAAGAGCCTTGTCCTGGAGGGCAAGGGTAAGTTCCAATTCCTCCACAGGCCGCAGAGCCTTGAAACTGACCTTCGCATCCACAGACTCAGTCTCGTAGAAGTCAAGCTGTGACTGTTCATCAAAGCCCTGGGCGGTAACCTGTGGCCTGGGCATCCACTCCTGCGGAATAGCATCACTGAAACTGATGCTCTCCACCACCTCGCTTACGGTAACCCCAAGGATAGCACTGCCCTCCTGTCCACCGACCAGTTTGAGCGAATACTTATAGTTCTTCTGCTTCTGGGCATTGGTCACCGAGGCAAACTTATAATTCACTTCCTTGCCGTTGGCTGTAGTCCCCTTCAGGTAGAAGTCCACGGTGACACCCTCGCGAAAATAAGGATTGTGCCCATCATCAACGGTGCAGGACACGCTCTCGTTACCCACACGGCTCTCGATGGAGTACGAGGGAAGGAGTTCCTGTGCGGCATCAGCGTCGTCAAAAGCAAACGAAGCCATAGAGTTGCCCACCGAGCACGGCAGCGTCACGGCTGTCACCTTGCCAGCCTGAATACTTGACACCACATTGCCCGACACATAGTAAGGGGCATCCAACGCCAAAGGCTTGTTGTCGCCACAATAGGCCGAGAGCACGAAATTGCCAGGTTTCAACGC
The DNA here is from genome assembly GCA_050873805.1 of Prevotellaceae bacterium. Lineage (GTDB taxonomy): Bacteria > Bacteroidota > Bacteroidia > Bacteroidales > Bacteroidaceae > Physcousia. Next base: position 51,371 of record JBNMJN010000012.1, on the reverse strand, counting down.
AGGAGAAGCACTTTGATATTGCTCCACAGTCCCGTCATACCAGCCATGTCCGGCCTCGTCCTCTATGTGCAGGACAAATCGCCCCTTCATATCTTCAGTCACATCATAAGGGCGCACTCGCTTTTGTCCCGATGTGACACCCCCTTGCAGGGTAATGTCAAACCGGCCTCCACTTACTTCCAGGTCGGCCTGTTCACGGCAGGCCGACAAGCACAAGCAAAGACACAAAAGGGGATACAGTCCAACAAAGTATCTACTCATATTCTTTCTCACATTATTCATACACCAACTCAAACTCATCTACCCACAGGGTACTTCCTGCTCCCACCTGTCCGCACACGCGCGCGCCACTGAACTCACCGCCATAACGGCTGGAGGTAGCCACGATAGTCATCATTGCAGGTTTTGCTGTCAAGTCGGTGTAGTTGATATCAAACTCAAAATGCTGGTACTGATCCACCGTCTCGGAAATGACGAGTTCACCATAGCCAAACATATTACCCGATGCGTCCCACAGCTTCAGGTAGATATGTCCTTGGTCTGTGGTGAGATTGCCTGGCACGCTGCCCTCATGGGTGATGGGCATGGAGAGGTACTTGTAGTATCCTGCCAACTTGGAGGGACGAGCCCCCGTGAAGGGACGGCCAAACTGTGGACTGCTCGAGGGGTTGCTCAGGTTGGTCTTGTAAGTACCGATAAACAGGTTGCCCGCCGCAGCTCCCACCAAGGTTACTCCCGTGAGGCTGTACATCCTGGCCGCCTTGCCCTTATAGGCATCACTGCCCGTGACAGGAACCGTGGTTGCATCCTTTCCTCCTGCCAGCGTGGAAGTCACACCTTCGTTGCCCGAAGCCCAGTATGCCTGAGGGTCATCATAGTTGTCGGCCACCTCGTTGGCATACCAGTTCTTGCCCTTCTGGGTCCAGGTGTCAAAGTTCAAGTTGGGCACCTCTTGTATTTTCTCGGTAGTGAACTTAGCCGTCTCACCTGTCACGCCATCCACGATGACGTGCCACTCATAGTCGGTTCCATCGGTAAGTCCACGTATCTCAGTAGTGAACGAGGTGGTTGACTGCTTCACTACCTGGTCATCCGGCACTCTCGTCCAACTGGTCTCTCTGGCCTTCTTGTACTCGACAATCGGAGTCGCTCCACTGCGCATGCCACCATTCAGGGTGGCCCTTCTGGCCCACGCGTTCACAGCACCTGTGGATGAGGTCTGCTCTGTGAACTGCACATCCACAGTCCACGCGCTCACATACTTCTCATCACGGTAAAACTCGAAAGTGCGCGGACGAGTGAAGTCCCGCACGCTTGATGGGTCGGGCAAAGCCTTGGCCTTGCTTCCCTCAAGACTCAGTTCCAGGATATGTATGTCCTCCATGCTGCTGCTCTTCTTGTCCACATACACAATGGCGGTGTGGGTCTGCTCATCTATCTGCGCCTCTCCCACCTGGTGCTCGACACTCACCACACGGTCGATTTCCTGCTTGACCTTCAGCGTCCAAGTATAGTCCTGGTAGGTGCTTAGGGTAAAGGTGACTGGCAGAGAGCAGTCCAGCTGCGTATTGGCATTGGCAGGCAGGTCATCAAGTGAGGTAAAACTATAGTCAGGGAACTGGGAAGCGTTGGCACACACATCTGCCTCTGGATAAATCTTCGCCTCTGAGTTTGTCACCAGTTTGGTGATCACTATGGACTTCAGATTGGCATCCTCGCCCACCACGACCTCCACGGTGTGCCTCTGCTTGTCTATCTTTGCGTCGCCAAGCATGTCCTGCACCTCGATGGCCTGTATCACTCCCTCAATGTGCGGATAGGGTATGTCATTCTTGATGCAAGAGGCCAGCACACCCGCCATAAGCAGGCAGAAGACCAGGCACTTTATAGTCAATCCACTCTTCATCTGATTCTGTTATCTCAAAAGTACGAACAAATGCCCAGATTGATACTGAACAGGTTGATATTAAAGTTGGCAGCACTTGTGCGGAAAGAGCCATTCTCTACCTGATTGGTCTTCTGGTTTATCCACTGGAAGTCCAGGCCAAGCACATCCACCGACACCTCCACTGCGATGTTGTTGGTCACAAAGGCGGTCAGTCCTGGCGTGACTCCTATCTGGAAATGGTTCCTGGTCTGGAATGTGCCAGTCATATCGTTGCCTGACCCTGATATGGTCTTGCCCTGGCTATAACCATAGGTGAGTCCGCCTTCGGCAAAGAAGGCAAACACCTTGCTCTTTCCCAGGCTCGTGTAGGAGCGCAGGTAAACCGAGGTGTTCACCCCATGGGACAAGTAGGAGTAGTCCTTGATGTCAAAGGACAGGTCATCGCCCAGGTCAATGTTGATGCTGCCCAGGTCAATGTATGAGCGCTTGTAGTCTGCCCTCACACCCACAGCCAGGTCATTGCGGAAAAAATACGAGGCATGAGGACTAATCTTGAACGAATAGCCATCCCCCTTCACATCGTCCAGGATAAGCAATTTGTAGTTCTTGGCCGAGAGTTCTCCGTAACTCACAGTGACACCTGCATTCCATGATCCCTTGGGGATAAACAGGGTACTCTTTATCTCACGGTCGTAGGTTTTCCGCGCATGGACGCTTGCCATGCACGAAAAACCTACAATCATCAGTATTATAAACCTCTTCACTTATTTATATATCAATAATATGAGAGTTCAAAATCATCCACCCACAGGGTGCTTCCTCCACCCACCTGTCCAGTGACCGACGAGCCTTCGAAGTGTCCGCCGTAATGACTGGATGTTGCCACGATGGTCAGTTTGGCAGCCTTGGCCGAGGGATTGGTGTAAGTCACGTCGAAGCTGAACTTCTGGTAGGTGGTCACCTTCTCCTTACCCACAAACTCACCAAAGCCTATCTGGTTGCCGCTGGCATCCCACACGGTGAGATAGATATTGCACTCATCGGTCGTCAGTGTGCCTGGATATTTACCATTGTTGATAGCCTTAGGCTCGTACTTGTAGTAGCCCGACAACTTGGTAGGACGCGCACCTGTATAGGGGCGGCCAAACTGCACGCTGGCCGAGGCGTTGCTCATGTTGGTCTTGTATTTGCCAATGAACAGGTTGCCCGCAGCCGAGCCAACCAAGGTCACGCCCGTGATTGTGGTCATCTTGGCAGCCTTCCCTGAATGAGCGTCACTGCCTTCCACAGGAACCGTGGTGGGGTCATTGCCGCCTGCCAGGAATGAGGTCACGCCCTCATTGCCCGATGCCCAGTAAGCCTTCTCGTTATTATAATTGTCGGCCACCTCGTTGGCATACCAGTTCTTGCCACTCTGAGTCCAGGTGTCGAAGTTGAGGTTGGGAATTTCCTCATAACTCTCGGTGGTGAAAGTCTCCACCTCGCCCTCGCTCTCACCGCACACTATCTTGTACTGGTACTCTGTAGCGAAGTCGAGTGCAGTCACGCGGGCTGTGTATTCTGTGGTTTCACCCACCTTGCTGGCAGCCACAGCCTTCCAGTCGGCATCTGAGGTCTTCTTGTACTTGAACTGCACAGGGTTCTCCGATGCAGCAAAGGTACTGATACCATCCAGCACTGCAAACTGTCCCCACACCTTGGATGCATCGCCCGCAATGGGCACAGTGGTCACACCATCAGCCTTCAGAGGCACACCCAGTGTAATCTCATACTCCTGGCGGTTCTGGTCAACGGTGATATCAATGCTGCCAGTGCCCTCGGTGTTTACATCGTAGTTCACCTTATAGCGGTAAGCGGGCAGGGCATTCTCGGTAATGGTCTGGTTGAACACCTTCTGAGCCACAGTAAGGTCAATGGTCAGTTTCTGCCCAGCCTTGACAAAGGCAGAGCGAGCCTCGTCCTTGGAGAATGCGAGGAAATAGCTGTCACTGCCATACACCTTGGCACTATAGTCCGAGAAGTGCTGCTTAAACTTGTCGGAGTATGACACGCTCACCATGCTCTGTGCCAACTTGCAGGTCACATCCACAGTCTGGTTCACTCCAGCCTTCACAGTCACGTCCTTCTCCCCGACATACACCGGCACGGCATCGAAGCCCTGCGACACACTCTTGCCAAAGGAGTACGCTTTCACCGTATATTTATTGCCAGCCTGCACCAGGTAGGTCTCGCCCTGAAGAGTTGTCCAGTCATCGGCATGCTTGAACACAGAGCCATCCTCGGCCAGGATATCTACGGCAATCTGCTCATCGCCATTACCTCTCGTGGTCAGACTCTTGTCCACATTCACCGATGAAATCTGGATGTAAGCCTTGCCAGAGCCACCTGTCAACTCTTCCGACTGGCAGGAGAACATAAGCCCCGCTACGAGGCTTGCCCCCATTATGTTATATATGTAGGATTTCATTTTGTTCGTTTTCTGTTATTTACCACTGATTGTTACCTTCAGGTCTCCAGCCTTCTCGTTGCCATCGGCATCCACCACCCGGATGGAGAATGTGTTCACACTATTGCCGTACAGACCCAGCAGTCCCATGAACTCCGTCACATCAAACGTGTACGCGGTCTTGCCTGCTATGACCTCGCCCTCCTTGAGCAAACCAATGCCCTCGCCGCTATCCAGGCTGTGTGTGAGGATATACTCCAGGTTACCAGGGTTAGCCAAGTCAAACTCCTTGTCGAGACCAAACCCTGCCAGTGTGCCAAAGAAGCCTTCATTGTTACTCGTAATGGTCACAAAGAGGTTTTTGATGCCCTTGTCCACCTTCATGTCCACCACCACGGACTGCCCCTTGTCACCAGGGTTCTCGTACTCGGCGGGCAGACCCGTGAAGGTGATGGCATCCCCCGCAGGAGGTGTGGGCTCATCACCACCGCCCTTGTCATTGAATACGATATTCTCGGTGGGGATAGAGATAATTTCCTCCTGGTCGGCAAAGCTAAAGTCAACCGAGAGGCTGAAATCCACATAAGAGAGCATCGAGCCATCCTCCTTGAGGTTGATGATAAAGGCATCGCCCGCTGCCAGGTTGGTATTGCCCTCTGCATCTGCAGGCTTTGTCACGGTGTAACTGCGCACGATATTCTGCTCGGCGGCAGTCTCGGTAGCCTTGGTGGTGGCCTTTACCGACACCTTGATGGCATCCTTGTTCTCAGGCACAGCATAGTAGTACTTGGTACTGATGTTGTCTTTGGTGAATACCTGGATGGCACCTGCTCCATTGTCAACAGTGATGCTGTAGTCGTCCTTGAAGCTGTCGGTAAACGACTGGGCCAGGGATATCATCACCTCGATATTCTGCAACTTGCACACAATGGGAGCGTTGGTCGTCTTCCCTGGCAGTATTTGGAATTCCCTGGTTCCCAGGAAATAGGGACGTGTGGATACCGACACATCCGCCCCATCGTAATTGTATGCCTTGGCCACATAGGTGCCCTCCTCCAGGGTGAGCTTCACGTTGCCATTGTTGACACCCATGTCGGCCACTTTACCGTGCTTGGTCACCTGGCCAGAAGCCTGGTCAACAATATCCAGAATGTAGCTGTTCACATCCACCTCAGCCTTGTCAAAGACGCCGGGCTTCAGGCCATTGTCTGTTGACTCGGCACGAGTCACCTCATTCACAGGGGAATTGTTACTCAGGGCGACCTGTAGTTGTCCCGATGTGGCACTGCTGCCCTTGCCCCACAATTCTTCTTTCAGCTCACAGGAAGAGAAGCCTGCGAGCATTATCAGAGAGCACAGTATGATTGATGTTGTCTTTTTCATTTGTCCTATTGTTGGATTACTCTTATTAAAAATGCGTTTGCGCCAATCAGTCAAACACGGTGCCAGGAAGCACAATATCCACATTCTCGTCCTGCAGGTCGGTATCGACACTGATGGTCACGCCAAACTTGCCTCCCTCTATCTCTGTCACGTTGGGCTTGAAGGTCAACTTCAGCAGAGTCTGGGGACGCACCTTTACCGTCTTGGTAGTGGCCATGCCCTCCACCTGGATGGGATTGCCATTCTTGTCCTTGATGGTGAAGGCGAGTTCCACGCTCTCTCCCTCGTCATCGGCCTTCAGGTACAAGTCCTGCCCCACATTGGCCTTCGACATGGTCACGGGAGCCGTCATGTGCTTGGTCTTGATGCTCACACTGGCATCTGAATAATACTTGCTGAACTCTGAGTCGTAGATGACATTCACCTTGGCAGCCTTGGGCTTGCACTGGAAGTTCACAACCTTGGTGGAGCCAGCCTGGGGCACAAAGGTCTCGCTGCCGCTCACCAGCAGTTTGTCATAACTGGCAGGAGCATCCTCGCCATAAGAAGCAGAGAGCGTGTACTGAGTACCCGGCTCCACCTGGTAGGCCAGGTTCCATTCGCTATAGAGGGCTGAGTGAACCACCTGATTGCCTACGGTCTTGGACAGAGTCACCGTGTAGTTGGTGATGTCCTTGTACGCACTCTCATCAATAGACCTCGTCCCGTCTGAGCGTGTGCCTGAGAACGTAAGATCGGTGCTCAAGTCCACGACCAGCCTGGTGTCGCCCGCCTCTGGGGTTGGCGAATCGCTGCTGCATGAGGCAAAGGCCAGCATGCCCAGCACAAGGCTTGCGCCAATAAATGTCTTCTTCATCATACGGTTATTGTTATATTACATTTTGCTGTACTTCATACTCTTTTTTCTTGTCCGACGCACCCCTCATGGGCATTTGACGATACAGACACTCTACAAAGCACTGCAAATTTAGCGCAATAATGAGGTGCGAGAAACACAAAAAAGGTAAGAAATGTCCATTGCAACCATTTTTCACCTCAAATTCACCCTCCTTACCAAATCTGCCAGCCCTAAGCCCCGCCACGTCCCTGGACAACGCACAGGCGAAATCACCTGGCCAAACGTCCCATGCAAAACAATTTCTTCTTTCGGTCAAAAAGATACCAATCCAACCGCGATTTCCCACAAAAGCAGCGATTTCATCGGCAAAAACATGTAAAGAGACGGAACGGAAGGAGAGGAGGGACACAAGGGAGAGCCCCGACACGCATCTCCCGGCCACAGAGCAGCATGAGAGAACATATCGGCAAAGAGCATTGTCCGTGCGGAAAAAGCCTGGCGGTTTTTATGATAGTACTACTGATATCACACGCACGAGCCACATGTACATGCTGAGGGAACTCGGGATTAACATCAGGGGGAAACCGAAAGTGTCATCTGGGGAAGCCCAGCTCTGAAAAAGCCCGCGAGCTGTGCCACACAGGGGGAAAGGCTGGGACAGGGGCTTCCGATACCAGACAGACTCAAACAAACATTCTCGCGGCTTGCCAGAGGAGCTCCGAAACAGGCGATGAATCCGCGCGTTTTCATCAGGACTACAGGAGACACAATTGCTGTTGATAGTGTTGACCAAATCCTCACACTGGAGACATAATACACCCTGCAAGGGCTACAGCATCCGACTCACGATGCCGGCTCCCCTGCAGGGCGCATTCTCCTTTCTTCTCATATAAGCCCTGGCATCAGCATGGGCTATACAGGACATCCCCCTTGGGAGAGCCCAGGCAACCCGCCTGGCGCATCCCCCGTGTGCACAGAGCCCCCCCCCTACGCGTCAATTTGGGCAAAGGTGGCGTTCTGCTCAATGAACTCGCGGCGGGGACCCACATCCTCGCCCATGAGCATGGAGAACACATAGTCGGCACTGGCAGCGTCGTCAATGCTCACCTGCTTGAGCAAGCGGCGGTCGGGGTCCATGGTGGTTTCCCACAGCTGCTCGGGCTTCATCTCACCCAGACCTTTGTATCGCTGGGTAAACATGCCGTCCTCCTTGCCACCGTTGTACTTCTCCATGAAGCGCAGACGGTCGGCATCGGTGTAGCAGTACTCCTCCACGTTGCCCACCTTGCACCGGTACAGGGGAGGTGTGGCGATGTAGAGATGCCCCTTCTGGATAAGCTCGGGCATGTAGCGGTAGAAGAGCGTCATGAGCAGGGTGTCGATGTGCGAGCCATCGACATCGGCATCGGTCATGATGATGATCTTGTAGTAGCGCAGCTTCTCATAGTTGGCCTCCTTGCTGTCCTCGCCCAGTCCGAAGCGCACGCCCAGAGCCTGGATGATGTTGTTGACCTCCTCGTGCTCAAAAGCCTTGTGCCACATCACGCGCTCCACATTGAATATCTTGCCTCGGATGGGCAGGATGGCCTGGAACTGGCGCTTGCGTCCCTGCTTGGCCGAACCGCCTGCCGAGTCACCCTCGACGATGAAGAGCTCGCAGTTGGCCGCGTCATGGTCAGAGCAGTCGGCCAGTTTGCCGGGCAGTCCGCCACCGCTCATGGGGCTCTTGCGCTGCACGCTCTCACGCGCCTTGCGTGCTGCCACACGGGCCGTGGCTGCCAGAATCACCTTGTCCACGATGAGCTTGGCCTCGTGGGGGTGCTCCTCCAGATAGGCCGAGAGGGCCTCGCCCACAGCCTGCTGCACGGCGCCCGCCACCTCGCTGTTGCCCAGCTTGGTCTTGGTCTGCCCCTCAAACTGTGGCTCGGCCACCTTGATGGAGATGACTGCGGTGAGTCCCTCGCGGAAGTCCTCGCCACTGATTTCCACCTTGTTCTTGGCCAGCTTCTCCAGCTCCTTGGTGCACTCCTTCTCGGCATAAGCCTTCAGGGTGCGGGTGAGCGCGGTGCGGAAGCCCTGCAGGTGTGTTCCGCCCTCGATGGTGTTGATATTGTTGACGTAGGAATGCAGGTTCTCGGTGTAGGCCGTATTGTACATGATGGCCACCTCGATGGGCACTCCCTGCTTCTCGGTGCACAGGTAGATGACATCATCAAAGAGGTGCGTGCGGCTGCTGTCCACATAGCGCACGAAGTCACGCTGCCCGCCCTCGCTGTAGTACTTCTCGGTGCGGGTCTTGCCCTCCTCATCGGGACGCAGGTCGGTGAGGGTGATGGTGATGCCCGCATTGAGGTAGGCCAGCTCGCGCATGCGGTTGGCCAGCACGTCGAAGTCATACACCGTGGTGGTGAAGATGCTGCCGTCGGGCCAGAACTGCTGGCGGGTGCCGCGCAGGGTAGTCTCGCCCACTACCTTCACAGGGTACAGGGCCTTGCCCTTCTCGTACTCCTGCTGGTAAATCTTGCCGTCGCGGAACACTTGCGAGAGCATGTGTGTGGACAGGGCATTCACACAACTCACGCCCACGCCGTGGAGTCCGCCGCTCACCTTGTAGCTGCCCTTGTCAAACTTGCCGCCTGCGTGCAGCACGGTCATCACGACCTCCAGGGCACTCACGCCTTCCTTCTCATGGATGTCCACAGGGATGCCTCGTCCGTTGTCCTGCACAGTGATGCTGTTGTCGGCATTGATAGTCACCTCGATGTGCGTACAATAGCCAGCCAGGGCCTCGTCGATGGAGTTGTCAACTGTCTCGTACACGAGATGGTGTAGTCCCTTCTTGCTGATGTCGCCGATGTACATGGCAGGACGCTTGCGCACTGCCTCCAGACCTTCCAGCACTTGTATGTTGGAGGCACTGTACTCGGAACTGCTCTTCTGTATTTCTTCCATTGCTGTATAGTATATTCTCTCTTTGGTTTCAACATGCAAATATACGGCTTTTTTCCGAGTTTCCCGTAAGGGAAAAGGAAGAATAAAAGCGTGACAGAGAGCATCTGGCCAAGGGGCACAAACTGCCAGAGCAAAGCCCCCCGCGCAAACTCCCGCAAGCCCACTCCCGGCCTCATGCGAGCCCCCTCCCAACCTCCCCCAAGGGGGAGGAGCCCTTTGCGGGGGCAAAAAGCCGATGTTTTCAGGGAAGCCAGACTGATGTCCTGGCATCACAAGCGGGATGTGACGGTAAAAACAGCCGTTGTGTGCAAGGAGGCTCGAGCAGACGCTGCGGCATCACGAGCGGGACACAGGGAAAAACAGCCGTTGTGCGCCAGGAGGAATCATCCTGACATGAGAGAATCCTGGAACTTATCACACAGATGCGCATCTGCTGTCGCCCATGGCAGGCATCCGTCCCTGGAGGGATAACGCGCGCAGGATAGAAGCCGCCAGCCAAGCACTCACAAAGTCTTCATTCCCAACAGAAAAGGACAGAAAGAAGCCTTAAGCCCGAAACGGCAGACGCAGGCGTTGACGATTGCATGCGGCCGCATTGGCAAACGCAGCCGCATGCGTTGGCGATCGCAGCGGCATGCGTTGACCGTCCAGCCTGGGCTGAACGAAAGACGCACCGCAGTGCCCCGTCTGCCCCACCCCTGCGCGTCCGCAAGCAAAGCCCTTTGCCAAGGGCAAGACACCGCTGCACATGCTTCCCCGAAGCAAGACATGCCCCATGCAGCACGGCACACCTCCCCCTCCGCACACGAGGGAAGGGACAAGGCAGGCAAGCTCCAGCAGCATCGACCCAAGCAGCCCTTCACCCCATGAGCCCGTCCCCACTACCCGTCCCCTCCCCCTTGGGGGAGGCCGGGAGGGGGCGCGCAGGAGGCCGGGAGGGGGCTACTCTCTCCCGCATGCATACAGAAAAGGCAGCCTTCGGTGTGAAGACTGCCTCTATCATTGTCCCGCTATAGCAAAAGAGGGGAACTTAATTTGCTCTGCTTAACCCAGCTTGTTGATGTGCTTGGCCAGGCTTGACTTCAGGTTAGCTGCCTTGTTCTTGTGGATGATGTTCCTCTTGGCGAGCTTGTCCAGTGCCTTCTGCACGGTGGGGAACAGCTCTACGGCTGCTGCCTTGTCGGTGGTCGCACGCAACTTGCGCACAGCGTTACGCATTGTCTTTGCGTAATAACGGTTGTGCAGTCTTCTCTTCTCTGCCTGACGAATTCTCTTCAGGGCTGACTTGTGATTTGCCATTTTCTTTTATTTATTAGTTTGTGAAGCGGAGTGTGATGTGGTATGGCTTTTCGACCTCGCACCTGTCTCCTGTAAAAAAAGTAGTCCCTAGGAGAGTCGAACTCCTCTTTAGAGAATGAAAATCTCTCGTCCTAACCGATAGACGAAGGGACCTTACCCTTGGCATAAGCCTGTGCAAGAGGGAGCGCATCCCAAATGCGGTTGCAAAAGTAGGGCTTTTTCGCCGACCAGCAAAACATTTCACAGGAAAAATGATTTAACTGGGGGTTTTACAGTCTGCAAGTGAGACTTTTCCGTAACTTTGGTGTCGGAAAATCAGCAAGCAGGCAACATGGAGGAAAGGACGCACGGCATCGTGCTGAGAAAGGTGAGGTACAACGACACGGGGATGATAGTGGATGTGTTCACTGCCACGCGGGGCACGCTGAGCTTCCTGGCCAAGGGAGGCGGGAGGGACAAGTCGAGGAATGCGGCTCTCACGCCCCTGGCCATCGTGGAGGTGGGCTTCCGCTGGAGGCAGCAACGCTCGCTGCAGCGCCTGGACGACGTGCATACGGCCTGGCCCTACACCACGCTGGGCACCGACCCCGCCAAGATGGCCATGGGGATGTTCCTGCAGGAGTTCCTGTACCACGCGCTCAAGCACGAGGTGGCCAACCGCCCGCTCTACGACTATGTAAGCACGGCCCTGAGGTGGCTGGACAGGGGCCGTGGCGGAATGGCCAACTTTCACCTGGCCTTTGTGATACATCTCACGCGCTACCTGGGGCTGTGGCCCAGCATGGAGCGGTGGCACGAGGGGTGCATATTTGACCTGAAGGAGGGAGAGATGGCCGACAGCGTGCCCGCGCACCGTTTCTGGCTCTCGCCCGAGGACACGGCCAGACTGCCGCATATAATGAGGATGACATTCCGCAGCATGAGGCTCTTCAGACTGAACCGCATGCAGAGGAATGTCATCCTGGATGCTGCCATAGCCTATTACAGGCTGCATGTGCCCGAGTTCCCCGAACTGAAGTCGGTGGAGGTGCTGAGGGAGATGTACCAATAGGCGGCAGGAGCCTCCCTCATGGCCTTCCCCAAACGGGGAGGAGCCATCATAGGGTTTGTCCGAGAAAGAGTCCCCCCCTGGGGAGGCCGGGAGGGAGCTTCCCCGATCAGGCCAGGAGCTCCTTGACCATCGCGCTGATGGCACGGCCCTCGGCGCGTCCCGAGAGACGCTTGGTGGCCACGCCCATCACCTTGCCCATGTCGCGGGCGCTGGTGGCGCCCACCTCACTGACAATCTTGCCCAGCTCGGCGCGCAACTCATCGGGAGTGAGCTGCTGGGGCAGATACTCCTCGATGACGGCCACCTGAGCCAGTTCCTCATCGGCCAAGTCCTGGCGCGACTGGGAGATGTATATCGCTGCTGTGTCCTTGCCCTGCTTGGCCATCTTGGCCAGTATCTTCAGGGCATCCTCGTCACTGAGCTGGTCGTTGGCCCCGGGCGCGGTCTTGGCCTCGATGAAGCACTTCTTCACACCACGCAGAGCCATCAGGCGCACCTTGTCCTGCGCCTTCATGGCGGCAATAATGTCGCCGCTTACTTTCTCAAATAGCATTTCAGTATATGTTTGTTTGGTTATGCGTCCCAGTGGGGGTACGCTCGTTTCTTCCTTCTCGGGCAGGAGGGTCAGCCCTGTGCGCCAGGATTCCCGACGGCGGAGATGCGCTTCAGGTCCTCCGAGGTGCGGCTATGCGTGGGCAAGTCGGCCACCAGGTCGATGACGGCATCGCTGTTGAGCTCGTCATCGGTGAAGATATGGCAGTGGAAGCGATGCCGCCGCTTGGGGGACGACCCACTGGGCGGATAGTACATCTCACGGCGGCTCTTGCGCTGCTCGTCGCACTCCTCCTGGCCCTGGCCAGCCTCATCGCGCACGTCCACATTGTCATCGGGACGCTTGAGCTTGAAGCCTGAGGCAAGCAGCGTGATGCGCACCTTGTTGCCCAGGCTGGCATCGGTCTCGAAGCCGAACTTGGCCTCCACCTTCTTGCCAAACCGTCCCATGAAGTCGGTCACCTCGTTCATCTCCTCCATCTTGAGCGTGCCGCCCTCGGCTGGCTTCTGGCTTCCGGCGGCGCCAGGCTGGTCGGCAGCGGGCTGGCTGTTGCTGAAGCAGATGTTGAGGAGCACCTTCTTGGAGTTGAAGATGTCGTTGTTGTTGAGCAGCGGACTGTTGAGCGCGGCCTCGATGGCGCGCGTCACGCGGTTCTCGCCCTCGGCCTCGGCTGTGCTCATCACAGCCACGCCTCCCTTGCGGAGCACCATCTGCACATCGTTGAAGTCGAGGTTCATGATGCCCTGCATGGAGATGATGCCTGCGATGCTGCGCGCAGCCACGCACAGCGTGTCATCGGCCTTGGCAAAGCCATTGATGAAGGAGAGGTCGGGGTATATCTCTCTCAGGCGCTCGTTGTTGATGACGAGCAGGGCGTCAACCTGCTTGGCCATCTCCTCCACACCGTCGAGGGCCTGGTCAATCTTGGCCTCGCCCTCAAACACGAAGGGGATGGTGACGATGCCCACGGTGAGGATGCCAGCCTCCTTGGCGCAGCGGGCCACCACCGGGCCTGCGCCCGTGCCCGTGCCACCGCCCATGCCTGCGGTGATGAACACCATCTTGGTGCCATCGGCCAGTGCGGCGCGTATGTCCTCCAGGCTCGACTCGGCCTGCGCGCGACCGCTCTCGGGGTTGTTGCCGGCTCCCAGGCCGGTGTCACCGAGCAGGAGCTTGTTGGGGACGGGGGACACATCGAGTTGCTTGAGGTCGGTGTTGCACACCAGGTAGGACACGTCATGGATGCCCTGCCTGTACATGTAGCCCACGGCGTTGCAACCGCCTCCGCCTACTCCCACAACCTTGATGATTGTGTCCTGCCTGTCCTTCTCCTTGACCCCGGGAAACTTGAAGTCAAGCCCCGAGGCCATGATTCCAGAATTATCGTTGTCGCCCATTATCTTGTCTGTTTGTTGTTGCTAAGTTCGTTTCATGCACTCTCATGTGTCGCCGCTGTCCTATGCGTTGGCCGTGTCGTCCTCTTCCTCCTCCAGCATGCCCTTGAAGACGTTGAAGGCACGGCGCAACTTGCTGCCCAGTCCCCCACGCTTCTTTTTCGGCTCTGGCTCCACGGCAGGCTCCTCGCCCGCTGCAGCCTGGGGGGTGGCGCTGGGCTCGGGCTGCTGGCTGGCCACGGAGCTGGCAGCGGGTTCCTCGGTCTCCTCCTCATCGGGGAAGAGCACATCCTGGTGCACCACCTGCGGCTTCTCCACCACGCAGGTCTCCTTGCCGCTGAGCAGCAGGGAATAGAGGGTATCCAGGCAGTCGGCCTCGGTGGGGTTGCATCCGGGGGCGAGCACGATGCCCGCAGGCAGTCCGTGGTGCACGCGCACCAGTTTGCTCGTCTTGGTGTATTTGACAAAAGCGTCGGCCAGGCCAGGCACACGGCTGCCCGCACCGGTAAAGATGATGTTGGAGAACTGGTTGTCGCAGTAGGGGCGCACATGCTCCCACACATTGGCGATAATCTCCTGGTAGCGCGCCTCCACTATCTCCTTGAGCTTGTGCTTGCTCACGCTGCGGTCGTAACTGAGGTTGACCATCTCGTCGTCCGAGCCCTCTCCCTCGCGCGGCTCCTGGCAGTAGGCGGTGCCATACTTCCTCTTTAGCGCCTCGGCATCCTCGGCCTGCGCGCCATAGCGCACGATGTCGGCAGTGGCATTGTCGCCACCCAGGGGGATGACCACCAGATGACGCAGGGTATTGCGGCTGTAGATGATGACGGTGGTGGTGGCTGCGCCTATGTCAACAAGCGCACAGCCCGACTTGCGTTCCTGGTCGGTGAGCAGGTAGCGTCCCAGCGCGAGCGGGGAGATGAGGATATCGTCCTCGGCCAGGCGCAGGCCGGCATTCTCCACGCTGCTCTCTATGTTGCTCCTCAGACGCACATCGGCCAGCACATTGAGGAAGGGAGCCTTGATGTTCTTGGCCTCCATGCCCACAGGGGTGATGACACCGCCACGGCTGTCGATGCGGTACTCCTGGGGCTCGGCCTGCAGGATGTCCATGCCCGAATACTGCTGCGCGCGGTTCATGTCATCAATCCGCTGGATAATCTCATCGGTGATGATGGTCTTCTGGTCCATGGGATACTCGATGGTGTTGAGCACGGTGTGGAGCGACTGCCCGCCCAGTCCCACATACACCTGGGCCACCTGCATGTCCAGCCTCTCGCCCAACTGGCGGGTGACCTCCTGCAGTGTCTGTGCCGTGCGGTTGATGTTATCGACCACTCCACGGCGTATGGCGTACTCGTCGGCCTTGCGGACCACGGCCAGGACGTGCATGTTGCCGTCAAGTTCGCGCCTTCCCGCTATAGCCCGTATGGCGGCAGAGCCGAGCTCCACGGCCACTATGATGTCCTTTTCTGTTCCCATGCCTTTTATCTTGTTTGCATTGTTGTCTGTCATTTGGTGCACACTATCTGGCCGTCATAGGCCAGGTTAATGGTCTTGTATCGGTTCCATCCCACCTTGGGCATGCCATACTGGTAGAAGTAGCGCAGGCGGCGGAGCTTGTCCTGATAGTGGTCGGTGCTGCCCAGCCTCACCACATGGTGTCCCACGCGGGGTATGATCTCCACCTGCCCCGAGGGTGTCACATACACCTGCTCCACCTGCAAGCTCCAGAACTCGTCATCGTTTATATAGGCGGCCAGAGGCAACAGCTTGCCCCTGGCAAAGGAGCGCC
Source organism: Prevotellaceae bacterium (assembly GCA_050873805.1). Taxonomy (GTDB): domain Bacteria; phylum Bacteroidota; class Bacteroidia; order Bacteroidales; family Bacteroidaceae; genus Physcousia. Next base: position 35,772 of record JBNMJN010000012.1, on the reverse strand, counting down.
TCAGGTGTCCTGTGGCCAGGCAAAGCCCCTCCATGGCCAGGCTGGCCGGTATGACCTCGCCGCCATCGGTCATGTAGTACTCGTCCCCGTCGTCCTGAATCACATGCATGACAGGCTTGCGCGGCACCACATCGATGCAGAGCACACCCGCCGAGGTGAAGTGGCAGGATGCCCTGGCCACATAGGGGTCGGCCGTCACCAGGCTGTCCAGGCCACGCAGGCTTATGCTGGAGAGACGCATGCCCTTGGGCGAGATGTGCCTCTGGCCCAGGATGCCCAGCACATAGTCATGGGACACCAGGCCACTGGCCGCGCTGTCCTGCACGCTCACCTTGACATCGGTGCACACCTGCCTCTCGGTGGGGCGGGCATACTGCACTACCGCCCACACGAGATAGGCGACGATGCCAAGCAGCAATATGGCTTTCAGTATTGTCTTCATTCCTTTCCGGTGAGTATCCGGGTTATCTGGTCGGCATAGTCCTCTATGTCACCAGCCCCCAGTGTAATCAGCACATCGAAGCCTCCCTGGCGCACGATATCGCATATCTCGTCCTTGGTGCAGAGCTGCTTCTTGATGCCCGGGCGCAGGTTGTCGTAGATGAGCCGGCTGGTGACCCCAGGTATGGGTTGCTCGCGTGCCGGGTAGATGTCCACGATGGCCACGTCGTCGAGGAGGGAGAGCGAGTCGGCGAAATCCTGGTAGAAGTCGCGTGTGCGGGTATATAGGTGGGGCTGGAAGATGGCCTTGATGCGCTTGCCCTCGTAGAGCTGCTTGACGCTCAGTATGCTCTGCCGTATCTCGGCAGGATGGTGGGCGTAGTCGCTCAGATATACCATGTCGGGAGTCCTGACCCGGAAGTCAAAGCGGCGGTCCACACCGCTGAAGGTGGCCATTGCCTCCCTGATTTCCTGCTCGGTGGCGCCGCCTATCTGTGCCAGTGCCATGGCCGCGATGCCGTTCTCGATATTCACGGCCACAGGAACGCCCAGGCTGATGCCTGCGATGTTGCCGAAGGGGGACACGAGGTCAAAGGTAATCTCGCCATTGCCTATCTGCACGTTCCGGGCATGGAAGTCGCCCTCGTCGCGGCTGTAGGTGTAGGTGGTGACCCCAGCCTGCACATCGGGCTGCATCTTCAGCCCCGTGTGGATAATCAGGTATCCCCCGGGCACGATGAGATGGCTGTAGTGGCGGAAGCTCTCCAGGTAGGCCTCCTCGGTGCCATAGATGTCGAGGTGGTCGGCATCGGTGGCCGTGATGACACTCGCATAGGGACGCAGCCAATGGAAAGAGCGGTCAAACTCGTCGGCTTCTATCACCACAAACGGACTTTTCTTGCTCAGGATGTAGTTGGTGCCGTAGTTCTTGGTGATTCCGCCCAGGAAGGCGTTGCAGTCCACATGGCTCTGGTGCAGGATGTGGGCGGCCATGCTGCTGGTGGTGGTCTTGCCATGGGTGCCTGCCACACACAGGGCCTTGAGTGACTGGCTCAGTGTGCCCAGCACCTGCGCGCGCTTCTCGACGGTGAATCCATGGGTCGTGAAGTAGTGCAGTTCGCTATGGGTGGCCGGTATGGCAGGGGTATAGACTACCAGGGTGCTCTCTGGCGAGAGGAACACACGGGGAATGAGCGAGAGGTCGTCCTCGTAATGAACCTGCGCGCCCTCCTCCTCCAGTTTGCGGGTGAGCGCGCTTGGAGTCCTGTCATAGCCTCCCACCTGCACGCCGATGTGCAGGAAATAGCGGGCAATGGCACTCATGCCTATGCCCCCGATACCTACGAAATATACTGCCTTGATGTCCTTGAGTTCCATTTCTGTCTGTCCTCCTATCTCTTTATCAGTTTGATTGCTTCCCCGGCTATCACTTGTGCCGAGTCCTTATAGGCCATCTCATAGGCGTTCTTGCCCAGGGTGGCCAGTTCCTGCTTGTGTGTCACAGTCTTCAGCGCGAGCGGAATCAGTTCGTGCTCCGCATCAGCATCCCGCACATAGAGAGCCGCCCCGCGATGAACCAGAGCCATGGCGTTGTGCGTCTGGTGGTCTTCGGCCACATTGGGACTGGGCACCAGGATGCTGGGCTTGCCCAGCAGGCAGAGCTCGCTGATGCTGCTGGCGCCGGCCCGGCTGATGACCAGGTCGGCGGCCTTGTAGGCCTGGTCCATGTGGCTGATGAAGTCGGTCACATAGAGGTTGGCGGGCTTGCCCTTCGATGCGAGTTCCCGGGCTATGTGCTCCTTGTAGTAACTGCCCGTCTGCCAGATAAGCTGCACAGGGGCCTGGGCTATCTGCTCCAGCGCGCCCAGCACGCTCTCGTTGAGTGTGCGCGCGCCCAGGCTGCCCCCGATGAGCAGGATGGTGGGCCTGTGCGCGTCCAGTCCGAAAGCAGCGGATGCCTCCTCGCGGGTGAGCGAGGGGTTGAGCAGGTTCTGGCGCACGGGGTTTCCTGTGAGCAGGATGCGCTCCTTGGGGAAGAAACGCTCCATACCCTCGTAGGCCACGCAGATGCAACTGGCTTTCTTGGCAAGCGTCCTGTTGGTCAGCCCGGCAAAGCTGTTCTGCTCCTGTATCAGGCATGGCACGCCCAGTTCGTAGGCCGCGTTCAGGGTTGCCGAACTGGCATAGCCGCCCACGCCGATGGCCACATCGGGCTTGAAGTCGCGCAGAATCTTCTTGACCATGCGCTTGCTGCGCAGGAAGTCAAGCAGGATGCGTATGTTGCCCGGCCTCCACAGCGGGCGAAGCAAGCCACGCACGGGCAGTCCCACGATGCGGTAGCCGGCTGCCGGCACGCGCTGCATCTCCATTCGCCCCAAGGCTCCCACAAACAGGATGTCGGCTTCGGGGCACTTCTCCTTCAGGGCATTGGCTATGCTCACAGCGGGGAAGATGTGTCCGCCTGTCCCGCCACCGCTTATCACGAATCTAAGTTTCTTATCCATCATGTCATTCCTTATATTCTTCTTTTACTGCCCCCACCAAGGCTCAGGTGAGCGCCTCATGCCGTCACTGTGCTTGCGAGACCGCTGCGTCAGGGGCACTGCCCGGGGCCTGAGGTGTGTCTCCAGTCCGCTCCTGGGTCATCTTGGCCGTGCGGCTCACACTCAATATCATGCCCATGCACACGCAGTTGATGAGGATGCTGGTTCCTCCGCGGCTAATCAGCGGCAGGGTCTGCCCTGTGACGGGCATTGCCCCCACAGCCACCGCCATGTTGACCAGGGCCTGGAGCACCATCATCAGCGAGAGCCCCATCACCAGATAGGAGGGGAAGAGAGACTTGCACCGCCCGGCTATCTTCTTGCACCGCCACATGAGCAGGAGGTACAGGGACATCACTACCACGGCCCCCACGATGCCCATCTCCTCGATGATGATGGCGTAGATGAAGTCCGAGTAGGCCTGGGGGAGATAGTCACGCTGGCGCGACTTCCCTGGCCCCTTGCCTATGACATGGGAGGTGGCCACGGCTATGTAGGCATGTGTCTTCTGCACATTATTGTCGGTGATGACGTAGTCCTTGGGGTCTTGGGGCAAGTCGCGGCTGTCTGTGATGCGATGCACCCAGGTGGGCACACGATGCAGGACCTTGTATTCCGACTCATTGCATGCCTGCATGACCGAGTCGGGCATCTCGTAGGCAGCGATGAGGGCAGCGGCCCCCATGGCCACCACAAGTGCCACGATGATGGCCAGCAGCCTGGCGCGCACTTGGGCATAGAATGCCATGCCCAGCATGATAAGGAAGATGAGGGCTGCCGTGGAGAGGTTCTCTGTGACTATCAGGCCCAGTGCGGGAATAATCCCTGCCGCTGCAAACTTGACTCCCACCGGGGAGACTCCCTTCGCGTCGCGCAATGTGGCATAGATGAAAGCCACATAAGTGACCAGGGTCACCTTGGTCAACTCGCTGGGCTGGAAGGAAAAGCCGAACACAGGAATCCACCGGCTCGCCCCGTTGACCTTGCCCGAGAAGAGCGCGACAAACTGCAGGCCGAGCGCAAGAAAAAGGAAGAGAGTGCCACCCAACTTGAAATAATTGCACGGCATACGGCTCACGATGACCACTGCCAGCAAGCCAATCACCCAGAAGAGGCAATGCTGCAGGACTGGCTCCCAGTAACTGCTCTTGCCCCCAAAACTCAATGTGCTGGACGTGCTGTACACCTCCACCACCGATATCATGAACATGCAGATGATGATCATCCATATCACCATGTCGCCCTGCATCCATGCTGCCAAACTAAAGTTCTTGCTCAATTTCATCTCTCTGGCACAATTCCGCTGTAAGCCCGCATCATCGCAAGACGGGGCATAGCCTCACACCCGGTTTCTGTTAAAGACTTCACTACATCCACTCGCGGCACTTGTTCAGAGTGCCCTCACCAGTGCCTTGAACTGCTCGCCACGGTCCTCCATATTCTTGAAGAGGTCAAAGCTGGCACAGCAGGGGCTCAGCAGCACCGTGTCGCCCGGCTTGGCCATAGCCACACATGCCTCCATGCACTCCTTCATGCTGTGGGTGTCGGCCACGGGGATGCCCATGCCATCAAAGAAGGCATGCAGCTTGGCATTGTCGGCGCCCAGATACACGAGTCCCTTGCACTTCTTCTTCACCAGGTCCTTGATGGCATTGTAGTCATTGCCCTTGTCCTTGCCGCCCAGGATGAGGATGGTGGGAGTGGTCATGCTCTCCAGCGCATACCAGCACGCGTCCACATTGGTGGCCTTGGAGTCGTTGATGTACTGCACGCCCCCTACCCTTGCCACCTTCTCCAGGCGGTGTTCCACGCCCTCGAAGTCGCTCAGGCTGTGGCGCAGGGAGTCGTCCTTGATGCCGCTCAGATGGGCGGCGATACCGGCCGCCAGGCTGTTGTACATGTTGTGCATGCCCGTCAGGCTCAGCTCCTCCTGCTCCATGTTGAAGGGCGTGGGACGCTCTATCACATACTGTCCATCAGAGACGTAGCCTATCATGCCTTGCTTCTCCAGGATGCTGAAGGGGCACTTCTTGGCCTTGATGCCAAACTTCTTCATCTCTTTCTTGATGACGGGATCGTCGGCCCAATACACAAAGGCATCGTCCTCGGTCTGGTTCTGCACGATGCGCATCTTGGCATCGGCATAGTTCTGCATGCTGTTGCCATAGCGGTCCAGATGGTCGGGAGTGATGTTGAGCAGGATTGCGATGTTGGCCCTGAACTTATACATGTTGTCGAGCTGGAAGCTGCTCAGCTCGATGATGTAGTAGTCGAAGTTCCTGCCCTCGGCAATCTGCAGGGCAAGGCTGCGCCCTATGTTGCCAGCCAGACCCACGTTGTAGCCCGCCTCCTGGAATATATGGTAGATAAGGCTTGTGGTAGTGGTCTTGCCGTTGGAGCCCGTCACACATATCATGCGGGCATGAGTGTAGCGGCCTGCAAACTCTATCTCGCTGATGATGGGAATGCCCGCCTGGCGCACCTTCTCCACCATGGGAGCGTTCTCGGGAATGCCCGGGCTCTTCACCACCTCGGTGGCGTTCAGTATCTTCTCCTCGGTATGGTGGCCTTCCTCCCACTCCACGCCATACTGGTCAAGGAGTTCCTTGTAGTGAGGCTTTATCTGTCCGAAGTCGCTCACAAACACATCATAGCCCTTGACCTTGGCCAGTGCGGCCGCACCCACTCCGCTCTCGGCTGCGCCCAAAACTACTATCCTACTCATCTCGTATTTCTCCTCTCTGTCTTATTCATTATCTTATCTTCAGCGTCACGATGGTCAGTGCCGCCGTTATAATCGTCACAATCCAGAAGCGCACCGTGACCTTCGACTCCAGCCAGCAGCCCTTGGGCCAGTTGAGCAGAATCTTGAAGTTGGCAGGCAACTGCCCAGGCTTGACCCTGAAAGTGTCGTGGATGGGGGCACGCTTGAACACACGCCACTTCTCTCCACGCTTGTTGCCCATTCTGGCCACCTGTGTCTGCAGCAGCACGCTCACGCTCTCCATGAAGAACACGAAGCAGAGCAGGGGCAGCAGCAGTTCCTTGTGGATGATGATGGCCACCACCGCTATGATGCCCCCAATGGCCAGGCTGCCCGTGTCGCCCATGAACACCTGGGCTGGATAGGAGTTGTACCACAGGAAGCCCACCAGCGCGCCCACAAAGGCGCACAGGAATATCACCAGCTCCTCACTGCCTGGGATGAACATGATGTTGAGGTAGCTGGCCAGTTGTATGTGGCTGCTCACATAGGCCAGGACGCCCAGCGCAAGCCCAATGATGGCAGAGTTGCCCGCACACATGCCGTCCATGCCATCGTTCATGTTGCTTCCGTTGCTCACGGCCATCACCACGAAGATGGTCATGCACACAAACAGCACCCAGCCTGCAGCAGTCCTGTACTTGCCCAGGAAACCCATCATGCCCGAATAGCTCAAGTTGTTGACCTTGACAAAGGGGATGGTGGTGATGGTGCTCTTGACGGGCTTGCTCTTGTGCACGACCACGACCTGTGCGCCCTGGCGCACGGTGGTGATATTCTCGCGGACTACCGCATCGGGGCTCAGCCACAGGGTCAAGCCCACAGCCAGGCCCAGGAAAGCCTGCCCTATCAACTTGTATATGGGACGCAAGCCGTCCTTCGTCACCTTCATCTTGATATAGTCATCGATGAAGCCCAGCATTCCGAGCCACAGGGTGGTGCCCAGCATCAGCAGCAGGTAGATGTTGCGCAGGCGACCGAGAAACAGACAGGGAAGCACCGTGGCCACGATGATAATCACGCCTCCCATGGTGGGCACGCCCTTCTTCTCCACTCCATAGGGATCCACAGAAGCGTCGCGCTGTGCCTCATTGCCGCCGTGCTTGTGCATCCAACGTATGAAGCACTGGCCAAACCACATGGATATCAGCAGGCTCAAGACCAGTGTGAGCAAGGCACGGAACGAGATGTACTGCCACATGCCAGCACCCTTCACCCCAAACTGCTCCAGGTATCTAAAGAGATAATACAACATAAATCAGTGTGTGTTGACTTATTATACTGACCGCGTCACAGGCCAAAAGCCTCGCGGATAACCTCATGGTCATCAAAGTGATGCTTCACGCCCTGCACTATCTGGTAGTCCTCGTGTCCCTTGCCAGCCACCAGAATCACGTCGCCCGGCTTGGCCAGCATGCAGGCCGTGCGTATGGCCTCGCGCCTGTCCACGATAGCCAGCACCCCCTGCCGCTGCTCTGGGGTGAATCCGGCCAGCATGTCGTCGATGATGGCCTGCGGGTCCTCGAAGCGTGGGTTGTCGCTTGTGATAATCACGCGGTCGCTGTTCTTCACGGCCTCCTGTGCCATGAGGGGGCGCTTGCCCTTGTCCCTGTTGCCGCCGGCGCCGCACACCGTCCAGCACTCCCCGCGATGCTGCAGCACATCATTGATGGTCTGCAGCACATTCACAAGCGCATCGGGCGTGTGCGCATAATCCACGATGGCTGTCACGCCCTTGGGCGAGCGGATGCTCTCGAAGCGGCCGTTCACGGGCTTCATCGCGCTCATCTGCACCAGAGCCTCGCCTGGCTCTACTCCCAGCAGCACCGTGGCAGCATACACAGCCAGCAGGTTGCTCACATTGAAGCGTCCCACAAACTGCACGCTCACCTCATGCCCATCTATCTCAAGGTTCATGCCCTCGAAACTCTCCTCCAGGATGCGTCCCCTGAAGTCGGCTGCGCCACGCACCGAATAAGTCTTCACCTGAGCCTGCGTGTTCTGCACCATGACCATGCCATTCCTGTCGTCGGCATTGGTGACGGCAAAAGCCGTGCCAGGCAGCGCGTCGAAGAATGCCTTCTTGGCATTGCGGTAGTTCTCAAAGGTCTTGTGATAGTCCAGGTGGTCACGGGTCAGATTGGTGAAGATGCCCCCCGCAAAGGTCAGTCCGCCTATCCTGTGCTGTGCCACGCTGTGGCTGCTCACCTCCATGAAGGCATACTCGCAGCCCTCACTGGCCATCTGCCCAAGCAGGTTGTTGAGCGTGACAGCATCGGGGGTGGTGCACTCGGTGGGGATGGCGCGCCCGTCGATGTAGTTGCACACCGTGCTGCACAGTCCGCACTTGTGTCCCATGCGGCGGAACATGTGATAGAGCACCGTGGCTATGGTGGTCTTTCCATTGGTGCCGGTCACCCCCACCAGCTTCATCCTGCGGCTGGGATTGCCAGCGCACGCAGTGGCCAGCGGCCCCACAGCCAGTTCGGTGTCGGGATACACCAGATAGGTAACCCCCTCGCTCACCTCCTGCGGCAGAGCCTCGCAGGCAACCGCTGTGGCTCCCTGGGCAATAGCCTTTCCTATATATTCATGTCCATCCACCTGAGTGCCCCTCAGCGCGACAAACAAGTCGCCAGGCTGCACCCGCCGTGAGTCTATCTGTACGCTCTTCACCTCTCTGCCTGTCTCCCCCACGATGCGTGTGGGCTGGCAGTCAACAATCAGTTGGTTCAGTTTCATCTTGCGTCTATATATAATATATAATGTATAATCATCCTTGTCACTCCAGGGTGAGCGTCACGGTGTGCCCCTTTGCGGCCTTGGTGCCCGGAGCCACGCTCTGCCTGGCCACCTGCCCCTTGCCGCTCACGCGCGCCTTCAGGCCCATGCTGCCCAGCAACTGCACGGCGTCGCGCGCTCCCATGCCCTTGAGGTCAGGCACCACACCCGCCTGGGGGGCCACGTTGCCAGCGCCTGCTGGCACCCGCTCCTTGCTGTCCAGCATGTCCAGCACCTGCTGTGCCTTGGTGGCCTGCCCATGCGCCACATGAGGAGTCTTCACCGCGCTGGAATCCTTAATGCCCTCTATATTGCTATACATTTCCCTGTTCATCAGGTACTTGGATATTTCGCGAAAGACAGGTCCGCACTGGCCACCGCCCGATGCGGGAGTACCCGTCTTCACGATGCACACCAGGCAACTGTACTTAGGCTTCTGCGAGGGGAAATAGCCACAGAAGCTCACCATATACCTCACGGGACCGTTGTGGTATCCGCCTTTCTCATCGGCAATCTGCGCCGTGCCCGTTTTCCCGCTCACGCGGAAACGTCCTCCCTCATCCTTTGCAGGTCTGCCCAGCCCCTCGGGGTTCATCACCACCGAGTCCAGTATCTCATGTATGGCATCCAGCGTCTGCTGGCTGCACATTTTCTCCCTGAACACCTCGGGCGGGAACTCCCTCACGACCTCGCCACCGGCCAGTTCGCGAGTCACAAAGCGCGGCTTCATCATACGTCCGTTGTTGGCGATGCCATTGTAGAAGGCCAGCGTGTAGATGGGTGGCAACTGTACCACATATCCTATGCTCATCCAGGCAAGGTCGGGTTTGCCAAACTCCATGGGCTTTCCGTGCCTGGTCACCGGCAGCATCCAGTGTCCGTTCTTGTCCTTCTTGGGCATATACACCCTGGGAGTGCCACTGCCCGGTATGTCGAGGTGCATGGGCAAGCCCACGCCCAGGTTGTTCAGCCCACGCACGAAGCGGTCGGGGCAGTCGTGGTAAGCCCCGTCTATGAGGCGGCTCACGCCGATGTTGGAGCTCTTCATGAGCACCCGCGTGACGCTGAGCATGTGAAAGCCCCCCTTGTTCCAGTTGTGGTCCTTCATCATACGTCCGTACATGGGCCAGCACCCGTTGCCTGTATCCACGCGCGTGTTCTTGTTTATCTTGCCATCCTCCATGGCCACCATGATGCTTGCGGTCTTGAATGTCGAGCCTGGTTCTCTGAGGTCATTCACCAGGCTGTTGCGCATCTCGTAGTACTCCCCATCTTCTCCCCTCTGCAGGTTCACGATGGCCTTCACATCGCCGGTGGCCACCTCCATGACCATGGCCATGCCTATCTCGCCATTGACGCCCTTCTCCTTGAGCTTGCTGCGCAGGGCACGGTCGGCCACATCCTGCAAGTCGATGTCGATGGTGGTCATCAGGTCGTGCCCATTCCGGGGCTCCACGTCCACCAGGTTCACGCGCCTGTCGCGCACCTTGGTGCGGTGCTTGATGCCCGGTGTCCCGCGCAGGATGCTGTCGAAGCCCAGTTCCAGTCCATTCTTGGCCTTGCCCGAGTCGGGGTAGAGTTCACCCAGCGTGCGCGAGGCCAGTTGCCCATACGGCTTCGCGCGCCTGGTCACCACCTCGCCATAGAAGCCGCCCTTGAAGCGTCCCTCGCACAGTAGCGGGAGTTTCTTGCACTCGGTATATTGGACGTATGTGGCCATCTTGGGATACAGGCGCACAGGGCGTGGGTAGCGCCCATTGACCTTCCTGAGGCAATGCTTCCTGGCGTCCACTATCTTGTCGCGGAAATACTGGGTGCTGTATTCGGGGAATATCCTCGACAGTCCGCGCGCGATCTCCTCCACATGGTAGTCCACCAGCGAGTCGCGGAAATGCTGCGTCTTGGCACGCGACAGGCTGTCCCTGTCCTGCACGCGCAGGTCGAGGTAGAGCCTGTACTCGGGCAGTGATGTCGAGAGCACCCTGCCATCGTCAGATAGCAGGTCACCGCGCTTGGCCGGGATGGGCAGGGAGTCGCTCACGAAGCGAGAGTCAACCACCTCCCAGTAAGAGCGCATCGGCAGCATCGTCTGCACGGCGTTGCCCAGGATATAGACTGCCACCAGCGCCACGGCGCAGAATATGACGAGGAAGCGCCTCATCGTATTTTCTTTTTTATCTTTCACTTGCATTGCGTATGTCTCATTTAACCTCAAGTTTGTACGGGGGCTCCGTGCCCACCACCAGCGTGGTGTCCCCCCTCTGCCTAAGTTCCCTCTCCAGCTGGCTTGCCCTGGTGCGCCTGGTCAACTCGCCCTCGCGCGTCAGGCACCTGTACTTGCAGTCCTCGAGTGAGTCGGCCAGTTCCTCCTCCTTCAGTATCTCCTGCTGGGCCTGGTAACTGTTGGTCACATAGGCCACGGCGATAACAAAGATGAGCAAGAACATGGGTATCTGCTTTCTGAACCACTTGCCATCAACCTGCAACGCGGCCAGCAGCTCGCGCAGATGCTGCACATCGAGGCTGTCGCCATCCTCGTCGTGCAGTATCGAGTGGGCAAGGCTGTCGCCCGCAGGCTTTGTCTCCTGTGTTCCAGCCTCCTGCGGCTGCTGCTCCTGCGGCTGCTGCTGCATTTGCTCTGTATCTTCTGCCATCGCTGTATGCCTTTGTGTATCGTGTCTCTGTATATGTCTCGGTGTCCGGTGTGTACCGGGCAGGGCTATCTCTCTGTTGCCCCGGGCAGCTTCACCGCCACCCTCAGTTTGGCCGAGCGGCTGCGCGGGTTCTGGGCCTGCTCCTGCCCGGTGGGCACCTGCGGCTTGCTCCCCAGGGGCTTCATGGGAGCATGGCTTCGCCCGTACATGTCGGTCTCCAGTCTGCCCTCCTCGTTTCCGCTGCGCATCACGTTCTTCACCATCCTGTCCTCCAGCGAGTGGTAGGTGAGCACCGAGAGCCTGCCCCCCTCGCCCAGCACGTCCACAGCGGCGCGCAGCATCTGCCTCAGGGCATCCATCTCTCCGTTGACCTCGATGCGCAATGCCTGGAACACGCGGGCCAGGTCCTTCTTCTCGCGGTCCCTGGGCAGGAGCGGCTGCAGGATGGCGGCCAGCTGTCCGGTGGTCGCTATCTCCTGCTGGGCGCGTGCCTTCACTATTGCCGAGGCCAGGCGCCGGCTGCTCTTCAGCTCGCCGTACAGGTAGAGCACGGTGGCCAGCTGCTCCTCGGTGTAGTCCCTGAGCACGGTGCGTGCCGAGCGGCGTGCCTTCTGGTTCATGCGCATGTCCAGGGGCGCGTCCTGGCGGAAGCTGAATCCGCGTGCCGCGTCGTCCAGGTGATGGCTGCTCACGCCCAGGTCGGCCAGGATGCCGTCCACCCTGTCCACGCCATAGTAGCGCATCCAGTTCTTCAGGAACCTGAAGTTGCTGCGCACGAAGGTGAAGCGCGGGTCATCCAGCGCGCCACGCATGGCATCCAGGTCCTGGTCGAAGGCATACAGGTGCCCGTGCTCTCCCAGCCGCCGCAGAATCTCGCGGCTGTGCCCGCCCCCGCCGAATGTGAGGTCCACATAGATGCCGTCGGGGTGGATGTCAAGTCCGTCCACCGTGGGGTGCAGCATCACGGGTATATGATACGTTTCGCAGTTCATCGTCCTATCCTTCTGTTTTTTCAGCATGCGAATGGCGGCAGGCCATTCTCACTCTCGCGGTCTCATCATCTGTTCCAGGCAGTCGGCCAGCGAGTCGGGCTCGGCGGCCAGGGCCTCGGCGGCCTGCCTGCTCCACACCTCGATGGTGTCGTCCACCCCTATGAAGCGCACGTCGGCCTGTATGCCCGCCTCGTCAAGGTACCTGCGGGGGATGAGCAGGCGGCCATTGCCATCCAGCGTCATATCCTCGGCTCCTGCCACAAAGCGGCGCAGGGCATCGCGCCCCTGCCGGTCAAACATGCTGGTGCGTGCCACCAGGGCATCCACCTGCCTGTTCCACACCTCGGCTGGATAGAGCACCAGACAACGCTGGAAGACATCACGGCGCAGCACGAGTCCTGCCACGCCCTCGCGCTGCAGGACCTTGCGGAAGACGCTGGGAACGAACACCCGTCCCTTGTCATCCACCCTGGCGTCAATGTTGCCCGTAAACCTCATCTCGTGTACTTCTTATATACGTTACCGCGTATTTTTTGGCAAAGTTATGTAATTCCCCACAATTCCCCACACCTTTTCCCAAATTATTTTTCCATGTTGCCCCAACCGCCTTCCCAAGGCAGCGGAAGCCATGCTCCGCACTTGCTCTTTTTCTTCGGTGAAATGGGATAAATGGGCTATAGGACACCATTTTATCACCCAGCACGACACGATTTCATGCCTTTTGCTCTTGGCGGTGGGGAGAAAAGCCTTAATTTTGCAGCAAGAAGCAAGTTTTATCACATGAGACAGAACTCACAACAGCCAGGCGCAGCCAGGCGCAGCACGCTCATGCCTGGCCTGCGCGCCTGCTGGCACACGCACTTGGGCACCATGCTCGCGTGCCTGCTCGCTGCCCTGCTGTGCGCCCCGGGCATCACGGCAAGCGGCAAGCACAAGGAGAAGAGGTCGGTGGTGCGCATCGAGACCACGGCGGGCACCATACGCGTGGCTCTATCCGACGACACGCCCCTGCACCGCGACAACTTCCTGCGGCTGGCCTCCAGCGGGTATTACGACGGCACACTCTTCCACCGGGTAATCGCCAACTTCATGATCCAGGGCGGCGACCCCGACTCGCGCAACGCCGCGCCTGGCCAGCTGCTGGGCAATGGCGGCCCCGGGTACACCATCCCCGCCGAGTTTGACTTGCCCTACCAGTACCACCTACGTGGAGCCCTGGCCGCCGCAAGGGACGGGGACGAGGTGAACCCCGAGCAGGAGAGCAGCGGAAGCCAGTTCTACATCGTGTGGGGGAAAAGGCAGACCCCGGCCGACATACGCAAGGTGCGCGAGCTGCTGGGGGAGAAAGGCATCACGCTCTCGCAGCAGATTCTCCACGAATACGAAATGCTGGGAGGGGCACCGCACCTGGACGGACAGTACACCGTATTCGGCGAGGTCATCGAGGGCATGGACGTGGTAGAGAGCATCCAGGGGGTAAAGACCGACAAGAACGACCGTCCGCTGGAGGACGTGAAGGTGCTGCACATGACGGTGGAGCAATACAGCAGCCAGGCACAGCGCGCACGGGAGTAAAAACGCAGTGCGCTGCATCTGCCAACGCAGTGCGCTGCATCCGCCAACGCAGTGCGCTGCATCCGCCAACGCAGCGCGCTGCATCTGCCGCCCCATGCCTGTGCATGCCTCGACCTGCGCCACCATGGCACCGGCAGAACCCCCTCGCCGGCCACCCGGGAGCCCCTTGCCGAGTCAAAATTCGCCCTCTCTGACTAATAATGAGGCATGCCGCTTTCCCATTCACAGGAAAATGCGTAATTTTGCACACTCGTTAAGCGGTTGAAAGTTAAAAGAATCAGAAAAGCGACACAAGATGGCTGAAACAAGGAAAATCCAGCGTGCGCTGGTGTCCGTATTCCACAAGGACGGACTGGAGGAAATATTGCGCACACTCCATGCGCAGGGTGTGGAACTGCTCAGCACAGGCGGCACACAGCAGTTCATCGAGCAGCTGGGCATCCCCTGCGCCCGTGTGGAGGACGTGACCACATATCCCAGCATCCTGGGAGGCAGGGTGAAGACACTGCACCCCAAGATTTTCGGGGGCATCCTGGGACGACGCTCGCTGGAGAGCGACCAGCAGCAGATGGCACAGTATGAGATTCCGGGCATCGACCTGGTAATCGTGGACCTGTACCCCTTCGAGGACACCGTGAAGAGCGGAGCCTCTGACGCCGACATCATAGAGAAGATTGACATCGGTGGCATCAGCCTCATACGCGCTGCCGCCAAGAACTATGCCGATGTGGTCATCGTGCCGTCAAAGGCCGAGTACAAGCCCCTGCTCGAGATGCTGCAGAAGAGCGGCGCACAGAGCGAGCTGGAGGAGCGCAGATGGTTTGCCACCAGGGCCTTTGGCGTGAGCAGCCATTACGACACAGCCATCCACCAGTGGTTTGAGAGCAAGTAAACTGTCACTGCCCCAAGGGCACGACACAGCATACTACAGACGCAACATAGAAGACACAAGAAAATGAGTTGGTTTTCATTCAGCAAAGAGATGGCCATGGACCTGGGCACCGCCAACACCATCATCATAAGCAACGGCAAGATTGTGGTTGATGAGCCAAGCGTGGTGGCGCTGAACCGCAGGACAGAGCGCATGATAGCCGTGGGCGAAAAGGCCAAGATGATGTACGAGAAGACAAACCCCGACATCGAGGCCATACGTCCACTGGGCGATGGCGTGATAGCAAACATGAGTGCCTGTGAGCAGATGATGCGCGGCCTCATCAAGATGGTGCACACGGGCGGATACTTGTTCTCGCCCAGCCTGAAGATGGTGATTGGCGTGCCAAGCGGAAGCACACAGGTGGAGCTGCATGCGGTGCGCGACTGCGCCGAGCATGCAGGCGCACGCGAGGTGTACCTGATATACGAGCCAATGGCCTCGGCCATTGGCATTGGGCTGGACGTGCTTGCGCCCGAGGGCAACATGATTGTTGACATAGGCGGCGGAAGCACCGAGATCGCGGTCATAAGCCTGGGCGGACTGGTGGTCAACAAGAGCCTGCGCATCGCGGGGGACGAACTGACCACCGACATACAGGAATACATGAGCCGACAGCACAACGTGAAGGTGAGCGAGCGCATGGCCGAGCGCATCAAGATACATGTGGGCGCGGCACAGACCGACCTGGGCGATCAGGCTCCCGAGGACTATGTGGTATATGGGCCAAACAAGATCACTGGACTGCCCATGGAGGTGCCCGTGTGCTACCAGGAGATAGCACACTGCCTGGAGAAGACTCTGGCCAAGATAGAGACCGCCGTGCTCGCCGCACTGGAGGAGACTCCACCCGAGCTCTATGCCGACATCGTGAAGAACGGCATCTGGCTGAGCGGAGGAGGCGCGCTGCTGCGCGGACTCGGCAAGAGGCTCACCGACAAGATCAACATCGAGTTCCATGTGGCCGAGGACCCGCTGCACAGCGTGGCCAAGGGCACGGGCATCGCACTGAAGAACATACAGAACTTCTCCTTCTTAATGTAATCCTACCGCATTGGGAGAACTTGCCAACAGAATACTCAAACACATCCACTGGGGTGTCTTCCTGCTTCTGGAAGTCCTCAGTGGATGGCTTCTTTTCCGTTTCAACACCTACCAGGGCAGCGTGTGGTTCACTCAGGCCAACTCCGTGGCGGCCTTGGTGATGGAACAGGAAGAGAAGGTACTGTCGTACATGCACCTGGCCAGGCAAAACGAATACCTGACCAGGCAGAACGTGGTGCTGCAGTACAACATGAGCGTCATGCGAAGCCAGCTGGACAGTCTGCAGCACGAGCCTTCCTTCACCGAGCTGGAGGAGGCAAGGGTGACCGCCGACCTGCACCTGATACCGGCCAAGGTGGTGGCCAACAGCGTCAACCGCAAGGACAACTACCTCACCATCAACGTGGGACGAAGCAGCGGTGTGAAGCCCGAGATGGGTGTCGTGAGCGGCACCGGAGTGGTGGGCATCGTGAGCCGCGTGACGGAGCACTATGCCCTGGTCATGTCTGTGCTCAACAGCCAGTCGAACATCAGTTGCCGGCTGAGAGGCACGGGCTACTTTGGCTACCTGAAATGGAACGGCGGCAATCCACTGCACGCGAGCATGGACGATGTGCCAAGGCATGCGCAGATACACCAGGGGGACATCGTGGAGACAAGCGGCTTCAGCAACGTGTTCCCAGCCGGACTGTTTGTGGGACGCGTGGCGCAGGTCAACAACAGCCCCGATGGCATGGCCTACCGGCTGGAGGTGCAGATGAGCACAGACCTGTCCTGCCTGAGGGACGTGTGCGTGGTTGACTACAAGAGCCGCGCCGAGATGGACTCACTCACCGTACAACAATAACCACAAGAGGCGCACGCAATATGGTACTATCACAACTCAAGCGACTGGCCCAGATGCTCATGCTGCTGGCTCTGCAGGTGCTCGTGCTCAACCACATGAGCTTCTGGGGGATGGGCACACCCATGATAGGCGTGCTCCTGCTGGCGTATATGCCCATGAACACATCGCGCACATGCGCCATGCTCTGGGGCTTTGCCATGGGGCTGGTCACCGACATCTTTGCCGGCACACCTGGCATGGGCAGCGCGGCCATGACGCTCACAGCGATGGTGCGACCCGCACTGCTGGACATGCAAGCGCCCAAGGACGCGGTGGAGGACCTGGTTCCCACCTACCATTCCATGGGCACATGGAGCCATGTGAGGTATGTGTTCACCCTCTTCCTGGTACACCATGCCACCTATTTCCTGCTGGAGTGCTTCTCGGTAAGCCACATTGGACTGGCTGGCATGCACCTGCTGGCCAGCCTGGCCACATCGCTCCTGCTGGCATTCCCGCTCGAGACCATCAGAAGCTCAAGCAAGTAAACCTCCCCGCCACATCTGCATGAAGGCAAACTACGAACTGGAAAAACGCAAGTATGTGCTCGGCCTCATCGCCGTGGGCATCGTGGTGGTGTATCTCATACGCCTGTTTGCCCTGCAGATGCTGAGCGACGACTTCAAGCGCAATGCCGACTCGAATGCCTTCCTGCGGCGCATCCAGTACCCAGCCCGAGGGGTCATCACCGACCGCAACGGCAAGCTGCTCGTATATAACCAGCCTGCCTACGACCTCATGGTAGTGATGACCGAGCAGCAGGGAGTCGATACCCTGGACCTGTGCCAGAGCCTTGGCATCACCCGCGACTGGTACGAGCGCCGCATGGAGGAAATCAAAGACCTGCGCCGCAATCCAGGCTACAGCCGCTACACGCAGCAGCTCTTCATGAGCCAGCTCTCGGCCGAGGAGTGCAGCAGATTCCAGGAGAAGATATTCCGCTTCCCGGGATTTTATATCCAGAAGCGCAGCATACGGCAGTACAGATACCCCTATGCCGCACAGATACTGGGCGATGTGGGTGAGGTGAGCCAGGCCGAACTGGACGAGGACGACTACTACCGCCGGGGCGACTACTCGGGCAAGCAGGGCGTGGAACGCTCCTACGAGAGGCAACTGCGTGGCGAGAAGGGCACCGAGATACTGCTGCGCGATGCACGCGGACGCATCAAGGGGCACTACATGAACGGGCAGTTTGACAACGCGCCCGTGCCTGGCAAGAACCTCACACTAAGCATGGACGTGGACCTGCAGGCACTGGGCGAGCGGCTGATGACTGGCAAGAAAGGGAGCATCGTGGCCATTGACCCAGCCACAGGAGGCGTGCTGTGCATGGTGTCGAGCCCCACTTATGACCCGCGCATACTGGTGGGCAGGCAGCGCGGCAGAAGCCATGCCATGCTGAGCCAGGACACCCGACACCCGCTGCTCAACCGCGCCATCATGGGCCAGTACCCGCCAGGCTCCACCTTCAAGACGAGCCAGGCGCTCACCTTCTTGCAGGAGGGAGTCATCACGCCCTCTACCTCATTCCCCTGCAGTCACGGATTCCACTACGGGCACCTGAAGGTGGGATGCCACGGGCATCCCTCGCCCCTGTCGCTGGTGCCAGCCATTGCCACCTCGTGCAACGGCTACTTCTGCTGGGGACTGTACTACATGTTCGGCAACAGGAAGAAGTACCGGAGCGTGCAGGATGCCATGACGCGGTGGAAGGACTATATGGTGTCGATGGGATTTGGCTACAAGCTGGGCATTGACCTGCCTGGCGAGAAGCGCGGCATGATACCCAACGCGCCCTTCTACGACAAGGCATACCGAGGCAGCTGGAACGGCCTGACCATCATCAGCATATCCATCGGGCAGGGTGAGGTCAACCTCACTCCCCTGCAGATAGCCAATCTGGGAGCCACCATAGCCAACCGCGGCTACTATTATGTGCCGCACATCGTGCAGAAGGTGCAGGATGAGCCGCTGGACACGCTCTACACCCGCAAGCACTACACCATGGTGAGCCGCCAGCACTACGAGACTGTGGTGGAGGGCATGCGCCGCTCGGTGCTGGGAGGCACTTGCCGCTCGGCCAACAACCCATGGTATGAGGTGTGTGGCAAGACGGGCACGGCACAGAACCCGCATGGGCAAGACCACAGCGTGTTTATGGGCTTCGCGCCACGCCAGAACCCCAAGATAGCCATCTGCGTGTATGTGGAGAACGGAGGCTGGGGCGCAACCTACGGTGTGCCCATCGGCGCGCTCATGATGGAGCAGTACATCAACGGACATCTCTCGCCCGAGAGCGAGCGCAGGGCAGAGATGTTCCAGAACAAGCACCTTTACAACCCTTACGACTATGCCTCTGACTCCCATTGACAGCAACACACGGTCGCCACGGCTCCTGAAGTCGATTGACTGGATTACTATATGCCTCTACCTGGCACTGGTCGCGCTGGGGTGGATGAGTGTGTGCGGTGCCAGCTACGACTTTGAGCAGGGCTACAACTTCCTGGACTTCTCCACCCGCAGTGGCATGCAGATAGTGTGGATAGGCACTTCCCTGCTGCTGGGCGGCATCATCCTGATGACCGACGACCGCCTGATAGAGTCGGTCTCCTACTTCCTGTACCTGTTCATGCTCGTGCTGCTGTTCGTCACGCCCTTCCTCGCACACGACATCAAGGGCTCGCTCTCCTGGATCAAGATAGGCCCCTTCAGCCTCCAGCCGGCCGAGTTTGCCAAGTTTGCCACGGCCCTGTGTGTGGCCAAGGTGATGAACTCCTATGGCTTCTCCATGACACGCTGGCGCGACTTCCTGCTCTGCGTGGCAGTCATCGTGGTGCCGATGGGCCTGATAGTCATGCAGAAGGAGACGGGTAGCGCGCTTGTCTATGCCAGTTTCTTCCTCATGCTGTACCGCGAGGGGATGCCGGGCGGAATACTCTTTGCGGCGGTGTCAGCGGTAGTGTATTTCGTGGTGGGAGTGCGCTTTGCCGACATCCCCATCTGGGAGGGAGCTCCCGCATCGCTGGGCACCTCGCTGGTGCTGGGACTGGTGCACCTGTTCACGGTACTGCTTGTGCGGGCCTACACGCCCGACCGCAAGGTGGCAGCCAGAGTCCTGTGGTACGGGCTGGGAGCCGAAGTCCTGGGACTGCTGTTCTGCCGCTATGCCATTCCCTTTGATGTCACCTGGGTCATGCTTGCCGTGTGTGTCGCCATGATACTGTACCTTGTGTGGCTTGCCTTGCGCGACCAGTTGCTGCGCTACCTGTATATAGCGCTCTTCGCAATGGGAAGCCTGGGCTTCTTCTACTCGGCAAACTATGTGCTCAACGATGTGATGCAGCCTCACCAGCAAACCCGCATACGCGTGCTGCTGGGCCTGGAGGATGACCCCAGGGGAGCGGGCTACAATGTGATACAGGCCAAGATAGCCATCGGGTCGGGCGGACTGCGCGGCAAGGGCTTTCTCAATGGCACCCAGACCAAGCTCAAGTATGTGCCCGAGCAGGACACCGACTTCATCTTCTGTACCGTGGGCGAGGAGGAGGGGTTCCTTGGCTGCGCCACCGTGCTGTGCCTGTTCCTCGCGCTCATCCTGCGCCTCATCCACCTGGCCGAGCGTCAACCCTACACCTTTGGGCGTGTCTATGGCTATTGCGTAATGAGTGTTTTCCTGTTTCATGTGTTCATCAACGTGGGCATGGTGCTGGGACTCACCCCCGTCATAGGCATTCCGCTGCCCTTCTTCAGTTATGGCGGGTCATCGCTGTGGGGCTTCACCATCCTGCTCTTTGTCATGCTGCGCATCGATGCGGGCAGGAGCCGCATGCAGCACTGAGGAGCGTGCCCGGCTCCACGCGGGGTTGCCATTTTCCACACACGCCAACCCTGCCACAGGGTCATGCGGGCACAACAAGCCTCACCAGCCGCCTACCCACAGCCCCACGTCGGTGAGCGAGGGCATCACCTCGGTGGCCATCAGATGGCGAAGGCGTATCTCGGAACACTTGCCAAGGGAGTCGTGCAGCAGGGGGACTGTGTCGGACGAGTACTCCAGCAACTCACATCCATGCCCCAGGAGGCTGCCCTGCGAGTCGGCCATGCGCACATGCAGGGTGTCGGCATGCAGCACCTGGTGTGTGGAATCACACTGCTCCAGGGCCAGCCAGAGGTCGGAGTAAGGGAAGGAGCGTGCCGCCCTGAGCTGCGCACTCGCCCGCAGCCGCCCCTCAGGCAAACTTTTGGGCAGGCTGAAGCACACGGTATCCTCCCTCCCCCACCCTTGCTTGGGCAAGGGCAGGAAATGGTGATAGCGCGTCTGCCCGGCACAAGCGGCCAGCGCAAGAGCCATCGCCACACGAGGAAGCCAGCCCGTCCTGCTCATGCCTTGCTGTCGGGCTGTGTGTCACGGGGAGCGTCGTTGCCAGCGGGACGCGGCCCGCGCTGGCGGTTGGGACGATTGGGACGGCGGCGTGCCTGCTCACCCCCACCCTTTCCCTCGGGTCCGTTGCCTGTCGCAGCGGCATTGCCCTGCTGCGGACGGCGCGGCTCGCGTGGACGGTCGCCCTGCTGCTTCTTGCCAGCATTGGCCTCGGGAGCTCCACCAGAGCCTTCCTTGCGCGGCTTGCCATTATTGCCCGCCCCGCTCTTCTTCTTTTTCTTTTTCTTCTTGTCAAAGCGATTGAGGTCCTCCTGGGTAGCCAGGCCAATGGCACGCTCAGGCTCCTTGCGTCCGCCCTCCTCCAGTGTGTCGGGCTTCTCGCCGCGCTTGTTCATCTCTATGATGTCCGCGGCACGCTGCGCACTGATAGTCACCAGATTGGAAGCCATGCGCTTGTCGGTGGAGTAAGTGACCATACCCGACAGGATGTCGCACTTGAAGAAGTAGTAGTCCCCCTCCATGCTCTGCAGCTGGATGTCGCGTGGGGGAAGCTTGCGGTACGCCTCCACATACTGGTCCACCTCGTAGTTCATGCAGCACTTGAGCTTTGCACACTGTCCCGCAAGCTTCTGCGGGTTGCGGCTCAAGTCCTGGAAGCGTGCGCTGCCAGTGCCCACACTCACAAAGTTCTTCATCCAGGTGGCACAGCAGAGCTCGCGTCCGCAGGGTCCAAAGCCGCCTATGCGTCCTGCCTCCTGCCGCGCGCCTATCTGCTTCATCTCTATCCTCACATGGAAAGCATCGGCAAGCACCTTGATGAGCTGGCGGAAATCCACGCGCCCGTCGGCGATGTAGTAGAAGATGGCCTTGTTGCCGTCGCCCTGGTACTCCACGTCTCCTATCTTCATCTCAAGCCCCAGGTCCTTGGCTATCTGCCGGCTGCGTATCATGGTCTCGTGCTCCAGTGCCTTGGCCTCCTCGTACTTCTCCATGTCCACAGGACGCGCCTTGCGGTAGATGCGGCGTATCTCCTCGTTACTCTTGAGATTGGCCCTCTTCATCTGCAACGGCACCAGTTTGCCCGTGAGCGTCACCGTGCCGATGTCATGACCGGGGTTCGACTCCACAGCCACCACATCGCCTTTCTCCAGCGGCAGGTTGTTGATGTTGTGGTAATAGCCCTTGCGGGTATTCTTGAACTGTACCTCCACCAGGTCCGTTGTCTCGTCGTTGCCTGGGATGTCGGCCAGATAGTCATACACATTCAGTTGCGCGTAGTGTCCTATGTGGCAACCCTTCTTGCAGAGGCCGTTTCCCGCGCACCCACATTTATATTTGTATTCCATATATATTATTGTCTGATTAGGATTATCATCTTGAGGGCAAAGTCGAAGAACACCATGCGCGCATTCACGTTTTGCTCTATGTCCCTCTGCGCTTGCGACATCTCGTCCATGATGCCCACCACGTTGCGCTCGTTGACAAAGGGCGCGAAGCGTGCGCTGAAGTTCTGCTCCTCGCGTGTCTCGTAGGAGAGGGCGGGGGTGTGGAAGTTATAGATGAAGTTCTCGCGCAGCAGGTGCTGGAAGTGCGCCAGCATGCGCTTCTGCCGCTCGCGCCCCAGTTCGCTTGCCGATTGCGCCCACAGCCTGAGTTCCTTCACCTTGCGTGCATAGCACAGGCGCATCAGATTGACGAAGTAAGTGTTGAACTCGCGGTTCTCTCCCCTGGCATGCACCTGCTTCAGAGCCTCGGTGTAGTTGCCCTGGGCCACATGCGCCACCTCCTGGGCCTGGGCGGGCGACGCCCCCTCGCGCTGCACCAGTGCCTGGGCAATGTCCTGCTCGGTGAGCGGCGGCAGCGAGATGCGCTGCACACGGCTCTGTATGGTGCCCAGCACAAGGTCGGGCTGCAGGCTCACCAGTATGAAGTGGGTGTGCTCGGGAGGCTCCTCGATGAGCTTGAGCAGCTTGTTGGCCGGTGCCGCGTCCATGCGCTCGGGCAGCCACTGCAGCACCACGCGGCGTCCGCCCTGGCTGGGCTTGAGCGCAAGGCATTCCTGCAGGCGGTCGCTCTCCTGCACATAGTGTGTCATCTGCTGGTTGTCTGCCTTGATGTCAGCGAGCCACATCTCTGCATCGAAGTAGATGCTGTCCTGCAGCTGCTCGCGCCACTGCTGCATGTAGTCGTCCGAGGTGGGCTTGTCGGTACTCTTGGCCTTGCACACGGGGAAGGAGAAGTGCAGGTCGGGGTGCGCCCAGGTGGCTGTCATGCGGCATCCTGCACAGGTCTGGCAGGGCCCGTCCTCGCCCGGGTGCTCACACAGCAGATGCCTGGCCAGGGCAAGTGCCAGGGGCATGGCTCCCGAGCCCTCGCGCCCACTTATCATAAGCGCATGGGGCACACGTCCCTCATGCACCATCCTCAGGATATGCTCCTTCGCCTCCTGCTGTCCTATGACATCCGAATATGTTACGGCACTCATCCTTGTATGCTGGCTATCTGTTGCTGTGACTTCCCTTAGTATATCTGACTGGCTATCTGCGCTATGCTCGGCACCGCGCTCACGGTGTAGAAGTGCAGGCTCGGCACTCCGTGCTGCATGAGCTGGCGACATTGCTGCACACCCCACTCTATGCCCACCTGCCTCACCTCCTCGTCGGTGTGGCACTTGACGGCCTCGTGATAGAGTGCCTCGGGCAGGTCGCAGTGAAAGGTCTTGGGCACCATGGTGAGCTGGCTGAGCTTGGCCAGCGGCTTGATGCCCGGTATGATGGGGATGGTGATGCCTGCCTCACGGGCACGCTCGACAAACTGGAAGTACTTGTCGTTGTCGTAGAAGAGCTGGGTCACAGCGTACTCCGCACCCAGGTCGGCCTTCATCTTCAGGGCTGCGAGGTCGGCCTCCATATTGGCCGCTTCCTCATGCTTCTCGGGATAGCACGCCACCCCGAAGCGGAAAGGCTCGCCCTTGCACTTCATCTCCGTGCCGTCCCAGAAGTGGCCGCTGTTGAACAGGTTGACCTGCTCGATGAGCTCTGTGGCATGGGCAGGCCCGTCGCCCGTGGGCTTGAAGGTACTCTCCTCCCTGGCCTTGTCGCCACGGAGCACCAGCAGGTCGCTTATTCCGAGAAACTGCAGGTCAATGAGCATGTACTCGAGGTCCTCCCTGCAATTGCCACTGCACACCACATGGGGCACCACAGGAATCCCGTAGCGGTGCTGTATGGAGGCGGCGATGGCAATGGTGCCAGGCCGCCGGCGCACACGCTGTCGCTGCACCAGCCCACCCTCCAGGTCGCGATAGACATACTCGCTGCGGTGGCTTGTGATGTTGATGTAAAGGGGGTTGTACTCCCTCAGTTGCTCTATGGTGCGGAACAGCCCCGCTGTCCCATTGCCCTTCAGGGGCGGCAGCACCTCAAAGGAGAAGGCCGTGCCCTGATGGCTGTTTATCATTTCCGTTATACTCATTTGCCAGTGACATGTGCGGGGAAATGGGCCTCAAGAGCCCAGACACCCCTAATTGGGTGTAAAATTACGCATATTCCTGCTATTCTGCAAGCATTAAATTCCGAAATGCCCTATCTTTGCAAATGGGTCTGCCGGGCAGATGGCCTGCCAGAGGCAGCCCCACAAGGCGAAACAGACAAAACTGCACATGAAGGAATACAACGAACTTAGGATTGCCGTGGCAGGCACTGGCTATGTGGGCCTGTCCATCGCGACACTGCTCAGCCAGCACCACAAGGTGACCGCCGTGGACGTGGTGTCCGAGAAGGTGGAGCAAATCAACAGGCGCGTGTCGCCCATCAGGGACGAGTACATAGAGCGGTTCTTCGCCCAGAAGAGGCTCGACCTGACAGCCACCACCGACGGCCGCGCGGCCTATGCGCAGGCCGACATCATCGTCATCGCCGTGCCCACCAACTATGACCCGGAGCGCAACTTCTTTGACACGCACCACATTGAGGACGTGATAGACCTGGTGCTGGAGGCCAACCCCGAGGCTGTGATGGTGGTCAAGAGCACCATCCCCGTGGGCTACTGCCGCAGCCTGTATGTGCGCTACGCGGCACGCTATGCCAGTGACAGCCGCCTGAGGGGCAAGCGTTTCCGCCTGCTCTTCTCGCCAGAGTTCCTGCGCGAGAGCAAGGCACTGTACGACAACCTCTACCCCAGCCGCATCATCGTGGGCTACCCCAAGCCTGCCACAGGCAGCGACAGGGCTGCGCAGGAGGAGAACGCGGCCATACAGGCCATCGCCGACCCCGACGCGGAGCAGCAGGCGCGCCTCTTTGCCCACCTGCTGCAGGAGGGTGCACAGAAGGAGGAGATAGAGACGCTCTTCATGGGACTCAAGGAGGCCGAGGCGGTGAAACTCTTTGCCAACACCTACCTGGCCCTGCGCGTGAGCTACTTCAACGAGCTGGACACCTATGCCGAGATGAAGGGACTGGACTCGCAGGCCATCATCCGTGGGGTGGGGCTCGACCCTCGCATTGGCCTGCATTACAACAACCCCTCCTTTGGCTACGGCGGCTACTGCCTGCCCAAGGACACCAAGCAGCTGCTCGCAAACTACGAGAACGTGCCGCAGAACATGATGACTGCCATCGTGGAGAGCAACCGCACGCGCAAGGACTACATCGCCGACGCGGTGCTCAAGAAGGCTGGATGGTATGCCTACAGCCAGCAAAACGAGTATGGCAAGGGAATGGCCGAACAGGAGACACCCACCATAGGGGTATATCGCCTCACAATGAAGACGGGAAGCGACAACTTCCGCCAGTCGGCCATACAGGGCATCATGAAGCGCATCAAGGCCAAGGGGGCTCAGGTCATCATCTACGAGCCCACGCTGCCAGACGGAAGCACATTCTTTGGCAGTCTGGTGGTCAACGACCTGGGACTGTTCAAGCAGAGGTCGGAAGCCATCATAGCCAACCGCTACGACACGGTGCTGGACGACGTGAAGAGTAAAGTATATACGCGCGACATCTTCCAGCGCGACTAAGAAAAAGCAAAGGCCAGGAAGCCGCCTCGCGCCTCACCATGGCGAGAGAAGCCCCTGGACTGCCTGCCCACCACCACGGACAAGCCCTGGGTATCCACCCCCAGGGCTTGTCGTGTGTAATGTGCCTCCTGCAGCGTCCTTCACCAAGGCACGCCCCACCAGCCTGCCCAAAGCAACACGGTGCGCCACCCCGCCAACAAGAAGTGCGGCGCGCCGCATCGAGCAGCGCGCCGCACATATCTTTTCTATTCGGCAAACTCCCTCCCACACCCATGCGCAGAGGATGTCCCTCCCCCATGGGAGAAGGTGCGAGGAGGCTTCCTCAGTCGTTCTCTATCTCTGCCATCTGGATGCGGAAGAGCAGGGTGCTGTAGGCCGGAATGGCCGACGAGGCTTCCGCCCCATAGGCAAGCTCGCAGGGGATGTACACCATCCAGTCGTCGCCCTGCACCATATACTGGAGTGCCGTGCCAAAGCCCTCGGTGAAGGACTTCACCTCGCCCACCTGGGGCGATGCCGTGGCAGGATTGTACTCACCGAAGTAGGTTTGCGTGAACACCGACATGCGCGTCTCGTGACTGCCATCCTCACGCTCGTACTCTGCGGGCATGAGCCAGCCACGGAAACTGATGTGCACGGTGTCGGTCGAGGCCGGCGACACCAGCCCCTCGCCACGCGACACGATGCGGCAGCAGATGCTGTCGGTGAGCGGGCCGCGCTTCTCGGCACTGCGCTGCAGGGTCTTGTACATGCGCCACTGGCAATGCTGCTCCCACTCATCGCCATACTGCGCCTTGGCCTGGCTGATGGCCGTGCGTGCCGAGTCGGCCACGGTGGCAAACCACTGGGTGTTGCGCGCTTGCCAGTTGGTGTATGGATTCCACTCCTCGGTGGTCTCCTGACATGAGGTCAGCAGGCACGACAGTCCAACCAGGGCTGTCATGCACAGGGCCAGGGCCCGCATGAGGCGATGTGTGTGTGCCATGTCTGTAATGGGGTTAGTCCTGTTTCTTGAGCAGAGACTCTATGCTCACCTTCTCCTCCACGATATTCTTCAGGTCGGCGATGGCCACTCGTGTCTGCTCCATGGTGTCGCGGTCGCGCAGCGTCACGGTGTTGTCCTCCAGCGTCTGCAGGTCCACGGTGATGCAGTAGGGGCAGCCGATGGCATCCATGCGGCGGTAGCGCTTGCCTATCTGGTCCTTCTCCTCGTACTTGCAGTTGAAGTGGAAGCGCAGGTCGCGGAATATCTCGTGAGCCTTCTCGGGCAGCCCGTCCTTCTTGGTGAGGGGGAAGATGGCGAGCTTGATGGGTGCCAGGGCGGCAGGCAGATGCAGCACGGTGCGGGTCTGTCCGTCGGGCAACTGCTGCTCCTCGTAGGCATGGCACATCACCGAGAGGAACATGCGGTCCACACCGATTGAGGTCTCGATGACATACGGGGTGTAGCTCTCGTTGGTCTCGGGGTCGAAGTACTCTATCTTCTTGCCGCTGTACTTGGCATGGCTGCTCAGGTCGAAGTTGGTGCGGGAGTGTATTCCCTCCACCTCCTTGAAGCCGAAGGGCATGTGGAACTCGATGTCGGTGGCGGCGTTGGCATAGTGCGCAAGCTTCTCGTGGTCGTGGAAGCGGTAGTTCTCCGCGCCGAAGCCCAGGGCCTGGTGCCAGTTCATGCGGGTCTGCTTCCACCGCTTGAACCACTCCAGCTCGGTGCCGGGCTTCACAAAGAACTGCATCTCCATCTGCTCAAACTCCCTCATGCGGAAGATGAACTGCCGCGCCACGATCTCGTTGCGGAATGCCTTGCCTATCTGGGCGATGCCGAAGGGGAGCTTCATGCGGCCCGTCTTCTGCACGTTGAGGTAGTTGACAAAGATGCCCTGGGCCGTCTCGGGACGCAGGTATATCTTGCTTGCGCCATCGGCCGTGGAGCCCACCTCGGTGCTGAACATGAGGTTGAACTGGCGCACCTCTGTCCAGTTGCGTGTGCCGCTGATGGGGCAGGCAATCTCCTCGTCGAGGATGATCTGGCGCAGCTCGGCCAGGTCATTGGCGTTCATGGCCTTGGAGTAGCGCTCGTGCAGTGCGTCGCGCTTCTGCTGGTGCTCCAGCACGCGGGTGTTGGTGGAGCGGAACTGTGCCTCGTCGAAAGCGTCGCCAAAGCGCTTGCGTGCCTTCTCCACCTCCTTCTCTATCTTCTCGTCGTACTTGGCTATCTGGTCCTCGATGAGCACATCGGCGCGATAGCGCTTCTTGGAGTCGCGGTTGTCTATCAGGGGGTCATTGAATGCATCCACATGTCCACTGGCCTTCCAGGTGGTGGGGTGCATGAAGATGGCAGCATCCAGGCCCACAATGTTCTCGTGCAGCTGCACCATGCTCTTCCACCAATACTGCTTGATGTTGTTCTTCAGTTCCACACCATTCTGCCCGTAGTCATACACGGCGCCCAGGCCATCATAAATCTCGCTGCTGGGGAACACGAAACCATACTCCTTGCAGTGGGACACTATCTTCTTGAATACATCCTCTTGCTGTGCCATAAGTGTATCTGTAATATTAAGTTTATACGTCTTGGATGCAAAGGTACGGCTTTTCTGCCAATAGGACAGCCCCACGGCACAGCGAAAATATGTACCTTTGCAGAGAAAACAAGAGAACTGTAACGAATAACGCGACTTTTATTATGGTTAAACACATTATTCTATGGAAACTGCGCGAGGAACTGAGCGCAGAGGAGAAGGTAACGGTGAAGGCTGGCATCAAGGCTGGCCTGGAGGGACTGCAGGGTGTGGTGCCCGGCCTGCTGAGTGTGCATGTGCAGACGGATGGCGTGCTTCCCTCATCCACGGCCGACGTGATGCTGGACTGCACACTGGAGTCACCCGAGGCTCTGAAGGGCTATGCCCAGCACCCCGCACACCAGGAGGTGGCCAACACCAAGGTGCGCCCTTACACAGCCGTGCGCACTTGCCTCGACTTTGAGGTGTAACTACAGGACCGGCACAACCGCCCCACAACACAGCCGCGCCTGCGCCACCCTGCGACAGGGAGGTGCAGGCGCGGCTGTGCCATAAGTCCAGAACAGGAGAGGATAGGGCTAAGGCACCACCACGCGCTTGTGCATGTAGCGCACCGGACACTCATACACGGTCACACTCTCATCCAGCCGTTTCCGACAGGGAAGCACCACTACCCTCATGCAAGGGCACTTGTAGAAGAAGTCCCCCGCGAAGACGCCCTTCCTGGTGGAGCAATACATCACATAGCGCTTCCCCTCCCGCACCAACCTGTGACCCGCGAACTTGGTTATCCCGGCACGCTTGAGTTTGTCCCACTCGTCATCTGTCAGCCCTTTGCGGAAGACAAACTCATCCTTGGAAACGAGAAGCCTGGGAAAACTCTCATTGACAGCCTTCGGGCCGATTTGCCTTATCCCATTATTTCGAAACCTGACCGCCGACTTGTGGAGCACTGAGAACTTCTCGTCCGATTGGTATCCAAGCACATACGCCACGCCATATTTCTGAACCCTATCCACACGTCTGTTATTGTCTCCAAAGGCAGTTTCCTCCACTTCCTTTGCGTAGGCAGCACACACCAGCCACTCTTCTGCGGCATCCAAAGCCATATAAGTCTCGCTGCTTGTGACTATCCGTGCCTCTGACAAGTCCAGATATGCAAGCCTGCCTGTGCCCTGCCCTTCATCATAGCCTGCCATACGCCGCAGCACCCTTAGGTCTGACGAGTTCAGTTTACCCCTTATACCCAGGGAAGTGCAAGTGTCCTGCTGCTCCTGGGACAAGACCGATGCCAGCGTACCAGCCCTCCTCACTGTGACTGTCGTCATGGAGAAAGCACCCATAGAAACAATCCAGGCAACCACATACACAAATGTCTGTCTTACCCTCATAGCCACATGTTTTACGCCCGATAAATTTCTGGGATTGTATAATTAAAAGGTGTACCCAATCCCTTTATTTGATAAGTGTACGCATCCAGTATTTCAACCTCAAGGGAACTTCCGTCAAAATACACAACCCCCCTCCGTTGATTTATAAAAGCCTATGCACTGCGCGCTCACTTTGCTTTCCGCATCCCACGACACCTTAACTTTATAATGTCCGTCCTCCCCTGCATAGCGACCAGCAACAGATAGAATTTCGGATCCAGGCACAAGACGTGGTTTTCCACTGCCGCAGCCAAAACCACCGCCATACCCACAACCACATCCACAACTAGAATCACCTCCACATCCGCATGAGCCATATTCCTCTTCTCCTGAAGCATATCTGTAGGATGGCTGAGAACATCCCTCGAACAGGACATACCCACCTACCCATTCGTTTTTGCAATTCATCTCCCAATAGGCTTGCTCTGTAAAAGGATTACTTTCACTACCGACTTCCCGGTTACCTACTTTCTTTTCCACATGCCCATTACTCGTTACATATACGAGTTCATAGCCCCAAGAAACCCATCCGCCAGGCCACTCTGACCTGGACACCAACTCATCATACTGTGCTTTTGAGTATGGATTGTCTTTAGTTCCTACTACAACCATTATTACCTCTTTTTTTACTAAAGTTCATATAACATAGATATTATCTTTTTATTATCAGCATTCTTGCATTCACCAATCTATATATTTCGTCCAACACAAGTCCCCTTATTCTACCAATGGACTTACCATTCGCACATCCATACCAAGCAATAGCGTCATTCTGCAAATCTTTAACACTCAATGGTGCAACGCTATGTTGCAAGCGATGTACAATACGTTCATCATCTTCAATAAGAGGACACTCATTGAACCCTGGAGCCATCAAAGAAGGGGTCAAAGCTATTTTCTTCAGAGGAAAATGCTTTTCTAAGCGAAATTGTCTCCTTATGAACTCTTTTTCTTCCATATCTTCCGACTCAACAGAAAAAGCAGTCAGATTTGGGGACAAGCATACATATGTTTTCTCTTCGTCTATGCCCTTTCTCCCCAAAGCCATAATGCTATGTGCATACGACAGTTCCAAGCCTAGCAATACACCTCTGTTCATCGCCTTCCATTCCACGCTTTTTCTCTCCAAGAAATTCCCATAAGAAGATTCCCATCTGAAAACAAACGCACTCGGAAAACCATCCAAGATTTTCACTATCCTCGTAAAATATTCAGGGTAATCAGAAAGCAGCACATACGCCATAACCCTGCACACATGCGCCACACGCTTGTGACCACCAAGCAAGTGAAAGAATTTTTTCTCCGAGAAATGTGCCAAATCACAGAAGTCTCTCCTCGTGTAGCCATTGTCCTTCACTGCAAATGGGACAACCCCAAACACGCGTTTTCCCATAGAAACGGCAAGAGTTGCGAATACCATCTGTTCAAAGAACACATTACAATCAACACATGAATATGGATTCTCGAAATTGTTCATCTCGTTCTTAGCAAGGAACTGTTCAGCTTTACGGCAGTACATATGAATAAAGTCCAAATCACATCCTCCAAATACCCCCATATTATAGGAAGGCACAGGATCCTCCTTGATCACCCCCTTAACAAAATCGGGAAACCACACATGGGGTATATTCATGATTCTATCAAGCATCATTCGATAATATTCGGAACCAATTTCTTCATTTTGCACAACAAGCGGTGCGTGCTCCAAACTTTCATCAAATGGGCGAGAGATATAGACATCGCCGTCCACATGCAAAAAAGGCACCGTTTGCATAGAATAAGTTTTTATCTTCGCGAGCGCCCAATGCTGAGGCAGGCAAAGGTTATCGTCATAAATCACATGAACCTCTGTATAAGGAAGACGCATTTCTTCTATCAGTACCTTATACCCACGGCTATCCGTATAGAGTGCAACCTCATCATAGAATTTTCTCAGCGAGAGACAACTTAATGCCCACGACATCAAGTTGTACTGCGGATGTGGCCAACCGAAGGACTTTGCCTGTGGGTCTGCCCCTCCGCTCCAAAAGGTTTGAACGATTCGCATTGTACTCCGTGGTTTCATAACTGCTTGTACGTTAGTTCGCCACAAATATAGGCGTATTCACTAACATACGCCAAACTTTTTCACGCATTATCCGTACGAATCACGCGTTTCGAACAACAAAGAACTCATATCAAACACATTTCCCCAAAAGGACATTCTAAAAGAAAGACAAATGAACATGCATGGTAACATACGACAGGAACTGCCATAGAAACCCAGCAAAGGCATAACCGCCATCCTCACAGCCAGCCATTCTCCCTGTACCACTTGACAGCGGCGGGCACGCCGCGCTCCAGGGGCCACTGCGGCTCGTAGCCGAAGTCGCGCCTTGCCGGCTCGATGTCACACTGCCAGTTGCGCTGGCTCAGGATGTGATACTTGTCCATGTTGAGGGCGTTCATGCGGCCTGTGACCTGACTCAGCATGCCGCTCAGGGCGCACACGACGCGCAGGAACCACAGGGGAGCCTTGATGTGGAGCACCCAGGGGTTGCCCATCGACTGCTGCAGGAGGTCGCTGAAGCGGCGGCTGTTATACACATGGCCGTCGCTCAGGAAGTAGGCCTTGCCCTGGGCCTGGGGCGAGTCGATGCACCCAAACACCGCCTGCACCACGTCCATCACATACACGAAGGTAATCTCCTGGGGCCTGTAGCCCACCGAGAAGTCGGTGTGCTGCCTGATGCTCTGTGCCATGAGGAAGTAATCCCGTTCCCTGGGGCCATACACCCCGGTGGGGCGCAGGATGGTGCAGGGCACGTCCTGCTGCGCCGCCAGCCACCGCTCGGCCTGCCACTTGCTGCGGCCATACTCGGTGTTGGGCTGCGGGGTGTCGCTTCCCAGGATGGGGGCATACACCCAGGGATTGCTGGCCGAGGGCTTCCTCACGGGCTGCTCGCGGATGGCCCCGAACACGCTCAGGCTGCTCAGATACACCAGTCGGCGCGGCATCATGCCGGCCTCGCGCAGGGCCTCCACCAGGTGCACCGTGCCGTCGTAGTTGGTGCGGTAGAAATCCTGGGCATGCAGGCACTTGGTCGCGCCAGCCGCATGCACCACCACATCCCAGCCACGGCCGCCCATCTGTGCCTTCAGGTCCAGCAGCTGGCGGGTGAGCAAAGCCTTGTCTGACAGGTCGAGGCAGGCAAAGCGCGTGCGCGCGTCCTGCAGATAAGCCCTGCTGCTGCTCTTGCGCAGGCCCGCCCACATCTGATGACCACGGCGCAGGCCGTCCTCTATGATATAACTCCCTATGAAGCCACTGGCTCCGGTTACCAATATGTTCATTCCTTCAGTTCTTTTCGCTTTTGCGGGTAAAGTTACAGTCTTTTCGCCACATAGCCGCCACAGGGAGAGCCAATAACACCCGCGCAGCCGCCTTTACACACATTATTTGCCGCCCCACTGGGGCGAGAGACAAGAAAAAGCCTTAACTTTGCTATGAGACTGCCCGCTGGCAGCCATGGTTCAACCTTAACACACGCTATTATGGGAAAGGACAAGAAGTCAGGCCCACGCCTGAAGAAGAGAGACCTGCAGGGGCTGCTCATGGACATGTTCCAGCAAGCTCCGGGCGAGACATTCGACCTCAAGACGCTATACCGCACACTCGGCCTCAAGACGCATCCCGCCAAGATGCTCATGATGGACGTGCTGGACGAGATGCTCATGGACGACTACATCCGTGAGCAGCCGCGCTACCACTACAGCCTGAACAAGCCCTCGCAGGTGATGGAGGGCATCTTCCACCGCAAGGCCAACGGCAAGAACGAGTTTGTGCCATCCGACGGCGGCGAGCCTGTGCTGGTGGCCGAGCGCAACAGCATGCATGCCATGGACGGCGACCGCGTGCAGGCCACCATGGTGGCACGCCGGCGCAACCATGTGCGCGAGGCTGTGGTGACCGAGATAGTGGAGCGCGCCGACCACACCTTTGTGGGCACGCTGGAGGTGAAGAAGGACTTCGCCTACCTGCTCACCGAGGACCGCACGCTGGCCAATGACATCTTCATCCCCAAGTCGGCGCTCAAGAAGGGCAAGGACGGCGACAAGGCCGTGGTGAAGATCACCGAATGGCCCGAGAACGCAAAGAACCCCGTGGGCCACGTCATCGACATCCTGGGCAAGACGGGCGAGAACAATGCCGAGATGCACGCCATCCTGGCAGAGTACGGGCTGCCCTACAAGTACCCCGCCGCTGTGGAGAAGGCGGCCGACAAGCTGCTCCCGGGCATCACCGCCGAGGAGCTCTCCAAGCGCGAGGACATGCGCGAGGTGATGACCTTCACCATCGACCCCAGGGACGCCAAGGACTTCGACGACGCGCTGAGCATACGCGCGCTGGAAGGCGGGCTGTGGGAGGTGGGCGTGCACATCGCCGACGTGAGCCACTATGTGACCGAAGGCTCCATCATCGACCGCGAGGCACTCAAGCGCTCCACCAGCGTGTATCTGGTGGACCGCACCATACCCATGCTGCCCGAGAGGCTCTGCAACTACATCTGCTCGCTGCGGCCCGACGAGGACAAACTGGCCTACAGCGTCATCTTCACGCTCAACGAGAAGGCCGAAATCAAGAACTGGCACCTGGCGCACACCGTCATCCGCAGCAACCGCCGCTTCACCTACGAGGAGGTGCAGCAGGTGCTGGAGGACCACCACGAGGCCAGCGAGGCCGACTATGACAGCCCCGGCGACCACACCGCGCCGCTCACGCCCGGCGCCGAGCCTGCCGAGCACTTCGCGCAGGAGCTCATCACGCTCAACCGCATGGCCAAGGAACTGCGCCGCAAGCGTTTCGCAGGGGGCGCGATAGACTTTGACCGCTGCGAGGTGCGCTTCGAGATAGACGACAAGGGGAAGCCCACGAGCGTCTATTTCAAGGTGGCCAAGGATGCCAACAAACTGGTGGAGGAATTCATGCTGCTGGCCAACCGCACCGTGGCAGAGAGCATAGGCAAGGTGGCCAAGGGACAGAAGGCCAAGGTGTTTGTCTATCGCGTGCACGACACACCCGACCCGCAGAAGCTGATGAACCTGTCGGAGTTTGTGGGCAAGTTTGGCTACAAGCTGCGGGCAACGGGCACCAAGGACGACGTGAGCCGCAACCTCAACAAGCTGCTCAACGAAGTGAAGGGCAAGAAGGAGCAGAACGTGGTGGAGATGGTGAGCCTGCGCGCGATGATGAAGGCCAAGTACAGCGTGCAGAACATAGGCCACTACGGACTGGCATTCCGCTACTACACTCACTTCACAAGCCCCATACGCCGCTACCCCGACCTCATGGTGCACCGCCTGCTCACGCGCTACGCCGAGGGCGGCAGGAGCGTGGGACGCGACAAGTACGAGGAACTGTGCGAGCACTGCAGCGAGATGGAGCAGACGGCGGCACAGGCCGAGCGCTCAAGCATAAAGTACAAGCAGGTGGAGTTCATGAAGGACCGCCTGGGCGAGGTGTTCGAAGGCACCATCAGCGGAGTCACAGAGTTTGGCCTCTATGTGGAGGTCAACGAGAACAAGTGTGAGGGCATGGTGCCCCTGAGAGACCTCAAGGACGACTACTACGAGTTTGACGAGAAGAACTACTGCCTGCGTGGCCGTGCCTCGCACCACTGCTACAACCTGGGCGACAGTGTGAAGATACAGGTGGCGCGAGCCGACCTCTTCCGCAAGCAACTGGACTACAAACTGGTGAGGGAGTAACCCCCCGCCAGGCAAAGACAGCCCCATTCCACACCAGCGGGGCCGCCCCACCCCTCTCCC
>JBNMJN010000011.1:0-75392 GCA_050873805.1 Prevotellaceae bacterium | reverse complement strand
TTATTATCCCGACTTCCTCGTGTTGAGCCGTGATGGGGAGGGAAAGATAGACCGTATCTGCATCATTGAGACAAAGGGCGAGGTGTATGCGCCTAAGTTCAAGGAACGCTTGCAGTTTATGCGTGATGTGTTTGTGCCGAAGAATAACGAGGCGTTCCATCGTGAGCGTTTTCAATTCCTCTATTTGGAGGATACCGACTCGGTGGAGACAAGGATGGCAAAGACCGTTGGAATGCTCAAGAAATTCTTCTCGGCGGCTGAATAGTGTTTTATCATAAGGCAAATCATTAGAACAAAAAGACAATGGCAACAAAATATATTCCATATTATCCTGACACCTTGGAGGGGCAAGCTCTCCTCGACAACTTCGTGCGCACCCATCGCATCCTTCGCTATCGTGACAACGACCGCATAGAGGCGCACATCAAGCGTGGAATGCCTCTCTACGAGGTGGAGACGCTCGAAAAGAAGGGCGACAATCCTCAGCGCAATCTCATCATGCACGGTGAGTGCCTCGCCACCTGTGCCTACCTCAAGGAGCAAGGCATAGAGGTGGACTTGGTGTATATCGACCCTCCCTTCGCCAGTGGAGCCGACTATGCCAAGAAAATCTACATCCGTCGCAATCCGCTCGTGCAGAAAGCGATGAAAGAAGCGGAGCAGAATCTCGACAATACCGAGATGAAGGAGTTTGAGGAGAAAATGTATGGAGACATCTGGGACAAGGAACGTTATCTCAACTGGATGTATGAGAACCTCATGGCTATCAAGAGTGTGATGAGCGAGACGGCGAGTATCTACGTGCATCTCGATTATCACATCGGACATTATGTCAAGATTCTCATGGATGAGATATTCGGGGAAGAGAACTTTAGAAATGAGATAATATGGCATTATTATAATAAAATGCAAGGTAATGTAAATCGTTTTGCCTCAAACCATGATTCGATTTATTATTATTGCAAGTCTAATGAATTCTGTTTTACCCCTATAAAGGAAAAAAGACCAGAAGTAACTAAGCAAATTAAACGAGTATGGGATAAAGAGTCTCAAAAATTAGTAAATGCCAAAGATGAAAATGGCAAAGTAATATATATAGAAACAGATGAGAAATCAATAGATGATGTTTGGCGTATGTCTATGTTGCAACCAGCGGATAAAGAAGAGCCTCTTGATTACGCCACTCAGAAGCCAGAAGCCTTGTTGGAGCGAATCATCAAAGCCTCTTCTAACGAGGGAATGTTGGTGGCAGACTTCTTTGGTGGCAGCGGTGTGACCGCCGCTGTTGCTCATAAGCTCAACCGTCGTTTTATCCATGGCGACGTAAATATCAATAGCCTTCAGACGGCTCGTGACCGACTGGTAAACATTGGAGCGGAGTTTGAGATAAAGGAAGTGAAGGATGGTGTGCGCCTCTTCCGCAATCCTGTTCAGACGATGGACAAGCTGAAGAATTGCTTGATTCCGGGCTTGAACGCCAATGCAGGGCTTGATGCTCAGTATTGGGCGGGAAGCATTACGAGCAGTAAGTATGGCATGATGCCTGTCTATCTGCCCAACCTCCTTGATGGAAGCAAGCGAGTGCTTGACAAGAGCGAGATGATGAACATCATTCACAAGGCACTGCCTGATTTGCCTGACGAGGTGAAGCGTGTCATCGTCTATTATGTGGATGTGGAAGATATCGATGAGTTGAAAAAGTTCATCCACGATGAGAACCAGCAGACGCTTATTGAATTTGAGTTGAGAGACCTCAAGCAAGTGCTCGATGAGGTTGTGATGGAAGACGAGGTGGAGTGGAGTCTGCAGGAGGTGCAGGATGGCCTCTTCACCAAATGGTGTGTGACTTTGAAGTCATTTCATAGTGACAACGTACGCAGGAAGATTGATGACTTCAACCAGAAAAGCGCGCTTCAGCACTTCAAGAAACTGGCTGATGGACACCAGTCGGCCTCCACAAGGATAGAACTCAGCGATGAGGGGCTGGAATGCGTAGAGTGGCTCTCCCTGGATTGCCAGGAGAAAGACTTGCATGCCCCATGGCATGGCGATGTGGAGCTGAGGATAGAGAAGGCTGGCACGGTGACCCTGAATGGACAGAAGACCGATGGGCTATGGGATGGCACAATAAGCTCAGAGCGTAAGCCCTTGCGCCTGAAGGTGCGCAGCGTCTGTGGCGACGAGACGGTAGTGTGCCTGCTCTGACTGGGACTGGCAATACAAGTGTCCCCAAGGAGAGAGAAGCATGAGTGAGCCTCTTGCCTCAGCCCCTTGGGGACATTCGTGTGTATGTGGCGCGTGCTTTCTCCCTTGTTGGCCGAATGACCAATAGGTGGGGTAGGCTTCACTTGCTCAGGAAGCGGTCACCCGTCTCCTGGATAATCTGGTGCCGATAGGTTTCGGGGTAGCCAGGGCGAAGCACTGGACGCTGGTTGCCGCCAGGGGTCTTCTCGTACAGTCCCTGCTCGTTGGTGCGCTTTACAGCCATGTCGTTGTACTTCACGATGAGCGTCTGTGCCAGCTGGTTCCACTCGTTCAGCATGGCCTGGGCGGTGCGGTGGCTGTAGGCCGACAGGTACTTGGCAGCCTCTTCCTGGGGCATGGAGGCAGCCTTGGTCTCCACCTCGGCCTGCATGGAAGTGTAGTCCTTCTCCAGCCGCTCGCGTGTGGCCTTCACTTCGGGGAACAGGGCCGAGTAGCGCGGGTACACCATGTTGCTCACCCAGTTCTGTACCCAGTAGGCCGAGCGGGTGGAGAAATGGAAGCAGTCGGCAGTGCCCTGTGCATAGCACTCCGGCACCGACAAAGCCGAGCAATAGACTGGAGTGAGCGGCACCATATTGGTGTCATCATTGCCAAACCACACGACACCGCCTATGTGGTCGGGCAACCAGGAGCGCATCTGCGACACATACACGTTGGCTGTCTGCTGGGTGCTGATGGGACGCTCGTTGAAGTACTTCTTCCCGTCCACCTCGTAGGTCAGTGGGGTAGGGCGGTAAGGCATTTCCCAAGGCCCCATGCCAGGGTCGGAGTCCAGGGCCATGGGGGTGCCCTCGTAGTGGTCACGCATCATGTCCTTCACGTCCTGCAGGCTCAGCGGCTGCTTGGGCTTTACATAGAGGGGCATGGGGGCAGCCTGGGTATCTCCCTCGGCATAGCGGAGGTAGGGAGTCATGTCCTCGGCAGCCCAGCGGTTGAAGAAACTCCACACGCGAGCCTCGCAGAAGCGCAGCGCGCTGAAGTCGGCTGGTGCATAGGCATCGGCAAAGGAGAAGTCCTGGTCCTTGCCCTTGAAGTAACCCTTCTCGCGTGCAAAGGAGATGACATCCTTGCTGTAGAGGCAGTTCTCCTTGTCCTTCAGCGGGAACTTGTGGATGCGGCTCTGGTTGGCATGGCCAGAGATGCAGTCATCGGGGATACGCACGGCCACCCACACCACACCTTTGCGGCCCGGACCTTTGCCTATCAGGTCCATGATCCACACCTCGTTGGGGTCGGCGATGGTAAAGGACTCTCCCTCGCTCTCGTAGCCGTAGGTGCAGGCCAGGTCGGTGAGTACCTTGATGGCCTGGCGTGCGGTGCGTGCGCGCTGCAGGGTCACATACATCAGGCTGCCGTAGTCCATCAGTCCTGTGAGCGTGTCGGTCAGTTCCTCACGTCCACCGAAGGTGGTCTCATGGATGGTGAGCTGGTGCTCATTCATCAGTCCCACCACCGTGTAAGTCTCCTCAGCTTCGGGTATCTCACCCAGGTAGTTGTTGGACTCGTAGTGGTAGAGCGGGCGCATGGTGCCCTTGGCATGCTTGCCGCCAGGCAGGAAGTTCATGAATCCGTAGGCGCCATAGTCGTCACAACTGTAGGTGACGATGACGCTGCCGTCCTTGCTGGCCTTCTTGCCCACGATGAGGTTGGTGCAGGCCAGAGCCTGTCCTGCCGTCAGGGAAGCAAACAGCGTTAGTAGAATAAAATAGCGTAATGTTTTGTGTCTCATTTCTCTCTTTCTGTTGGTTTACTTGACATAGGCATTGTGGATGCAGTTAGGACAAGCGTGGTCATAGGGTCAAGTGTCCTGAGGCATAAGTCTGGCACTCCCATGCATAGAAGCCTTATAGTATAGGAGCCTTATAACCTCACAACCTCACAACCTCACAACCTCACAACCTTATAACCTTACAACCTCAAAACCTCAAAACCTCACACCTCTACTTGATCACCAGTTTGTCGCTTCCTGCAGCCTTGAAGCTCATGTCGAGCCCTTTCACGCTGTGTGTGAGCGCGCCGAATGAGATGAAATCCACTCCAGCCTTGGCATAAGGAATCATCGTATCGTAGGTGATGCCACCGCTGGACTCTGTCTCGCAACGTCCGTTGACCAGCTGTACAGCCTTCTGTGTGTCCTCGGGCGTGAAGTTGTCAAACATGATGCGGTCGCAACCTTCAGCCAGAGCCTCCTCCAGTTCTTTCCAGTTACGCACCTCGCATTCAATCTTCAGGTCCTTGCCCTTGGTGCGGCAATACTCCTTGGCACGCGAGATGGCATTGTGCACACCCCCGCAGAAGTCGATGTGATTGTCCTTGAGCAGAATCATGTCAAAGAGTCCGATGCGGTGATTCATTCCGCCTCCAATCTTCACAGCCTCCTTCTCCAGCATGCGCATGCCTGGAGTTGTCTTGCGCGTGTCCAGCACGCGCGTCTTGGTGCCTGCGTCAATGAGAGCCTGCTGGTAGCGGTGGGTCATGGTGGCTATTCCACTCATGCGCTGCAGTATGTTCAGCATCAGACGCTCGGTCTGCAGCAGGCTTTGCACCTTGCCCTTCACACTCATCACGATGTCACCGGGCATCACATGTGTGCCATCGGGGATGTGTACCTCCACCTCCATGGTAGGGTCGAAGCGGTGAAATACCTGCTTGGCCACTTCCACGCCAGCAATGATGCCCTCCTGCTTGATGAGCAACTTGCTCTCGCCCATCTCTGTCTCGGGTATGCAGCACAGGGTGGTGTGGTCTCCGTCGCCGATGTCCTCGGCAAATGCCAGGTCAATGAGCCTGTCGTTCAGTTCTTCTACACTTAACATGATTATTCTTTATCTTTCTTGTTACACATTATTGTTATAAGGGCGCGCCTTTGTGCCCTGTTCTTTTCCCTGCATGTTGTCATTTGGACATGTTGGGCCGTTTTCCCCGTGCCCGCACCATGAGTGTCAGCCTCACTCATGATGGTAGGGCTCCCCCCTTAGGATGGTCATCGCTCGATAAATCTGCTCGCAGAAGAGCAGACGTATCATCTGGTGCGAGAGTGTCATTTGGCTTAGGCTTATCTCCTCGCATGCCATTTGGTGGATGGATGGGGCAAAGCCATAGGGGCCTCCCACCACAAACACCAGGCGGCGCGGACTGGCAGCCATCCTCTTCTGCATCCACTGGGCAAACTCGATGCTGCGCCTCTCTCGCCCATGCTCGTCCAGCAGCACAATGTAGTCGCCTGGCATGAGAGCCTTGCGCAGGAGTTCGGCCTCCCGCTCCTTCTGCTCATTCTCGGTGAGGTGAGCCGTGGCACGCAGTTCGGGCACTACGGCAATCTCAAAGGGCATGTAATGGCCGATGCGCTTGACGTATGCCTGTATGCCTGCCTCGAAATGCTTGTCGGTGGTCTTGCCCACCACTATCAGTACTGTCTTCATTCCTTGGTGTATTCGAGACAGCCGGCATCGGGAGCACCGTCGTCCAGTCGTGAGCGTCCCCGCAGGTCGGTGGGATAGCGCAGCGAATAGGTAGAGTCGGCCAGCGAGCGAATGACGCTCAGACTGTCGGGGGTGAAGTCATACAGGAAGTTCTTGGTGTCGAAGAGCCTGAAGTTCTTCTCGCGGCAGAGTTCCTGTTTGTCCGTGTCGTAGATGATGTGGGAAAAGCGCACCGTGTCCTCTGACACGATGGTGTTCAGCAGACAATGGCTGAAGAGGTACGGACAGGTGTAGTCCTGCCCCTCGGTGATAGAGTCCATGATGACATCATCGCCGTAGCCCGTAATCACGCTGTTGATGAAACTGGCCTGCTTGAGCTCCCTGTATGCCTCACCGCTGCTGTTGGCCAGGTAGAGGGCATAGCCACGGTTGGCCGTGAAGGGGTAAAACTGGGCGATGGTGCAGTGGACAAACTCGTAGTCGCCGCCATAGATGTACACACAGTCGCCCTTGGTGTTGCTTACTTGTGTGTTGGCCACCCTCGCCTTGCAGTTGTCCAGCCGTAGCCCATCGCCTCCCACATTATGGATGACGGTGCTCTCCAGGGTGAGTGTGGTGGTGTCTATGCTGGTGCTGTCGCAGATGATGCCATAGGAACCGCTGTGTATGTCGCAGTGGACAAAACGGTTGCCGGCACTTCCCTCGTGGATGTTGATGCCTTGCCAGCGGTCGGGCATGTTGTCATAGGGCAGATAGGTAAACATGTGGTCCATCCTGTCTCCACGAAACACCACGGGCAGCTCGGCCGTGCCTGTGGCATCCACCGAGCCATACACCTGCATGGCGGCATCATCATGGAACATCAGACGTGTGCCTGGCAGCAGGGTAAGCCGTGCTCCAGGTGCCACATACAGCGAGTCGTAGATGAGGTAAGGCTTGTCGGTAAGCAGGGTGGAGTCGTGCTCGATGACCATTCCGTGCATCATGTAAGCATCGATGGCGCCAGCCGTGAGCGCCACCTCCTGCACTCGGCCGCTCTCCAACTGGAAGCGCAGGACATCGGATATGGTGCCCACCTCGTTGCTTCCCACCTGGGGAACGGTAACCTCCAGGCGCACGACCAGGCTGTCCCGGCGATACACCTTGAAGTCTGTCCCCTGTCCGTCGGGCAGCCACTCGCCATCCACGTTCACGCGGAAGTGACTTGACGCGCCAGCTGCCAGTTGTACCGAGGTTATGCGCAGGCCATCCTTGTTCCTGTTGTAGGCGATGAGCGTGCGGGTCGCGCTGGGCACGGTAGATACGATGGTGTCAAAGGCCACCGTGTCTTGGGAGAACTGCAATCCAGCTGAGGAGTCCGTGGTAAAGGACTCAAAGTCCGTGCATGCTCCCGCCAGCATGGCCAGCAGGAGCATGGCGGCAAACTGCATTCTGTGCACAATGCTCCTCTCGCGTCCCATCTGTTCAGACCTCAAATAACCATATAGCCTCATAACCATATAATCCCATAGCCTTAATAACTAAATAGCCTTATAACCTCATAACCTCCCAGCCTCACTCCACAGGAATCTCCTGGATGATGGCCAGCAGGTGGTCCCACACCATCTGTACGGTGGGGATGAGCAGTCTTTCGTCAGGCGAGTGTACACCACGCAGCGTGGGCCCCATGGATATCATGTCCAGTCCAGGGTACTTCTCGCTGAAGAGGCCGCACTCCAGTCCCGCATGGATGCCCCTCACGATAGGCTTCTTGCCAAAGAGCCGCTTGTACTGCTCCACGGCAATGCGCAGAATCTCGCTCTTGGGGTTCATCTTCCATCCCGGGTAGCCCTCTCCTATCTCAACCTTGGCTCCAGCCAGTTCAAAGGTGGCGGCAAAGGTGTTGGCCATATTGATGCGCGCGCTCATGATGCTGCTGCGCTGGCTGCTGTTGATATCGATGGTCTTGGTCTCGCTGTTCATGCGTATGGATGCCAGGTTGCTGCTGGTCTCCACCATGTCAATGTCCTGGCACATAGCCATCACCCCATTGTCCACAGCCTGCAGGGCAGTAATCAGGCGGGTGCTGGTGTCCTTGTCTATCACCGCAGGCGCAGCTTCCTGGCTCTCCAGCAGGAACTCCATGCCCTTCTCGGTCTTGCTGTACTCCTCCTCCACGTCGGCGGCAAAGATGTTCCAGTCGATGCGTATCTGCTCCTTGTCCTTGTTGGGGATGGCGCACACGCAGGCAGCCTCGCGTGGTATGGCAT
The DNA here is from genome assembly GCA_050873805.1 of Prevotellaceae bacterium. GTDB lineage: Bacteria > Bacteroidota > Bacteroidia > Bacteroidales > Bacteroidaceae > Physcousia. Next base: position 67,456 of record JBNMJN010000011.1, on the reverse strand, counting down.
TATGCAGGCCGCCGGCCTGTATGTCGGCCAGGCGCAGGTCGTACTTCTTCTGCGACAGGTACAGGAATCTGGCCAGCAGCTTGTTGGCATTGGCGCGCTTCTTGTTGATGTCATCACCGCTGTGTCCACCGGTGAGCCCCTTGATGTGGAGCGAGAAGGTGAAGTAGCCCTGGGGCAGTGGCTCCTCGGTGTAAGCCATCTGGGCAAAGGTGCGGCATCCGCCAGCACAGGACACAAAGAGCTCGCCCTCGTCCTCGCTGTCCAGGTTGATGAGCATGCTGCCCGACATGAATCCAGGCTTCATGCCGAAGGCTCCAGTCAGTCCCGTCTCCTCATCGCGGGTAAAGACACACTCCAGCGGGCCATGCGGGATGTCTGTGCTCTTCAGCAGCGCCATCTCCATGGCCACACCTATACCGTCGTCGGCTCCCAGGGTAGTGCCCTTGGCATGCATCCACTCGCCCTCCACATAAGTCTGTATGGCATCCTTCTCGAAGTCAAAGGTCGTGTGCACGTTCTTCTCGCACACCATGTCCATGTGGCTCTGCAGGATGAGCGTCTTGCGGTTCTCCATTCCAGGCGTGGCAGGCTTGCGTATAATCACGTTGCCCGTCTCGTCGCACAGGGTCTCCAGTCCCAGTTCCTTGCCGAAGTTTGTCAGGAACTCTATCATCTTCTCCTCCTTCTTGGAGGGCCTTGGCACACGGTTCACCTGGGCAAAGCACTCAAACACGCTTGCAGGTTTCAGTTCAATTTCACTCATATTATTTTGTAGGTTTATTGCTTTTGACTACCTTTGCAAATGCAAATATAGGCAATTATGTTGAAACTCGCATTTATAACTCTCGGATTTGTTGCAGTAGCCATGCTTCTGCTCTGCATTAGGGTGATTCTCCTGCCAGGCGGCAAGTTCAGAAGTTTCCATGTGGGCGACAGCAGAGAGATGCGCAAGCGTGGCATCCATTGCGTGCAGAGCATGGACCGCATGGAGCGGAGGGCTAATCCCCATGCCGTGAGAGAGCGCGTGGACAGCAAGTGAGCCGCAGCCATCGCGGCGGCATGCCATGTGGCATAAATATATATATAATGTGTAATCACAATCACAATACGATATGAAGATGAAGAGATTTACCCTTGGGCTTGCATGCCTGTCACTTGTAGCTGCACTGGGCAGCTGCTCCAAGAATGCCGAGAAGGCTGCCGAGGACACAGCCGGCAGCGAGCAGGCCACAGGGCTCAAGATAGCGTATGTGGAACTGGATACGCTCATGAGCCAGTACCAGCTCTACAAGGACTACAGCGAACTGCTCACCCGCAAGGGCAACAACATACAGAGTACCCTGGCACAGAAGCAGCGCACGCTGGAGGCACATGCCGCTGCCATGCAGAAGAAGTATGAGAGTAACGGATTCACCACACGCGACGAACTGGAGCGTGCGCAGGCTGGCATCCAGCGCGAGCAGGAAGACCTGCAGGAACTGGCAGCAAGGCTCAATGGCGAGTTCAACGAGGAGCAGGCACGCATCAATGATGAGGCGCGCGACAGCATACAGTCATTCCTCAAGGTGTTCAACCGCACACACAAGTATGACTATGTGATGGTGAAGGCAGGCGAGAACCTGCTCATCGCCAATCCCAAGTACGACATCACCAAGGATGTGGTGAAGGGACTCAACAAACGCTACAAGATTCGCCCCGAGGTGGCCGAGAAAATCAAGAAGATAGAGGCTGAGGACAGTAAGGCAAGCAAGAAGTGACAGACATATCCCGACATATAGAGTATCTGCTGCTGGAGCATGACACGGTGAGCGTCCCCCGGTTGGGCACCTTTCACATACAGGTGAGCGCAAGCCGCTGGGTGTCCGAGGAAGACCTCTTCCTGCCCCCTGTGCGCAATGTGTCCTTCACCGCTGACGTGGACAGCGGGGATGACAGTTTCGTGCGCTCGCTGGCCGCCGCGCTCCGAGTCTCCACCGAGCAGGCGCAGGCTGCCTGTGCCGAATATGTGGAGAGCATACGCCAGGAACTGGCAGCCAACAGCGTGGCCGAGGTGGGCAGCATAGGCATGTTTGTGCGTGATGCTGCCACAGGCACCGATTGCTTCATGCCCTGCCAGGCCGGAGTCACCTCGCCTGAGTTCTACGGACTGGACTCCGTATATCAGCCCCGCCTGCCCGAAAGCGTGAGGCAGGCCGAGTCGGCTGCGCAGGTTACTGCGCAGGCCAGGAACCGGGATGACAAGCATGTGACCATACGCATTCCGCGCAGCCTCCTGTATTATGCATCGGCAGCGGCGGCAGCAATCATCGTGTTTCTCTCCTTCTCTACTCCGGCCACCTACACCTCTCCCGAGGTGGGGTCGTCAGTTGCCACCGCCAACCTGTTTCTGCCTGCCAATCTCCTGCCATCGGCCGGGGTGAGCCAGGACCTTCAGGTGGCCGACACCGTGAAGACCACGCCCACGCGTCCCGTGAGCGCCCCATCCCAGCCTTCGGCAAATGCTGCCCCTGCACAGGCAGCAGGCCAGCCCCGGGAGGCCATGCCGCTGCATGAGCCCATGCAGCGTGCTGCGAAGGCCGATGCAGCGCACTGCGATGGCCAACGCACCGCACTGCCCGAAAGCACGCAGCAGGATGCAGAGCCACAGGCTGAAAGTGCAGCCCCCCAGGCACAACAGCAACAGGAGGCTACACAGGCAGAGTATGCCGTGGTGCTGGCCAGTGCCGTGAGCACGGCCAATGCCGAGCGGTATGTGAAGGAGCTGAACAGCCGTGACATCAAGGCCGAGTTGCAGGCCAAGGGCAACATGACCCGGGTGATTGTGACAGGCTTCAAGACGATGGACGAGGCTTATGGCTATGTGCGGCGCATCCGTGCTGCAAGCAGCGAGTTTGACTCAGCCTGGGTGCTCAAGCTCTGACGTGACTTCATGGGCAGGTGCCCAGGGGGCAAGCATCACCCTATCCAAGTCCGCCAGCGAGCACACTCCCTGCACGAAGAATAATCCCTATCAACCACTTTTTTACTTAGACCTAAGAGAATGAAGAGGGTACGCTGTCCCAAGTGTGACAACTATATAGTGTTCGACGAGACCCGCTATCAGCCTGGCCAGCAGCTGGTGTTCGTATGCCCCGACTGCAACAAGCAGTTTGCCATACGCATGGGCACCAGCCAGGTGAAGACCACCCGCAAGGAGGCTGAGGCTGCGCCCGATGAGCCAGAAGGGGAGTTGGGCAGTGTGGTGGTGGTGGAGAATGTGTTCCACTATCGCCAGGTGATTCCCCTGGAGATGGGCGACAATGTGTTTGGCCGCTATGTGCGCGGCACCAACATCAACAAGCCCATCGAGACGGTGGACCCAAGCGTGGACACCAAGCACTGCATCATACGCGTGCAGCGCAACAAGCGTGGCGAACTGCAGTACATCCTGCGTGACGCGCCCAGCAACACGGGCACCTTCTACATGAATGCTATCCTGCGTGACCAGGACCGCATCCGCCTATCCGACTCCGATATCATCACTATCGGGGCCACCACCCTCATCTTCCGCGCGGCAGGTGCGGAAGCGGAGTGACAGGGAAGGCTTATATTACTTGTCCAGGTATGCCAGGTCACTTTTCCTAATAATTAAGGATATGTGGGCAAGTTTCTTATGACGCTTAACAGAGGTGAATATGAACAAGGAAAAGTACAGGGCCCTATTGAATCGGTACCAGAAGTGGTGTGACGCAAATCCTGGACAAGTGCGGCAGGACGCGCAGGAGCGCAAGCAGTACAGCGAGGCCATGCAGGCACTCACCCCTGGTGCGCTGGCTGCATTCACCCAGGAGGATTTCTATAATCTGCTGGCTCCGCTCTGGTCTATGGGCATGTGGGGCAACAAGCATATCCCGATAGACTCGATAATTGAAAACAATGGCATGCCCCTGCTGCGCAAGGAATTGGGAAACTTGCTGTATGGCCGGGACACCATCGAGAGGCGGTGGAAGGAATTTCGTGACAAGATAAAGGGCATGGGGCCGGCTATTATGAGCGAAATCCTGGGCAAGTTCTCGCCAGGCGAGTATATCTTGTGGAACTCTAAGGTACAGACAGGATTCAATTTGCTTGAAGTCGAGAACGTCCCCAAGGCAAGTTGCCTCATAGATGGCAAGAAGTATGCATATCTCTGTGCCAGGGGACGCGAGCTTGTAGGCTACGCCCAGGAACAGGGAGTGGGGGAGATTGATAATCTGCTGGCTCTGGACTACTTCATCTGGCAGGAAACGCAGGATGTGGATTCCAATGTGCCTGTGGACTCTGTGCCTTTGCCTCAAACTGCCCAGGAGTCCATCTTCATCCACGATGATGTGAAGGAAAAGATCAAGCAAATCGGTGCGTGGCTTGGCTTCAGGGCTGGAACAGAGAAGAAGATTGCTGACGGTGCCGTAGTGGATGCCATTTGGGAGGTGTCGGTCAGCAACATGGGAAGAATCACTTATGTGTTTGAGGTGCAGACCAAGGGAAGCATTGACTCACTCATCCTGAACCTGCTCAAGTCCAAGAACAATTCCTCTGTGCAGGGTATTGTGGCGGTGTCGGATGCCGTGCAAATCGAGAGAATCAAGAAAGAGGCGGCGGCCGTCAAGGGGCTGGAGGACTTGAAGTTCTGGAATTACAATGAGGTGCTGAGGGTATATGAGCATCTTTCAAGTGCCTTTGATTCCATCAATGCCCTGAAGCTCGTGCCCGATGGCTTGTTCTGAGATAGCCCGAGGGCAGGCCTGTCCCAGGCCGGATTGGCAGCAATGACAAGCCGCGTCCTGCGTGTGCTTGCGATGCCGTCTGCTTGGGCATGTCTCGGTGACAAGCATGGAAAATGTCCATAGGAGGGAAGCCTGGGGCTTCATCCTATGGACATTTCTCTTGTGACGGGTCGCAAATGCAGGTGGGCGCACTTGCTATTCAATCAGTCCGCGCCCCCTCTTGAATGCCGTGTCATCAGGCTTGCGGCCTGCAAACTGCTCAAAGAGCGCCATGGGCTCCTCTGCTCCTCCCTTTTCCAGGAAAGTCTGCTTAAACTTGGTGGCCAGCGGCTTGTTCCACACGTTGCCCGTTTGCCCAAAGAGCGAGAAGGCATCCTTGTCGAGCACCTCAGACCACAGGTAGCCGTAGTAGCCTGCGCTGTAGCCGCTGGAGAAGATGTGGTTGAAGTAGGTGGTGCGGTAGCGGGGGCCTATTTCTGGGATGAGCCCCATCTCCTGGCACACTTTCCGCTCATACGCCTCTATGTCAATCCCCTCCACGCTCTCCAGCTCATGCCACTTCATGTCCAGGATAGAGGCCGCACACAGTTCGGTGGTCATAAAGCCCTGGTTGAACTTCAGCGAGTTGCTGATCTTCTCTACCAGTTCGGCTGGTATCACTTCCCCCTTGTCGTTCTTGGCATACTCGGCCAGCAGTTCGGGCTGGAAGGCCCAGTTCTCATTGAATTGCGAGAACATCTCCACGAAGTCCCTGGTCACGTTGGTGCCGCTCACGCTGGGGTAGGTGCACTGGGTGAGCAGTCCGTGCAGGGCATGCCCAAACTCATGGAACACCGTCTGCACCTCGTCGATGGTCAGGTATTCCTCCAGGTTGCCCACATTGACGATGATGGGGCGCACCATCTCACCCTTGCTGTCCACATATTCCTCGCGCACATTGTTCATCCATGCGCCTCCGCGCTTGCTGTCACGCGGCAGCCAGTCGGTGGTGAAGATGCCCAGGAGCTTGCCCTGCTCGTCGGTTACCTTGTAGGTCTTCACCTCCTGGGGATTGTAGGCAGGCACGTCCTTCAGCTCCTCCATGTTCACGCCATAGAGTTTCTTGGCAGCCAGGAAAGCCCCCTTGACCACATTGTCGAGCTTGAAATAGGGCTTTGTCAGGTCCTCGTCCAGGTCATACTTCGCCTTTCTCACCTTCTCGGCATAGTACCACCAGTCCCATGGCTCAATCCTGCTTCCCGCAGGCAGCAGGCCAGCCTGTATGTCCTGGTCCATCATCGCTTGCATGTCGGCCACTTCCTCCTTGGCCTTCTTTACGGCATCGGTCATGATTCCCTGCAGGAAGGCATCCACGGTGGCAGGGTCGTGTGCCATCTTGGGCTCCAGGATGTAGGCGGCCGGGCAGCGGTAGCCCATCAGCTGAGCCTTCTCGATGCGCAGGCGCATCACGTCCAGGATGAGTTGCTTGTTGTCGGCCTTGTTGCCGTTGTTGCCCCGGCTGGTGTATGCCTCCAGCATCTGCCTGCGCTTGTTGCGGTCGCTGGTGGCAGTCATCGCGTTGGGGTAGTCCGACACGCTGATGCCGAACTTCTGCTTGAAGGCGTTGCTCTCCTCCAGGATATTGTTGCCTATCTTCTGAGTCTTGGCAGCCATCTCGCTGTTGATTTCCTTCAGCCTGGCCTGCTTCTCCTCGCTGAGTCCCACGCCATTGCGCTCAAACTCCTCGTAGTGCTTCTTGAGCACCATCTGCTGCTCGCGCGTGAGACGGCTTTGGTCGCCTTTGTATAGGGCGGCTATACGCTCATAGAGTCCCTTGTTGAAGGATAGGTTGTCGCTGTGCTCCGTCAGCATGGGTATGGCCTTTTCCATCACGCTGTCCAGTGCGGGCGTGCGGTCGGTCTCGCTCACGTTGTAGAGTACCCCCGACACCTTGCGCAGTATTTCCCCCGAGAGTTCCAGGGGCAGGATGGTGTTGTCAAAGGTGGGCGCGTCGCTGTTCTGCACGATAGCGTCAATCTCCTTCTTCTGTTGCTCGATGCCCGCCTGTATGGCAGGGATGTAGTCATCCACCCCTATCTCCTGGAAGGGCGGAATGCCATAGGGGGTGTCCCATTCTGCGAGGAAGGGATTCTCTCTCTGGGTGCAGGCTGTGAGACAAGCTGCTGCAATCATGGTGGTAAACAGTTTTCTCATTATATAAATATTGTTGGTTGCCGGTTGTAAAGGTATGGCTTTTTCCACAGCTTTCAGCCACATCCCCCTGCAATTTTGCATGGTGGCATGCAGCACGCGCTCTTCCGCTTGTCTCTGGGCGGGCGAGTATGGAGTGTGCGGCCACTCATGCTATTCATGTGATGTCCTCACGGACAGGAAGGGATGGGCGGCATTGTCATTGCTCGAATGGGTGCCGGTGAGGATGGGAAAGGGGTGTGGAATGTCTTTGCCGTGTGTGTTACTCTGGGTGGATTTTGATAAATATCACCATTCTATCCTTGGCTAATTGCAAGTTAATGGCTAACTTTACATTCTCAAAGGAAGAAATGAGCAATAACTAAAGAAAAGGCAAAGAAGAAGAAAGAAACTTTCCGTCCAGTTCACGGCCCTACAGGAAAAGTAAGGGTGGTGGGGTTTCTTACCTGATGGCGTGGGCGAGGACACAAATCTTACTGGCATAACAAAGCATTGACTATTATTTCGCGTTCACAAAAGAAAAAGCCTGAGAAACTGATTTCTTTTTAATAAGATAGAATGCACCTTTGCAATTAAAGCAAAGCTTTATTGCTTCCAGGTTTGCGTTATCTTTCCGCTGAAAGGAGTAATCAGGAATGCTGTTGGCGGTGGAGACCTCTAAATAGTGAGAGGAGGTTTGCCCGTACACTCACATCATAAAGTTGATGTTCATACCTATACGGTGTGGACATCTTATCCTGTATGTGAGTGGCGGGTTTTCATTCTCAGGCTTCCCGTGAACGCGAAGGGAAAGGGGTCTGCACCTTTTTCTTTTCCCCTTCTTTCCGATGCTCTCTTGATGCAGCCGTCTTGATAGTTGGATGCAACAATTCTAACTGTTGACAAGCAAGCATGGACGCATTAAACCTTTATCATGAGCTGGAGCGGCTCTTGCGTATGAACAGCCGTTACTGCATGGACGACGGCACGCTCCTGAAGAACCAAATCGTGGAAGATGCCCTGGGCATTCATCCGCTCTTAGTGAAACTTCTCCTCGGCAACGAGAAAATGAAGAGTGCTTTCTTCCGAGACGTGGAGGGAGTCATGGTCTTTGACAAAGTGAAGTTCCAGCGATTCGTTTCCGACACCCAGTTTTTGGGTGGCAGCTACACGATGTACAAGAACAAGATAGGCTTGACCGACGAGGCGGGGCGATTCATCAGCGAGAGCCGTGAGGTGGTTCTCGCCTGGCCTTACAAGGACTGCATGCTCGAAGGCGGACAGACCAAGGAAGAGGCTAAGCGCAACGAGATTTTCTGGAACGAGACGCTTGCCCCTGACGAGGTGAGCCGCCTGACGGAACCCAAGGTGCTTTCGGGATTCAAGCGCTATGATAAGGAGGGTGAGCACGAGGTGGAGCATCTCTCTGATGCTGATAATTTCATCATCAAGGGAAACAACCTGCTCGCCTTGCATTCCTTGAAGAAGAAGTATGCAGGCAAGGTGAAGCTGATTTATATTGATCCGCCATACTATTTCAGAAAGTCAAAGCCTTCTGACACTTTTTGTTATAACTCTAATTTCCGTTTGAGCACATGGCTCACCTTTATGCGTGACAGATTAGCTGTGGCTAAGGAGTTGCTGGCGAATGACGGAATTATTCTGTGTCATATTAGCGAGGAAGGTTTCCATTGGCTGAAAGTATTGATGGAAGAAATTTTTAAGGTTGAGAATTTCGTCGAGACATTCGTTTGGAAGAATACAGACAATCCTGATGCTTTGTCCAAAAAGTCAAGAGCATCTATTGAATATGTTGTCTGCTTTGAAAGGTTCAAGGACTTGGCTCGGAATTATATGGGTAAGGAAACAGAAAATGGAGATGCTCCTTTATTGAACACGGGCAATTCTGTCCATGAACTAGTATTCCCAATTGGCTCAATAAAATTCAATATTCCTGATGGTGTTTATCCTAAGGGTAAACCTGATAGAGTCGAGCTTCTTAATGATGTAGTAGTCAAAGACGGTACTAATGCAAATGAGGTTCATTTAAGCGGAGAGTTTAAGTGGGGTGCGCCTATGCTGGCAGATGAACTAAAAAAAGGAACATATTTCTTAATCAAGGGCAATAAGTTCTCCATTCGTTTTCAAAGAAAGGAAGGAACGACGATGGCTCCCGAAAAGTTCATCGAAGAGCAATACTTGTCGAAGGCCATCGGAGTAGGAACTAATGAGGATGCTAGTACGCACCTCAAGAAAATGGGAATAAACTTTACTAATTCCAAGCCTGAAAGTATTGTGGCTTTCTTCATCAGAGCCATGACCAAAGAGAACGATTTGGTTCTTGATTTCTTCCTGGGAAGTGGCACAACTTGTGCTGTTGCTCATAAGATGAAACGAAAGTATATAGGGATAGACCAAATGTATTATATTCAGACGGAAACCCTTAAGCGTATGCAAAAAGTCATTGCAGGTGAGCAGGGCGGCATCAGCAAGTCTGTAGGCTGGCAAGGCGGAGGCTCCTTCGTCTATTGTGAGCTGGCGAAGGCGAACGCCCGATTCGCCGACGAGATAGAAGTGGCGACAACCACTTCTCAACTTATAGAGATCTGGAACAGGATGAAAGCCACCGAATACTTGAACTATAAGGTGGAAATCAAGGAGGTGGACGAGAATGCCACAGACTTCGAGGCGTTGAGCCTTGAAGACCAAAAGCGTTTCCTCATTGAATGCCTCGACAAGAACCTCCTATATGTGCCGCTCTCCGACATTGACAGCGATGAATATGGATTGACCGATGAGGACAAACGGCTAACACGAGAGTTCTACCGTAAAGAAAGATAACGATGGCAAAATTGCAAGAAACATTGGAACAAGAGTTCGGACGTAAAACCATTGCCCGAACTCCATTGCCTGAATATTTTGAGACTGGGCTGCCCCCCTCCAAGCATCTTCGCCCTTACCAAGAGGAATGCATGAAGTACTTCCTCACCTATATGGAGGCGGAAGAGGATTTTGAGGGCAAGCAGGAGCGTCCTCATCTGCTCTTCCACATGGCCACAGGCTCGGGCAAGACGATGATGATGGCACTTGCCATGCTTTACCTCTACGAGAGGGGCTACAGGAATTTCCTCTTCTTTGTGAGCAGCAACAATATTGTGGAGAAGACGCGGGACAACTTTCTCAACCCTTCCTCCCAGAAATATCTCTTTGCCCCATCCGTCACCATCCGTGGCAAGAAGGTGGAGGTGAGGGAGGTGAAGAATTTCCAAGGGGCAGATTCCGGCTGCATAAACCTTTGCCTCACTACTATCCAAGCGTTGCACACCGACCTGAATGCGGAGAAGGAAAATGCCGTCACCTATGAGGACTTCGCCCAAGAACCCGTCGTGCTCATTGCCGACGAGGCGCACCATCTGAACGCCGAGACCAAGGTGGCCAACAAACGCAACAAGGAAGAGGAGGAGAGTGTGACAAACTGGGAGAGAACTGTCGCCCACATCTTTCAGAAGGACAACGGCAAGTTGCCCAACATCTTGCTGGAGTATACTGCGACTATGGATTTGAGCGAGCCAGCCATCGCCCGAAAATACGAGGACAAGGTAATCTTCGACTACACCTTGAAGCGATTTCGTGAGGATGGCTACTCCAAGGAAGTGGAGACTCTTGTGACCGACCTTGACGCCCTCGACCGTGCGCTCCAGGCCATCATCCTGAGCCAGTACAAGCGAAAGGTGTTTGTCAGCCTGGGGCAGGACATCAAGCCTGTGGTCATGCTCAAGTCGAGCAAAATCAAGGAGAACAAGGCAAACTGCGATGCCTTCAAGGAGCGATTGGCTAATCTCAGGCCTGCCGACATCGAACATATTCGGGCGAGGGCGAAGGATGACTTGCAGGCAGCCTTCGATTATTTTGAATCCCATGACGTGACTGATGACAATCTGATATTGGAGTTGCAGAATGAGTTTGCGGGGGAACGTCTCCTGCTCGTTGACGGCAATACGATTACTCCCGAAAAGCAACGGTTGCTCAACTCGCTCGAAGACTCATCGAATGGCATCAGGGCCATCTTTGCTGTCGATATGCTCAACGAGGGATGGGACGTGCTCAACCTCTATGATATCGTGCGCCTCTACGACACCCGAGATGCCAAAGGCAACAAACCTGGCAAGACCACCATGCAGGAAGCCCAACTCATCGGGCGAGGGGCTCGCTACATGCCCTTCAGAGACCCCTCAAACGAGGCTCTTCCCATCGACAAGCGCAAGTACGACGGTGACACAGGCAACCCTTGCAGGGTAGTGGAGAAACTTCACTACCACAGTGCACACAATCCCCGCTACATACAGGAGCTGCGCACGGCTCTTGTTCAGACGGGCATCATGGGAGATCACTATGTGCTACTGAATCTGGACATGAAGCCTTCTTTCAAGGAAAGCCGGCTCTACAAGCATGGCCTTGTGTTTGTGAACGAACGGAGGAAACTGGCTGAACTGGAAGACGATGGCACCATCGGTGAAGCTATCCGCAAGAAAGTGTTTACCGTGAAGATGCCTACGGGAAAGATGCTCTCGGGTCTCATCTTTGGCGATAAAGCCCCGGATGAGGTGCTGACCACGCAGACCGTTCCGCAATTCGATTTCATCAAGGTGGGCAGGCATGTGGTGCGTTCCGCCATGAATTGCTTTTCCACCTATGGCTATGGGGCACTTCGAGAATTGTATCCAGGGCTGAAGTCTTGTGCGGAGTTTGTGTCTTCCGAGTGCTACCTTGCCAAATTGCAAGTCAAGGTTACCGGCAGGTTCGCCTCCCTCGGTGAGTATTCCCAGGCGGATAGATTGTATATTGCCAAGGATGTGTTGAGACGGTTGGGGCCCTTGCTTCTGACAAGAGGTAAGTCGTATCGGGGCACGAAGACATTCCGTCCGCTGCCGCTCAACAAGCAATTCAGGGAGAACATCGTGCTCAAGATTCATGTCAATGCAGATGGACAAGAAGAGAAAGGGCGCTCGCAGAGAAATCCAGCGCACATTGACTATACGCTCGACCTGGCGACCAAGGATTGGTATGCCTACAACGACAACTTTGGAACTTCCGAGGAGAAGGCTCTGGTAAAGTATATAGACGGAATCATGCCTAAGCTCGAAGAGAAGTACGATGAGGTTTACCTCGTGAGAAACGAGAAGGATGTGCGCGTCTTCAGCTTCGACGAGGGGCGTGCTTTCGAGCCTGACTATTTGTTGTTTCTTCGATTGAAAGGTGCTGGAGACCAATACGACAACTTGCAAGTCTTCATCGAGCCTAAGGGCAACCAGTTGCTGGCGGATGACAAGTGGAAAGAGGATTTCCTGAAGCAGGTGCATGGAATGGGTGAAGTGAGGTGGATGACTGCCACCAATGATTTTCTGATATGGGGATTGCCTTTCTATAATGAGGCGCGTGAGGTTAGCTTCAACGAAGCGCTCAGCGAAATGCTGGAGTCATCAACTTTGCAAAGCCAAGAATAGTACATGCAGCCCCAAAGAAGATGTGCGGACACAGAGCAGAGGAGTCCTTCACCGTTCAGCCCTGGGCTGAACTGTGGGAGGAGTTAACTTGACTTTGCAAAGCATTATGCCTGCGTCCACCGTCCAGCCTTGGGCTGAACGGTGGGCGCAGGCTTCTGCATGCGCCATTCTCCCTTTCTCTCATCTCCAGGCAATCATACTTCTGTCCACCGACAAGCGGCGTGCCGAAGCGGTTACGGGCATTAGGGTATCATCCTGGGACCTCGTTCTTAGAGAGGGGGGCATGTTGCGAGATGTGGGAGGGATGAGCCAGGAAAAAGCCCATAGGGCAAGGCGGGATTGTGCCTTGCTCCATGGGCTTCCACTTGTGGTGATGATGATTACTTCCAGTCGCTCAGGTCCTGGGGATTCTCTATCACGCTGGGAATCTTCTCGAAGATGGCCTTCAGGCGGGATGCGTCGAACTTCGGGCGGCGGTCGTAATAATAGATGCCGTTCTTCTCCTGCTCCACATCGGTAATCTGGGTGTAGCAGAAGCCCACGATGTGCTTGCAGGCCTTGATGGCGTCAATCTCCTTCTCCAGGATGGAGTAGAAGTCCTCCAGGGTCTCGATGTTCTGTCCGTAGCCCCATGAGTTGGCACGCTCCTCCTTGGGAATCCAGGGCAGACCGCCAAACTCGTCCACCATGTAGGGCTGCCCAGCATACCGGGCCAGATAGTTCTTGTCCTTCATGTTGCGGTAAGGCTCCACACCAGCCTTGAAGGTGTGGTTCTGCACCAGGCGGTCATACTCGCGAGTGTAGTCGTGCACACTCCAGATGTCGGTCTTCACATGGCTGTCGCCACTGGCATCGTTGACAGGACGTGTGGGGTCGATGGCCTTGGTGAGGTTGTACAGGTCGTTGACAAAACGCACATACACCCCGGCACGCGCATCCCAGGTCTCGTTGAGGGGAGTCCAGGTGACCAGGCTTGGATGGTTGCGGTCACGCACTACGATGTCGGTCCATTCGCTCAGGAAGTTGCGCACAGCCTCGTTGTTGTTCACATTCAGTCCCCAGCTGGCCTCCTCGCCCCAGGTGAGATAGCCCAGGCGGTCGGCCCAGTAATAGTAGCGCTCCTCGAACACCTTCTGGTGCAGGCGTGCCCCGTTGAAGCCCACGGCCTTGCTCATGGCGATGTCCTGCCTGAGAGCCTCGTCGCTGGGAGCTGTCCAGATGCCGTCGGGGTAGTAGCCCTGGTCGAGCACCAGACGCTGGAAGTAAGGCTTGTTGTTGAGATAGAAGTAGCCGCCCGAGGTGTGTACCTTGCGCATGCCCACATAGCTCTTCACCTGGTCGATGACCTTGCCCTGGGCATCCCTCACGGTATATTGCACGTCATACAGGTAGGGGTCTTCGGGGCTCCACAGGTGTGCGTTCTTCATGGGCAGGACGAGGGTGCTCTGGTTGGCTGCCTTGGCTGTGCGCCTGGCAATGGCCTTCTTGCCATCGAGAACCTCCACGGTGAGTGTGTTCCCGTTACCCTCATCGTAGAACTCAGGACGGATGACCAGTTGTTGCTGGTCGATGTCGGGGATGGCAAACACATGCTTGAGTGCCTGGTCGCTCACAGCCTCCATCCATACCGTCTGCCAGATGCCTGTCACACGGGTGTAGCTGCACCCTGCCGAGAAGAGGGCTGTGCTCTGCTTGCCGCCAGGCTGCTTGCCACCGCGCAGGTCGTCGTCCACACGCACCACCAGGTTGGCCTGCTGCCCGGCTTTCACATGAGGGGTGAGGTCAATGGCAAATGACGAGCCTGTGCCATAGTGCTCGCCCGCCAGATGACCGTCCACATACACATGCGTCTCATAGTCCGAGGCACCGAACTGAAGCAGGATGCGCTTGCCATCCCATGCGGCTGGGATGCTGATGGTGCGCTGGTACCACACGCAGGGGATGAAGTCGGTGTAGCCGATGCCCGACAGCGTGCTCTCGGGGCAGAAGGGCACGGTAATCTTGCGTGCCAGTCCCTTGGAGTTCTGCCAGCCACGCTGGTCGCCTGTCTTGCCGAAATCCAGTTCGCAGGTCCACTGCCCGTTGAGGTTGACCCATTCCGTGCGCTCAAACTGTGGGCGCGGGTACTCTGGCCTGGGAATATCCAGTGCCTGCGAGGGGATGCAGGCCGATATGGCCATCGCTGCGCAAAGCAGCACTCTCTGAAATACTTTTCTCATGTCTCTCTCTCTTGATTTGTGTTGTATTGGTGTTGGTTCTTCCTGTCTTCATTTGCCGCCGGGATTCCATACCCTCCCATGCTGTCCTTCCTCCCTTTTGAGGAGGCATGGGGGAGGATGGGGGGGAGGACTCCCTTTATCTTCTCACCCTCATACTCTGGTTGAGCGATTGTGCCAGATTGGGGAATCCGTCAGCAAGCGTCTCCTCGTCCAGCGGCGTGTATATCTCCAGGCTCGATTTCATGCACTCTCCCTGGTGGTGCATGGCTATCTCCTCGGGTGTCATCGCGCTCCGCCAGAAGCTTATCTCCTTGAACAAGCGTGAGGTGCCCTTCCTTGTGTGGTCGCCTATGGTGAACAGGGTGGGCACCAGCCGCTCCTTCACCTCGCCCGCCTGCTGCCCGTTCACATAGAGCAGCGTGCGTCCCTGTGCGAAGTAGTGCGTGAGGGTGATGTCGTAGTCCTCAGCCTTGCTCGTGAGCATGGATGCTGGTGACAGGATGGTGGTTCCATCCTGGGCCGTGTATTGCAGCCGTCCTCCCTTGGCAATGCCAAGTGTGGCCTTGCCCTGCCCTGTGCTCACGGTCAGCAGATGTCCTGCCTTGCAGCCCTGTGCCTTGAGGGTGACGGTAAACGGATGCACCAGCCCCTCGCCGGCAAACTCTATGCACCGTTCCTTGCCCAGGGTGAGGCCTCGGGCTGGCTTTCGGGTGGGGTAGGGCTTTCCTTGCTTGAGCGCGTCAAACAGCGAGGGAGGGATGGCGAGCATGAACTCCTGGTGTCCCTTGGTGTCCTGGTGGTAAGTGTCGCGCATGTAGCCATCGGCCCATTTGCCTTCCCCGTTGTCTATCGCTCCCAGCACATTCACGCTGGGCACCTCCCAGCGGTGGATGTCCAGGTTCGTCTGCTTGACGTAGGAATAGTCATCCTGGTTGTAGTCACCTCGCGTGTAGTTGTTCATCACCACGGGTACCTTGCCATCCTGGCGGCACTTGCTGATGAGTGTGAGCATGTTGGTGTGGAACTGGTTGAATATCGCCGCTTGGCTGGTGGCACCGTGTATGCCCTCGTTGCCCAGGCTCAGGCCGATGATGACGTAGCGGCCGAAGTCGTGCAGCATCTCATCGTACCGTGCGAGCAGGTTCAGAGTGCTGTTGCCTCCAATGGACACCCCGCTCACATAGAAGGGCGTGGCACTGCTGCCATTGCTGTATCGGCTGGCCAGCTGCTGCCCGTACATGTAGGCATACCCCTTGTGGTCGGTGGCTCCCTCACCATTGCACACCGAGGAACCGAATGCCGAGATGCGGTTCTCGTCCACAGGAGCGTCAATGTCCCAGGTGTGCCTGGTCATGTCCAAGGTGACGGTGTAGGTACCCTGGTTGATGCGTATGTTCTCGGTGCTGAACCCTTCCGAGGGCATTGCCATGCCTGTGCGGCTCCCTCGCACGCGCTTGACAGCCAGCGCATCATCATCGTTGAAGGCAAAGTAGAAGTACTTGTCGCTGAAGAGGAACACATCTCCCTGGTTCATGTCCACCTGCGACTTCCACACGCCATGGCCCTGGTACTGTACCTGCGTGCCCTGCCTTACGATATTGCCCTTCAGATAGAGTGCGACGGGCAGGATGCTGATGCTGTCCTTGCCAGCATCCAGCCGCACCCTCACCACTTGCCTCTGTGCGATGTGGAAGGGCTTTCCGTTGACCCTTGCCTGGCTTTCCCGCTGGCCCTGTCCCAGCATGACGCTGGCGCTGCCTGCTGTAGCCTGTAGGGTAAACTCACCGGGCTGTGCCTGCATGTATGCCTCGTACACGCCTGTGGGCTTGCCCTCATGCTTCAGTTCGCTCATCTCCACCGCTTGTCCGTCCTCGGTGGCACTTCCCACCAGGAGTACCTGTCCATAGTGCGTGTCGCGTGTGTCCTGTGCGTGTATTCCATATCCCCACAGCATGGCCAGTGCCAGTGTGGCCCATTGTGTCTGTTTCCTGTATGTCATAGTGTCCGTTTGTAAGTCTGTCCTGCTACCTCTCGCTTTCCAGTGTATATGAGCCAGAGCCCACCTGTATGATGGTGCATCCCTGCTCCTCGCTCACCTTGCGTATGCCCTTGCCTGTGCAGGGGAACACATGGAACTTGCCGGGGATGCTGATTTGCGCCTCGCTATTGGCAGGTATTTCCACATGCCAGGTCAGGTGGTTGCCCTCGCGGTGCCATTCGCTCTTGATGAGTCCCGATGCGCTGCGGTAGCAGGCCTTCACATGGTGGAGGCTGTCGGGGAAGCAAGGCTTCATGTCCAGGTGCCTGTATCCCTGCGTGCCATCCATCTGCCTGATGCCTGCCAGGTCTTCGTAGTACCAGAGCAGCAGGTCGCCCAGCAACATCACATGGTTGCCGCTGTTCATGGCAGGGTTGGCCGTATTGCCATTCCACAGTTCCCAGATGGTGGTGGCTCCGTGCTCTATCATATAGCCATAGCTGGGGAAGGTGCGCCGTGTCACAATCTTCATGGCCAGGTCGGTGTGCCCGCGCCTGGTGAGTCCGCGCATCAGGTGCTGTATGCCCAGCACGCCGCAGCTCACATGTCCGTCAAACTTGTTCTCGGTCACATCTATGATGTTCTGCATGACTCGCTCCTCGTAGCCCTCGGGCACCAGTCCCACTTCCAGCGACAGGATGTTGGCCGTCACCGTGTTGTTGCTGTACTGTGCTGTCTCGGGATGGAAGAAGCGGCGGTTGTAAGCCTCCTTGATGCTCTTCCTCAGTTGGGTGTAGTAGGCTGCGTCGGCATGCAGTCCCAGCCTCTCGCCCATTTCGGCCATCATGCGCAGGCAGTCGTAATAGACTGTGGTGCTCAGCACAGCCCCATCGGTGATGCGTGAGGGGTCCTGGCTGTTGATGAGTTCCTTGCTCTCGGGCGGCATGCACCAGTCACCGTAGTTGTCGCGTACCACCACTCCATCCTGCATCAGGTCACGTTCCACATATTGCATCCAGCGTCGGAGGGCAGGGTAGTGCTCGGCCACAGCCTGCACATCGCCCTGGTGCGTGTAGAGCATATAGGTGACGTACACGAAGGCCGCCTGCCAGGTCACGTTCTGGGTATAGAGCTTGAGGTGTGG
Organism: Prevotellaceae bacterium; assembly: GCA_050873805.1. Taxonomy (GTDB): domain Bacteria; phylum Bacteroidota; class Bacteroidia; order Bacteroidales; family Bacteroidaceae; genus Physcousia. The sequence continues at coordinate 49,697 of JBNMJN010000011.1, read as the reverse complement.
GGGGCAGATGTCACAGATGTGCCCGTCATCGAGTTGCGTGTCCTCGATGTCACGCAACCACTTGTAGTAGAGAGCCCAGTTGTCCAGCAGCAGGTTCTCGCCGAAGCATCCCATCACCCGGTCGCCAGTCCATCCCAGCCGCTCATCGCGCTGTGGGCAGTCCATGGGCATCCCCTGGTAGTTGCCCTTGATGCCCCACAGGGCATTGTGGATGAGTTGGTTGAGCAGAGGGTTGTCACAGGTGAATGTGCCTCGCTTCTCCATCAGGTCATATTGCACCAGCCCGGTGATGTCCTTGGGTGAGGGCTGCGCGGTCACCCCGCTTATTTCCACATATCGGAATCCCTGATATACCAACTGTGGCTGGAAGGTGAAGGCGCCATCGGTGGCGGGGATATAGGTGTTGGTGCTGCGTGCGCTGCGCAGGTTGGCCGTGTAGATGCTGTCGGGGCAGTTGGGGTCCAGTATCTCGGCATGGCGGATGATGACAGGCTGCCCGGCCTTGCCACGCAGTCGGGTGCGCAGTTGTCCCACCATATTCTGTCCCATGTCTATCAGATAGCGTCCTTCGCCAGTCTTGCGTATGCTCTTGGGGGCGAGTGTCTCCTGGGTGCGCCTGCCAGGGCATGGCTGTGGTTGCAGGCTTCCTTGTGGTGCCTGCATGCGTGTGGCATGCTCCCACGATGAGTCGTCAAATCCCGGTTCGGTCCATCCAGGCTGCTCCAACCTTGCATCATAGAGTTCGCCTGTATATAGGTTGTTGGAGCAGATGGGTCCCTTGCTGGTTGCGCGCCATTGGTCGCTGGTAGATATTACCAGCGTGTCCTGGGCAGTCTCCACCACCAGTTGCGCCATGAGCCGTGGCAGACCAAATGAGGTGTGCTCGCGCCTGAGCCCCAGCGCGTAGCCGTTGCCCAGTACCGTGCCTATGGCATTCCTGCCCTTGTGCAGGAGTGCGGTCACGTCATAAGTGTTGTAATAGACCGTCTTGTCGTAGCCGCTCAGCGTGGTGCCAAACACATCCTCGCTTGCCTGGTGGCCGTTGAGGTAAGTGGTGCTCACGCCCATCCCGCTCACATAAAGCATGGCGCGGCGCACCTTGCCCGTTACGGTAAACTCGTGGCGCAGGTAGCGTGCAGGCAAGTCCTTGCAGCCTCCTGCCTCGTTGACGACTTTGTCTTCATCGCAGATGCCTATCCATTGTGCTTGCCAGTTGGCCAGTTTGAGTCCGGTCGTGAACTTCTGCACGGGGCTCTTGACGCATTCGCCAGTGCTGAGCCACACGGTCACCTGCCAGTAGATGTCCTTTTGCTGGGGCAGTTTGCGTCCCTGGTAGGGTACTTGCAGGGTCTCATCGCTCTCCACGCGCTCCGAGTCCCACAGCGATCCCCGCCCCTGCTTGCCAAGTTCCTGCGGTGTGGTGGCCACCTGGATGCGGTAGGCTGTCTGCCTCACGTCCTGCTTGTCGCTTCCTATCTGCCAGGAGAATTGCGCTGTGCGCATCACACCTGTTGCCTCAGCCATGCGGTTGACACGAAATGCTCTGAGCTTTGCAGCTCCTGCACTCTTGCTCACCAGCAGGGCCAGGGTGAGCAGTAATAGAAATGTTCTCTTCATGCGGTTGTACGGTTTTGCGGTTGTACGGTTCTGCGGTTGTACGGTTTTGCGGTTGTACGGTTTTGCGGTTGTACGGTTTTGCGGTTGTACGGTTTTGTGGTTCTGCGGTTGTACGGTTACTGCCTCCTGGATGAGCGAGGCAACCTGTTTGTGCAGGCTTTGTCGTATCATGTCTCCTCCCCCTTGGGGGAGGGTGGGAGGGGGCTCTTATCTTCCAGCCTGTGCAATCATATTGCGCACTTGTGCCGTGAAGTCATCGGCGGCAGACAGATGCTCAAGTGACAGGTGCATGCGATAGCGCCAGTAGTGGTTGGGGTTAGCAGGGATGTTGATGCGCTCGGCCTCAGGGTCGGGGCCTGCCAGTGTGTCGCTGGTGGAGAGCCAGTCCTGCAGGCTCAGCAGGCAGAGCATCGATGGCGAGGCCAGGTGGCGCTCCACCACCTCGGCACACAGCCAGGCAGGCATCCTGCTGGGTGCCTCTCCTTCATGGTGCAGCACATGCCGCCAGTAAAGTCTGGCTCGCTCGGGCTCCTCCTGCCACCAGCCGCGCAGCGTGGGCATGTCGTGGGTGAAGATGGTACATACGCTACGGTAGGGGTTGTCGTCCAGGTTGGCAAAGAGCTGGCCATAGGCCTTGGGCATCGTCTGTATCTCCAGGGTGAGGATGCGCAGCCTCTCCAGCACGGGCTGCACACAGGCAGGCACCATGCCCAGGTCCTCGGCGCATACCAGCATGTGGGTGGCATCGGCCAGTACGGGCAGCACCTGCATGGCATGCCTCTCCCATTGCTGGTTGTGCCGCTCGTAGAAGTAATGGTTGTGAATGCGCCTAAAGGCATCCTGCTCCTGGGGCGACAACGCTTGGAATACAGGTTCACCCTCCACACCGATGCGCGGATGATAGTGATGGGGGTGCTCCTCATCGGGGATGAAGAGCACCTGGCTGGTCAGGCGCATGAGGCCCTGGCGCAGGCGGGCATTGCGCTTGTCGTCAGAGCCCTCCCCCTCGGGGAAGTGCTGCAGGATAAGCCTTTGCGTGGCAAGGTCGGCGCGCAGGCGATAGCGCCCAGGAGTGTCGGGCTCCACGCAGTGCCCTTTTACCCAGGCCGTGTCTGTGGCAAAGAGGCTGCTCAGGATGGCATCTGTGATGTATGGCTTGGTCATCGCCTCAGGCCGGAAGGGCAGTCCGAAGCCCTCTATCTCCTCCTGGCTCATGGGCAGTGAGGGCGAGAAGTGCCCCAGCAGGCCGTCCACGCAGCACAGGGGAATCTGCCAGATGCGGAAGAAGCCCAGCACATGGTCGATGCGGAAGGCATCAAAGTAGCGGGCCATCCTCGCCAGACGCTGCCGCCACCACAGATAGCCGTCCTGTGCCATGGCCTCCCAGTTGTAGGTGGGGAAACCCCAGTTCTGCCCTGTGGCGCTGAAGGCATCGGGCGGTGCACCGGCCTGGGAGTCCATGTGGAACAGGCCGGGCGATGTCCATGCCTCCACACTTGTGCGGCTGATGCCGATGGGGATGTCGCCCTTGAGCCATACCCCCATATTGTGGGCATGCGTAGTGGCTTGCCTCAACTGCTTGTCGAGCACATACTGCACAAAGGCATAATACCCAGCCTCCTGCCTTCTGTGCTCCACCATGGCACGCACCTCGCCAGGCTCGTAGGTGGAGTGCTCTGGCCAGAGCGTGAAGTCGGCTGTGCCATACTGGTCACGCAACAGGCAGAAGGCACAGTAGGGTATCAGCCAGTCCTCGGTGTCGGCCAGGAACTGGTGATATTCCCTGGTGTCCATCATGGCCGTTCCCTCCTGCAGGTAGAGCGCATGCAGGTAGTCATGCTTCAGTTTGCCCACAGCCTCATAGTCCACCTGTGGCAGGGCATTGAGGCTGGCGGCTCTCGTCTCAAACCGTTTCATGCTCTCCTCGGAGTGTAGCCTGGGCAGCTGGCGCATGTCGGCATACATGGGATGCAGGGCATAGATGCTGATGGCGCGGTAGGGGTAACAGTCGTGCCAGGTGTGGGTCTGCGTGGTGTCATAGACGGGCAGCAGCTGTATCGCGTGCATGCCAGCCTGTGCTGCCCAGTCGGCCATCCTGGCCAGGTCGCCAAAGTCGCCCACTCCCTGGCTGCCCTCGCTGCGCAGCGAGAATACGGGCACCACCAGCCCAGCCACACGCCACCTGTGCTGAGGCAGCCTGAGGCCGTGGTCACATACGGCCAGTACCGTCTGCGGCTGGATGATGGGCGAGGGACTATGCCTGTTCTCGCCCTGTTCCCATTCCAGCACACAGCCCGTCTGCTCATCCAGTACCACATATTTGTACTCAAAGGGCATCGAGAGTCCGTCGGCATTGAGCGCAAGCACCCACTCGCTGGCGCCGCATGGCTGCATGCGCATGGCCTGCGATGTGTTCCAGTTTCCCAGTGCGGGCTGGTCACCCACCAGTGCCAGCACCTGCCCCATGCCCAACTGTGGGGCCAGCACACGGAACACTATCGTGCGCGCGTAATATATAATAGGTAAGGGCGAGGCGCATGATGCCAGGTGAGGCACACTGTGGGCATAGGCCGAGGTGTAGAGGTGACTGTCCTGGGGGATGTCGCGCCAATAGTCGGGGAAGCAGAATGAGAGGTGGTCCCTGGCCGGAAATCTCCTGGGCACGGCACTCCATTCGCGGCGCACCACGCACCCGTTCTTGACCACCACATAGCGGTATTGGAATGTGCGCACACCCAGTGCCGGCAGCGTGATGTGCCCTGTCCATGTGTCTCCATCGGCGGTTGCCAGTGCGAGTTCCGTGTGTCCGCGTCCGCCGCTTGTCTTCTCGGTCTCTATCTCCACCGCGATGCTCTCACCCCATTGGGTGCGGTATTCTATGCTGAAAGTCAGTTTCATCTTGCCTATGCTGATGTGTATGTATATGCAAATTTAGTGGAAAAGAGAGAGAGAGACAACATTTTCATCGAAAAACATTCCTGCTTTCCCTTGCATGGAATACAGAAATGCCGTACCTTTGTGATACAAACAAGCGAGTGACAGACCTACCGCACTGGTTCGACTGGGATACTCATCAATAATTAACATGAAACCGAGAAAAGTTTCACTTGCCAATGGCGGGCCACGCTCCGCAAGGAGTTCCGAAGAGGACGGTGGATTACAAAGGCGGTGAACACTCAAAACCTATTCATTCGGAGTTTCATCACATCACCAGTGCGGTTCTTATAGGGGCGGGCAGGAGTGCGGTCAGCATTCCCGCCCGCTCTCCTTGTTTATGCTCACTTGTGCAACCTGAGCCTGCCCGAATGCCCGAATGGCAGGGGCGGAGGCTGTACTTCGGGGCTCACCTGATAGACATGGGAGTAGAATCTTTGGCACTTCCGTGGGAGACGCACCTTTGCAGGGAACGTACACTCACTGGTTCTGCCATGTGCTACCAGCCTTCCCCTTTCTCGTAAGGCACTCTCTGTTGTCTGTCTGCTATCTGGAGCACAGAGGGCATGGCGGGCAACAGAAAAGACTCAGCCTGAGGCATGGTACTCGTGAGCAGGACTGGGTGGGGCTGGCCAGTTGGCTGCCCGACAAGGCAACTGCTTCCTCCAGCACAATGCTCGCTTGGGCTTCTTCCCACAACAGCCAATCCGCTTGCTTGAAAAACGCGGCCGCATGCGATGGCAAACGCGGCCGCATGCGATGGCCGATGCAGCCGCATGCGTTTCTTTGGGGATGCTTTTCCTGCATGGAAGTCGGGCGTGTGGCTTTGTCGTGGCAACTTGATGTACAATGCCTGCCTTGGCCTTTCCTTAGGTCAAGGCAGGAGGTAGCGCCATGGTGCACCAGCGGCTAATTGACAGGAGGCAGGAAGGCTCTGCCTGGAAATGACCCAAGAGGCTCTCCTGCCTTGGTGTGGCAAACTTTCCCTGTGCGCAGGCAAGCATGTAGCAGAAGAGTGGGTGGGCATAAGCCGGGGGCTGCAGCGTGAGGTGAAAGTCACGGTGCAGCCCCCGGCATCAGTGTGAAGTGTGCTTGCTCAGAAGCCGAAGTACCGCTTGGCATTGTAGTAGGAGATGTCGCGCACCATCTGGCGGATGAAGGGCATCTCACTCCAGGGGAGCAGGCCGGCCTCCACGTCCCTGCCTACCATACGGCACAGACAGCGGCGGAAGTATTCGTGACGGGGGTAGGACAGAAATGAGCGGCTGTCGGTGAGCATGCCCACGAAGCGGCTCAGCAAGCCCTGCAGGGAGAGGGCGTTCATCTGGCGCTCCATCCCGTCCAGCTGGTCGTTGAACCACCAGCCACTGCCCATCTGTATCTTGCCAGGCCGGGGCCCCTGCTGGAAGTTGCCCGCCATGGTGGCCAGCATCTCGTTGTCCGAGGGGTTGATGCAGTACAGGATGGTCTGCGCGAGCATGTCCTCGCTGTCCAGGGCATCCAGGAAGTGGGACATCGACTCGGCTGTGTCCTGCGTGCCGATGCTGTCATAGCCGGCATCGGGGCCAAGTTGCTTGAACATGCGCGTGTTGTTGTTGCGCATGGGGCCGTAGTGAAATTGCTGGGTCCAGCCACTCTGCGCATCCATCCTGGCCAGCTCGAGCAGCAGCGCGGTGCTGAACTGCTCCTGTTCCTCTGCATCCACCTGCTGTCCGCAAAGCACCTTGCCCAGGATGGCATTGGCTTGCGAGTCAGCGCAAGGCTTCCAGGGAAAGCGGCTGATACCGTGGTCGGAGAGGCGGCATCCCATCTGCGCGAAGAAGTCGTGCCTCCTGTGCAGAGCCTCCAGCAGGGTGGCATAGTCGTGTATGTCCACATCGGCGGCCTTGCCAAGCATGCCTATGTAGGCCAGGTACTCCTGTGGCTTGCCGATGGCCAATGCCTTGTCGGGTCGCCATGCAGGCAACACCTTCACCTCGAAGCCGCTTTCGCGTATCTTCTGGTGATGTTCGAGCGAGTCGGCAGGGTCATCGGTCGTGCACACGACCTCCACCTTGTAGTGCCTCATCAGTCCGCGTGCCGAGAATTCTGGGCATGCCAGCATCTCATTGCAGCGGTCGTAGATGCTGCGGGCTGTCTCGGGCTTCAGGATGTCCTCTATGCCAAAGGCGGTGCGCAGCTCCAGGTGCGTCCAGTGGTAGAGCGGGTTGCGCATGCAGTAGGGCATGGTCTCGGCCCATTTCTCAAACTTCTCCCAGTCCGATGCGTCGCCTGTGATGTAGCGCTCGTCAACTCCATTGGCGCGCAAGGCACGCCACTTGTAGTGGTCGCCTCCCAGCCATAGTTCGGTGATGCTGCGGAACTTGTGGTCCTCGGCAATCTCCTTGGGGTTGAGGTGGCAATGGTAGTCAATGATGGGCAGGGGAGCCGCCTCCTCGTGGTAAAGCGCCCTGGCCGTCTCTGTGTCGAGCAGGAAGTCCTTGTTCATAAAGGACTGTGTGTGTGTATGCATGTCTTTTCCTTGTTTGTCAAATGTGAGGTTGTCGCGTTATGAGGTCGTGTGAGAGCCGGGGCTGCTGGTGGAGTGTGGGGGAGGAGGCTGCTCCATGCATAGGGGGATGCCTGTTCCCCGTGCCTTCCTGGCCTGGCCAGCCCCATGCCCACATGACATTACAGCCATCAGAGGGGGAGCGGCACTCAGATGGCAAAGATGTTGAATCCCCCATCCACCACAGCCACGGTACCTGTGACAAAGCTGGATGCCTCGCTGATAAGGTACTGGATGGTGCCGCACAGTTCCTGGGGCTTGCCAAAGCGCTTGAAGGGTGTCTGGCGTATCACGTCCTGCCCTCTCTCGGTGAGCGAGCCATCCTCATTGGTCAGCAGCGAGCGGTTCTGGTCGGTGAGGAAGAACCCCGGGGCGATGGCATTGACACGGATGGAGGGGCTGAACTTCGATGCGACCTCGCTGGCCAGGAAGGCCGTGAGATTGCTGATTCCTGCCTTGGCCGCCGCATAGCCCATCACGCGGGTCAGCGGGCGGAATGCCGCCATGCTGCTGAAGTTCACGATGCTGCCTCGCCCGGCCTTGGTCATGGGCACCAGGAAGGCCTGTGTGGGGATGAGCGTGCCGGTGAGGTTGACGTTGAGCACGCGCTGGAACTCCTCCACCTTCACGTCAAAGAGTGTCTTGCCTGGCGGTATGGTGGCGCCGGGCATGTTGCCTCCTGCCGCATTGAGCAGGGCATCCACACGCCCATATTGGCTCACAATCTCGTCTCTTACTTGAGTCATGGCATCCACATCGGTCACATCACATGCCATGAAGGCCGCATCGCCTCCACTTTCCCTGATGCCTTGGGTCAAAGCCTCGCCCACATCCTTGCGCCGTCCGAGCAGCACCACCCTTGCACCCTCGTGTGCCAGATAAGCTCCTATCTCGCGTCCCAGCACTCCTGTACCGCCAGTGATTACCACCACCTGGCCTTTGATATCAAACAGTGACATATCGCTATTTCCTCCTGATTATATATTTAATAATGTAAGTAGTCGTCCTAAGTTGGCAGCCGCGCCCCAGCGAGTGGACATCCTATGCTGGTGCTTGGCCTTGGTCATCAGTGCCTGTCGGATGCTAATTCCTGGCGATGCCCAGCTCGTCATCTACCGTGGCCATCACACCCTCTATCTGCCCCAGGGCGAGCATGCGTCCGTGGAAACTGTAGCCTGCGTTGTAGCCCATCTTCTCGTCGCCGAGCATCAGCGGAGCGTGGTCAACACGCATGGGCAATCCTGGCTTGATGCGCTGGAAGGTGCGCACCAGCTCGATGATGTGCGCGCGTCCCCCCAGGTGGCTTGCCTCCTTGAAGTCTCCTCCTGGCAGTACGCTGGTGCTGCGCAAGTGCACGAAGTGGGTGCGCCCGGCATATTTCCTGGCCAGCGCGGGCACATCGTTGTGCGCGCCCGCGCTGAGCGAGCCGGCACAGAAGGTGAGCCCGTTGTGCATGTCGGGAACTGCATTGAGCAGCCATTCGATATCCTGGTCGCATGACACGATTCTGGGCAGTCCCAGTATCTGCAGGGGAGGGTCATCGGGATGCACGCACATGTTCATGCCCCACTGGTTGCACACAGGCATGATGGCTTCCAGGAAGTACTTCATGTTCGCGCGAAGCTGCTCCTTGCCTATGCCATCGTAGAGCGCGAGGAGCGATCGGAATATCTGCACAGGATGCTCGTCGTGCTCGGTGATGTTGCCGTTGACAAATCCCTGGGTCTTCACAATGATGTTCTCCACCAGGCGATGCTCGTCCTGCGCGGTGAAGTGGTGGCTCATGCGCTCCACTTCGGCCAGAGTCTCGGCCGTGTAGTCAGCCTCGGCTCCCTTGCGCTTGAGTATCCTGCAATCGAAGTATGCAAACTCGGCATGGCTGAAGTACAGGCTCGAGGTGCCGTCGCCATTGGGATGGGCCAGGTCGGTGCGAGCCCAGTCGAGCACGGGCATGAAGTTGTAGCAGATGGTGTGTATGCCCTCGCGCCCCAGGTTCTCCAGGCTCACGATGTACTTCTCTATCAGTTCGTCGCGGTCTTTCCCCCCATACTTGATACTTTCGCACACGGGCAGGCTTTCCACCACGCTCCACCTCAGGCCGTGCTGTTCGATGTATTCGCGCATGGAGCGGATGTCCTCCCTGCTCCACACCTCTCCGTTGGGAATCTGGTGCAGGGCTGTCACGATGCCCTCCACGCCTATCTGCCGAAGCATGTCCAGCGTAATCTTGTCTTGGCGGCCAAACCACCGCCATGTCTTTTCAAGCATTTGTTCCTTATTTGAGATAATTGCGAATGATATTTGAGATAATTGCGAATGTGCGGTTGCCCGGCTTGGCTCCACGGGCTGTGCCACAGTCCCACGGCATGTGCCCCGGCTTGCAGCGGCTGTGACCGTGCCTTGCGCCGTTGCTCCTAATGGTTCCTCACGGGCCTGTACTTGGGCACCAGGACTTTCAGGATGCACCATCCTGCCAGGTAGGCCAGCGCGCAGTAGATGAAGATGATGAAGTAGCCGGCCGGCTTCCCGTGGAAGCCCAGGAACGACATGTCCGTCTCGGCCGCATAGTCAAAGAGGTGTCCGCTAATCTTGTTGATGGCATACGAGCTGATGCCGCCTGCCATGCCGTTGATACCAGTCATGGTGCCCACGGCCTTGCGGGGAAACAGGTCGCTCGCCACAGAGAACAGGTTGGCCGACCATGCCTGGTGTGATGCCCCCGCCAGACCTATCAGTATCACCGGGAACCAGTAGCTCACGGTGCCCAAGGGCTGGGCGAAGAGGGTGAGCAGGGGCAGGAGTGTGAAGGCAAACATGGCCTTGAGGCGTGCCTCGTAGGCATTGAGTCCCGTGCGCTGCATGATGATGGTGGGCAGCTTGCCACCATAGAGCGAGAGCATGGTGATGGCGTAGAGCACAAAGATGAGCATCATGGCCGTGGGATTGTCCGACTTCAGATGATACACGTCGCTGATGTAGGCCGGTGTCCAGAACAGGAAGAACCACCACACGCCATCGGTCACCATCTTGGCCAGGAATATGGCCCATGCCTGGGGCAGGCGGAGGAAGTGGGTCAAGGGGATTCCCTGCTCCTCGTCCTGTGTGCCGCCTGCGTCCTGCTTGCCCTTAGGCTCAGCCTCCACTCCCTGGCGTATGTAGTCCAGTTCGGCCTTGCTCACATGGCTGCACTCCTCAGGACGGCGGTAGATCCACAGCCAGAGTCCCAGCCAGATGAAGCCCAGCGCGCCTATGATGATGAATGCCATCTCCCATCCACCGCCTATGCCCATCTCCTTGAACCAGTGTGCCAGCAGGGGGATGCTGAGCGGGGCTATGAGTGCGCCCACGGTGGAGCCGCTATTGAAGATGCTGGTGCTGAAGGCGCGGTCCTTGGGTGGGAAGTACTCGGCCGTCACCTTGATGGCAGCGGGGAAGTTGCCACTCTCGCCCACAGCCAGCACGATGCGTGCCACGATGAAGAACCATGCGCTCACGCTGGCAATGCTCACGGCCAGCGCGCCAGTGGCATTAAACAGGTCCTCGCGCCCGCCCAGGTCAAGCCAGCCTATTGTGGCCAGTCCGCATGCAGCGTGCAGGCAAGCCCCCAGCGACCATATCCCGATGGCCCACAGATAGCCCTTGCGTGTGCCAACCCAGTCCATGAAGCGGCCGCTTAGCAGGTTGGCCACAGCATAGACCAGTGAGAAGATGGCAGCCACATCACCATAGTTGCGGTCTGTCCAGTGAAACTCAGGTGCGATGAAGTCCTTCCAGGTGAGCGAGAGCACCTGGCGGTCCATGTAGTTGACAGTGGTGGCCATGAAGAGCATGGCGCAGATGACCCACCTGTAGTTAGTCATCCTCTCGGTTGCGGCTTTGCTTGTACCCATTTTGCTTTGTATTGCTGTTTTTGTCATGCCCCTTTCTGCCACCTGGTTCAGTACCAGGAAGGGCAGGAGGAACTTGTTCGCAATGCAAATTTAATAAAAAAGGCGCAATGTGCACACTCTATTTGCAAAATAATGCAAGTTGCTTGTATTATTTTTGCTTTTGTGCTGCTTGGCTGCTGTTTTCCTAAGTCAAAACGCAAGTGTCCAGCGTATCACCTCGCTATTTGCTTCTGTCCACCTGTTATATATATATGGCGTGGCCAGGCTTCCCCATCACCTTGCGTCCCAGCAGGTCATAGTTCCAAAACTATAGGTGCATTTGGGGATTGAGGCTATTCCAGCATCGGACATGCTTCCGAAAGTGAGAACATTCCCCCTCGCACCAGTCAAAGGCGTATGTTCTGGCTGTCCCCAGAATGCGAATAATCTTTGCCCCCATTCTCTTCCTGCTCTTTTGTGACAATGGACATCAGCACTCCTACTATGACCAATTTCAAGAAAATGTTTCTCATAAATCCTAATCTTTGATTCTTGAAGGAATAATGTTACGTTTTTGGCTCATAGAAGCGCGACATGCCAACTCTGGGTGGCGAAAGTGCAGATTCAGCATGGGGTGGCATTCCTGCATAGGGGAAATATGTTTGCCCTCCGTGGCATTTGGCACTTGTGCCCCAAAACTGGGTTTAGGAAATGTGATTATAGGAGAAGTAGTACTGCGATGGCAGATGAAGTAGTACTGCGATGGCAGATGAGGTAATACTGCTATGGCAGGTGAAGTAGTACTGCGGTGAAAATAGTAGGTGCACTCCCTTTTTCCAGAATGCATGCACCTCTTTGCGGGATGAAACCCAGAGCCGCACCGCGAGTGTCATTTCGCGGTGCGGCTCTGGCAAAATTTTGTGGATTATTTGCCCAGCAGGAGCCTGACGGCCTGCTCTATCTGCGTGTCCTTGCCACCCAGCAGGTCGGTGGGGGATAGGTAGCACTCCAGGTCGGGGTTGAGTTGCTGGTTCTCCAGGAAGTGCCCCCGGTTGTCCAGCGAACCTACCTGCGGGATGCCAAACACATAGTTGCCCACCGTCTCCCACCACACAGCGGTCATCGTGCCAGGTACGGGCGCGCCCACCAGCTGGCCGATGCCCAGCTCATGGTAGAGCCATGGCGTGCCGTGCGCATTGGAGTAGTTGTCCTCGCAGATGAGCATGCACGAGGGCTTCACCCAGCGGTTGTAGGGGTCGTCGCCTATGTGCTGTCCGCGTGGCATGTAGCGTACGGTGCGCTTGCCCGAGAGCAGTTCGCACACGTCATTGTGCAGCCATCCGCCCCCATTGTGCCGTGTGTCCACGATGACGGCCTCCTTCTGCCTGTTCTTGTCGCTCAGCAGCGTGCTGTAGAGCTGGTGGAAACTTTCTCCGTTCATGGCCTCGATGTGCACGTATGCCAGCCTTCCTCCCGACAGGCTGTCCACCAGGGCCGTGTTCCTGCGCACCCAGCGACGGTAGAGCAGGTCGCTCTGCGTGGCCGAGGATATGGGGCGCATGAGGATGTCGTCCTTGTGCCCCTTGACGGTGAGCCTGGTGAGCACGCCCGCCTTGCCGGCCAGCAGGGGCAGGTAATCCTCATTCGCCTCGATGGCCTTGCCGTCGATAGCCGTGATGATGGAGCCAGCCTTGATGTCGGGGTGGGTGTCCAGCGGCCCTCCAGGCAGAATCTCGGCCAGCCGGATGCCAGCTCCCAGGTAAGTCTCGTCCAGCAAGGCTCCCAGTTCGGCTGTGGAGAGCGCGCTGCTGTAGGGACGGTAGCGGCATCCCGTGTGCGACACATTCAGTTCGCCCAGCAGTTCGCTGGCCAGGATGCTGAAGTCATAGCCGTTGCTGATGTGCGGCAGGAACTTCTTATATACCGTGTAGAGCGAGTCCCAGGGCGCGCCGTTCATGCCCGGGTCATATAGTTTCTCCTTGGTTTGCCTCCAGATATGCTCATAGAGGCAAGCCTGCTCCTCCTGGGTGCGGTAGGAGGCAAAGGTCTCAAATGGAATCTCCTTGATGGCCGATGTGGCCAGTTCCAGCCGCTGGATAGTACCTCCGCTACCTGTGAAGAAGCAGTATTTCAGGTCCTTGTCGGGGCGCATCATGCCCGCGCTGATATTCTTCAGTTTCATCTCGGTGCGCTCTTCCTTGAAGTCGCGCATCCACAGGGCCATGCCCCCATTGTAGGGAGCCACATAGTAGAGCCTGGTGCCCTTGCTGTCCATGATGGCATCGCCCAGGCGGGTGGATGTGGGGGTCAGGCGCATGGTGCGCGTCTCGAGGTTGGCCAGGTCAAAGTGCAGTTCCTTCACCTCCTGCTTGGTGGAGTCCTTCTTGCTCTTCTTGCTGTCATCGGATGCTTCCAGCAGCGCGAGGTCTTCCTTGGAGAGGCGGAACTCATCGTAGGCCGCAGCGTCAAAGAACATCACATACTCGTCCCACTCGGCCCCCCATGAGCCGTGGGCGCGGTAGCCTGCACGGTCGCTGCGGAATATCATGGCCCGTCCGCCCATGACCCAGCGCGGACTGCTGTCGGAGTACCCGCTCTGTGTGAGGTTGACAGGCTCGCCCTTGCCATCGGCTCTCAGCAGCGCGATGTCGCCTATGCACCAGCCTGCCGTGCCGTTGTAGGTGGCCAGGAGCCATTTGCTGTCGGGGCTCCAGGTGAAGTACTGGTCGCCGTCGCTGTAGCTGTAGGTGTATTTGCCGTCCATCACGGTGTGGCTCTTGCCGCTCTTGGCATCCATCACCTTGATGGTGGTGCGGTTTTCCAGGTAGGCGATGCTCTTGCCGTCGGGGCTGTAGGCAGGCTGGAAGGAGGTGACCTGCCCATCGGTCAGCCTGCGCTCGGTGGTCTGCGTACAGTAGGCCAGGGACTTCTCCTTGCTGTCCTTTATCTCGCACTCGTAGATGCTCCACACGCCATCACGCTCCGAGTCATAGGCCACGGCCTTGCCGTCGGGGCGGAAAGTCACGGTGCGCTCGCGCTCGGGGGTGTTGGTCAGTTGGCGGGTGGTCTTGTATTCCGCGTCCGTCACATACACGTCACCGTTCAGGATAAATGCCACCTGCTTGCCGTCGGGCGACACGCTGATGCTGGAGGCTCCCTGCCTCACCTTGCCCTGCCTGGCGGGCTCGGGCCTGTTGTCGTTTACGATGGACACGCTCACAGGCTGCGGCTGTGAGCCTGGGGTGAGCGTGTAGATGCCGCCGTCATACGAGAAGCAGAGCGTGCCCTGGCTGGATGCCGACAGGTAGCGTACTGGAGAGCCCTGGAAATGTGTCAGCTGCCTGCGTTGCCCGTCCTGCGTGTGCAGGGCCACATTGAGTGTCCCCGACTCCTCGTCGATACAATAGAAGCCCTCGCCCGTAGGGTTCCATAGCGGGTCACGCACCTCGGCATGCGTGGTGGTGAGTTGCTGGTACTGCCCGTCCTTCACGCTCCACACATCGCGAGTGATGCTGCTGGTGTGGTGCTTGCGCCATGGATCCTCGTACCCCTTTACATTATTATATATAATAGAGCCGTCATGGCCCACGCACACATTGTCCATGGGCAGGGCAGAGTAGAGGGTCTGGCGCCCGCCCGAGAGGCTCACCCGGTACATCTTCTTGTAGGTGCTGCCCGGGAAGATGATGTCCGATGTGGTGGGGTGGCCTGTGCGGCTGAAGAGGATGGTGCTCTCATTGAGCCATCCAGCCACGGTCTCTGCCGCGCTGTGTGTGGTGAGCCGCTTGGCAGGGCCGCCTTCCGAGGGCATCGCATACACGTCCATACTGCCCGAGCGGTCGCTGCTGAAGGCGATGTGCTTGCCGTCGGGACTCCAGTAGGGGGCAGTGTCATAGGCAGGATTGGTGGTCAGCTGCCGGGCTGCGCCACCCCCGGTGGGCACGGTGTAGATGTCGCCCATGTAGCAGAAGGCTATCTGCTTGCCGTCGGGACTTATCCTCACGGGGCGAAGCCACAGCGGGGCATCGGCTGCCTGGCAGTCAAGGGAACTCGCGGCAAGCAGGAAGGCCAGGGCGATAGGGTTGTAAACGAGTGGTTTGTGCATGTTCGTTAGAGTTTTTGATTATGGGTTGAGAATCTCATTTGCCCAAGAGAGCGGCCATGTAGGCCACATAGCATAGCAGCAGGAACGCTCCCTCCCACTTCTCTATCTTGCCTCGTGTGAAGGACACTATCCACACCACGATGCCGCTGCCCACCAGTGTAACCCAGTCGGTGATGGTGATTTCTGCGACCTGCATGGGACGGACGATTGTGCACACGCCCAGGATGCCGGCGATGTTGAACACGTTGCTGCCTATCACGTTGCCCACGGCAAGTCCCTCACGGCCCTTGCGGGCTGCCACCATGCTGGTGGCCAGTTCGGGCAGGCTGGTTCCTCCGGCCAGTATCGTAAGTCCGATGATGCTCTCGCTCACGCCCCATTGGCGCGCTATGGATGCACCCTCATTGACCATCAGTCGTGCCCCGATGACCAGTGCGGCCATGCCTATGACCACCTGTAGTGCGAGCCGTGCATACGAGACTGTGTGCTCGGCCACGCTGGCCGACTTTGACTTGCGGCTCTTCCTGGCCACATAAAAGGTGTAGTAGAGGTAGGCTGCAAAGAATCCGAGGAATATCAGCGAGTCGGTGCGGCTGATGCATCCATCAGAGAACACCGTGACGAAGAGCATCAGCGACACCAGCACGGTGATGGGCATGTCCCTGTAGAGCAGTGCCCTGTCCACAGCCAGAGGCATCATCAGTGCCGAGGCTCCCAGGATGACCAGGCTGTTGAAAATGTTGCTGCCAATGATGTTGCCCACGCTCATGTCGGCACTGCCCCTCAGCGTGCTGAGCAGGCTTACCATAAACTCGGGCAGGCTGGTGCCGGCTGCCACTATGGTGAGTCCGATGACCAGCTCGCTCACATGCCATTTGCGTGCCAGCCCCGATGCCCCGTCGGTAAACTTGTCTGCTCCCCACAAGACCAGGGCGATGCCTGCCAGGAGGAGGATAATCTCCAGTATCATGCTATATATATGGGTTGGTTCATTATGCAAAAATACGATTTAATCCGCAAATGCCATCCAGGTGTAAGCGAAAACGTTAAAAAGTGATGCCCTGTTGCATGTTTGCGCGAAAAAGAGTTGCAATCTGACAAATTGTTCCTATCTTTGCCACGAAATAGCATAACAGACACACAACAGACACGAATATCACGACAGACTTATGAAACTGAAGAAGATTGCATTTGCCATTGCACTTACTGCGGTAGCCGCACCAGCGTTTGCACAGGACTTCACTGGCAAGGAAATGAATGAACGTATCGGTTACTCCAACGATAACAACGAGGACAGCATCAAGGTAGGCCGAGGCTATGTGTCCTACTTCCAGCAGAGCATACAGAACCAGGACTGGAAGGGCGCACACACCAACTATGCCTGGCTCATCAAGCATGCTCCCTTTGCCATCACAGGCATCTACACCCAGGGGCCGTTCATGTTCTACCACCTCATCAGCACGGAGCAGGACCAGGCCAAGAAGCTTGCCTACTTCAACGAGATGATGGAGCTTTTCGATGCACGTCAGAAGAACCTGGATGCGCTCAACACCTTTGCCAAGACCAAGTCCACCCTGG
This sequence comes from Prevotellaceae bacterium, assembly GCA_050873805.1. Lineage (GTDB taxonomy): Bacteria > Bacteroidota > Bacteroidia > Bacteroidales > Bacteroidaceae > Physcousia. The sequence continues at coordinate 33,046 of JBNMJN010000011.1, read as the reverse complement.
GTGACGTGCTCGCCCTCAAGGCCGACTACTACAACTGGACCGCTCCCACGGTGGCGGGCTCGGGCTACACGCTCAACAAGTCGTATGACAACTACAGCAATGCCATCAAGATGATCAACGAGAAGGGCGGGCGCGAGATTGAGGGCTCGGTGCTCCAGAACTTCTTCCTGGTGAGCGATGCCATGTACAAGACTGCCCCCAATGCCCTGCGCGAGCAGTATCTGCAGGACTACCTGGACAGCAAGGATGCCTGCGAGAAGATGCTGCAGCTGGCCAAGGAGGCTCAGGTGGCAGGTGACACAGCCAAGGCTGCCAAGCTACTGGCCAAGTACGATGGCCCTCTTGCGCTCATCGAGCAGACTTTCAGCGCAAGCGGAGCTGCCGACACCGCACAGATTATCGCCATCTACACCAAGAAGCTGGACAGCTACAAGGGAGACATCAACAAGCTCAACAGCGCGCTGACCCTGATGGCGCAGAACGACTGTGACGATAGCGACATCTACTATAAGTATGCCGAGGCTGCCTATGCCATCGAGCCCACCTTCACCAGCGCCATTGGTCTGGCCCAGAAGGCTCAGAAGGACGGGCAGGCCGCTAAGATGCTTGAGTACTACAACAAGTCGCTGGAACTCTGCTCCAATGATGCCAAGCGTGGAGCCATCTGCCTGAATATTGCCAACGGCCTCACCAAGAGCAAGCAATATACAGGCGCGCTCACCTATGCCGAGAAGGCCATTGGCTACAATGCCGACCTCAAGGGCAAGGCTTACCTGAAGGAGGCCAATGTGTATACTATGCTCGGGCAGTACAGCAAGGCTGTGGAGTACTGCACAAAGGCCAGTGCCGAGGATATTACCGTGAGCGGAAGTGCCAATCGCCTGAAGGCAAACATACAGAAGGCACAGGCCAACCAGGCTGCCAACGACCGTGCACGCAAGGCTTACGACGACTTCATCAAGAAGCAGAAGGCCGAGGAGGCATTCTGGACAGGCGGCGCAAAGTAAAAAGTAAGATAATATATATTATCGTATAAGAGCGAAGCCCTGGGTGAGATTCTCGCCCAGGGCTTCGCTCTTGCTGTAGTGAGGCTGCAGGGTAGGGAGGCTTGCGTGGCCGCGAGGGATATGCCAGGCACGCCCCTCTTGTCCCTGGGCTCTGTCGGGCTATTCTGCCCCGTTTCACCCAGCTTTCTTGCCTCCCCGCCTTCCCCTCTCCTTGTCCTGTCCCCTTCCTGTCCCAATTCCGTCCGTTCTCAAGCACTTTACGGCATGATGCTGCGGCTATTTGTTTCATTTTGTTAAATCACGTGATTGTGTGGATAAATTATGACGGCAAGTCTTTGCACTTTGGGGAAAGATGTGTAACTTTATGCCTTGAAAGATGGATTGCGGAGTAAAACGCATCTGAGTGGAGCGATAAAATTCTCATGGATAAGAAAAGAATATCAATAGGTGTGCTTGGGTTTGGACGTATGGGACGCAAGCATGTGAGGGAACTTGTCAAGAATGACCTTTGGGACGTGAAGTATATCTGCGACATTGACCCCGACCGTGCAGAGTCGGCCGCCGAACTGGCACCGGGCGCAAAGTTCACCACCAATGAAGACGATATTTTCCTCAATCCAGATATTGATTGCGTTGGACTGTTTGCCTTGGCAGACTCCAGGGCCAGCAGGATAGAGAGGGCACTCAAGTGCGGCAAGCACGTGATATGCGAGAAGCCTCTGGCATACAAGCGGGAGGATGAGTGGAAAGTGGTGGAGCTGGAGAAGCATAGCGACAGGGAATGCACCGTAAACCTGTACCTGCGCAATGCCTGGTACACCAAGGAGATGAAGGACTTTGTGAAGTCGGGCGAGATAGGCGAACTGGCCATCATACGCATCTGCCACATGACACCTGGCCTCTCTCCGGGGGAAGGACATGAGTTTGAGGGGCCTTCCTTTCATGACTGCGGAATGCACTATGTGGATATATGCCGCTGGTATGCCGACTCGGAATATAAGACTGGACATGCGCAAGGAATCAGAATGTGGAACTACAAAGACCCCTGGTGGCTGCAGTGCCATGGCACCTTCCAGAATGGGGTGGTGTATGACATCACACAGGGCTTCGTGTATGGGCAGTTGGCCAAGGACCAGACTCATAATTCTTATACCGAACTGATAGGTACCAAGGGGTTCGTGCGCATGCACCATGACTTCAAGACGGCTGTGGTGGAGAAGCATGGCGTGAACATCACCGAGGTGGTGGAACGGCCCTATGGCGACAAGAATATTGACCGCCTGTGCCAGCTGATGGGCGAGGCTATCCTCACAGGCAAGCGTCCTGAGGGGCTGCCCAGGTTTATTGACGCAGCCATTGCATCGGACTATGCCTGGCGCATGCTGGAGGATGCGCGGCGTAATGACCTCCCGGCCAAGGGCACAGAGGAGGAGCTGGAACAGATACATTACCGCAGGGCACACATGACCAACGGCTATGGGCTGCTGAACCAGTAGAGGCAGAGGCGAAGTGGTGGATGAAACAGATAAAAAAAGAAAATGATATGACAAGCAGCGTGATGTTACCGGTAATCTTGGAACAGACGAGGTTGTCATCATAGCATTTGTGTTTTTTCTGCTGTATAGAATAATAAACAAAATATTTAAGTGATATGACAAACAGTTTGATGTTTATCGGCAATCTCGGGACAGGCGAGATAGTCATCATTGCATTTGTGGTTCTTCTGCTGTTCGGTGGAAAGAAAATTCCCGAACTGATGCGCGGAGTGGGCAAGGGCGTGAGGAGCTTCAAGGATGGCATGAATGACATCGAGAAGCAAATCAATGCAGACCCCGCCGAAGAGGAGAGCAACAAGAAGGAAGAAACTAAGTAACAAGAGTAATATAACCCCTAAACAAACAAAATCATGGAGAAAATGTCAAGAAGGTCTTTCCTGAAGGCAGGCACAGCTGCAACTGCAGCACTGGCCATGACCCCAACTGAGATGTTGGCCAAGGCAAAGAACACAAAGAAGAAGGCTGGCAAGACTGGCAAGGTGAAGTTGCTGGGCGTAGGTATCGGTGGCCGTGGCCATTCTGATATCAACGGCGTCACCTACAACGGCAAGGAGGTGTATGATGACATTGAGTTCATCGGCCTGTGCGACGTGGACCAGAAGTATGCCAAGGGCGTGATAGAGGAGTACACCAAGCTCTTCCCCAACTGCAAGGTGTATAATGACTATAGAAAGATGTATGCCGAGCTGCTCGACCAGTGCGACGGTGTCATCTGTGGTACTGCCGACCACACACATGCTATTATCTGCGCCGAGGCTCTGAAGGCTGGCAAGGCTGTGTATTGCGAGAAGCCCCTTACCCGCACCGTGTATGAGTCACGTCTGCTGACCAAACTGGCTGCAAAGGCCAACGTGGCAACCCAGATGGGCAACCAGGGTTCAAGCGGCGAGGGTGTCAACCTCGTGTGTGAGTGGATCTGGAATGGTGAGATTGGTGAGGTGACACGTGTGGATGCCTTTACCGACCGTCCTATCTGGCCGCAGGGTCTGGAGCACCCCAAGGAGGTTATGCCCGTGCCCGACACTCTGAACTGGGACGCATTCCTCGGCCCGGCTCCCAAGCGTGACTACAACTCAATCTACACTCCCTGGAACTTCCGTGGATGGTGGGACTTCGGTACAGGTGCCCTGGGTGACATGGCTTGCCACATCCTGCATCCCGTGTTCAAGGCTCTTGACCTGAAGTATCCTATCAAGGTACAGGGCTCTTCTACTCCCCTGATGTCGGAGTCTTGCCCCAATGCCCAGATTGTGAAGTACACTTTCCCCGCACGTCCCAACCGTCCCAAGGTGGCTATGCCCGAGGTGGTGGTGACATGGAGCGATGGTGGCATCCTGCCTTTCCGTCCCGATGAGTTGCCCGCAGGCAAGAACCTCAACGTGAGCGGTGGCGCTGCTATCTTCTATGGCACTAAGGACACTCTGATTGTGGGCTGCTATGGCGAGAAGCCTTACCTGCTCAGTGGCCGTGTTCCCAATGCTCCCAAGGTTTGCCGTCGAGTGACCGAGAGCCACCAGAGAGACTGGATTCGTGCCATCAAGGAGGATCCCGCAACACGTGTGAAGACTGCTTCTGACTTCAGCGAGGCAGGTCCCTTCAACGAGATGGTTGCCATGGGCGTGGTGGCTGTGCGTCTGCAGGGCCTCAACCAGGTGCTTGAGTGGGACGGTGAGAAGATGGAGTTCACCAACATCCCCGAGAAGGCTACTGTGCAGAGCATGATTAAGAACGGCTTCTCAATCCACGACGGACATCCTACGTTCCAGAACAAATATACCGATCCTGTCAATGCCCGCCAGTTCGCTGCTGAGCTCATCAAGCCCAAGTATGAGAATGGCTATGTACTGCCCGAGCTTCCCCAGGACTAAGGTAAAACGTTGAACCTTACGAAAGACAACTCTCAAATGAAACTGAGAAACATATTGGCAGCCACCGCAATGGTGGCTGCCATTGGTGCAAATGCACAAGGTGTGAAATATGTGATTAGCCACAATCCCGAGGTTGACCTCAGCACATTGTCGACCGACAAGGATGGCTACTATGTGCTGTTCAATGGCACCAACCTGGATGGCTGGCGTGGCTACCAGAAGAATCATATTCCCAGCAAGTGGAATGTGAAGGACGGTTGCCTGCACTTCAATGGCCGGGGCGAGGGCGAAGGAGGTGACATCATCTTCACGCACCAGTTCAAGAACTTCGAGTTCGAGGTAGAGTGGAAGATAAGCGAGGGCGGAAACTCTGGCATCTTCTATCTGGCTCAGGAGAGCGCGACGATAGGAGATGATGGCAAGTTCAATCCCCAGCCCATCTATATCTCCTGCCCTGAGTGCCAGGTGCTGGACAACGAGCGTCATCCCGATGCCAAGTTGGGAGCTGTGCTGGGCATTCGCCAGAGCACATCCCTCTATGACATGATTCCCGCAAAGCCTCAGAACGCAAAGCCCGCTGGCGAGTGGAACAAGGTGAGGATTGTGGTGAAGAATGGTAAAGTGACCCATTATCAGAATGGTGTCAAGGTGCTGAGTTACAAGATGTGGGGCGAGGAGTGGATCAATCTGCTCCAGAGCAGCAAGTTCTCTGAGAAGAACTGGCCCATCGCATTCGAGTTGCTCAAGAATTGTGGTGGTGACGGACACAAGGGGTACTTCGGCTTCCAGGACCATGGGGACGAGGTGTGGTACCGCAACATCCGCGTGAAGGTACTCAAGTGACCGTGTGAACGTCAGAAGTTGAACGATTAAACAAGCAAGTGAGAATTATGAAAAGAATCCTTTCAATAGCATGTGTGCTTGTCATGGCACTCTCTCTTGGTTTCTCGGCAGACGCCAAGAAGAAGGAGGTATGCTTCCAGATGTACAGCGTGCGTGACCTTATCGGTGATCCTGGCAAGTATGCCCAGAATCACGAGAAGGTGCTCAAGCAGTTGGCCGACATGGGATTTACAGCCGTGGAGGCTGCCAACTACAATGACGGCAAGCTCTATGGAGTGACACCTGAGCAGTTCAAGGCTGATATTGAGGCTGCGGGCATGAAGGTAATGTCCAGTCATGTGACACGCAACCTGAGCGATGAAGAACTCAAAAGCAAGAACTTCACCGAGGCTCTCAAGTGGTGGGACCAGTGCATCGACGCACATAAGCGTGCAGGCATGCAGTATATGGTAATTCCCTGGTGCTCTGTACCCAAGACTCTGGCCGACCTGCAGACCACCTGTGACTACTACAACCAGGTAGGCAAGAAGGTGGCTGCCGCTGGCATGAAGTTGGGGTATCACAGCCACAGCCATGAGTTCCAGAAGGTTGAGGGACAGGTGATGGAGGACTACATGATTCAGCACACTGACCCCAATTACCTGTTCTTCCAGATGGACGTGTATTGGGCTGTGCGCGGTCAGGTAAGCCCTGTGGCTTACTTCAAGAAGTATCCTGGCAGGTTCACCTTGCTCCACATCAAGGACGACAACGAGATTGGACAGAGTGGAATGGTAGGTTTTGATGCTATCTTCAGCAACTTCGACAAGGCTGGTGCCAAGGGCTGGGTGCTCGAGCTTGAGCACGCTTCCACCCCCGATATCCTCAAGGGCATGAAGGAGAGCATCGATTACATCAAGGCTGCAAAGTTTGTGAAGGCATCTTACAGCAAATAAACTATTGACAACCAGTTATTCTATGGGCTGTGGGGAAGCAATGCGATTCCCTGCAACCCATAGTTTTTCAAAACGACAATAATCTAATGGAGGATAATAAGGAAAAGGAAGAGTTGCAGCAGGAGGAAGAGGCAGGTGGAATGTCCTTCTGGGACCACCTCGAGGTATTGCGCTGGGCTTTGTTCCGCTCGGCGTGTGTGCTGGTAGGCTGCATGATAGTGACCTTCATAGCCATGCCCCGCATCTTCGATGAGTTTGTGCTGGCTCCCACCACAAGCCATTTCTTTGTTTACAGGTGGATAGAGAGCATCAGCCATGGCCTCATGCACTTCGACCCCAATTTCCATGTCAAGATTATCAATATCAATGTGGCCAGCCAGTTTATGACGCACATACAGACCTCGGTCTCCTTTGCCGCAGTCATGGCTTTTCCCTATTTCATCTGGGAGATATGGAAGTTTATTGAGCCTGCATTGTATGATAATGAGATACGGCATCTGAAGCCCGCTTTCTTGGGAGGGACAATCATGTTCTACATTGGCTGTGCCCTGGGCTACCTGCTGGTCTTCCCGTTTACGTTCCGCTTCTTGATGGAGTACGACCTCAGCCCGTCCATTGAGAACCAGATTAACCTCTCGTCCTATATCGGCAATTTCACCATGCTCATCCTGGTGATGGGTATCGTGTTTGAGATGCCCCTGCTGGCCTGGCTGCTTTCCCAGTTTGGCATTCTGCACAAGTCCTTCCTGCAGGAATACCGCCGTCATGCGATAGTGGGCTTGATGGTGCTGGCCGCCGTGATCACTCCCAGTGGCGACCCCTTTACGCTGATGCTTGTGTTCATACCCCTGTATGTCCTGTACGAATTATCCATTTTGGTAATAAAGGAATAGGGTAGAACTCGCTGCAAAACAATTGCTTGTGGAAGACGTGCCGCCTGCTTGGCGACGCGTCTTCGCTGTATGTGTGCCAGTGCCTGCCCACAGCGGTGACCCTCCCTTTCCCAGCAAAGGTGCTGGACACCTGCCTGTACAAGTTCGCAAATGTGCGCCTTTGCGGGTAAAATGTGCATGTGAGTGCCTGTAGAGCGGGGGAAAAATGCTAACTTTGCATGAGTTAAACAGCAAATTAACCCTATTGAAGCTTATGAGAGTGAGACTTAGAACTTCCCTGCTGGCTGCATTGCTATGCCTTGTTCCGAAGGCATGGGCGGCAAGCCGCGAGTGTGTCGATTATGTGAATCCTTACATAGGTAACATCAGCCACTTGCTTGTACCCACGTTTGCCACCATCCAGCTGCCCAACAGCCTGATGCGCATTTATCCCACAAGAGGCGATTATACTACCGAGCGTCTGGAGGGACTGCCTGTGGTGGTGACCAACCATCGTGAGCGGTCGGCCTTCAGAATCAGCGTGACGCAGGGAGATGAGCTCAAGCCCATCATCAGCACCAGCTGGGACCAGGAGCGTGTGACTCCCTATTCCTATTATGTGCAGATAGCCGACAACACGATAGATGTAAATCTGGCTGTATCTCACCAGAGTGCCATCTACGACTTTGAGTTCCAGAATCCCGAGAAGCCCGCCACCATCATCGTGTGCTCCGACAACGGTGCGATGAATGTGCAGGACAGCCGTGCCGAGGGTTACCAGCAGTTGAGTGCCAACATGCGCATCTTCTTCAGTGGCGAGTTTTCTGTCAAGCCCATTGAGAGTGGCGTGCTGAGGGAAGGCTCCATACAGGCGGGACAGACCCGTACCGAGGGTCGCCAGTCCTGTGTGGCCTACAAGTTTCCGGCAGGCACGCGCAAGGTGAGCCTGCGCTATGGCATCTCGCTTATCGGAGAGACCCAAGCCTCGCACAACCTTCTCCGTGAGCAGAAGGGATTCGACCGCCTGGCTGTGGAGAAGGAAGGCCGTCGGGTGTGGAACGAGGCTCTTGGCCACATCCGTGTGAAGGGTGGAAGCGAGGACCAGAAGACGGTGTTCTACACCTCCTACTACCGCACCTTTGAGCGGCCTGTGTGCCTGAGCGAGGACGGGCGCTACTTCAGTGCCTTTGATGGAAAGGTGCATTATGACGATGGAGTGCCATTCTATACCGACGACTGGATCTGGGACACTTATCGTGCGGCGCACCCTCTGCGTGCGCTGGTCTTCCCCCGTGTGGAGGAGCATATCATTGAGTCATACTTGCGCATGGCCGAGCAGATGGGCACCAAGTGGATGCCCACTTTCCCCGAGATGACTGGTGACACACGCAGGATGAACTCCAACCATGGTGTGGCCATGGTGGCCGATGCCCTCTACAAGGGACTCCAGGTCGATGCTGACCGTGCCTTCGAGTATTGCCGCAAGGGCATTGAGGAGAAGACACTGGCTCCCTGGTGTGGCAATCCGGCTGGCTGGATAGACCGTTTCTATAAGGAGCATGGCTACATACCCGCGCTCCGGGAGGGCGAGAAGGAGACTGACCCCAATGTGCATGGCTTCGAGAAGCGCCAGCCTGTGGCTGTCACTCTGGGCACGTCCTACGATGAGTGGTGCCTGTCGCGTATCGCGCAGTGGAGGGGTGACGAGGAGGCCAGGCAGAAGTATCTGCGCCTGAGTTACAATTACCGCAATGTGTGGAACGCTGACACCAAGTTCTTCCACCCCAAGGACCAGGATGGACAGTTCCTGCCCAACTTTGACTACCGCTTCGGAGGTGGCCTCTCGGCCCGTAATGCCTATGATGAAAATAACGGATGGACTTACCGCTGGGACGTGCAGCACAACCTGGCCGACCTGGCCAGGCTGATGGGCGGGCGTGACCAACTGGTGGCCAACCTCGACCAGACCTTTACCGAGGGCATGGGCAGGGGCAAGCGCGAGTTCTACAACCAGTTGCCCGACCAGACTGGCAACATAGGGCAGTTTACCATGGCCAACGAACCTTCGCTCCATATACCTTATATATATAACTACGGTGGTGCACCCTGGAAGACCCAAAAGCGCATCCGCCAGTGTCTCAAGACCTGGTTCCGCAACGACGTGATGGGTGTCCCCGGTGACGAGGATGGCGGTGGCCTCACCTCCTTTGTGGTGTTCTCGTCCATGGGCTTCTATCCTGTGACCCCTGGCTTCCCTATCTACAACATCGGCAGTCCGCTGTTTGAGGACGTGCGGGTGACCCTCCCCAGTGGCAAGACCTTCCGCGTGATAGCCAAGGGATGCAGCGACGCCAACAAGTACATCCAGAGTGCAAGGCTCAATGGCAAGGAATGGAACAAGCCCTGGTTCTCCCATGATGACCTAAAGGACGGTGGTACGCTCGTGCTTCAGATGGGTTCGCGTCCCAACAAGACCTGGGGTGCGGGCGAGGCAGATGTCCCTCCCTCGGCCGATGCGATAGAGTAAGCGCGAGCTGGTATCCGCACAAGTCAAAAGCCACATGCGTCTGGTCTCCAGGTGGGTGTGGCTTTTTCCGTACTTGGTAAGGCATGATGGGCTTGCCTGCAATCCCTGCCCCAGACGGGCATCCTTAGTCGTGGAAATGGTATCTTAGGTTACCAGGCCGGGTATTCTAAGATACTTTGTCAAGTAACCTAAGATTCTATGCCAGGTATCTAAAGATTCTTTGCATAGTAACCTGAGTTACGTTGCCAAGTAACCTTGGCAGCCTGTCTTTGGCTAATGCAGCAGTTCTTGCAGCATGATGGTGTCCAATGCCCCGCTTTATCCAGCGAGTAGTTCTCGGCAAAGGATATGTAGATGCATGACATCGCCGTTGCCAGGCACAACCGCTTCATAGCTTTCTGTGAAGGGGGCAGAGCAGGGACAGGCACCACGGCACCTCCTGTCCCATGGCAGCTCCACCTCTTGGGAGAGGCCAGAGGGGCTTGACGGCAAGGGGCGCGCCGCTTGTGCGGCACACCCCTTTTCCTGTTATCTGCTGTGGAGGTGCTGTTCAGAGCACCTTCTTGTACAGTTCCACGATGTCCTGGCGACTCACCAGACGAGGGTTGCCTGGTGTGCACACGTCCTCGATAGCCTGGTCGGCCAGTGCATCGATATCCTTCTCGGTGATGCCCAGGTCAGAGAGGTGCTGGGGGATGCCCACCTCGATGGCCAGCGCGCGTACGGCATCGCAAGCCGCCTGAGCGGCCTCGGCCTTCGTCATGCCCTCCTTGTAGGCATCCATGGCCTTGGCTATCTCCACATACTTGTCGATGCACACAGGCTTGTTGTACTCCATGATGGTGGGCAGCAGCAGAGCATTGGCCACACCGTGGGGAATGTCAAAGAGCGAGCCCATGGGATGCGCCATGCCATGCACGACACCCAGGCCCACGTTGGAGAATGCCATGCCTGCCACATACTGTGCCAGTGCCATGCCCGAGCGGCCTGTTGGGTTCTTGGGGTCATACACAGCCAGGCGCAGGTATTTGTTGATAAGGCGGATGGCCTCAATCTCAAACATGTCCGAGAGTTCCCAGGCAGCCTTGGTGATGTAGCCCTCGATGGCATGCGTGAGAGCGTCCATGCCAGTGGCGGCCGTGGTGCCCTTGGGCAGGCTGTACATCAGCTCTGCGTCGATGATGGCGCAGCAGGGGATGTCGTTGGGGTCCACACACACCATCTTCTTGTGCTTCTCCTCATCGATGATCACATAGTTGATGGTGGTCTCGGCGGCTGTGCCCGCTGTGGTGGGCAGGGCTATGATGGGGATAGTCTTGTGCTTTGTGGGCGCGCATCCCTCCAGGCTCACCACATCGGCAAACTCGGGGTTGTTGGTCACGATGCCGATGCCCTTGGCTGTGTCCATGCTGGATCCGCCACCGATGGCCACGATAAAGTCTGCTCCCGAGGCGGCAAAGGCATCCACGCCCTGCTTCACGTTGGTCACAGTGGGATTGGGCTTCACCTCGCTGTATATCTCATAGGGGATGCCAGCCTCGTCGAGGACATCAGTCACCATCTTGGCCACGCCAAACTTCACAAGTCCCTTGTCGGTCACCACCAGCGCTTTCTTCAGTCCCAGGCGGTTGGCCACCTCGGGCAGTTCCTTGCGTGCGCCGGGGCCGAAGTAAGACACTTCGTTGAGGATAAAACGGTTTACCATAATTGTTTTAGTGTATTTTATATAGTTTATAGATTGTGCCCCCGTGTGTGGGGCGTTCACTTCCTTTTTCACCTACAAATTTACTCTTTTTCCTCCACACGTTCAAGTCGTGAGGGCGATAAATTGCCACCTGGGTCCAGCAAAAGCCCTTCGGCATGCCTAAAACTCCCTTGCCAGGGAGAGGAGAGGCGAAAAATATGGCTCTTGATTTCCTTTTGTGGGATTTATTGACTAATTTTGCAACGCTTTGAGTGTATATAAACAAAAACAAAGATATAGTATGTCAAAAAAGAACATCAAGGCCGAGGCCAATGAGTTTGACGAGGCCATCGAGGCCTCCAAGTCGTTTGTGGAGAAGAACATCAAGCCCCTGGGCTACGGCATAGCTGCTGTCCTGGTGGTGGTAATCGGTTTCCTGCTGGTTCACCAGTTCTACATTGTCCCCAACAGCAACAAGGCCGATGAGGCTCTCTTCAAGGCTCAGCAGCTGTTTATGGACGGCAACTACGAGAAGGCTCTCAATGGTGAGGGCGACAGCATGGGCTTCCTGGCCGTTGCCGACAAGTATGGCAGCACCAAGGCTGGCAACCTGGCTACCCTGTATGCTGCCATGTGCTATGCTCAGACCGAGAAGTACCAGGAGGCAGTGAACATGCTGGAGGAGTATGACGACTGTGGCGATGAGATGGTGAGCCCCTCTGCCATCGGCCTGCTGGGCAACTGCTATGCTGAGCTCGGACAGAACGAGAAGGCTGTGAAGCTGCTCCTGAAGGCTGCCGACAAGGCCGACAACAACACCCTCAGCCCCATGTACCTGGTACAGGCAGGCCAGATTTACGAGTCACTGGGTCAGAGCGACAAGGCTCTGGAGTGCTACAAGAAGGTCAAGGAGCACTACATGCAGAGTGCGCAGTACAGCGAGATAGACAAGTACATCGAGCGTGTGACCAAGTAAATCCCGTTGCGCAATGGCAAGCAGACTGCATAATCTCTCCGACTATGATTTCGACTCCGTGCCCTGTGGCAAGGGCATGCGTGTGGGTATCGTGGTGAGTGAGTGGAACAATAAAATCACAGGCGCCCTGTTGCAGGGTGCCTGTGATACGCTTATGAAGCATGGAGTGAGCGAGGAGGACATCATCGTGCACACCGTGCCAGGAAGTTTTGAACTTGTGTTTGGCGCGGCACAGTTTGTGAAGAGCGGAAGGGTGGACGCTGTCATCGCCATAGGATGTGTGGTGCGCGGCGATACTCCCCACTTTGACTATATCTGCCAGGGAGCCACTCAGGGGCTCGCCTCGCTCAATGCCGACCACGATGTGCCTGTCATCTACGGATTGCTCACATGCAATACGATGGAGCAGGCCGAGGACCGCTGCGGCGGTATTCTGGGAAATAAGGGCGATGAATGTGCTGTCACCGCCCTCAAGATGATTGACTATCGCAGAAGGTTCTGTTAACCTTCTGCGTTGCCTTTACCCTCAGCGCCATTATCGGACTTTGGCTTCCGGTGATGGCGCTTTCTTGTATTCCTGCGCTTCGCGTTTTCCTGGGCATCTGCGCCCTGGCCCTGTGCTTGCGCATTGGCTTGGGTGCCCGTGGCGCCCTCGGTGGCATTGGCTACAGCGGCAGGCTGCGTGTTCTGCTCCTTGCCCTGCGCGGGCTGGCCCTGTTCCTTGTTTCCGCCGGCACGCCTGCGTCCTCTGCCCGAGCGGTGGTTTCTGCTCCCGCTTCTCTCCTTGCCCTGGTTGCCGTTGGGCTCCTGGCCATCCGCAGGCCTGGTGCTCTCGTTGGCTGTCAAACCTGTGTCGTTGGCCTGTGCGTCATGGGCTGTGGGCTTGGCATCCCTGCTGTGGCTGCGTGAGTTCTCCTTGCCGCCGTTCCTTCTCCCCTTGCCGGCAGCCTTGCCTGCAGGCTTGCGGCCGCTTGAGCCCTTTCGTGCGTCGTGCCCCCCTGTGCGCTTGCCAGTGGCACGTCCGCTGTAGTCAGGTCCCTCGCCCAGTTCCTTGGGTATGGGGTTCTTCTCGATTTCCTTTTCCAGGAAGCGTTCAATCTGCTTGAATTCCGGCTGCTCCTTCTCGCTCACCATGGTGATGGCACGTCCGTTTCTGCCCGCGCGTGCAGTTCGTCCGATGCGGTGCACATAGTCCTCCTCGTCATGTGGCACATCGTAGTTGATGACCAGCTGTATGTCATCGATGTCAATGCCCCTGGCCACGATGTCTGTAGCCACCAGGATGTCAATCTGTCCGCTGCGGAAGAGGTACATCACCTCGTCGCGCTCGCTCTGTGCCAGGTCACTGTGCATGGCACGCGCGTTGTAGCCAGCTCGCACGAGTGCGATGGCCAGGTCCTTGGTCTTCACCTTTGAGCCAGTGAAGATAATCACCCTCTGTGGCTTCTCCTGTGCGAAGATACTCTTGATGATGCCCATCTTCTGTGTCTCGTAGCACACATATGCGCTCTGCTTGATACCCTCGGCAGGCTTGCTCACGGCCAGTTTCACCTCCACGGGGTCGTGCATGATGGTCTTGGCCAGCTGCTGTATCTTGTCGGGCATGGTAGCGCTGAACAGTATGGTCTGCCTGCTGCTGGGCAGCAGTTTGGCTATCTGCAGTATGTCCTCGCTGAATCCCATGTCCAGCATGCGGTCGGCCTCGTCCAGTATGAAGAACGACACACGGCTGAGGTCCACATTGCCCAGGCTTATGTGGCTTATCAGTCGTCCGGGTGTGGCGATGATCACATCGGCTCCATTCTGCATGCTGCGCTTCTCCTGTTCGTATCGTATGCCGTCGTTGCCGCCATACACAGCCACGCTGCTCACGTCGGGCAGGTAGTAGGAGAATCCCTGCATGGCCTGGTCAATCTGCTGTGCCAGTTCGCGCGTGGGCGACATGATGATGCAGTTGATGGCATCGGTGGGGTATCCCCCGTCCTGCAGCTTGCTCAGCACAGGCAGCAGGTATGCGGCCGTCTTTCCGGTTCCGGTCTGTGCCACTCCCAGCACATCGCGTCCTTCCAGGATGGGAGGGATGGAGTGCTCCTGTATGGGAGTCGTCTCTGTGAAGTTCATGTCGTCCAGTGCATCCAGCACCAGGTCGTTTAAGTCCAAGTCGTAAAAGTCCATTTCTCTTGTTTGTTCTGTGTCATCTGGGTGCCTTGGCACACAAGTACCAGGCGATGAATGAATAAATAATGTTGGGCAACCATGCGGCCAGTGCGGGATGCAATCCCCCCTGGGTGCTGAATGTCGCCGATATTCCCTGTAGCAGGATATAGCTTGCGCTCAGCGCGATGCCCACGCCCAGTGCCACGCCCATGCCCCCCTTGCGCTTGCGCGATGACAGCGCCATGCCTATGGTGGAGAGTATGAATGCCGCAAAGGGTGATGCAAAACGCTTGTGGTATTCCACCTCGAACACCTTCAGGTTGCCGCTTCCACGGTTTCTCTGCTTCTCGATGTACTCCTTGAGCTCGCCTATGGTCATGGTCTCCTGCTGGTTGCGTATGAAGAGGAAGTCCTGTGGCTCCATGGTGATGACGGAGTCCATGCGCACATGGTGTGTGATGTGCTCGCGCAGTCCCTTCAGTTCGCGTATGGTCACGTTGTTGAGCCTCCAGTGGTAGCGTACATCGCTCAGCGTGTCGTACTCCACGCTGGTGGCGGTGAGATGCGAGATGAGTTTCTTGTTCTCAAACTTGTCCAGCGAGAAGTGCGTGCCCGTCTTGCTGATGCCGTCGAAGTGCTCCATGAAGGCAATCACGCCGGTATCGACCTGCAGCTGCACGTTGTCGGCATAGGTGGGGTTCTTCTTGTTGCGCTTGTACTGGTTCTCAAAGGCCAGTCGCCTGACGCTCCCCTTGGGGATGACCTCTGCGCCCAGGTAGAAGCTCAGGGCCGCGATGATGGCCGAGCTGATGAGGTAGGGTCTCAAGAGTCGCCCAAAGCTCATGCCTGTGCTTATCATCGCGATAATCTCGCTGTTGTCGGCCAGTTTGGTCGTGAAGAAGATGACGCTCAGGAACACAAAGAGCGCGCTGAAGAGGTTGCTGAAGTAGGGGATGAAGTTGAGGTAATACTGGAAGATGATGGCATGCCATGTGGCATGGTGCGTGGTAAACTTGTCCACGTTCTCGTTGAAGTCAAACACCACAGCGATACTGATAATCAGCAGTATGGAGAAGAAGTACGTCCCCAGGAACTTTGCTATCAGGTATCTGTCTATGCGTGTCAGAAATCTTGGTCTCATGCCTTTCGCTGCTTAGTATTGTGTGTCTTGTGCTACAGCCGTTGTGTCACGCGCCTTATCATCACGTCCTTCCATGCGCGGAAGTCCCCTGCCAGGATATGCTTGCGTGCCTCGCCCGTCAGCCACAGGTAGAAGGCGAGGTTGTGGATGGAGGCAATCTCCAGCGCGAGCAGTTCCTGTGCCTTGAACAGGTGGTGCAGGTAAGCCTTGCTGTAGGCATGGTCCATCGAGCATGCGCCCTCGGGGTCGATGGGCGAGAAGTCGTCCTGCCACTTGCGGTTGCGCAGGTTCATGATGCCATTGGCCGTGAAGAGCATGGCATTGCGCCCGTTGCGTGTGGGCATCACGCAGTCAAACATGTCCACGCCCCGCTCGATGCCCTCGAGCAGGTTGGCCGGTGTGCCCACTCCCATCAGATACCTGGGCTTGTCCTTGGGCAGTATGGCGTTGACCACCTCTATCATCTCATACATCACCTCGGCAGGCTCGCCCACGGCCAGTCCGCCTATGGCATTGCCGTCGCAGCCCTTCTCGGCCACAAACTCGGCACTCTGTGTGCGCAGGTCGCGGTAGGTGCATCCCTGCACGATGGGGAACAGGCTCTGGCTGTAGCCATACTTCGGCTCCGTCTCGTGGAAGCGTTTCAGGCAGCGGTCCAGCCAGCGGTGTGTGAGTCCCAGGCTCTTCTTGGCATAGGCATACTCGCTCGTGCCCGGTGGACACTCGTCCAGGGCCATCATGATGTCGGCGCCTATGCTCCGCTCGATGTCCATCACGCGCTCGGGGGTGAAGATGTGCTTGCTGCCGTCGATATGGCTGCGGAAGGTGCATCCCTCCTCGGTGAGCTTGCGTATGCCCGTGAGCGAGAACACCTGGAAGCCGCCGCTGTCGGTCAGTATAGGGCCATCCCAACTGTTGAAGCGGTGCAGGCCTCCGGCCTTCTCCAGGATATCCGTGCCTGGGCGCAGGTACAGGTGGTAAGTGTTGCCCAGGATAATCTGGGCCTTGACCTCCTCCTTGAGGTCGCGCACCGACACTCCCTTCACGCTGCCCACGGTTCCCACGGGCATGAACACGGGAGTCTGTATCTGTCCGTGGCCGGTCTGTATGACACCAGCACGCGCTTGCGACTGAGGGTCGGTCTGTTGCAGTTGGAATGTCATGCCTTCTTCTCCTCCTTCTTTTCCCCACCGTCCAGGTGGAACACGATGGGGTGTGCCACCTTCTCCTCCAGCAAGGCAAAGTCCCACACATCGGCCACCGTCTTGACGTAATGGAAGTTGACCCCTTCGAGATACACCTCGGGAATCTCCTTGATGTCCTTCTCGTTGTCCTCGCAGAGCATGATGTCGGTGATGCCCGCGCGCTTGGCAGCCAGTATCTTCTCGCGTATGCCGCCCACGGGGAGCACCTTTCCCCTCAGGGTAATCTCACCGGTCATGGCCAGGCGGTCGCGCACCTTGCGCTGTGTGAGCGCGCTGGCTATGCTGGTGGCTATGGTGACACCCGCGCTGGGGCCGTCCTTGGGCACAGCCCCTTCGGGCACATGTATGTGTATGTTGTAGTTGTCAAAGATGCGCATGTCTATGCCCAGGTAGTCGGCATGCGCCTTGATGTACTCCAGTGCCAGCATGGCACTCTCCTTCATCACGTCGCCCAGGTTGCCAGTGAGCGTGAGCTTGCCTCCCTTGCCCTGGCTCAGGCTGGTCTCGATGAAGAGTATCTCACCGCCCACGCTGGTCCATGCCAGTCCGGTCACCACGCCTGCGTCGCCGTTGCCCTGGTACTTGTCGCGGCTGAAGGGCGGGTTGCCCAGCAGTGTCTCCACGAAGGCCGGCGTGATGGTCTTGGGCAGCTCGCTCTCATTGCCGCGTGCCACGCTCAGTGCCACTTTCCTCAGCAGCTTGCTTATCTGCTTCTCCAGGGCTCTCACCCCGCTCTCGCGCGTGTACCTTTCTATTATGTACTCCAGCGCGTCCTTGCCCACCTTGGGTGAGTTGGTGGCGTTGAGTCCCATCTCCTCCTTGGCCTTGGGCAGCAGGTGCCTGCGTGCTATCTCCACCTTCTCCTCGGTGATGTAGCCGCCCACCTCAATGAGTTCCATGCGGTCAAGCAGCGGCCTGGGGATGGCATTGATGTTGTTGGCCGTGGCAATGAACATCACGCGGCTCAGGTCGTAGTCCATGTCGAGGAAGTTGTCGTGGAAGGCATTGTTCTGCTCAGGGTCGAGCACCTCGAGCAAGGCCGATGAGGGGTCGCCGTTGACGGTGTTCTCCGTCACCTTGTCTATCTCGTCAAGGATAAACACGGGGTTTGATGAGCCCGCCTTCTGTATTCCCTTGATGATGCGTCCGGGCATGGCGCCTATGTAGGTGCGCCTGTGCCCGCGTATCTCGCTCTCGTCGTGCATTCCGCCCAGGCTGATGCGCACATACTTGCGGTTGAGCGCGGCGGCGATGCTCTTGCCCAGGCTTGTCTTGCCCACGCCCGGAGGGCCGTAAAGGCACAGGATAGGGCTCTTGAGGTCATTCTTGAGCTTCAGCACGGCCAGGTGCTCCAGGATACGCTCCTTCACCTTCTCCATGCCGTAGTGGTCCTTGTTGAGGCGGTTCTCGGCGCGCTTGAGGTCCAGGGAGTCCTTGGTGCAATAGTCCCAGGGCAGGCGCAGGATAGTCTGCAGGTAGTTGAGCTGCACGTTGTAGTCGGGCGACTGCACGTTGATGCGCCCCAGCTTGGCCAGTTCCTGCTCAAAGGTCTTCTTGACCTTCTCGCTCCATTTCTTTCCCTTGGCTTCCTCCTTCATGCGCTCCAGGTCGTCCTGCCTCACGCTGGAGTCATCCTTGTTGCCCAGTTCGTTCTGCAGCTGCCGTATCTCCTGGTTGAGGAAGTACTCGCGCTGCTGCTTGTCAATCTCCTTCTGTGTCCTGCGTTCTATCTCCTTGCGCAGCCGTGCCAGCTGCAGCAGGCCATTCAGCGTGGCCAGGGCTTGCTCGGCTCTCTGTGGCTCGCTTGTGGCGGCCAGCATCTCGTGCTTCACGTCGGTGCCCACGGGCAGGTAGCTGCATATCACGTTGAGCATGAGTGCCGAGGGCTGCATGTTCTCCACATACTGCACAAACTCCTGCGGGCAGAACTCGGTGAGCTCGGCCAGCATCTTGACCTTCTCCTTCAGCTCCACCAGCATGGCCGTGAAGGTCTCCTCCTCCTGTGGAGTGGCCTCCACGTCGGGCTGAGCCTCGGTGTGTCCGTGATAGCCGCGCGCGTCCTGCTCCAGCGTGAGCAGCTGCACGCGGTTGGCTGCATGTATCAGGGCGGTGTAGTTGCCGTCGGGCAACTTCAGGAAGTGCACAAGCCTTCCCACCACTCCTGTGGTGTACAGGTCGTCGATAGCGGGCCTCTCCACGGACGCGTCCTTCTGGCAGAACACGGCCACGGTGCCATTGCCCTTCTCGGCCGTTTTCAGAGTCTTTATGCTGGTGTTCCTGCCTATTGTCACCGGTGTCATGGTGCCGGGGAAGAGAACGGAGTCGCGCACGCACAGCACGAGCATGTCACCGCCCATGTCGGAGTGCATGATTTTGTCTGATTCCGCGCTCAGGTCTGCGACAAAGGAGAAGGAAACCTTTTTGGTGTTTGTCATAGGGGTAATTCCTCTTAACTGTATCTGTCTATAATCTTGGTTCAAACGGCTGCAAAAGTACTAAAAATAATCGGATTCTCATGGATGTTCGCATCTAAAAAGCGTATCTTTGTCCCCACATTGTGCGGTTTGTCCGCTTTCGGCTTTCTGCATGTGTGACAGGCAGGACGGGCTGGGGTGCTTGGGCATCCTGGCTCCAGGGCTGTCCTGGATTAAGTGACAGTGTGTGGGGAGGCTGATGCGTGGCTGTGCGCATAAGCCTTCCTGAGGTAGAAAATACGGGAAAGATGAGCCAACCATACTTCGACTTTCGTCAGTTCAGGGTGTTCCACGATGCCTCGTCGATGCCTGTGGGCACAGATGCGGTGCTGCTGGGAGCCTGGGCCAACTTGCAGGGCGCGTGCCGTGTGCTCGACATCGGTACGGGCAGCGGGCTGATAGCCTTGATGGCGGCCCAGCGTGCGGCACATGCACGGGTGGATGGCATCGACATTGATGCTCCATCGGTAGAGCAGGCCAGGCACAACGTGCAGGCCAGCCCGTTTGCCTCGCGCGTGTCCATCTGCCAGGCCGATGTGCGCGCGTATGCCCCCGCCGATGGGCCGTATGACCGCATTCTGTCCAATCCTCCCTTCTTTGTCAACGATGTCCTGCCGCCCAGCGAGCGCAGGATGAGGGCACGCAATGCCCAGGCGTTGCCTGCCGGATGCTTGCTCGATGCGGTGGCACGCCTGCTGCGGGCCGACGGGCTCTTTGCCGTCGTGCTGCCCTGCTCGTCCCAGGCCGCCTTTGTGGGGGAGGCACTCGAGCGTGGCCTGTATCTCTCGCGCAGCCTGCATGTGCGCACGGTCATGCGCAAGCCACCCAAGCGGGTCTTGCTCGAGTTTGCCCGCCATCGCGTGTCCCTGCCTTGCTGCGAGGAGATGCTGCTGCAGCAGGCCGATGGTTCCCGCTCACCCGAATACGTCCGCCTCACACGGGACTTTTACCTGTAGCCTCTCCCCGGGACTGTCGCGTGTCCTGCATGACAGTGGCACAGAGCAGACAGCACGGCCCTGGCAAATCACCTGTATGGGATTTGCCAGGGCCGTGCTGTTAGGTGGAGGAAAATATGCAGCGCGCTGCGTTGGCGATTGCAGCGCACTGCGTTGGCGATTGCAGCGCGCTGCGTTGGCGATTGCAGCGCGCTGCGTTGGCGATTGCAGCGCACTGCATTGGCGATTGCAGCGCGCTGCGTTGGCGATTGCAGCGCGCTGCGTTGGCGATTGCAGCGCGCTGCGTTATGGGGAGGGGCAGGGCAGGCGAGATTTTCCTCGCTTCCTGCTATTGCCGGTGGATGACGCTCCCGCTTGCCTGGTGGGTGGCCAGTACCAGCACCTCGGCTATCTGCACGTGCTCGGGAGCCTGGGCTGCATAGAGCACCACATCGGCAATGTCGTCGCCCGTAAGTGGCTGTATGCCCTGGTACACCTTGCCGGCACGCTCCTCGTTGCCGTGGAAGCGCACTTTGGAGAAGTTGGTCTCCACCAGTCCGGGCTTGACGTTGGTCACGCGCACCCTGGTGTGTGCGACGTCAATGCGCAGTCCGTCGCTCAAGGCCTTTACCGCGCTCTTCGTGGCACAATAGACGTTGCCGCCCGCATAGGCAGCATCCCCCGCCACCGAGCCTATGTTGATGACATGCCCGTGGTTGCGGCTGACCATTCCAGGCACGATGAGTCGTGTCATGGTGAGCAGCCCGCGTATGTTGGTGTCTATCATCTCGTCCCAGTCCTGGGGGTTGCCCTCGTATTCTGGTTCCAGTCCTCGTGCCAGTCCTGCGTTGTTGACCAGCACGTCTATGCTGCTCCACTCCTGGGGCAGGGCCTCTATGGCCTGGCGGGCGGCCTGCCTGTCGCGCACGTCAAAGGGCAGCGCGAGCACCCGCGCGCCTGTGTGCTCCAGTTCCCTCTTCAGCGAGTCCAGCAGGTCGCTCCTGCGTGCATTGACTATCAGGCTGTATCCAGCCTGGGCAAACTTGCGTGCGCAACTCTCTCCGATGCCGCTCGTGGCACCTGTGACCAGGGCTATGGGTCTTGTGTTCATGATGCTCTCCTGTGTGTGGTTATTTCTTTCCAGCCTCGGCTTGCTTCTTTGCATCCTCGGCCGCATTCTTCTTCAGCAACTTGTCTATCTCGTCAAACTCCTTCCCCTTGTTCAGAAAGAGGTAGATGCGATACAGGGGCGGCGCCCAGCGGTCCACCTTGTCGGGCTGCAGCTCACGCACCTTCTGCATGCAGGGCATGGCCGAGGCGTAGAGCTGGCGTATGGCCTGGCGGTCCTGGGCAAAGCGCGGGTCCTTGATGTCGCTGCAGGCAGACTCCTGGCGGATGACAGCCATGTTGAGGTACGAGATGCCCTTGTTGTAGTGAGCGTCGGCAAAGGAGGGGTCGCGCAGCAGGGTGCTGTCGGCATACTGGATGCATGCCTCATAGTCGTTCTCAAGCAGTTTCATCTTGCACTTTGTGTACCAGTAGATGGCCTTCTTGTCCGACACGACCCTGATGAGCGAGTCGGCCAGCGCGCATCCCTCCTTGGTCATGTGGTGGGAGTCGAAATAATCGACCAGGTTGACAAAGAAATAGTCATACTCGGGGTAGTGGCTCACCCCGGTGAGCAGTTCGCGCACCCGTGCGGAGTCGTTGTTGAGCCTCTCGTAGGTGCGCACCTTGTATTCCTGCAGGATGGGCTTGTCGCCTCGCGTGGCAGTCTCGATGGCTTTGTCGATGTATTTCAGGGTATGTGTGGGCTGGCTGGTGAGGTAGCCGCAGAGGGCAGCCTGGTAGGCCAGTTTGGGCAGCAGGGTGTCCCGCCTGTTGGGGGCATAGGTGTAGTAGGCGTCCATGAAGCCATAGGCGGCGGCATAGTTGCCCTTGTGGAGAAAGAATTTTCCCCCGTTGAGTATGTTGCGGATGTGCTTCTGGCGCAGTTCGCGTGTCTTCTTGGCATACCTCAGCCTTACCCTTTCCTGGGCGTTGGGTACCGCATCGGTGCTGTCGCACAGGCGCAGCTGCTCATACATGTTGAGCAGCGAGTTGAAGAACAGGGCCGTGTCGTACTGCTGCTTGAGGTACGCCTTGCGGTTCTCCACGCTGTTGGTTGACTCATACAGCCTTGCGGCGGTGTAGTATATCTCTGCGCGGTCCTTGTCCTTGAGGTCGGTGCGTGACAGCGCGTTGGTCAGATTGGTCCTTGCCCCGTCCTGCCCCGATGCGTTCTTGATGGCTGTGGACGCTGCCTTGTAGAGAGTTGACATCTTCACCGGCTTCTGGGCTTTGTCCTTCTTGTTCGCAGCCAGGAATGGTGTGGCCAGGCAAGCGGAGAGCAATAAGATAACAAAAGATTTCTTCATCTCTGAATAGATGTTTGCCTTATGTGGGTGTGTGTCCTTGCCGGGCATCGTGTGTGTGCCCGCCTGAGTGATATCCTGTATGGTATAGTGTGCGGGGTGGCTTCCCCCTCTGCATCGAGACGGTTGCCACCCCGCACTTGATATAGGTCTGCCTTACAGCAGCTTGTCCATCTGGGCGGCCTTGGCGGCCTGGCCTGTGACGCTGTAGCACTGCTTCAGCTCATAGGCCCACTTCTGAGGCTCGTTGGGGGTGAGCTCACGCGCCTTCTCAAAGTAGGGGATGGCAGAGCCCATGGTCTTCTTCACCTCCTCCAGGGTAGCCTTGGCCTTCACCTGGTTCTTGATGCTGCTCACGGTGGCGTTCTTGGCCAGAGCCTGGCGGAACTTGCACAGGCCAGCCTGGTACCATGCGTCGAAGTAGTCGGGCTTCACCTCGGTGCACTTCACATAGCAGGCAAAGGCCTCGTCGTACTTCTCCTGGGCGAAATAGGCATAGCCCTTGCCATAGTTGGCAATCACCACTGTGGGGTCAACGGCCAGCACCTCGTCGGCATAGGCCATCATCTTGTCCAGTCCGTGCTTCTGGTAGTAGGCCAGCAGTATCTGTATGAGGTCGCTGTTCTTCTGGGGGTCTTTGAGGGTGATGTCGTGTACGGCCTTGGCCCATGCCACGGTGTCCTTGCGCTCCAGGTAGCTCTGCATCTTGACCTGGCGTGTGCCCTCTGCGCCCTCCTCAAACTGCAGGGCCAGGTCGTAGTACTTGTCCATAGCGTCGTAGAGCTTGGCCTCGTGTGCCATATGGTATGCGTAGTAGGCAATCTGGCCCTCGGAGATGCGCAACTGGCAGATGTCGGCAATCTCGGGGTAAATCTCCTTGTAGTGAATGGCGCGGTCGTAAGCCTCAAGGGCATTCTGGTAGCGGCGGCAAGCCGACTCAAACTGGGCTGCATAGATGTAGTAGTCGCCGCATGCTGCCAGCTGCACCTTCTTGGTCTTGAGCTGTGCCTCGTTGCCGGTCTCGCCCTTGGTCACCTTGGTGTACTTGAGCTCGTTGTGCAGTCCATCGGTGAGGCACTTCAGGTTGTCGTAGAAGTACACCGTGTCAAAGGGCTGCTTGTCCGATGCTGCCTGCAGCATGATATTCAGCGGGTGCATGGCCAGGGTGGTGCTCAGGGCATAGGTCTCGCCCAGCTTCTTCTCGTCCACCATGCCGCTCTTGATAGCCTTCTGCAGGACTTCCTGTCCCTTCTTGCACTCTGCGAGGGTGGTCTCGGCGGTAGCTTTCTTCTCCTGTATCTGCAGGTTCAGGGCATCCCATATGCCCTGTGCCTCCTTTACTTGCTCCTTTGCTTCCTTCTGGGCCGCTTTCAGTGCGGCAGCCTCGGCCTTGGCCTTGGCTTTCTCCTCGGGGGTCTGTGCCGATATGCTGCCAACTGCCAGCATAAGGGCAAGTGTCATAAATACCTTTTTCATAATTGTCAGAATTACGTTGATATAGATAATAAGTGTTTGCTCAATATTATAGGTATGTCGTCGCGGGCCGTAACCCTTCCTGGTTCATCATCATCCATCCGCCCCGTGGGCGCGAATGCTCCTGCCGGTGCAGGCCATGCAGCATGCTGTGTTCCTTCAGGGCACGGGCGGAGCACTCGCGCAGACTGGACGAAATGTAATGATGTATAATCATGGGCACCTGTCTGCGCCTTTATTCATTCTCTTCCGGGGCCGGTGACTGGGGCTCGGCAGGCTCCTCGCCTGGCTGCTCCTCCTCGTCCTCGGCACGCGGGACCACACTCAGGTGGCTGATGACATCGTTGCGCTTCTTCAGCTCTATCAGCTTGGTGCCCTGTGCCACGCGGCCCTTGGTCACCTTCACCGAGTCGGCGTGCAGGCGTATTGTGGTGCCGCTCTTGTTGATGATCATGAGGTCATCCTCATCAGAGACCACCTCGGTGGCAACCACATAGCCGGTCTTGTCGGTGATGGCCATGGTCTTCACACCCTTGCAGTGGCGGCCTGTCTTGCGGTACTCGTCCACACTGGTGCGCTTGCCGTAGCCATTCTCGCTGAGCACCATGATGCTCTCGTTCTCCACATCGTTGACCACGCACATGCCCACGACACGGTCGCGGGGGTCGTCATCCAGGATGATGCTTTGCACACCCGTGCTCACACGTCCCATCTCACGCACGAGGTTCTCAGCAAACCGCACCACGCGTCCACCGGCATTTGCCACGATAATCTCGTTGTTGCCATTGGTCAGCTCCACGCCTATCACCTGGTCGTCCTCGCGGATGTTGATGGCATTCACGCCATTGGCACGCACGCGGCTGTACTCGGTGAGGCAGGTCTTCTTGATGATGCCGTTCTTGGTGCAGAACACCACATAGTGTGACTGGCAGAATTCGGGATCCTGCAGCTTGCGTATGCACAGGCATGCGCTGATGCTGTCGCCCGGCTGTATCTGCAGCATGTTCTGTATGGCGCGGCCCTTGTTCTGCTTGTTGCCCTCGGGTATGTCGTACACCTTGAGCCAGTGGCAGCGGCCACGGTCGGTAAAGAACATCATCGTGTTGTGCATCGTGGCGGGATAGATCTTCTCGATGAAGTCATTGTCCCTCGTGCTGCTTGCCTTCACGCCTATGCCTCCACGGGCCTGGGCACGGAACTCAGCCAGGGGCGTGCGCTTGATGTAGCCCATGTGGCTGATGGTCACCACCACCTCGTCGTCGGCATAGAAGTCCTCGGCGTTGAACTCGTCGGCGTTGGGCAGAATCTCTGTGCGGCGCACGTCGTTGAACTGGTTCTTCACCTCCAGCAACTCGTCCTTGATGACCTTGCGGCACAGCGTGTCGTCGGTAAGTATCTGGTTGTAGTAATCAATCTTTCTCATCAGGTCGTCATACTCGGCATGCAGCTTGTCCTGCTGGAGTCCCGTGAGCTGTGCCAGGCGCATATCCACGATGGCCTTGCTCTGCAGCTCGTCCAGTCCGAAACGTTCCTCCAGCGCCCTCTGTGCCAGTGCGGGGGTCGTGCTCTGCTTGATGAGGTGCACCACCTCGTCGATGTTGTCGCTGGCGATGATGAGCCCGCTCAGGATGTGCACGCGCTCCTCGGCCTTGCGCAGGTCGTACTTGGTGCGGCGGATAACCACATCATGGCGGTGCTCCACAAAGTTGCTGATGAAGTCGCGCAGCGTGAGCAGCTGTGGACGCCCCTTGACCAGCGCGATGCTGTTCACGCTGAAGCTGGTCTGCAGGGGAGTCATCTTGGAGAGCTTGTTGAGCACCACGCGGCTGTTGGCATCGCGCTTCACGTCAATCACGATACGCATGCCGTCGCGGTCGCTCTCGTCATTGGCATTGTGGATGCCCTCAATCTTCTTCTCCTGCACCAGTTGGGCGATATACTCGATGAGCTGCTGCTTGTTGACTCCATAGGGAATCTCGGTCACCACAATCTTGTCGTGCGTCTCGCCTGCCTCTATGTCGGCCTTGGCGCGCATGATGATGCGTCCGCGTCCTGTCTCGTAAGCGTCCTTGATTCCTTGCAGCCCCATGATGTAGGCTCCCGTGGGGAAGTCGGGGCCCTTGACGTACCGCATGAGTCCCTCGACATCCATGTCGGGCTGGTCCACAAAGGCCACACAGGCATCAATGACCTCTCCCAGGTTGTGCGTGGGGATGTTGGTGGCCATACCCACGGCTATGCCTGTGGCGCCATTGAGCAGCAGGTTGGGCAGCTTGGTGGGCATCACGGTGGGCTCCAGCAGTGTGTCGTCGAAGTTGGTGGTCATATCCACCGTCTCCTTGTCCAGGTCATCCATCATGGCCTCGCCCATCAGGCTCAGCCTGGCCTCGGTATAACGCATGGCAGCGGGGCTGTCGCCATCGACACTGCCGAAGTTGCCCTGCCCGTCCACCAGCGTGTAGCGCATGGCCCACTCCTGTGCCATGCGCACCAGGGCGAAATATACCGAGCTGTCACCGTGGGGGTGAAACTTACCGAGCACCTCACCCACGATACGTGCGCACTTCTTGTATGGCCTGCTGTGCAGGTTTCCCATCTCCTTCATGCCGAAGAGGATGCGCCTGTGTACAGGCTTGAATCCGTCTCTCACATCGGGCAGCGCGCGTGCTACAATCACGCTCATGGAGTAGTTGATGTAGCTTTGCCGCATCTCATGCTCGATGTCAACTTTGATAATCCTTTCCTGATCTTCCATTATGTTTTGATAGTGTCTGTTCCCTATGATGGTGTCGCGCGTGAGCGCAAATCAAGATACAAAGGTACTCAATGTTTGCTATATGCCCAAATCTTTCCTTGTTAAATTTCGCGTGTATGGGCATGTACGCATGCGCGACGCATTGCCCCGGATGCCTGTTTTTGCCATTTGCGGGCACGCTGAGCACCTGATGCCCACCCTTCCGACAGGTTGTCGTGCATGAGCGCATGGATGCTCCCTGTCCCCGGAAACAAGATGCCAGGACAGTCCTTCCATTGTGCCAGAGTGCCCTCAAAACGGGTGCGAGACACATATTTATGGATAAAAAGGGATGCGTAAAGTGAAAATCTTGCTACATTTGCAGGGCATGGGAGATGCTTCCCGTCCGATATGCGGCAAATGTAATATAGCAACAATATAGATACCTACAGAACATGAATAAGAAGTTGACATGCCGACTGCTGCTCGCCTGCCTGCTCTTCTTGCTTGGGCAAAGGGGCTTGGCGGCAGGCTACTCTGATTCCAATGACGATATGGCCTTGCCTTTCAAGACCACCACATTGGTGGATGGAAGCCTTGCGGGCGACACACGCTGGTACAGGATACGGGTGTCGGGCGGCAAGTACTGGGCTGTGAAGGATGGGGCGGTCGTCTGCTCTGTGCCGAGCGGTGATTTTTCCGACGCCAACTACTTCTGCTTTGTGGGCGACAATGTGGATGGATTCCACATCTACAACCGGCTGCTGGGAGTCTCTTGTCTCATCTGTTGCGCCAGCGACACCAGCCATGAGCCGCTCCTGCCGGTGCCCGTGTCGTTGGCTCCATCGCCATCGACACTCAAGTTGAGCCGGAATGGGGATGGCTACAACTTCTATTACCCTGGCAACCAGATAGCCTGTGTCAACGACCTGCACAACGATGGGGTGCTCACGCTGTGGACCTCATCGGCTGCGCCATCGGGGGCTGGATGCCGCATGTACATCGAGGAGGTAAGTGCTGATGCTCTCGGGCCGGAGCAGGAGGAGGGAGTGCCCTTCCGCACCACACGCATTGTCAACGGCAAGTTTGCGTCCAACACCTGCTGGTACACGATGGACATACGCTCGGGCAAGTTGATTCATGCCACCGAACAGGGGCTTTTGTGTGCTCCCGCTGACAGTCTCAAGGGTAGCCATTTGTGGTGCTTTACAGGCAGCAAGGCCGATGGGTTTACCATCTACAACTATGCCTATGGCACGCAATATGCCGCTCATGCCGCATCGGCGGGCAATGAGACGCGGGTGATGATGACAATGCCTGGAAGCAGTGACAGTGGTGCATCGGCATTCACCATCAGCACCAACAGCAACGGTGGCATCAACTTCTGCTATCCAGGCAATGCCAGCTGCTGCTGGAATGACTTTGGCAACCTGGGCTATGTGGCCTTGTGGAACAGCCAGAATGCGCCGTCGGACGGCGGGTCAAGCATCACGTTTGCTCAGGTGGATCCTGCACAATTGCCCGATGAGCCTGCCACAGACAGCACCGCATGGATGCCCGTGTCGGGTGACATCGTGTATCTGTGCATGAAGGATGGGGGCGTGAATGCCTTCCCGCAGGAGTATATCCTCATGCAGACAACCACAGGCGGGCGGATATCCATCGTGACCAAGACGGGGGGAAAGTACGTTTATGACGAGACGGAGGTGGACAGCGTGGCCAGGCAGGCTCCTGCCGAACTGCCGCAGATGCTTAGTTTCAAGTTCAACAACAAGTTCAACGACATGCTCATGGTGGATGCCCAGGGAGAGTTTGTCTCCCCCCATCGCGTGCATGTGAGCGTGGGTGGCATAGGCAAGAGGCTTGTGCCCAGCATCAAGACCGACGTGGAAGGAGCCGAAATCTATGTGGCCGACTCCCTGCAGGACAGCAAGCTCACCAGCCGGCGCTTTGACAGCCCTGTGACCTATACCATTGCACGGCCAGGATGGCGCATGCTCAGGCGCAATGCCATCACGGGCGAGTATGGGATGCATCCCTTTGGCAACGACTATCAGGTGACCGTGCGCTATCTGTGCGACACACCTACCAGCGAGTATGGGGTGCCCGTCATCCGCATCACTACTGACGACGGTACCATGATTAGCAGCAAGACCACCTACTGGGATGCCAAAATCAGCATCGACGGGGCTGGATATTTCCCCGACCTGGAGGAGATGCCCATGCAGATCAAGGGGAGGGGAAACAGTTCCTGGGCAGGAACCTGGGGCAAGAGTCCCTACCGCATCAAGTTTGCCAGCAAGCAGAAGCCGCTGGGCATGAAGGCGGGCAAGAACTGGAACCTCATTGCCAATGCCCAGCGAGGCTCGATGACCACCAACGTCATCGGTTCGCGCGTGGCCGAGATGGTGGGCGCGGCTGCGGCCAACCATTTCCTCCCTGTCGAGCTCTACATCAACGGGAACTACCGGGGCTCCTATACGCTTACCGAGAAGGTGGGGCTGAGCAACAACAGCATTGACCTGCCCGATGAGATGAATGCCGTACTGCTCGAACTGGACACATACTATGACGAGACGTACAAGTTCAAGACCACACGCTACAGCATTCCTGTGAATGTCAAATACCCCGACTTCTCCACCGATGCTACCAACCTCACACTTTCGGTCGTGTCCAAGCATTTCAACACGCTCACCAATGCGCTGCAGCGCATGCGACCCATAGGAGAGATGGCCGATCCCGTGTATCTGGCACGCTTCCTCATGGTGAACGACCTTATCTTCAACCTTGAGCTCACTCACCCCAAGAGCATGTTTGTCTATCACAAGAATATCATGAGCGACACGGCTCGCTATGTCTTTGGTCCCGTGTGGGACTGCGACTGGGGCTTCGGTTACCAGGCCACCAGCAACTACTTCAACTCCAATGCCGAGACGGACTTCTATAATGCCCCGGCTGCCGCCTCCACGGGCAAAGCCTTTCTGAAAGCCTTGCGCTATAATGGAGGCGAGGAACTCAACAAGCAGTATTACCGTGTGTGGACTGATTTCGTGCAGAATCACCTGGATGACCTCATGGAGTACCTGGATGACTACTATGCTGTGGCTGCCAAGTCCTTTGAGCACGACAACACCATGTGGGCAAGTGGCGGAAGTGATGATTATGCCACTATCACCAAGCGAAGTCAGGAGTGGCTCAGAAAGCGTGCCTACTATGTGCTTGACTACCTGGGCAACACACTGGGATATGCTGGCAAGGGCTACCTGGAGCCCGATGTTCCCGATGCCATTGACCTGGTGCATTCGGGCAGCACGGCACAACCTGCACAGGGTGTGTACGACCTGTGGGGCAGGAGAGTGGGCGAGACCATCGACCACCTGCCTGCTGGCATCTACATACAGAGCGGACGCAAGGTAATAAAGAGATAGTTTGTCAAAATATACTTTAATATGAACTTCATTTTCATATCACCTAACTTCCCCGAGCACTACGCGCACTTCTGTGCCAGGCTGCACGACAACGGCGCTTGTGTACTGGGGATTGGAGATGCTCCCTACGATGAATTGTGTGAGGAGTTGAGGTCTGCCCTGACTGAATACTACAGGGTAGATGACATGGAGGACTATGCCCAGATGTACCGGGCTGTTGCCTATTTTGCCTGGCACTATGGACGTATTGACTGGATAGAGAGCAACAACGAGTATTGGCTTCAGCTGGATGCCAGGCTGCGCACGGACTTCAACGTGTGTACCGGCATGAAGCAGGACCGCATCGAGAGCGTGAAGGAAAAGTCGGAGATGAAGAAGTATTATGCCAAGGGAGGCATTCGCACCGCCAGGCAAGTGAAGGCATCCGAGGGACTTGAGGCTGCCCTGCGCTTTGCCTCAGAGGCAGGGTATCCGCTTTTCGTGAAGCCTGATGTGGGAGTGGGAGCCGTGAGCTCGCACAAACTGGAGGGCGAGAGTGACCTGCGCCACTTCTTCGTGTCCACAAGCCATGTGGACGACTATGTGATAGAGGAGTTTGTCACAGGCAATATATGCACTTACGATGCTGTGATAGACAGCCGTGGCGAACCGCTTTTTGAGAGCATGTGCGTGTGCCCGCCCAGCATAGCCGACATTGTGAACTACAATCTGGACAGCACCTATTATGTGGAGAAGCACATGAGCGAGAACCTGCGCTTCTGGGGACGGCGCACCGTGAAGGCATTTGGGGTGCAGAGCCGTTTTGTGCACTTGGAGTTCTTCTGCCTCGACCGTCCACATCGCGGGCTGGGGGAGAAAGGCGACTTCGTGGCACTGGAGGTGAACATGCGCCCGGGAGGAGGCTTCACTCCTGATATGATCAACTATGCCCACAGCGTGGATGTGTACAAGATATGGGCTGACATGGTGGTCTTTGACCGGCGCACACAGGAGACTCCCGAGGATGATTACTATTGCGTGTTTGCTGGGCGTAGGGACAATGTGACCTATGTAATCGGCCATGAGGAACTCCTGAGCAAGTATGCCTATGCCATACAGGAGGCTCCGCGCGTGCCCGCTGCCTTGAGCGGCGCTATGGGTGACCAGAGCTATATAGCCCGTTTCCGCACAAGCGAGGAGCGCGACGCCTTTCTCTATGACGTGTGCCACAGGGCCTGAGTGGCGGTGGCAGGTAACATTATCATCATACATATAATAATAGGTAAGAATGAAAATAGAATATCACAAGGAGTGGAGCCAGTGCTTGGGGCGTGACATGGAATACAAGGTCTATGGCGAGACGGGGCACCCACTGCTGGCTTTTCCCAGTCAGGACGGTCGCTTCTTTGACTACGAGAATTTTGGCATGGTAGATGTGCTTGCTCCCTGGATTGAGAGCGGCAAGGTGCGGCTGGTGTGCTGCGACAGCATTGATGCCGAGACGTGGAGCCGGCAGCAGGACAAGCCACGGCCACGCATCGAGCTGCACGAGCGCTGGTTCCATTACATCGTGGACGAGCTGCTGCCGTCTGTGCGGCAGCACGAGGGCGACACGTTCATGGTCACAGGATGCAGTATGGGCGGCTTCCATGCCGGCAATTTCTTCTTCCGCCGCCCCGACCTCTTCGACACGGTGATAGCCTTGAGTGGCTTGTACCATGCTTCTTACGGATTTGGGTCATACCACGATGACCTCACCTATGCCAACTCCCCCCAGGACTTCCTGCCCAATATGCCCGAGGGGCATCCCTGGCTTGCCCTGTATCGCCAGCGCACCATCATCCTGTGTGTGGGGCAGGGAAGATGGGAGGAGGAATTGCTGGAGAGCACGAGACGTATGGACGAGATACTCAGCCAGAAGGGCATCCCGGCCTGGGTGGACTACTGGGGGCATGATGTTGACCACGACTGGCCGTGGTGGCGCAAGCAGTTGGCATATTTCATGCAAAAGGTTGTGCCATGACGCTCTTCCTCACAAGTAGCCCGTTTGTTGAAGGCTCACCGTTGTTCTCGGACACCAACGACTTTGCCCGCATGCTGCTGCACAGTTTGCCGCAGCCTGTCAACGCGCTGTTCGTGGCCAGCAATCCCGCCGATGTTGAGGGCACCATGGAATGGGCTTGGTGCATGAAGGGTAGCCTGGGAGAACTGGGAGCCAATGTGCTTACGTTCAATGTCCTGCACGATGGGACGGCTGGCGATGCGCCCTATATGGTGAGTGGGGCAAACTTCATCATGCTCAGCGGGGGGCATGTGCCCACCCAGAACCGCTTCTTCCAGCGCATAGGGTTGCGCTCGTTGCTTGCCGACTGGCAGGGGGTGCTCTTGGGAGTGAGTGCCGGCAGCATGAACAGTGCCGAGCGGGTGTATGCCCTGCCCGAAGAGGAGGGTGAGTCTGTTGACCCCTTCTACCAGCGGTTCCTGCCTGGGCTTGGGCTTACACAGACCAATATCATACCTCATTACCAGCGGCTGCACGAGACCATGCTCGATGGGAAACTGATGATTGGCGAACTGGCCATGGGGGACAGTATGGGGCACAAGTTCTATGCCTTGCCCGATGGCTCGTATGTGTACAAGAAAGGAAGCCGCGAGGAACTGCATGGCCCAGCCTGGCTCATTGCCGATGGCCAGTGCCGTGTGTGCAACCACCAGGGCGAGACCTTGCTGCTGAGCGAGTGAGCGTAGTGGCGGGAGCGGGAAAGCGTCATTCCTTCGCCGATGGGCCCGAGGATGGCTGCGCTGCCTGACGCTTTCTCATCTGAGCCAGTTGCCATG
>JBNMJN010000010.1:0-75528 GCA_050873805.1 Prevotellaceae bacterium | reverse complement strand
TACCATTCACAAAGTAGTAAGTTCCATTATCATCATATAAAGGAGTGGCATGAATACCATCCCCTATTTCTGTTGACAAGTTCTCCAATGCACATTTTTCCCACTCTCCTTCAAACTCCTTGAATCTGAGATTTGGGACATTGAGTTTTTTATGTTCGTTATTTATTGTCGTTGTCATTTTTAATCCTTAATTTAAGTTCACTAATCATGGCTCAGTTACATGGTTTTATTCGTCCACTACTTGGCAAACAAATTCTTCCACAAGTTGTGGCAGATTTCAAACATTCTTATTCTTCTTTTTCAGAGGCTTCCTGTTTAATTTCAAGCAATGTCCGTTCATAAACCTCTTGCAACTGATAACTTGCCACGCCTAAAGGAGTGGTGATGCCATGCAGAGACCATTCCACAACAGACGAATCTTTGTCCTTGCAAAGAAGAATACCAATGCTTGGATTGTCTCCCTCACCTCTAAGCAACTCGTCAGCAGCCGAAACGTAGAAATTCAGTTTGCCGATGAACTCTGGCATAAAGTCCACGATTTTCAGTTCCACCACCACATAGCATTTCAGCCGAGTATGATAGAACACCATGTCGGGAAAGTAAGACTTGCCACTTGGAGTATCAAGTTCCATCTGCCGACCTACATACGCAAAGCCTTTGCCCAGTTCCAAAAGAAAGCGAGTTATGTTGGTGGCTAACTTGTTCTCCAAGTCCATTTCGCTGAACTTGCTTGGCAATGAGAAGAAATCCAACTTGTAAGGGTCTTTTATAATCTCTGTTGCCAACTCGTTTTGCGGTCGTGGCAGTGTTACATCAAAGTTATTCAAAGCCTTGCCAGTATGCTCGTATAGTTGAGCCTTAACCACCTGCTCCAATTCCGTGCGGCTCATGTTGCCATCAACCACCTTGTTGAGATAGAACAATGCAGCGTTTATCGTGGCACATTTGGAAACAATGACAGTTTGATGTCTCCATGGCACACAAAGCAATATCTCTGGGATAGGAATGTTGGCATTATCCACTTTCTGTAATTGTCCACCAGCTTGGTGGACAAATTCAATTTGACTTGAATAAAAAGCAAACCATCGTTTTATGTCATATAAGTTGGTTCTGGAAAATCCCTCACTTTGAGGAAACTCCGAACGCATATCAAGGCTAAGTCTGTCAATGACCTTTGCTCCCCACTTATATTGTTTCTGCTTCTCGCAAATGTCCTCGCCCAAACTCCAGTAGAATTTGAGCATTTCCGTATTCACTTTGACAGCAGCTTTAAGCTGTGCCATGCGAAAGCGTTTCTTCAAGTCAGACAACCACTTTACATAGTTCTTGTCTGCCATGAAGGAGTCGCTATTCACGAACTGCGGTATATTATTCTTTTCTGCCATAACCCCTAATCACTAATCCTTAATACGTAACACTTACACCAATCCCAACTCTTTCAGATAGCCCTCAATCTCCTTGTCAAGGTCGGCACGTTTGGCTTCCAGCTCCTTGATTTCCTTCATGACAGCGTGAATGTCAATAGGCTCTTCTTCCTCGAAAGTATCCACATAACGAGGAATATTGAGATTGTAGTCGTTCTCTGCCACCTCTTGCAGTGAGGCAAGATGACTGTACTTTTCTATCTCTTTGCGCTCACGATAGGTGTCAACAATCTTCTTGATATGCTGTGGACGGAGTTTGTTCTGCGTCTTTACCTTCTCAAACTCCTTGCTGGCATCAATGAACAAAATATTGTCATCCTCCTTACGGCACTTCTTGAACACCAAGATACAGGTCGGGATGCTTGTGCCATAGAATATATTGGCAGGTAGTCCGATGATGGCATCCACATAGTTCTTTTTCTCTATGAGGAAACGGCGGATAACACCCTCGGCATTGCCACGGAACAACACACCATGAGGAGCGACACAAGCCATTGTGCCACCCTCATTGAGGTGGTAAATCATGTGGAGAATAAAGGCATAGTCGGCAGTCTTGCGTGGTGCCAAGCGTCCTGCCTTGCTGAAACGGTCATCGTTGTTGAACTTGTCGGCAGCACTCCATTCGGCAGAGAAAGGAGGATTTGCCACAACCGCATCAAACTGTGTATCGCCAAAGGCATCAGCTTCCAACGTATCGCCATTTTCTATGCGGAAGTTACTGAACTTGATACCATGGAGAAGCATGTTCATACGAGCCAAGTTGTAGGTCGTAGGGTTCTTCTCCTGTCCGAATATCTCGTTGGCATGACCGATGCTTGCTGCACGGAGCAACAACGAACCACTACCACAAGTAGGGTCATAGACATTGCGCAGACGAGCGTGACCGATGGTTACAATCTCTGCCAAGATACGGCTTACTTCCTGAGGTGTATAGAACTCTCCAGCTTTCTTGCCTGCGCCAGCGGCAAACTGGCTAATCATATACTCGTAGGCATCACCAAGGATGTCAATCTCTTGTGATGCTTCTATACCAAAGTCAATGTCATCAAGGGCAAGAAGAACATTGCTCACCAATGTGTTCTTGTCATCGGCAGTCTTACCCAACTTTGGTGAAGCGAGGTCTATGTCTGAGAACAGACCGCCAAAATCCTCTTCGCTATCCTGTCCGAGAGTGCTGTCCTCAATACGCTTCAATGAACGTTCGAGCATAGGCAGAATGTTTTCCTTTTTCTTAATGCTCTCAATAACAGACGAGAACAGGAAGTTCGGCTCAATGAAGTAGCCGATATTCTCCAGACATTCGGTCTTGACAACCTCCTGAAGTTCTTCTATATCTTCGTCTTTCTCCATTGTCCACAGTTCTTTAAACGTGACTTCATCATCCACCAATGCATCATTGGCGTGTTTCTCTATCTTCTCCGACAAATACTTGTAGAAGATAAAGCCAAGGGTGAAATACATGAAGTCACTGGCAGACATATTGCCACGCAGTTTGTTTGCGACTTCCCAAAGTTGGTCACGGAGTTTCTGTTGTAATTCTTCGCTCATATTGTTATTTCCTTTTTTTATCTTTTAATTTATTCCCAACTAAATGTTCTTATTATATAACGCAATTTATCGAGTATTCTTGTCAATGCCTTGCGCTTTTTTATCAGTCCCAAGTGTTTCTCCTTCAATGCTTCTTGTATGATTTCTGGCTGCTCCTTTTGCAGGTAGTCATATTCCGAGAGGTAATGGTTGAGAACGGAAGCATCCAAATCCTCATCCTTGGCAAGCGTATTGATGGCATTGTTACGCTCCGTGACAATGTAGTTATTCAACCGTTCTTCGAGGTCGCTTGTGCCGTCAGCCTTTTCCTTGCGAGACATGAAGTTGTCACGGTCATCATCCACGTTCTTTTGGATAAATCCGTCAATGAGTTTTGCTTTACTGCGAAGTTCGGCATCCTTAATCATCGTGTCAATGATGTGCTTACGTTTCTCTTCATAGTCCTCGCTATATGGATTGAGGTCAGCAATCAATTCCAAGATATAGGCAACATTGATAATGTCACTATGCAGCAGTTCCAGGCAGAAGTCTATATCTGTAAGTTTATGGTCATCGGGAGTTGGCGTATCATTATCTGGATTTGGAGTAGGCTGTGGTGCTGGTGGGGCAACTAATATTATACTGTCGTATATATCAAGATACTTGCTACGGAAATCCATAAACTGCTGCTCTGTCATTCCGAGGTCGGGAGCATCCTCCTCAAACTCATCATACACCTGTATTTCAGCGTGCTTCTTGATAATGTCACGGAATGCAAGGATGAACTGCTTCTTGTCATTCTCACTCTGCAGATAGTCCACATAGTGCGGTTCGGGATAATGTTCCAAGAAACCCTTTGTCAATTCTTGATAGTTTCTCTTGACCTCTTCAAACGGTGGACGCACAATATCTTCAAGATTATTGCTGTTGCTGAAAAGTTTGATGGACTCATCCACCTTGCTCTTCAAGTTACGGAAGCAAACCACCTTGCCGAAACGCTTCTTCTCATTCAACACACGGTTGGTACGGCTGAACGCTTGCAGCAAACCGTGATATTCCATGTTCTTGTCAACATAGAGCGTATTGAGTTTCTTGCTGTCAAAGCCAGTAAGGAACATTCCAACAACCAGGCAGAGGTCAAGAGGCTTCATGTCCGTCTTCTTTTTCTTCATGCGGAGGTTGATGTCATCGTAATATGCACGGAAATTCTCCGTTGTGAAACTCGTTCCATACATATTATTATAATCATCCATGATGGCTTGCAGTTCGTCTGCCTCGCCTGTACTGTCGCTTACATAGCCACCAGTGTTCATACCGGTCTGCTCATCATCTTGGCTACTGTTGGCAGCATATGTAAAGACTGCTCCAATCCTAATCTTCGGGTTGAGGCTCTTGAATATCTTGTAGTAACGGATTAGCATAGGCACTGACTGCACAGCAAACAATGCGTCAAACTCACCGTCGAATGTTGACTTATTGAAATTATTAAGGATGAATTTTGCTATCTCCGTCATGCGGTCTTGGTTGGCATTGTCTACATCTTCATTGCCGTGGTAATACTCCACAAGGAAGCCAAGCACGTTTTCATCGGCAATGGCATCCTTTATCAAATACTTGTGAAGGCAGTTACCGAAAATCTCCTTTGTAGTGTGTCCGTCCACCGCATTCTCCACAAAGATAGGAGTACCTGTAAAACCGAATATCTGCGTATTGTCGAAGAACTTCACGATGTTCTTATGGCAATCACCGAAATGGCTTCGATGACATTCATCGAAGATCATCACGATGCGAGAGTGGCGTATTTCCTCAATACGGCTGCTGTACCACTGTTTGCTGACAGCGGCATTGAGCTTTTGTATGGTGGTAATAATAATCTTTGAGTTGCTGTGCAGACGCTTCACCAACTCGTCTGTGTTGTCGGTGCTGTCAACGGCACCAGGCTCAAAAGCCTCATATTCGGCTTGCGTCTGCGTGTCAAGGTCGTGGCGGTCAACCACAAACATTACCTTATCCACATCATCCAACTCAGAAACGAGCTGGGCAGCCTTGAATGATGTCAAGGTCTTGCCTGCGCCAGTTGTATGCCAGATATAACCATTATCGTTGGAGTTTTCCACACGGTCAAGAATCTTCTCCACCGCATAGAACTGATAAGGGCGAAGCACCATCAGACACTTGTCACCCTCATGCAATACAATGTACTTACCGATAATCTTGCCCAAAGTACACTTGTCGAAGAACACCGTGGCAAACTTTTCCAAGTCGTTGAAAGGCACATTGGCTGCATCCGTCCAGTTGAAAGTGAACTTATATCCGCTATTCGGGTTGTTGGCAAAATAGCGAGTGTTCACGCCATTGGATATGACGAACAACTGGATATAGTCAAACAATCCATGAAATGAAGTCTTGTGGTAGCGTTGTATCTGGTTGTATGCCTGTTTCAGTTCCACACCTCTGCGTTTCAGTTCTATCTGAACCAAAGGCAGACCATTGATAAGTATCGTCACATCGTAACGGCATTTCTTTCTACCCTCAACCGTAATCTGATTGGAAACTTGAAACTCGTTCTGACACCAGTGAGTGCGATTTAAGAACTCTACCCACAGGCGTTCGCCGCTTTCCAATTCAAGCGGAAAGAGGTCACGCAGTTTCTTTGCCTTCTCAAAGCGAGTGCCACCTTCAAGATAGATGAGTATCTTTTCAAACTCAGACTCTGTAAATTCGGTACGACCCAATTCTTCCAATTTCTTTTTGTTGTGCTTCTCCAACTGTTTCTTGAAGTTGGCAGACAGGTTCTTCTCCTCTTCAATATGAACATACTCGTAGTTCATCTTTTGAAGAGTGTCTATAAGTCCGTTTTCGAGGGCGGCTTCACTTTGTACAGGCATATCTTATTTGTTTTTAATCGTTACACTTATGAGAGCATGGCTATTCATCCATTTGCAGGAAGTGAATGCCCAAAGCATTCTCTATTTTGCTTATGGCTTCAAGCGAAAGGTTCTCACGCCCTTTTAAGATTTTTGAAATGTACTGTTGGGTACAATTCATTTTCTCAGCCAACATCTTTTGAGTCATTCCAAGTTCTTTCATTCTTGCGGACATGATATTGGCTATCATCTGCGAATGGTTAAACCATGGTTTTCCTTCTTGACTCATCTGTGTTCCTGCCTTTTGAACAGGAAATATTGTTTCCTTTATCATCTTAGACGTGTTTCGCTTTGTTCCATTAACAATTTGGCTATTGCCATTTTGACTACAAAGATAACTGATTTTAATGAGAAAGCACAACTGTAGAGTTGTTTTCTCTTTTATGTGTGAAAATAATATTTTGAAATTGAAATTATGACACTTTTGCCGAGGCTTATACGGGTAAACTCTTCATAACTATGCAGTTTTATAAAAGCAAAAATCCTAACCGCTATATTCAAGCAGTTAGGATTTTACGGGGGCACCTGATAGGCATGCTTTGCGTAAGTCTCCTAATCCAGGATGCGCAGTTCCTGGAGACCAGCAAGCAGCATGCCTGGCCCCTCGGAATGTGTCTCCTTTGCGGGTAAAGCATGCTTCCCTTATCGTTCAGCCTGGGCTGGACGGTAAGGGAAGTAGCCTTGCTTTGCAGTTTAAGTTAACTTAAACTACCGTTCAGCCCAGGCTGGACGAAAGGGGCAGCGTGCTTGCATGGCGCGAGAGGCACGCTGCGTGAGCCTTTCCAGTTGACTGCCTGGCTGGCGCTAACGTGCCTTAGTTCAGCCTGGTGAGCCTCATGTAGTCCACCAGGGCATGGTTGGTGTGGCGGTTCATGTTCTCGTTCTCGGGGCGGAACTCCAGCACGGGCGTGTGCTGGCCCTTGGTCAGATGGGCATGCAGCGCGTTGGTCATGCCCCAGTCGTCCCAGTTGCCCTCGCCACGCTGTGGCATGACGATGGTGCCGGCCTTTGCCTGGTCGATGCACAGGGTGCGCACCGTGCAGCGGTTGCGCGTGTTGACAGGGCCGTTGCCGTTGGCATAGCGGAAGGTGATGCTGTAGTCACCCTCCTGGTCCACCGTCACGGGAATCTCCAGGCGTGTGCTCTTGTCCGTCTCGGCAAAGCCCGCTCCGGTGTAGCCCTTCACGCCATCCTGCGGCTTGTTCTTGGCCTCCTTGGATGCGATGGCCGTTTGCTCGGCGGGCATGGGTATATTGACGAACGCGCGCGTGGAGCGTGGCTCCGAGGCGAAGCTCTCCTCGCCCCTCACCCCGATTACCTGGTACTCGCCTGGCAGCGATGCGTCAAACGTGGTGCTGTGCGTCGTGGCAATGCGCTTGCCGTCCTTGACGATGATGTAATGGTCGATGTACTCGATGGGATTCCAGCAGAGCGTGTTCCCCTCGAGCCAGGTGATGGGCGTGAGCGGTGCCTTGGCATTGCGCACGTTGTTGACCTTCAGGGCAGGGATGTCGTTGCCGGCCATCTCAATCTCCACCTTCAGGTGCCCCTTGGCCTTCTTTGCGGGGATGAGGGCAGGCTGCTCCTTGCCGTTGACCTTGAAGGACTTGATTTCGTTGCCACTTCCCTTCACGGTGATGTCCAGCGTGGCCTGGCGGTACTTGAAGTTGCTGAGCGTGCGTGTGCCGGCCAGAGCCCTGGGCACGAAGGGGTGGAAGGCCAGCGCGTCCTGCTGGTAGTCGATGCCGAAGAGAATCTTGTGCGTGATGGCCAGGTTGCCGCTCAGGCACCACAGCATGTTGGACGAGTTGAGCTCCGTGGCGATGTCGCCATTGTCCAGGTTGAAGTTCTCCTTGTTGGTGCAGAAGAGCGCGGCCGGGCGGAAGACAGCCCCTATGGCCTGCATCACGCCCTGCTCGTTGCCCGCCTTGGCATTGGCCAGAGCCCACCAGGAGCCCACCCAGGGCCACAGCGCATTGTTGTGATAGGCAGGCATGTCGGCTATCTGGGGGTAGAAGATGGCTGCGCCGAAGGGAGTGGTGGGGTTGTGCTCGGTGATGCACTTGGCCCGCTCCCCGCTGGCAATCCCCCACATGATGGCCAGGGACTCGCCCAGAGTCTCGGCACGAGGGTTCAGGATGAGGTGGTCACGGCCGTAGAGGTACATGCCATAGTAGCCCTTGTCCTGCATCCACAGGCGGCTGTTGACGGCCTCGGCAATGCTGCTGGCCCTGGCCTGTGCCTCGGTGGCCGTCGACTTGTCGCCCAGCAGGGAGGCCATGCTGGCCAGCACCTGCCACGCGCGGCTGTGTACGATGGAGGTGGAGAGTGTCTCGGTGTTGAAGATGTCGGCGCATTGCATCCAGCGCGGATGGCTCTGCTCGCGCCAGTCGATAAAGGAGGTCTCGCCCTTGGCCAGACCAGTGTGCGCGTCATATACGGTGAGCGCGTCCGTCTCCAGCGAGCGTTTTGCCACGGGGTAGATGAACTTCAGCCAGTCCTGGTCGCCTGTCACCTTGTAAATCTCGTAGGCCGCCACACACCATATCTCGCGGTCGGTGCTCACGGGCCATGCGCCTCCGCTGCCCGTGTCCTGTATCACGCGGCCCAGGGGGTCCACCTTCTTGCGCAGCGAGATCATGGAAGCCTGTGGCTGCAGGTAGGCCATCGAGAGCAGGATAG
This sequence comes from Prevotellaceae bacterium, assembly GCA_050873805.1. Lineage (GTDB taxonomy): Bacteria > Bacteroidota > Bacteroidia > Bacteroidales > Bacteroidaceae > Physcousia. The sequence continues at coordinate 66,968 of JBNMJN010000010.1, read as the reverse complement.
AGTAGCTCACGTCGCGTGTCCACACGCCAGCCCACTCCTTGCCTGTCCTCAGGGTGGTGTCGGGCTCCACGGCATTCACCATCTCGTCCAGTCCCATGTTGTAGATGGCCGTGTGCAGGCGGTTGGCAGTAATGAGCCTGGGGTAGGCGGTGATGTCGTTCTTGAGGCTCCACCGCTTGCTGATGGGCATGCGGAAGCCAGGCTGTGCCGAGTAGGTGGACACAATCTCGCTTTCGCTGGGAGCCGTGGCCATGTACTCCCCCTGGCTGATGGTGTCACCGTGCCAGGAGTAAGCCTTGGTCTTCACAATCTCCTGGGCCTGCGTGGAAATGATGCCACACAAGGCCAGTGTGCATAATGATAGTTTGTGCATATTGTATAGTTTAACAGATGTTCCTCTTATTGCTGTACAAAAATACGAAGAAAATCCCAAAGGCTCATGCACCATGCCCCGTATTCCGTGGAGGGGTGCCCACACTTGCCGTTGGGCTCCCGTATGCCCGCCCCCGGGCATACCCAGGCCATGGCGCGTGCCATGGCGCGTCTTGGCACCCTGGTGGCCATCCTGCACCCGCGCCCATGGCGCATGCGAGGCTTGCAGATGCCCGTCTTTCCCTGAAAATGTGTACCTTTGTGCGTGCAAACGCAAAAGTATGAGTTCATGAATATTGAGGAAGTGCGGCAATATGCCCTCTCGCTGCCCGGAGTGAGCGAGGACCAGCCCTTCGGTGACGACATCGTGGTATATCGCGTGGGAGGGAAGATATTCCTGTGCCTGTGGCTGGGCGGCGGCCGGTATGACATGAAGGACGGTGAGCCGCGCTTCTCCTGCAAGTTGCTGCCCGAGCGCAACCTCGAACTGCGTGATGCTTATGATGCAGTACAGCCTGCCTATCACTGGAACAAGAGGCACTGGAGCGATGTGTATTTCGGCCGCCTCGAGGCCGCCTTGGTGACGGGATGGATGAGAGAGTCGCATGACCTGGTCGTGAGCCAGCTGCCCAAGGCACTCAGGATGAGCTGTTCTGCTGCCACGCGGGAGCTTGAATCGTAAATCGGAAGTATGATGACAACACTCACATTTGACATGCTGCAGACGGCAGGGCTGGGTGCGCTGGCCCTGGTGCTTGGGATGGTGCTGACCCGCAAGGTGGCCTGGCTGCAGCGGTTCTGCATTCCCTCGCCTGTGTCGGGCGGTATCATCCTCTCGCTGCTCACGCTTCTGGTGTACAAGGTGTGGGGCGTGGAGGTGTCATTTGACGGCACGCTCAAGGATGTGTTCATGCTGGCCTTCTTCACCAGCGTGGGCTTTCAGTCCAACCTGCGTGTGCTGCGCCAGGGAGGCCGCACGCTGGCCGTGATGCTCGTCCTGCTGGTTCTCATCATCATGCTGCAGAATGTGATGCCCCTGGCCCTGGCCCGGCTGATGGATGTGAGTCCCCTGGTGGGCATGGCGGCAGGCTCCATATCCATGGCCGGCGGGCATGGCACGGCTGGTGGCTTCAGCGCGGTGCTTGAGCAGATGGGGCTCGAGGGCGCGGGCACCATATCCATGGCGGCGGCCACCTTTGGCCTCATAGCCGGCTCGATGGTGGGCGGCCCTGTGGCCGAGCGTCTCATACACCGCTATCTCACCAGTGAGCACCTGGAGCCCAAGGACTTCCGTGTGGACCCTGCCGTGGCGGGATTTGAGAGCGACGAGTCCCTGCCCAGTGGCCATGCCAAGCATGTGAGCGACAATGAGCTGGAGTTTCGCCAGTATGCCACGGCCACCTATGCCTTGCTCATGGTGATGGCGCTGGGCACCGTGGCCAGCCTCCTGCTGCAGCGCACGGGCATTACCTTCCCCACCTATTTCGGCGCCCTGGTGACAGCGGCCGTGGTGCGCAATGTCCTTGAGCTGACTCCCTACAGTTCCCGCCTGCCCATTGACAAGATCGTGAGCACGGGCAACATTGCCCTCTCCATGTTCCTGGGCATGGCGATGATATCGCTCCGCCTGTGGGAACTGGAGAGCCTGGCCTTTCCCTTGCTCACGATACTTGTGGCCCAGGTGGCGCTGATAGTCCTGCTCACCTACTTCGTGGCCTTCCGCCTGCTGGGCAGTGACTACGATGCTGCCTTGCTGGTGGCGGGCATCTGTGGGTTCTCATTGGGTGCCACACCCAATGCCATGGCCAACATGAGTGCGGTGGGCTACAAGTATCATTACTCTGTGAAGCCGTTCCTCATCGTGCCCATCATAGGTGCGATGTTTGTTGACCTGGTCAACACAGGGATTGTGACCGTGTTCCTCAACTGGATAGGTTGAGCGGGCCCTGCCCGCCGTGATCGCGACACAGGCGCGGCATCCGTGTCCCCTCTGCCAGATAGGGTGGGCGGGGCCGGCAGCCACAAATAGGGAAAGGGGTATGGAGCGCTCTCACGCAGAGCCTTCCATACCCCTTCCCTCATTGTGGGACGCCTGTGCCGGGGACGTGCGCCGGGTGGTGGCCGAAAGCCAGGCGCGCGTGTCCCGCTGGCGGCGTTACGCCACGCGGTTGAGCTTCTTGATGATGCTGAAGATGAAGAGTGCGGCCACCAGGCAGATGCACATCAGCGTGCCCCACACGATGTAGAGCTCCTTGCCCCACAGGATAGTGGGGATGCTCACCAGGAAGTTGCCCACGGCGGTAGCCACAAACCATCCGCCCATCATCATGCCCTTGAACTTCGGGGGAGCCACCTTGGTGACAAAGGAGATGCCGATGGGGGAGAGCAGAAGTTCGGCAAAGGTGAGGATGAGATAGGTGCTCACCAGGATGTTGGGGCTCACATCGGCCAGGTGCTCAGGTGTCTTGGCATTGGGGGCAGGCAGGCCAATGGAGGTGGCTGTCATCAGCAGGTAGGCCACGGCTGCCACCAGCATGCCCAGGCCAATCTTCACGGGTGCCTTGGGCTCCTTGCCCTTCTTGGCCAGCCAGCCAAACAGGGCGATGCTCACAGGTGTGAGAGCCACCACAAAGCAGGGGTTGAACTGCTGGAAGATGGGGGCCGACACCTGCACCTCGCCCGTCAGTGTATATTTCCAGCCCAGGATGATGGCGGCTATCAGGATTACTATGCCCCAGATGCCCTTCTGCTTCATGGCCTTGCCCTGGAAGATGCCAAACAGGCCATACACCATCACGATGCACAGCAGGAGGTTGGTCACGTCAAACTCCATGGCGGTCACCCCTGTGGCGGTAGTGGCCACATAGTCACGCGCAAAGTAGGTGAGCGTGGCGCCATTCTGGTGGAAAGCCATCCAGAAGAAGATGACCACGGCATACACGAGCACCAGGCACACAATGCGCTCCGTGGTCTCGCCCTTGCTGAGTGCGGGCGCGCTGGCTGCCTCGCCCTTGTCCACACCCTGCTTCTTCACGTTGAGCACCTGCTGGAAGGTGGACTTGAAGCCATAGTAGATGGCAATGGACACTATCAGCGACACGCAGGCCACGGCAAAGGCAAAGTGGTAGGAGTCGGCCTCGCTCACGCCCAGTGACTGCTGTGCCCACTCCATAATCTTGATGGCAGCGGTGGGGGCGGAGAGTGCGCCCACATTGATGAGCATGTAGAAGAGTGAGAAACCGGAGTCGCGCTTGGCGGCATACTTGGGGTCATTGTACAGGTCGCCCACCATCACTTGCAGGTTGCCCTTGAACAGGCCCGTGCCCAGGCTCACCAGCAGCAGGGCCGCGCCCATGGCCACAATGGCTGTCGTGCTGGCTCCCATGGGGATGGACAGCAGCGCGTAGCCTGCAAACATGATGAAGATGCCTATCGTCACCATGCGGCTGTAGCCCCACTGGTCGGCGGCGATGCCACCAAAGAGGGGCAGGAAGTACACCATCATCAGGAAACTGGAATACACGACTCCTGCTGTGGCGCCGTCCCAGCCGAAGTTGGCCTGCAGGAAGAGGATGAACACTGCCAGCATGGTGTAGTAGCCGAAACGCTCTCCCGTGTTGGCAAAGGCAAGGGCCCATAGCCCTCGTGGTTGTCCTTCGAACATAGTTTTCTTGTGTTAAATTAGTATTGCAAAGGCAAATGTACTAAAAAATGACGGGATGGCAAGGGCTTGCGGGCAAATAAGTGCTTGCCGGCAAGCGAGGTGACCTGTGGGACTCAGGCACAAAAAAGGGGGGCGGGATGCAGCCCGCGCCTCCTGGCGCTTGCTACATCCCGTCCCCCGGGAAATCCCTCGGGTGAGGGAAATATGTTCAGTGGATTACATCATGCCACCCATTCCGGGAGCACCGGCACCCATGGCGGGAGCAGGGTTCTCCTCCTTGGCGTCGCAGATGACACACTCTGTGGTAAGGAACATGCCTGCGATGCTGGCAGCGTTCTCCAGGGCCACACGGGTCACCTTGGCAGGGTCGATGATACCGCTCTCCTTCATGTTCTCGTACTTGTCCTCGCGTGCGTTGTAGCCATAGTCGCCCTTGCCCTGGCGCACATTGTTCACTACCACGCTGCCCTCTTCGCCTGCGTTGGCCACAATCTGGCGCAAGGGCTCCTCGATGGCACGGCGCACAATCTGTATGCCAGTGGTCTCATCGGCGTTCACGCCCTTCATGTCGGCCAGCACGCTCTGTGCACGGATGTAGGCCACACCACCGCCGGGGATGATACCCTCCTCGATGGCAGCGCGTGTTGCGCACAGCGCGTCGTCCACGCGGTCCTTCTTCTCCTTCATCTCCACTTCGCTGGGAGCACCCACATAGAGCACTGCCACACCGCCCGAGAGCTTGGCCAGACGCTCCTGCAGCTTCTCCTTGTCGTAGTCGCTGGTGCTTGAGGCAATCTCGTTCTTTATCTGGTTTACGCGGTCCTTGATGTTCTGGCTGTCGCCGTGGCCGTTCACGATGGTCGTGTTGTCCTTGGTGATGACCACCTTGTCGCAGCTGCCCAGCATCTCGATAGTAGCCTGCTCCAGCTTCAGGCCCGTGTCCTCGCTGATTACCAGGCCGCCAGTGAGGATGGCGATATCCTGCAGCATGGCCTTTCTGCGGTCACCGAATCCAGGAGCCTTCACGGCGCATATCTTCAGCTGGCCACGCAGGCGGTTGACCACAAGCGTGGTCAGAGCCTCGCTGTCCACATCCTCGGCAATCACCAGCAGGGGACGGCCGCTCTGCACGGCAGGCTCCAGGATGGGCAGGAAGTCCTTCAGGTTGCTTATCTTCTTGTCGTAGATGAGGATGTAGGGGTTCTCCATCACGCACTCCATCTTCTCGGTGTCGGTCACGAAGTAGGATGACAGATAGCCGCGGTCAAACTGCATGCCCTCTACCACGCCGATGGTGGTGTCGCGTCCCTTGGCCTCCTCGATGGTGATCACGCCATCCTTGCTCACCTTCTGCATGGCATCAGCCAGCAGCTTGCCTATCTCGGGGTCGTTGTTGGCACTCACGGTAGCCACCTGCTCTATCTTCTGATAGTCGCTGCCCACCTGCTCGGCCTGCTCCTTGATGTTGGCCACCACGGCAGCCACAGCCTTGTCGATACCACGCTTCAAGTCCATGGGGTTGGCGCCAGCCACCACATTCTTCAGTCCCTCGCGCACGATAGCCTGGGCCAGGATGGTTGCGGTGGTCGTGCCATCGCCGGCATCGTCACCCGTCTTGGTGGCCACGCTCTTCACCAGCTGTGCTCCTGCGTTCTGGAAGGAGTCCTTCAGCTCCACCTCCTTGGCCACGCTCACGCCGTCCTTGGTGATGTGTGGTGCGCCAAACTTCTTCTCAATGACCACGTTTCTGCCCTTCGGGCCCAGGGTCACCTTTACTGCGTTGGCCAACTGGTCCATGCCCTCCTTCATCAGCTGGCGGGCATCTGCATTGAACTTTATCTCTTTTGCCATGATTGTTTTCTCCTTTGTTGTCTTGTGTTATACTATATATATAATGTATAGGCGCGTTAGCCCATCACGGCCACCACGTCGCTCTGGCGCATGATCAGGTACTTGTTGCCGTCCAGCTCCAGTTCCGTGCCGGCATACTTGCCATAGAGCACCTGGTCGCCCACCTTGAGCACCATCTCCTCGTCCTTGGTGCCATGTCCTACGGCCACCACTGTACCCTTGAGGGGCTTCTCCTTGGCTGTGTCGGGAATGATGATTCCACCTACTGTCTTGGTCTCTGCAGGTGCCGGCTCAATGAGCACGCGGTCTGCCAATGGTTTGATGTTCATAGTTCTTATGTTTTATTGATTGATATTTTCACTTTTCACCCTTTCACTTACGAATAGCGTGCCAAAGGTGTGCGAGCGGACAAATTGACAGGCAGCCGACTGACATTTCCTGCCTCATTGTCCGCTCCTGCCTGCGCTTTTCTGCCCTGCAAGTGCTTTTGTAAAGAAATAAGTCCGTAACTTTGCCCGTGTGGAGACCGATGCACGGCGGCAGTCCGTGGGTGCCACACCAGATATGCGCACAGACTATAAGAAGATACTCACCTACCTGGCCGTGTTTGTGGCCACCGCCCTGCTTGCCTGGCTGTTTCCCCACAGGCACCTGGCCCTGTGGCGGCTGTGGGCAGTGATTGTGTCCTATTCGGGACTGTTCACCCTGCTCGTGTGGCTCACCTGCCGGCTGGTGCGCTCTGGCCGCAGTGCCGGAGAGACGGCCGTCACGGCTCTCTTCCTGCTCCTGTTCCTGCCCCGTGGCGGTGGTTTCCTCAGCCTGGATGCCCAGTCGGTCACGCATCTTGCGTCCCAGTGCATGGTGCCCTTCTTTATAGGGCAGTACATGCGCATCCGCAGGCGCGACTACGGCCATATCTATGCGCTCATGCTCCTCATGGGCATCTTCTGCAGTTACACCCACGATGGCATTGCCATCCCCTTGTGCGGTGGCTTCCTGTGGATGTCGTGGCTCACGCGCAGCCACTTCTTCCAGCGTGCCTGCTGGCCTATGGTCATAGGGTTCTGCATAGGCACGGGGCTGTGCGTGTGGCAAGCCCTGAGCACGGGACGCTTCTCGCCCCCCTCTGACCTCAGCCAGACGCTCAGCCAGACCACGCTTGCCCTGCAGACCCTGTGGGACACCAAGGTGTTTCTGCTGGGCCTGGTGCTCACCACCTGGCTGGCTGTACACAGGTGGGGCCGCCGCCTGCTGGTGCGGGTGCTGCGCCGCCATATCCTGCTCTCGCTGTGTACCCTGTTCTCGCTGTGTACCCTGCCTTTTGCCCCGCTTGGGCTCGACAAGGCTGCCGAGGGCGTGTGCTTCTTCTGCCTATACTGGACGCTGCTGCTCGTGAGGCAGCTGGCTGACCGTTACTATTATAAATTACCATAAAGCAAGATGAGAGAATACCTGGTTATTTCACGCACCAACGGCACTACCCGCACGGGCAGTCCATATGCCCTGCTCAAGGTTGCCGACACCGACGAGACACTCAACATAGCCGTGTGGGACCTCGCTCCCACTGCCCAGCCAGAGGTGGGCCAGCTGGTCACCATCTATATGATAAGCGAGAAGGGAGGCAAGAAGTCGTGCGGAGCGCAGGACTTGCAGGCAGGCGGATTCCCCGATGCCAGCCACCCCCTCTATCATCTCCTGCCCCGCCCGGTGGAGCGCAAGGCATGGGACGACACCCTGGCCACGCTGCTCTCCTATTGCACCGACAGCAGCCTGGCCGACATCATACGCCAGTTTGCCGACAAGCTCTACACCCCCTACAGCCGCTACCCGGCTGCCACCAGCATGCACCACGCCTTTCCCGGCGGGCTGCTCAACCACACGCACCAGATGCTGCACATGCTCGAGGGGCTCTATCCCTGCCTGCCTTACCCTGTGAAGGTGGAGCGCTGCATCCTGGCCATCCTGTTCCATGACTACGGCAAGGTGTATGAGTACAATGTGCAGGGCGAGCCCCAGCCCGACATGTACCTCCTGGGACACATCTACATCAGTGCCCACAAGCTGCACAACGTGCTGGAGCAGCGTGGCATCGACCCCGGGGAGATCAAGCGCATCGTGCATTGCGTGCTGGCCCACCATGGCACGCGCGAGTTTGGCAGCCCCGTGGTGCCCTGCCTGCCCGAGGCAGCCCTGGTCACCTATCTGGACAACATCAGCGCCAAGGCCGATGCCATGGAGGGCGCGGGCAATATGGAGATGGTGCCTGCCCTGGGCACCCACATCGTGAAGGACAACGCCTGAGGGTAGCCTCCCGCACGCTCCCTGCCAACTATCACCTGGCCGTGCCGATGCCCCGGGCTGGCAGCGGCGGCAGGGAGCGCCAGGCACATAATGCACATGAGATGACGATAGAAGAGCATCCCCTCACACCCTTCCTGCCCGACGGCGCGCGCGTGCTGTTCCTGGGCAGTTTCCCTCCACCCCGCAAGCGGTGGAGCATGGACTTCTTTTATCCCAACTGGCTCAATGACTTCTGGCGCATCATGGGACTCATCTTCCTGGCCGACAGCCACGCCCTGGAGGCTGCGGGTGCCAAGCGGTTTGACCAGGAGAGGGTCATCCGCTTTGCCCGCGAGCACGGCCTGGCCTTCTTCGACACGGCCCGCAGGGTGTGCCGCACCAGGGACAATGCCAGCGACCAGTACCTGGAGATAGAGGAGCCCACCGATGTGGCTGCCCTGCTGGGATGCCTGCCCCAATGCCACCAGGTGGTGACCACAGGCGGCAAGGCCAGCGAGGAGCTGCTGGGGCAAACCGATGCCCAGGCCGTACCAGCCGTGGGAGCCTGCACAGATTGCCATATCGGCGGGCGGGCCGTGCGCTGGTGGCGGATGCCAAGCACCTCGCGTGCCTACCCCATGAAGATGGAGCAGAAGGCCGGGTGCTACAGCCGCATTTTCCCGCAAGGGGAGTGACAGATACCGATGGAGAGGAGAGGGGGAGAAAACGCAGCGCACTGCGTTGGCAGATGCAGCGCACTGCGTTGACGGATGCAGCGCACTGCGTTGGCGGATGCAGCGCACTGCGTTGGCGGATGCAGCGCACTGCGTTGGAACGGTCAGAGGAGAGCAAGGTAGAGGATAACAGACAAAGAAATGAAGATAAACGTATCAGAGGAGGTGAGGACAGCGTGCCCCGCATTTGTGGGCGCGGCAGTGAGCCTCACATTGACCAACACTGACTATAGTCCCCGGCTGTGGGCGGAAATCAATCGCGAACTGGATGAGTACCGCCTGCGCTACACCACCGAGAGCATCAAGGACATGCCCTCCATACAGGCCACGCGCCGTGCCTACAAGGCTCTGGGCAAGGATCCCAGCCGCTATCGCCCCAGTGGGGAGGCCCTGGTGAGGCGCACGCTGCAGGGCAAGAGCCTGTATCAGATAGACACAGCGGTGGATCTGGTCAACCTGGCCAGCATTGCCTATGGCTACAGCATAGGCGGCTTTGACGCCGACAAGATAGAGGGGGACACGCTCACCCTGGGTGTTGGCCGCGAGGGCGAGCCCTACGAGGGCATCGGGCGCGGGCTGGTGAACATATGCGGGCTGCCTGTCTATCGTGATGCAAGGGGCGGGATAGGCACTCCCACCACCGACAATGAGCGCACCAAGCTCTCCCTTGCCACCACCCATCTGCTGGCCATCGTCAATGGCTATGACGGCAACCGCTCGCAGGTGGAGCAGTGTGCCCGGTATGTGCAGCAGTTGGCCGAGCGTTTTGCCGAGGGCAGGGACGCGCGCCTCCTGTGGTTCTGAGCCTCCTGCACGGCCACATGCCGCTGCCGGGCGGCGGTGATACCAGGGCCTGACAAGCACAGCCCAGTGCTTGTCCCTACTTTTCAGCAAGATTCCTATTACCGTTTGTCACACCCCCTCGTGGTGGTGTGCGTGTGCGGGGGGACGCGACTTCCAGGCTGCGGGACGGGCGTCTCTCCAGGGGATGCCTGTGCCTCCCCGCAGGGGCTTGGCTGTGGCTGTGGCAGGCGCGTGGCCTGGCTGGCTACACCAGGCACCCGATGTCCTCGCGCGGGACTTTGCTCCAGGCAAACAGGGGGATGAGGCTCCTGGCTTCGCGTGGGCTGTCGTCGGGGGCGATGCCTGCCAGGTGAGCCAGCCGTCCCATCAGTTCCTGGGGCGAGAAGCGCGTGCGCAGCACCCCCATGTCGAGCGACTTGTCGCGCTTGGACAGCCTCTGCCCGCTGGCATTGACGAGCAGCGGGATGTGGGCAAAGGCGGGAGGCTCGTAGCCCAGTAGCCTGGCCACATACATCTGCTGGGGAGCCGATAGCAGGAGGTCGCGGCCGCGCACCACCTCGGTCACGCCCATCTGCGCGTCATCCACCACCACTGCCAGTTGGTAGGCCCATGCCTGGTCGCGCCTGCGCACGATGAAGTCACCGCAGTGCGAGGCCAGATTGACGCTCACCTGGCCATAGTGCCTGTCCTGGCAGTGTGCCATGGCCAGTGGCTCGGGAGGCACCATCAGGCGCAGGGCTGCCTGGCTTGCTGGGCAGGCGAGTGCCGAGGGCGTGGGGCAGGCAGGCACTTGGGCGGCTGTGCCGTGCGGGCCGCAGCCCGTTCCCCCCTCCAGAATCTGCTGCCAGGGAATCACCCTGGGCGGCCGGCAAGTGCCCTTGTACACCACACGCCCGTCGCTCTCGTGGGGGGCCTGTGTGGCCATGATGTCGGCACGGGTGCAGGTGCAGGGATACACCAGTCCTGCCCCTTGCAGCCGCGCGAGTGCCTCCTCGTAGAGTGCGCCGCGCTCACTCTGCCAGTAGGGGCCGTTGCTGCCGCCCACCCTGGGGCCTTCGTCCCATTCCAGTCCCAGCCACAGCAGGTCGTCCATCAGGGTCTCGGCATATTCCCTGCGCGAGCGTTGCGGGTCGAGGTTCTCGATGCGCAGCAGCCACTCCCCGCCCTGGCTCTTGGCCGAGAGCCACGACATGAGGGCGGCAAACACGTTGCCCAGGTGCATGCGCCCTGTGGGCGAGGGGGCAAAGCGTCCCTTCACAGGCTGGTGGTGGGGGATGGGTGTGCTCATTCGGTAGTGTTTTCCAGTCGGGTCTTGTGGGTGAGCAGTCTCATCAGGCAGTCGGGCCAGGGATGTGGCAGGCGCAGCATGAGGCTGTACAGCCAGTAGATGGGGGTGTGGGTGCGCACGGGCAGGGGCAGCAGGTGCTCACTGGCCAGCGTGGCCATGCGGTGGCTGCGCCTGGCGGGGTCGCATTCCAGCCGGTACACATTATATATGTAGTCGCCTGTCAGTTGTTCCACGCGCCGCGTGAGTGCGGCCTTCTCCAGGGGCGGCAGGGTGCTGGCCGCGTTGCGCAGGCGGCGTATGATGTCCATCAGGTCATTGAGCCGGCGTGACCTCTGCTGGCTGGTGGGGGTGTGGGTGATGCTGTGCGTGCGCTGGCGGTAGTAGTAGGCGGCGGCTGGGATGTCGCGCGTGCTGTGCATCCTGAGCAGCAGCAGCGGTGTGAAGAGTTCGTCCTCGTGGGTCAGTCCAGTGGCAAAGCGGAGTTTGCCCAGCCGGCTGCGGCGGAACAGGTAGCAGCAGGCCGAGGCGCGCATGTTGTGGTGCAGCAGGTAGTTGGCGCCGCTCTCCATGGGCTGTGGGGTGGCGGTGGCAGCCTTGCCAGGCCATTGGGCATCCTGCTCCCCGCTGGCGGCTGGCGGCAGTTGTGGCGCCTGGGTGGTGAAGCGGAACAGGATGATGTCGGCATCCAGTGCGCTCCTGGGGCACAGGTTGCAATAGGCGTGGGCCAACAGGGCATCGTCGCCATCCACAAACTGCACATATTCGCCCCTGGCCCAGTCCAGTCCCGTGTTGCGCGCGGCCGACAGTCCCTGGTTGTCCTGGCGTATGCAGCGTATGCTCCTGTCCATCTGCCCCAGCATGTCCAGCGGCGAGACTGTGCTTCCGTCATCCACCACGATAATCTCGAATGCCCCCTCGCTCATGCCCCGCTCCATCATCAGCGAGCGCACGCGCAGCACACTCCTCAGGCACTCGGCCAGGAGCGGGAGTGGCTCGTTGTAGTAGGTGATGATGAAGGATATCAGTGGCATGACTGGTGCAGGCGGCAAAGGAGTTTGACAAGGGGCCATCTGAGCAGCATCCTGCCCGTGAGCCGGTACACGTCCACCTGGCGGCAGAGCATGCTGTGGTACAGCCTCCATCCGTGGGGCGGAAGCATGCGCGTGTGCATCAGGCGTGCGGCCTGCATCTGTGCTTCGAGCAGCTGTGCCAGTGCCTCGCCGCTGGCGGTGGCCGTGATGCCGCAGTGGTTCCAGTGGTAGATGTACATGCCCAGGCTGGTGGTCTGCACCCTTATGGGCATGGCCAGCAGGCGTGGGGTGGTCCACATGTCCTCAAACAGCCTGCCCACGGGGAACAGCACCTGCTGGAAGAGTGCCCTGCGGTAAACCTTGTTCCAGGCATAGGCATGCTCCCAGGCCTCGGTCTCCAGCCAGTAGGAGTGTGTCGAGGGCCATCGCCTGTCGGGCAGCATGAGGTCATGCTGCGAGGTGTGTCCCGCATGCACCCGCACCGGGAATTCCAGGATGTCGGTGTCGGTGTTCTCGGCCAGTATGGCCAGCAGCATGGGGTAGGTGCCATCGGCCACCTCGTCGTCGGCATCCACAAAGGTCACATATTGCCCCCGCGCCATGCCCAGGCCCCTGTTGCGCGCGGCACTCAGTCCGCCGTTGGGCTGGTGGCACACGCTCACCAGGGGGGCGCGTGATGCCCACTCATCGGCCATGTGCCCGCTCCCGTCGGTGCTTCCGTCGTCGATGAGCAGCACCTCCATGCTGTCCACCTGCTGGCGCAGGACACTCTCCAGGCATCGCGCGAGGGTGTCGCGCGCGTTGTATATGGGTATGATGACGGACAGTTGCATGCTCTTGGCCGGGAATTTTCCCCCATGGGCAAAGTTATGAAAAAAGGCTGTCCCTGCCAATATTCCACACCGAAAAGGCACAAAGAAGTGGATTTCTCATTACCTTTGTCCCCAAACAAGCAGACCAAGAATGATAGTATGTATTGCGGAGAAACCCTCCGTGGCACGCGACATAGCCCACATCCTGGGCGCCGACAGGCAGAGGGACGGGTATATGGAGGGCAATGGCTACCAGGTGACCTGGACGTTTGGACACCTGTGTGAGCTCAAGGAGCCAGCCGACTACACACCCATGTGGAAGGCATGGAGCCTGGGTCGCCTGCCCATGATACCGCCCCGCTTCGGCATCAAGCTGAAGGCCGACCAGGGCGTGGAAAAGCAGTTCCACACCATAGAGACCCTCATGAGCCAGGCCACGGAGATAGTGAACTGTGGCGATGCCGGCCAGGAGGGTGAGCTCATACAGCGCTGGGTGATGCTCAAGGCAAGGGCGACATGCCCGGTGAAGAGGCTCTGGATCAACAGTCTGACCGAGGATGCCATACGCCAGGGATTCCAGTCGCTCAGGGACCAGAGCGAGTACCAGGGGCTGTACGAGGCCGGACTCATGCGTGCCATCAGCGACTGGCTCCTGGGCATGAACGCCACCAGGCTCTACACGGGACGCTATGGCTCGGGCCGGCAGGTGCTGAGCGTGGGCCGTGTGCAGACACCCACGCTGGCTCTCATCGTCAACCGCCAGCGGGAGATAGAGCACTTCGAGCCTGTGCCCTACTGGGTGCTCACCACGGTGTATCGCGATGTGACCTTCACCGCAGTGATGGAGGAGGGCGAGCGAGGCTTCCGCACACGCGAGGAGGGCGAGGCGGCCCTGGCCTCGATGGGCGAACTGCCCTTCACCGTGACCGATATACAGAAGAAGAAGGGCACCGAGGCACCCCCGCGCCTCTTCGACCTCACCAGCCTGCAGATGGAGTGCAATCACAAGTACGGCTTCAGTGCCGACCTCACGCTCCAGCTCATACAGTCGCTCTATGAGAAGAAGCTCACCACTTACCCGCGCGTGGACACCACCTTCCTGCCCGATGATGTATATCCCAAGTGCCCGCAGATACTCAATGGACTCAGGGCATACTTCCCGCTGATGGAGCGTATCAAGGGCAAGCCGCTGAAGAAGAGCAAGAAGGTATTCGACAACAGCAAGGTCACCGACCACCATGCCATTATCCCCACAGGCGTGCCCGCCAGCGGGATGAGCGAGATGGAGGGGAAGGTGTATGACCTGATAGCGCGCCGCTTCATCGCGGCCTTCCACCCCGACTGCCTCTTCAATGCCACCACCGTGCTGGGTCAGGTGGCCGATGTGAAGTTCAAGGCTACGGGCAAGGTGACCACCGACCCTGGATGGAAGGTGGTGATGGGGCAGCAGGACAGCGAGCAGCCACAGGACAAGGACCGCCAGCTGCCCGACTTCCACAAGGGGGAGAGCGGGCCGCACACGCCCGACCTGGCCGAGAAGAAGACCACTCCCCCCAAGCCCTATACCGAGGCGACCCTGCTGAGAGCCATGGAGACGGCGGGCAAGATGGTGGATGACGAGGAACTGCGCGATGCGCTGAAGGAGAATGGCATCGGGCGTCCCAGCACGCGCGCGGCCATCATCGAGACACTCTTCAGGCGGCATTACATAAGGAAGGAGAAGAAGAACCTGTGGGCGACACCCACAGGCGTGGAACTTATCGACCTCATCCATGAGGACTTGCTCAAGAGTGCCGAGCTCACAGGACGCTGGGAGAGGAAACTCAGGCAGATAGAGCGGCACGAGTATGAGGCGGCTGCCTTCCTGGCCGAACTCAAGCAGATGGTGACCGACTTGGTGCAGGCCGTGATGTCGGACCCCACTCCCCGCCGTGTGACAGTGACGGTGGACGAGCCTGCGGCCAGGAAAGGCAATAAAAAGAAGAAGTAAAGCGTTATATAGGATATAAGGTTGTGAGGTTTTTAGGTTGTGAGGTTATGGGATGGTGAGGGGCTGTGGCATGAGCCATGGAGTGCCGGGCGCGAGGCTTGGCGGTCTCGCTGCCTGATAGCCTGAAGCCCACGGGACCTCAATCCCAATTCCTTGGACAAATGAAGCAGACGAACTGGCTATATATCTTGACATGGGCACGGAGGCAATGGAGAGTTGCCCCGGTGGTCCTTGGTGTGGCATTCCTGGTGCTGCTCAGTGCGTGTGGCGCGGAGACGAATGTGAAGAAGGGCGACCAGTTCTATGCCATCGGGGAGTACTTTGATGCGGCAGCGGAGTACAAGAAGGCATATTCGCGCACGGCCATCAAGGACAAGCCCAAGCGTGCCGAGCGCGCCTGGAAGATGGCCGAGTGCTACAGGCACATCAACTACGCTGCCAAGGCTGCGGGCGCGTACCAGAATGCCTTGCGCTACCATTACCCCGACACACTCAATCTCTTGTACCTGGCACAGATGCAGCACAGGATGGGGGACTACAAGACAGCACGCAAGAATTATGATGCCTACCTGGAGCTCCGCCCCAATGACACGCTTGCCCTGAGCGGGCGCATCGGCTGCATGCTGGCCCCCATGTGGAAGAAGCGCCCCACGCTCTATACTGTGAAGAAGGAGCCGGTGCTCAACGGACGGCGTTCCGACTACTCGCCCGCGCTCTTCGGCGATGAGTGGGACCAGCTGTATCTCACCACCACACGGCCACAGATAGCCTCGGGTGAGATAAGCGGAATCACCGGCATCAAGAGTGCGGACATCTGGATGAGCAAGAAGGACGACAAGGGGAAGTGGGAACAGCCCGTGGCCGTGGAGGGAGGACTCAACAGCGAGTACGAGGAGGGCGCGTGCTGCTTCTCGCCCGATGGGCACACGATGTACCTCACGCGCTGCACCTTTGACCCCGACTACCCCCGATATGCCGAGATATTCACCAGCACACGCTCCGATGCCTCGTGGAGCACCCCGCAGCGTTTGCAGATAAGCAAGGACACACTCTCCAGTTATGCGCATCCCGCAGTGAGCCCCGATGGCAAGTGGCTCTATTTCGTGAGCGACATGCCTGGGGGCATGGGTGGCCTGGATATATGGCGCGTGGCTCTCACCGAGCATGGCATGGGGGGCGCCGAGAACCTTGGCGAGCCCATCAATACTCCTGGCAACGAGATGTTCCCCGCGTTTCGCCCCAATGGCGAACTGTATTTCTCCAGCGACGGACACCCTGGCATGGGCGGACTCGACCTCTTCCGCGCCGAGTGTGACAGCACCGGACTCTGGAAGGTGGAGAACCTCAAGTGCCCCATGAACAGCAGCGGGGACGACTTCGGGATGACATTCGAGGGGCTGCACAACAGGGGCTTCTTCAGCACCAACCGTGGTGACGCGCGCGGCTGGGACCACATCATGTCCTTTGAGTGCCCCGAGGTTCTGCAGACGGTCAAGGGCTGGGTGTATGAGAAGGACGGGTACGAACTGCCCGAGGGACTGGTGTACATGGTGGGTGATGACGGCACCAACCTCAAGCTGAGCGTGCGTGGTGATGGCTCCTTCACCCAGGAGGTGAAGCCGCATGTGCGCTATGTGTTCCTGGGCACATGCAAGGGCTACCTCAACCACAAGGAAGAGCTGGCTGTGGATACCAGCAGCGTGAGCCGTGAGCATGTGCTGCAGTTTCCCCTGGCAAGCATCAATGTGCCCGTGCTCATACGCAATGTGTTCTATGCCTTTGACAGTGCCGAGCTCACCGAGAACAGCACCATGGCACTGGACAGCCTGGTGGACTTGCTCAACGAGAACCCCAACGTGACCATCGAACTGGCCGCGCACTGTGACTACCGGGGCAAGGACGAGTACAACCTGCGCCTTAGCCAGC
This sequence comes from Prevotellaceae bacterium, assembly GCA_050873805.1. Classification (GTDB taxonomy): domain Bacteria; phylum Bacteroidota; class Bacteroidia; order Bacteroidales; family Bacteroidaceae; genus Physcousia. Next base: position 50,216 of record JBNMJN010000010.1, on the reverse strand, counting down.
GGCGTGCCGAGAGCGTGGTCAACTACCTGCTTGCGCATGGGATAGTCCAGGACCGCCTTACCCCTGTGGGATATGGCGAGAGCCGCCCCAAGGTGGTGACGCGCAAGATTGCCGAGCAGAACCCCTTCCTGCACGAGGGCGACACACTCACCGAGGCTTTCATCAAGGCTCTGCCCGACACAGCGCAGCAAGAGCGGTGCAACTCACTCAACCGACGCACGGAGTTCAAGGTGCTGCGCACCACCTATGGCCTCTTTGACCTGCCTTCCCCATCGCCCAGGAAACCTGCGTCCAGCGTGCCCGCATCACCAGCGGGTGCGGCAGCAACTCCCACCAGTGCCCCTGCGACTCGAGCATCAGGTACTCCTGTGCCCCCACAGGGCCAGGCTGCATCTGCTGGCAAGGAGGCTCTTCCCGTGGCTGGGAAAAGGTAGCCCTGCGTCCCTTTTCCCCACTTCAGTCCCTTGTAGGCCATCCTGGCCTGTTATTGCAGGAAGTCTCATTCTCATCGTATGAGGGTGAGCCATCGCCATATTGCCGTAGAAGGGTATGGTGAATGGGCACGCTCCATCGTCTAAATGTGGTACAAGGGCATGGCAAATGGACATGCTCCACCGGCTATATTGCTGTAGAAGGCTATGGCGGATGAGCGTGAGGAAACAGCCGAATGCTATAGAGGTGGATGGCATGCAAAGGCGTGTCATAGACAGGTTGCAGCATGGGGGGGAGAAAGAAAAGAGACGGACACCAGTGGACACTGGAATCCGTCTCTTCGTTGTTTGCTCTGTGCTGGACGCGGATTACTCCTTGCCCATGAGCAGTTCCATCATCTTGCAGGCCGAGTAGGGCACTGGGGTGCCGGGGCCGAAGATGGCGGCCACACCCTTCTGGTACAGGTAGTCGTAGTCCTGAGTGGGGATGACACCGCCCGCGATGACCATGATATCCTCACGGCCAAGCTTCTTCAGTTCCTCGATGAGCTGGGGCACCAGGGTCTTGTGGCCTGCTGCCAGCGAGCTTGCGCCCACGATGTTCACGTCATTCTCCACGGCCTCGCGTGCGGCCTCGGCTGGTGTCTGGAACAGCGGACCCATGTCCACGTCGAATCCACAGTCGGCATAGCCGGTGGCCACAACCTTTGCGCCACGGTCGTGACCGTCCTGGCCCATCTTCGCCACCATGATGCGGGGGCGACGGCCTTCCTTCCTGGCGAACTCCTCGGTCAGGGCGCATGCCTTCTCGAAGTCCGCATCGTTCTTGCTCTCGCTTCTGTACACTCCTGATATCGTTCTGATTACTGCTTTGTATCGGCCTACGATCTCCTCGCAGGCATCACTTATCTCGCCCAGTGTGGCACGGTGTCCGGCGGCGATGACAGCCAGGTTGAGCAGGTTCTCCTGGCTCTTCTTGCCCTCGCTGAACTCGCGCACGCACTCTGTGATGGCGGCCAGGTCCTTCTTCACCTGCTCGTTGTCACGGCTGGCGCGAAGCTTCTTGAGCGACTCCTCCTGCTCCAGGCGCACGGCGGTGTTGTCAATCTCCAGGATGTCGATGGGGTCCTCGTGGTCCAGGCGATACTTGTTCACGCCCACGATAGTCTGCACGCCCGAGTCGATGCGAGCCTGTGTGCGGGCTGCGGCCTCCTCGATGCGCATCTTGGGCAGACCCGTCTCGATGGCCTTGGCCATGCCGCCCAGCTTCTCAATCTCCTGGATGTGCTCCCATGCCTTGTGGTATAACTCCTGTGTCAGTTTCTCTACATAGTACGAACCTGCCCAGGGGTCGATGTGCTTGCACACCTGTGTCTCGTTCTGGATATAAATCTGCGTGTTGCGTGCGATGCGCGCGCTGAAGTCAGTGGGCAGGGCTATGGCCTCGTCCAGAGCGTTGGTGTGCAGGCTCTGGGTGTGTCCCAGCACGGCTGCCATGGCCTCGATGCAGGTACGGCCCACGTTGTTGAAGGGATCCTGCTCGGTGAGTGACCAGCCCGACGTCTGCGAGTGCGTGCGCAGAGCCATTGACTTGGGGTTCTTCGCTCCAAAGCTCTTCACAATCTTTGCCCACAGCAGGCGGCCCGCACGCATCTTGGCAATCTCCATGAAGTGGTTCACTCCGATGGCCCAGAAGAAGGACAGGCGGGGCGCGAAGGCATCCACGTCGATGCCTGCGTTGATGCCTGCACGCAGGTAGTCCATGCCATCGGCCAGGGTGTAGGCCAGCTCAATGTCGGCTGTGGCGCCTGCCTCCTGCATGTGGTAGCCCGAGATGGAGATGCTGTTGAACTTGGGCATCTTCTGGCTGGTGAACTCGAAGATGTCGGCGATGATCTTCATCGAGAATGCTGGCGGATAGATGTAGGTGTTGCGCACCATGAACTCCTTCAGGATGTCGTTCTGTATCGTGCCGGCCATCTCTTCCAGCTTTGCGCCCTGCTCCAGGCCTGCGTTGATGTAGAAGGCGAGGATTGGGAGCACGGCTCCATTCATGGTCATGGACACCGACATCTTGTTGAGGGGGATGCCGGCAAACAGTACCTTCATGTTCTCAAGCGAGCAGATGCTCACGCCTGCCTTGCCCACATCGCCCACCACGCGTGGGTTGTCGGGGTCGTAACCACGGTGTGTGGGCAGGTCGAAGGCCACCGAGAGGCCCTTCTGTCCGCTAGCCAGGTTGCGGCGGTAGAATGCGTTGCTCTCCTCGGCCGTTGAGAAACCTGCATACTGGCGGATGGTCCATGGGCGGAACGGGTACATCATGCTGTAGGGGCCGCGCAGGTAGGGAGGGATGCCTGCCACAAAGTCCAGGTGCTCCATGCCCTCCAGGTCCTCCTTGGTATATACGGGCTGGATATCAATCTGCTCGGGAGTCTTCCAGTTGGCAGTGATACCATTCTCCTTCTGCCATTGCTGGCCGTTCTTTGCCTCAATGCCGGCAAAGATGTCTATGTCTTTAAATGATTTGCGTGCCATTGTCAAATTCCCAGTTTAGCGTTATACTCCTTCAATGTCTTCAGTTGGTCCACCCGCACATGGATGAAGTTCTCGATGCCTGCAGCCTTGAGGTCGTCAGAGCAAGCGGGCGCTCCAGCCACCACAAACATGGCGCGGCCGTCCAGATACTTGTAGGCGGGGATGGCGTACTCGGCATACTCGTCGTCGCTGGAGCACAGCACCACGATGTCGGCGCCAGCCTCCAGGGCCTTGTCGATGCCTTCCTCTACCGTGGGGAAGCCCAGGTTGTCGATGACCTTGTAGCCAGCGGCTGCCAGGAAGTTGCATGAGAACTGCGCGCGGGCCTGGCGCATGGCCAGGTTGCCGATGGTGAGCATGAATGCCACGGGCACCTTGGCGGCCTTCTCGGTGGAGAGGCGCAGGGCCTCGAAGTCGCTGGCCAGGCGTGTCTCGCTGATGGCGGGGATGTCGCCGGCGCACTCGCACTTGCCGCACTTGCTCTCCAGCGGAGCCTTGCCCTCGCTCTTCTCGGTGAAGTTGGGGAACTGGTTGGTGCCCAGCATGAACTCCTTGCGCTTGCCGGCATTGGCATGACGGGCAGCCGAGGTCTCGTTGATGGCTGTCTGCACCTTGCCCTCCAGGGCGGCCTTCAGGAATCCTCCCTCCTCCTCGGTGGCCAGGAACAGTTTCCAGGCCTGGCCGGCCAGGGCCGAGGTGAGCTCCTCCACGAAGTAGGAGCCGCCTGCCACATCCACGATGCGGTTGAAGTGGCACTCCTCCTTGAGCAGCAGCTGCTGGTTGCGGGCGATGCGCTCGGCAAAGTCCGTGGGCATCTCATAGGGGGTGTCAAAGGGTGTCACCACCATGCTCTCCACGCCGCCCAGGGCTGCGCTCATGGCCTCGGTCTGCGAGCGGAGCATGTTCACATAGCTGTCAAACACCGTCTGGTTGAATGTAGTGGTGTAGGCGCACACATGCATCTGCGCACTCTCCTTGTCATCGGTGTACTGCTTCACCACATGTGCCCACAGCATGCGTGCTGCGCGCAGCTTGGCTATCTCCATGAAATATACACCGTTGATGCCCAGGTTGAACTTGATGCTCTGTGCAGCCAGTTCGGCTGGCACGCCTGCCTCGGTGAGGGCGGTCATGTACTCGTTGCCCCATGCCAGGGCATAGCCCAGGTCCTGGTAGCTGTAGGCGCCTGCGTTGGTGAGCTTGTAGGCGTTCACTGCCACGGCGCGGAAGTGCGGCCATGCGGCCAGTGTCTCCACCATCTCCTTGGCCTGTGCCACCAGTGCCGACTTGTCCTTGCCCTTGGTGAGAATCTTCTCGATGGGGTCAAAGCTGATGCTTCCCTCCACCTTCTTGGGGTCGGCTCCCTTCTTCTCCAGGTAGGCCACCAGTATCTTGGCCAGCTCGAGGCTCTTCTTCTGGCATGTGCTGAAGTTCAGCTCCACGCACTCCACATAGATGCCATTGAGCAGGGTGTCGATATACTCGGCGCTCACATCGCCCGACGGGATGATGAATCCCAGGCTGTCGATGCCCCGGTTCAGTATGTCCAGAGCCTTCTCGTTGGCCTCCTTGGCGCTCGTGCAGCGGATGTCCTGGCGCACGTGCCAGTTGTTGTCGGCCTTCTTGTTGCCTCGCACATAGGGATACTCGCCGGGCAGGGCATTCACGGTGGGCAGCTGGTCCACGTCTTCCTTCAGATAGAAGGGCTGCATGGAGAAGCCCTCATTGGTCCTCCACACCATCTTCTTCTGGAAATCAGCGCCCTTCAGGTCCACCTGGATCTTGTCGAGCCACTCCTGTCGGGTGGGGGCGGTGAAGTCAGAGAATAGTTTCTGTTGTTTGTTGTCTGCCATATTATTGTGTTATAAACAATGTTTGTCTGTGCTTCAAAAAGCATGTAAAGTTACGAACTTCTCTCTTGAGTGGCAAATTTACTTCCCTTATTCTACATTATTAGGACACCAATGGCGAAATTTCAGGGCAGAATAAAGATATTTTAACAAAACTTGCCTACCTTTGCATCCAATATCCTTGAATGTCGCCTCACGGCCTTTCGGGATGGCGGGGGCAGATGCCCTGCATGCGGAATCCGACTCAACTAAATTAAGGAATAGAATCAAGAAACATGGAATGGTTAAGTAGTCTCTTCACCAGTACGGGCAGCGTGGCGCACATGGTGCTGCTCTACGCGCTGGTCATCTCCGTTGGCATTGGCCTCGGAAGGCTCAAGGTCGCGGGGGTCTCGCTTGGAGTCACCTTTGTGCTGTTTGCCGGCATCCTGGCCGGGCACATCTACAATCAGCTGGGGCCCACGCCGGGCGAGGTGTCCTATGCCTGTCCGCCTATGCTTATGAACTTCATACAGGACTTCGGGCTTATCCTCTTTGTCTATTGTATAGGCTTGCAGGTGGGCCCGGGCTTCTTTGAGAGTTTCCGCGAGGGCGGTGTGCGGCTCAATGTGCTGGCCACAAGCATCGTGCTGCTCAACGTGCTGTGCTGTGTGGCTCTCTTCTTCCTGGTCTTCTGGGACGGGGGCAGCATGAGCCAGGGGCAGAACTCTGTGAACCTCTCCATGATGGTGGGCGTGCTCTGCGGAGCCGTGACCAACACCCCTGGACTGGGTGCTGCCAGCGAGGCCTGCAACCAGATATTCGGGGCCGACAACGCGCCTGCCATTGCCAACGGATATGCCTGTGCCTACCCCCTGGGCGTGGTGGGCATCATCAGCGCCACCATCGCGCTCCGCTACCTGTGTCATGTGAACATGCGCAAGGAGCAGGACCAGGTGGAGGCCGAGCACGCTGCCAATCCCCACATGACTCCCCACAAGATGACACTCGAGGCCACCAACAAGGCACTTGACGGACGCTCGCTGCTGCAGATAAGCCAGTTCCTGGGCCGTGACTTCGTCATCACGCGCCTCCTGCATGACGGCCAGGTGTCCATCCCCAACCGCGACACCCTCATCCATGTGCACGACAAGATGTACATCGTGTGTGCCGAGGACGATGCCGAGGCCATCAGTGCCTTCATCGGAGAGCCGTGCGAGGTGGAGTGGGAGGAGCAGCGCGTGGACCTGGTGAGCAAGCATATCCTGGTCACGCATCCCAACATGAACGGCAAGACATTCGGCTCGCTGCACTTCAGCTCCATGTATGGAGTGAACGTGACACGCATTCGCCGCTCGGGCATGAACCTCTACGCCGACCGCAACCTGCGCATGCAGGTGGGCGACAAGATAGTGGTGGTGGGCCCCGAGGACGCTGTTGACCGCGTGGCTGCCCTGATGGGCAACTCGGTGAAGAGCCTTGACCACCCCAACCTCTCCACCATCTTCATCGGCATTGTCATGGGTATCATCCTGGGCTCTCTGCCCATCGCCCTGCCTGGCGTGCCCACGCCTGTGAAGCTGGGACTGGCCGGTGGCCCCCTGATAGTGGCTATCCTGATAGGACGCTTCGGCTACAAGGCCAAGCTGGTGGCCTACACCACCACCAGTGCCAACCTCATGCTGCGCGAGATAGGACTGGTGCTCTTCCTGGCGAGTGTGGGTATCAAGGCCGGCGCCACCTTCTCCGACACGGTGCTCAAGGGCGACGGGCTTACCTATGTGTGGTGTGGATTCCTCATCACGGTGATTCCCCTGCTCATCGTGGGCGTGGTGGCACGCCTGCGCTACAAGGTCAACTACTTCACGCTGATGGGTATGATAGCCGGCAGCACCACCGACCCCCCAGCCCTGGCATTTGCCAACCAGGCTGCGGGCAACGATGAGCCCGCGGTGGCTTACTCCACTGTGTATCCCCTGTGCATGTTCCTGCGCATCCTCACCGCACAGATAGTGATTCTGCTGCTGTGTGCTGTGGCATAGGGGGACAAGCGATTCCTGCATACGGGCGAGCCCCCTCCCAACCTCCCCCAGGGGGGGGAGGGGACTCTTATATACGCAGCACGCGGAACCTTCGCTCTGTGCCTTCCACTGCTTGTGGAGGGGGGCTGGCGGTTCCGCGTGCTGCTTTGCTTTTGTGGGGCGGCAGGTTTCTATGCGCCAGCCAGGCCCCCTTCCCCCGCCAGCGAAGCCCCCTTCCCCTGCCTTCCCCGAGGGGAAGGAGTATATACCTTCGCCTTTTTAACTCAATACATACGAGCCCCTCTCTGTATCCCCCCATGGGGAAGGGGATATCAACGCAGTGCGCTGCATCCTCCATCGCAGTGCGCTGCATCCGCCAATGCAGTGCGCTGCATCCGCCAACGCAGTGCGCTGCATCCGTCAATGCAGTGCGCTGCATCTGCGATCGCAGCGCGCTGCGTTGGCCATCGCAGCGTAGTGCGTTTTTCATGCCATTGTGCCGCATGGTTTGGACAAAGGCTTTTCCTCTACTGCGGGGGAGGTGTGGATGTCGCTATGCGGGGATGTGGAAAACGATGATGCACCGTGCCTCTACGGCTGTAGAAGCACGGTGCATCGGTTTGTGATGTTGTCCGCTGTTGTCCCTTGCTGGGGGCTGGAGGGGGCTCCCGCGTCCTATTGTATCTCCTCCAGGATGCGCTTGATGACCACCTGGGCCGATATCTCGCGGTTGGCTGCCTCGGGGATGACCAGGCTGCCCGGGCTCTCTATCACATCGTCGGTGACGATGAGGCCACGGCGCACAGGCAGGCAGTGCATAAACTTGCCATCGCGTGTCCACGACATGTGCTCGCTGTCTATCGTCCACGACTTGTCGCTGCACAGTATCTTGCCATAGTACTGGGGGCGTGTCACACCAGGGCAACTCCAGTTCTTGGCATACACGAAGTCGGCTCCCTCAAGGGCTTTCCTCTGGTCATACTCCACATGGGCTCCGGCCACAAACCGGCTGTCGAGCTCGTAGCCATGGGGGTGGGTGACCACAAAGTCCACATCGGCGGCGTTCATCCACTCGGCAAAGGAGTTGGGCACGGCCTGGGGCAGGGCACGGCAGTGCGGTGCCCAGGTGAGCACCACCTTGGGTCGCTTCACGCTCTTGTGCTCCTCGATGGTGATGAGGTCGGCAAAGGCCTGGAGCGGGTGCACCGTTGCGGTCTCCATGGCAAACACGGGCTTGCCGCTGTACTGCACGAACTGCTGCACGATGGTCTCGGCATAGTCAAACTCCCTGTCCTGCAGGCCGGCGAAACTTCTCACGCCGATGATGTCGCAGAAGCTGCCCATCACGGGGATGGCTTCCAGCAGATGCTCGCTCTTGTCGCCATCCATGATTACGCCGCGCTCCGTCTCCAGTTTCCATGCGCCCGCATTCACGTCGAGCACCATCACGTTCATGCCCAGGTTCATGGCTGCCTTCTGGGTGCTCAGCCGCGTGCGCAGGCTGTTGTTGAAGAATATCATCAGCAGCGTCTTGTTGTGCCCCAGGTGCTGGTAGGCAAACTTGTTGGCTTTCACTTCCAGTGCCTCGGCAATGGCCTCTTGCAGGTTGCCCAGGTCTTGTACGTTGAAGAATGTTTTCATACGGCTGTGTGTTCTGTCCCTGCCTTCCCTGCCCCCGTGGGCCATGGGGTGGCGCAGGACTTGATTGGTAATGTGTCTTGGTCTCTGTGGCAGGCGGGTGCGGTGCGCTGCTCCTGCGTGCCTGCGGGGCTGGCGCCTTGGTCTGCCCCGGCTCAGGCGCGCGTCTGGCCGTCCCCGTCAATGAGCCACTTGTAGGTGGTGAGGGCCGAGAGTCCCATAGGGCCGCGCGGCCCCAGCTTTTGGGTGCTGATGCCTATCTCGGCACCCAGTCCGAACTGCCCTCCGTCGGTGAAGCTGGTGGGCGCGTTCCAATAGACGCACGCTGCGTCCACCTCTCGCTGGAACAGGCGGGCTTCCTCCTCGTCGCTGGTCACGATGCTCTCGCTGTGCCCCGACCCATACTGTGCGATGTGGCTGATGGCCTCGGCGGTAGAGCCCACGGCATGCAGTCCCATGGCATAGTCCATGTATTCGGTGTGGTAGGTGTCCTCCTCCTGGCCACTGGCGATGGGGATGACCAGCGGGGCGGGGTAGAAGCCCAGGTGGGGGAGCGTGCGCTGGTCAGCATGCAGCCTCACGCGCTTCTGGGCCAGGGGAGCCAGCAGCGCGGGCAACTGCCGGAGCAGTGCCTCGTGCACGAGCAGCGTGTCCAGCGCGTTGCACACGCTCACGCGCCTCGTCTTGGCGTTCTCCACGATGCGCGCGGCCATCTCCAGGTTGGCCGAGGGGGCTACATAGGCATGCACGACACCGGCTCCCGTCTCGATGACAGGGATGCGTGCCGTGTCGCGCACAAACTCGATGAGCCGCTTGCCTCCGCGAGGGATGCACACATCGATGTAGCCTGCGGCCTCCAGCATCTGGGCGGTGGCCTCATGGGTGGCGGGCAGCAGGGTCACAGTGGCCTGGGGCAGGCCATGTGCGGCCAGCACACGGCGCGTGAGAGCCACGATGGCGCGGTTGGACCCGTCGGCATCCTTGCCGCCCTTGAGCACGCAGGCGTTTCCGCTCTTCAGGCAAAGTGCAAACACGTCAAAGCTCACATTGGGGCGAGCCTCATATACCACGCCCACCACGCCAAAGGGGACGCTCACGCGGCGCAGACGCAGTCCGTTGGGCAGGGTGCGCTGCTCCAGTTCCCGCCCGAGCGGGGAGGGCAGGGTGGCCACATGGCGCATGTCGCTGGCTATGCCCGAGAGCCTTTGTGGGGTGAGCATGAGGCGGTCGTAGAGTGGAGAGGCACTGTCCATCGGTGCCAGGTCGGCCTTGTTGGCCTCCAGCAGGCTGCCTGCGTGTGCCTCAATGGCATCGGCCACGTCCAGGAGCACCTGGTTGCGCGTGTCGTCGCTGAGGGTTGCCACTTGGCGGGCGGCCTTCTTGGCCTGCTGGAATAGGGGTGTGAGAGTCATGTGGGTATATGTTTTAGTCCATGCACAGATAGTCGTAGTGGATGACGGGCTTCACGTCGTGCTTGCCCATCGCGGCGCGTGCCTCGGTGGCAGAGTACGCGCTGCGTCCTATGCCCAGCCGTTCTCCGCCAGGCGCTATGATGCTCACGATGTCGCCTTCCTCAAAGTCGCCGCACACCTGGGTCACGCCCACCATGAGCAGGCTCACGGCCTGGTTGCCGCGCAGGGCCTGTGCGGCCTGGGCATTGATGTGTATCTCGCCCTTGGCGAAACTCTGGCTGTGTGCCAGCCACTTCTTGATGCCCGACACGGGCTGGCTGGCTGGCATAAACTCGGTATGTGGCACCTCCAGGGGTTGCTGGAGCAAGAGGGGCAGTATGCTGTCGCGCTTGCCGTTGGCGATGATGACGCGTATGCCTTCCTCGGCCACTCTGCGCGCGATGTTGCACTTGGTGAGCATCCCTCCCCGGCCGAAGCCGCTGCGCTCGGTCTGTATGTAAGGGGTGAGGTCATCGCCGGGCTTCACCTGGGCGATGAGGCGCGATGCGGGGTCGCTGGGGCTGCCTGTGTAGATGCCGTTGATATTGCTCAGTATCACCAGGCAGTGCGCGTTCAGCATCGAGGCAATGAGCCCCGAGAGTTCATCGTTGTCGGTAAACATCAGCTCGGTGACGCTCACCGTGTCGTTCTCGTTGACGATGGGTATGACTCCATTGGCGAGCATCACCTCCATGCAGGCGCGCTGGTTGAGGTACTCCTGCCGCGAGGAGAAGTTCTCCTTCATGGTGAGCACCTGTCCCACATGCAGGCCGTACTCGCGGAAGAGGTCGTAGTAGAGGTTGATGAGCTTGGCCTGTCCCAGCGCCGAGTAGAGCTGTCGCTGCTCCACGCTGTCCAGGCGGCGTGCTGTGTGCAGTTCTCCCCGTCCACAGGCAACGGCTCCGCTGGACACCAGCACTGCCTCGTGCCCTTGCGCCCTGAGCCATGCCACCTGGTCCACCAGTGCCGACATGCGTGTGATGTCCAGTTTTCCATCGGGTCGTGTGAGTACATTCGACCCTACCTTGATTACATATCTCATTTGTTTTCGGTTCTACGGTTGTGCGGTTGTGCGGTTGTGCGATTCTGCGGTCGTTGTTGCGGTTGCGCGGTTGTGGCTGTGGTTTTGCGGTTGTGTGGTTTTATGGTTCTGCGGGTTTATGGTTTTACGGTTGTGCGGTTGTACGGCTTTGCGTGCGGTCGTGCCGTGTGTCGGTACTCAGGATGAGCTTTTCCTGCATGTTCTCAACATGCGTTCACGTCACTGTGCATCCGCAAGGGCGAACCTCCACATCTCCAGTCGCATCCCCTGTAAAACCGCATCGCCGTACAACCGAAGAACCTCACTTCACGCTTGCCTTCAGTCCCCGTATCACGGCCGATGAGAATCCCGCGTGCTCCATCTCGTTGAGCCCCTTGATGGTGAAGCCGCCAGGCGTGGTCACCTTGTCAATCTCGGCCTCGGGGTTGGCGCCGCTCTCCTGCAGCAGGGCCGCTGCTCCGGCCATGGTCTGCAGTACCACCTGGAGCGCGTCCTTGGCGCGGATGCCCAGTTCCACGCCACCCTCGGTGGCTGCTCGTGCATAGCGCATGGCATAGGCAATGCCGCAGGAGGCCAAGGCCATGCCGGCTGGCAGAAGCCTCTCCTCGGTCACCATCACCTGTCCCACGCCCTTGAGCAGGGTCTCGACGTGGCCTGTGTGCTCCATGTCGGCATTGACCGGCACCAGGAACGTCATGGACTGGCCTACGGCTGCAGCCGTGTTGGGCAGGCTGAGGAGCACCTGGGGCTGGTGCCCCTCGCGCTCCATCATGCGGCAGATGTCCTGCCCCGAGAGTCCTGCCACCACCGACACCAGGGTGTGGCGGCTGTAGTCCATGGCCGGCTTGATTTCCTCCAGCACGCTGGGAGCCAGCCAGGGCTTCACGCACAGGAGTATCACATCGGCCTGGCGCACAGCCTCGCAGTTGTCGCTCACCACATGCGCTCCCTGCTCCTGCAGGTGTGCCAGCTTCTCCTTGTGCGGGTTGGCCAGCCACAGGTCATCCGCTGGCAGACTGCCTGCTCGCAGCAGGCCGGTGGCGAGAGAGCCACCCATGGCTCCCACGCCTATGATTGCCGTCCTCATACCAGTGTGTCAAGCTTTGTTGTCCTTTTCCCTGATTTCCACACGGCGTATCTTTCCCGAGATGGTCTTGGGCAGCTCGTCCACAAACTCTATGATTCTGGGGTACTTGTAGGGGGCGGTCACATGCTTCACATGATTCTGCAGCTCGATGATGAGCTCCTCGCCGGCCTTGTCCTTCCACTCCTTGGCCAGCACCACCGTAGCCTTCACCACAGCCCCGCGTATCTCGTCGGGCACGCCGGTGATGGCACATTCCACCACGGCAGGATGGGTCATGAGCGCGTTCTCCACCTCGAAGGGGCCTATGCGGTAGCCCGAACTCTTGATGACATCGTCGATGCGGCCCTCAAACCAGAAGTAGCCTTCCTCGTCGCGCCATGCCATATCGCCCGTGTGGTAATAACCGTTGTGCCACACCTCGCGCGTCAACTTCGGGTCGCGGTAGTAGTACTTGAAGAGTCCGATGGGCTTGTTGTCGCCTATGCGTATGCAGATTTCCCCCTTCTCGCCATCCTCACACTCCGTCAGGTCGGGGCGCAGGATGTGCACGTCGTACTGCGGATTGGGCTTGCCCATGCTGCCTGGCTTGGGCTTTATCCAGGGGAATGTGCCCAGGGTCATCGTGGTCTCGGTCTGTCCGAATCCCTCATATATCTGTATGCCGGTAAGCTCGTGGAACCGCTCGGCCACGCTGGGGTTCATCGCCTCGCCCGCCGTGGTGCAGTACTCAAGGCTGCTCAGGTCATATTTCGAGAAGTCCTCGCGTATCATGAACCTGTATATGGTGGGTGGCGCACAGAACGAGGTCACATGGTACTTGGCTATCTGCCGCATGATGCTGTCCGCACTGAACTTCTCATGGTCGTACACAAAGACCGTGGCTCCCGCGAACCACTGGCCGTACAACTTGCCCCACACGGCCTTGCCCCAGCCGGTGTCGGCCACGGTCAGGTGTATGGAGCCCTCGTGGAGGTTGTGCCAATAGACTCCCGTGGTGATGTGTCCCATGGCATACAGGTGGTCGTGTGCCACCATCTTGGGCTCTCCGCTGGTGCCGCTGGTGAAGTACATCAGCAGGGTGTCCTCGTTGCTGTTGACATGGTTGGGGCGGTGGAACTCGGGTGCGCTGGTCCACTCCTTCATCCAGTCGTGGAAGCCCTGGGGCACCGAGGGGCCTATGCTCACCAGCACTTGCACGCTCGGGCTCTCGGGCATGGCCTCCTGTATCTGCTCCAGCACGTATTCCTCGCCGCACGCAATGATGGCCTTGACCGAAGCGCGGTTGTTGCGGTACACGATGTCCTTCTTTGTGAGCATGTGCGTGGCGGGCACCGCTATGGCGCCCAGCTTGCTCAGGGCCAGCATGGCAAGCCACCACTGGTAATGCCGCTTGAGGATGAGCATCACCACGTCGCCGTGTCCGATGCCCAGCGACTGGAAGTAGGAGGCCGTGCGGTTGCTCAACTCGCGCAGGTCGCGGTAGGTGAATGATTTCTCCTCGCCCTTGTCGTTGGTCCAGAGGAGTGCTATGCTGTCGGGCTTGATGCGTGCCCATTCGTCCATCACGTCGTAGGCGAAGTTGAAGTCCTCGGGCACGATGAACTCCAGGTGCTTGGCAAAGTCCTGCTCGCTTACGAACTTGGTCTGTTTCAGAAATCTCTCTATCATCTCTTCTCTATCCGTTTCTGGCAGTCGCGCGTTGTGTCGCGCTCCTGCCCTTGGAATATTCGTTATGTCAGTTGGGTGTCTCTTACACTATGATGCATACAAATACGGCAGGCTTGCCATTGAGGGCGCGGAAGCAGTGCTGCCTCTTGCTGTCGAAGTAGATGCTGTCCCCGGGCTCCAGCACCAGGGGCTTGTCCTCGATGGTGAGTTCCAGCGTGCCTTGCAGCACATAGTCAAACTCCTGTCCGTCGTGTGTGTTCTGGGTGTACTTCTTGTCGCCTGGCAGCGGGTCAACCTGCGTGAGGAAGGGGTCCACCTTGCGGTTGCGGAAGCCCATGGCCAGTCCCTGGTACTTGTAGTCATTGCCACGGTCCACCTCGGGCCCCTTGCCGGCACGGGTGATGTAGTAGCCCTTCATGCGTGGCTCCTCGCCAAAGATGAGCACGTCCAGGTCAATGCCGTACCGCTTGGAGATGCGTGACAGGCGGTACACCGAGGGGTCGGCCTCGCCAGCCTCTATCTTGAGGTAGTGCTCGAGCGACACCTCACACAGTTCGGCGACCTCCTCGGCCGGGATGTCAAATATCTCACGCAGCCCCTTGAGCCGCTCTCCTATTTGCTTGATATTGTCTTCCATTTGTGGTTTTACGGTTTTGTGGTTTTACGGTTCTATGCTTGTGCGGCTGCGCTCAGATGCCTTGCAGCACAGTCTCCAGCCGCGTGATGAAGTCGTCCACCTGGGCTTCGGTGAGGCACAGGGGCGGCAGTATGCGCAGGATATTGGTGCCCGCACAGCCTGTGAAGCAGTGCTGCTCGTGGATGAGCCGGGAGCGCACCTCCTTGTGCGGGATGTCGAGCACCACGCCCACCATCAGCCCGCGGCCGCGCACTTCCAGGATGTGGTCGGTGCGCAGCTGCAGCTGGTGCAGCTTCTGGGACAGATATTCGCCCACCTTGTGCGCGTTGTCCACCAGGTGCTCCTGCTCAAACACGTCCAGCACGGCCAGTGCAGCGGTGCAGGCAAGGTGGTTGCCGCCGAAGGTAGTGCCCAACTGCCCATACACGGGCTTGAATGTGGGCGAGATGAGAACGCCTCCCATGGGGAAGCCGTTGCCTATGCCCTTGGCCACGCTGATGAGGTCGGGGCGGATGCCAAGCCACTGGTGGGCAAAGAACTTGCCGCTGCGCCCGTAGCCACACTGTATCTCGTCGCAGATGAGGAAGGCCCCGTGCTGGTGGCAAGCCTCCTCGAGTCCCTGCGCAAACTCGGCCGTGAGCAGGTTGCATCCCCCCACGCCCTGTATGCACTCCACGATGCAGGCGCACACGTCGCCCTTCTCCAGTTCGCGCTTCCATGCGTCGAGGTCATTGATGGGCAGGTATGTCACATGATGGTTGGCATTGATGGGCGCGATAATCTTGGGGTTCTGGGTGGCCTCCACAGCCAGCGAGGTGCGTCCGTGGAAAGCCTTCTCGGCCGACAGGATGCGTGTGCGCCCGTTGGTGAATGAGGCAAGCTTCATGGCATTCTCGTTGGCCTCGGCACCCGAGTTGATGAGGAAGAACTGGTAATCCTCGTAGCCGCTTGCCTTCCCCAGGCGTTCTGCCAGTTGCTGCTGCAGGCGGTTGATGACCGAGTTGCTGTAGAATCCCAGCCTGGTCAGTTGCTCCTGCATCATCTGCACATAGTGCGGGTGGCAGTGCCCGATGCTTATCACGGCGTGTCCGCCATACAGGTCCAGGTACTCCTGTCCCTTGTCGTCCCACACCTTGCAGCCTTCTCCCTTGACAATGTTGATGTCAAAGAGAGGATATACGTCAAATAGTTTCATGTCAATTATATAATTATATGTAGCCCCCCGTGCTCTCCTCTGTCCATGCCTCTTGCGTGGTGGTCACATCCTCCCCATGGGGAGGGCAGGGGTAGAGGGCTGGCTTCTGCCTCTTTCTCTTTACTCAGAACGCGCTTGCCTTGAGCCTCAGGCCAGCATCCTCGGGCAGGCCAAACATGAGGTTCATGTTCTGCACGGCCTGTCCCACGGCGCCCTTGAGCAGGTTGTCGATGCAGGACACCATGAGCAGCTGGTCGGCGTACCGCTCCACGAAGACCACGGCCTTGTTGGTGTTCACCACCTGTTTCATGTCGGGCGAGGTGCCCACCACATGGGTGAATGCCGCATCGCGGTAGTAGTCCTCGTATATCTTCCTCACCTCCTCGATGGGTGTGTCGCAGTGCGCGTATGAGGTCACGAAGATGCCCCGGGCGAAGCATCCGCGCTGTGGGATGAAGAACATGCGTCCCTCGTAGCCTGGATGCAGCTCCTGGATAGTCTGGTTGATTTCCAGCAGATGCTGGTGGGTGAAGGTCTTGTAGATGGATATGTTGTCGTTGCGCCACGAGAAGTGCGTGGTGGCGCCGGGCTTCTGTCCTGCTCCCGTGCTTCCTGTGATGCCATTGGTGTGTATGTCCCCGCTGATGATGCCAGCCTGGAGTGCGGGCAGCAGCCCCAGCTGTATGCAGGTGGCAAAGCATCCTGGGTTGGCCAGGTGCTGGCATGAGCGTATGGCCTCGCGGTGTGTCTCGGGCAGGCCATACACATAGTCGTGGTCTGCGGCGATGCGGAAGTCCTGTGCCAGGTCGATGACCTTCACCCGTGAGGGTATCTTGTGGCTGGCCAGGAATGCCTGGCTCTTGCCATGCCCGAAGCAGAAGAACACCACGTCCACCTTGTCAAAAGGCATCTCGCTGGTGAAGCGCAGGTCGGTGTCCCCCACGAGTCCCTCGTGCACGTCGCTTACCAGGTTGCCCGCGTTGCTCTCGCTGTTGGCAAACACAATCCTGGCCTGGGGGTGGCACAGCAGCAGCCTGATGAGCTCACCGCCTGTGTAGCCGGCGGCTCCCAGTATGCCTATGCGGACAATCGAAGCCCCCTCCCCCAGCCCTCCCCGAGGGGAGGGAGTAGTTTCCTGTATTTCTGTCATTTCTCTTTGTTGTCTTCTTTGTTCATGTTAACGGCTTTCCATTTCTTCCATGATGGTGTCTAAGACCGTCTCTATGGATGTGAGTACCTCCTCGTTTGTGAAGCGTATTACCTCGAAGCCCATTTGCCGTAGCGCATGTGAGCGTTCCTCGTCACGCTCCATCTGCTCGCGCCCTTTGTGGTATCCTCCGTCCACCTCGATGACCAGGGATTTCTCCAGGGATACAAAGTCCGCGATGAAGTTGCCAATGATATGCTGCCGCTTGAACCTCCATTCCCTGTCCTCGCGTCTCAGGTACTGCCACAGCAACGACTCGGCCTGTGTGGGATGCTGGCGCTTCCTCTTGGCACGCTCCTTGAGCAGCGCATATCCGTCAGCCGAAGCCGTCTGGTAAGCATACCCCATGTGTCTGTCATTTATTGGTCAATGCTTTTCTTCAAGCACCGGTCTCCTGTTGGTTGCA
Organism: Prevotellaceae bacterium; assembly: GCA_050873805.1. Taxonomy (GTDB): domain Bacteria; phylum Bacteroidota; class Bacteroidia; order Bacteroidales; family Bacteroidaceae; genus Physcousia. Next base: position 33,066 of record JBNMJN010000010.1, on the reverse strand, counting down.
TGGCACACTTGCACCTGTGTGGAAGAGTGCCGAGGCTTGGTGTGGCTACTCCCTCCCCTCGGGGAGGGCAGGGGGAGGGGGCTTGGTGGGACTTGGGCTTACCTCTCCTCCTCGGGGTGAGCCAGGTAATAGGCGCGCAGGGGCGTGCTGGTCACCTTGATGAAGCCCTTGGCCTCCTCGCTGGTCCAGCCCTTGGCACCCTCGCCATACTCGCCCAGCTTGTTCTTCACCAGGTCGTTGGGCGTGTCGCAGCCCACCGTCTGGAAGCAGTAGGGACGCAGCTCCAGGGTCACCGTGCCCGTCACATGGCGCTGGCTGCTGGTGAGCATGGCCTCGATGTCGGGCATCACAGGCTCCAGGTACTGGCTCTCGTGCAGGAACATGCCATACCAGTTGCTCACCTGGTCCTTCCAGTACTGCTGCCACTTGCTCAGCGTGTATTTCTCCAGGAAGCGGTGCGCGCCTATGATGAGCATGGGGGCGGCGGCCTCGAATCCCACACGTCCCTTGATGCCCACGATGGTGTCGCCCACATGGCAGTCGCGTCCGATGGCATAGGCTGCCCCTATCTCCTCCACAGCCTGGATGGCCTTGATGTGGTCGGTGAAGTGCTTGCCGTTCACGCTCACCAGCTCGCCCTTCTCGAAGCCCAGCGACAGAGTCTCCGAGTCGTGCTTGGTGGGGTGCTTCAGGTAGGCGCTCTCGGGCAGTCCCTGAGTGCTGTCCAGTATCTCGCCTCCGCAGATGCTGGTGCCCCAGATGCCCACGTTGTAGGAGTACTTCAGCTTGGTGAAGTCGGCCTGGAAGCCGTGCTGGTTCAGGTAGTCAATCTCCTCCTTGCGGCTCAGGTTGCCGTCGCGGGTGAGCGTGATAATCTCCACGCCCGGTGCCATCACCAGGAATGTCATGTCGAAGCGTATCTGGTCGTTGCCCGCTCCTGTGCTGCCGTGCGCGATGGCGCTTGCGCCTATCTCCTTGGCATAGCGTGCGATGGCGAGAGCCTGGAAGATGCGCTCCGAGCTCACGCTGATGGGATAGCAGTTGTTGCGGAGCACGTTGCCATAGACCATGTACTTGAGCGACTTCTCGTAGTATTCCTGTGTCACGTCCAGCGTGACATACTTGGTGGCTCCCAGCTTGTAGGCGTTCTCCTCGTTGGTCTTCAGCTGCTCGGGGCTGAATCCGCCTGTGTTGGCACAGGCCGCATACACCTCGTAACCCTTCTCTTTGGCCAGGTACATCACTGTGTAGCTGGTGTCCAGGCCGCCGCTGAAGGCAACCACCACTTTCTTCTTCTGTTCCATAATGATACTCTCCAGTCCCCTTTCCTGCCTCCATGCTGTTGGGTGGGGCGGGCTGTGTGCCTGCTCCCGTGACGCGGTGGGGGATATGTTAATGTGTTATACTCTTCTTGATTACTCTTGTCCTTTCTCTCCAGGCTTGCCTGTCCTGGTGTCCTGCCCCTGGGATGCGTGCGGTGCCCTGCGGCCCGCTCACCTGTGCCTGTGGCCTCTCCCGTGGGCCCGTGGCCGTGCGGTGGCTACTCGATGCCCCTGAGCACCAGTTGGCGCATCACGTCCTTGAACACCTCGAGCGATGTGGGCTCGCCGTGATGCTTGTCGGGATCCCACAGCATGCCTGTGCAGATGCAGAACTTGCGCTCCTTCTCCTCCAGTATCGTGTGGTTGATGCAGCCCAGGCAGCCGTGCCAGAACGCCTCGTCGTCCGTGAGCTGGTTGAAGCTCACGGGCACGTAGCCCAGTGCCGTGTTCATCTTCATCACCGCGTCGCCGCTGGTGAGGCTGAATATCTTGGCATGCGGCCAGCGTATGCGTGCCAGGGTGAATGTGTAGTCCTTGATGCGCTTGGCTATTCCATGTCCCTGGTAGTCGGGGTGCACGATGAGCCCGCTGGTGGTCACATAGTGCTTGTTGCCCCATGTCTCGATGTAGCTGAAGCCTGCAAACTTGTCGCCGTCCAGTGCCAGTATGGCCTTGCCCTCCTTCATCTTGGTGGCCACATACTCGTGTGTGCGCTCGGCGATGCCTGTGCCGCGCTTCTTGGCGGCCTCTCTGATGGTGTTCAGTATGGTGTCCACATACACCTCGTGTGCGGCCTCGGCCACCACTATCCTAATGTTGTCCTCTTGGTTCATCTCTCTCTCATGGGCGAGGCGTGCCTGATGCCGTGTCCCTCCCTTGTCTTTTCTGTTTGTGTGGTATGTTGTTTATGAGTTCTCCTCCTCGCCTGCCCGTCCCTTGTCCAGCTGTGGCACGATGCCCAGTATCACGCTGCGCGCGTCCTCCCGCTCCACGTTCTCGTCGAGCACGACCATTACTGTGTCGTCGCCCGCCACCGAGCCCAGGAAGAAGGGGTGCGCGGCCCTGTCAATCTCCAGGGCCACCATGCTGGCATGTCCTGGCGGCGTGTGCACCACCATGATGTTGGCCGAGAAGCGCACGCTCCACCTCCTCTTGTCCAGTTCCTCGCGCGAGGGAGCCACCAGGAACTGCCCCTCGTGGGGCAGTGCATACGCGCTGTGTCCGCTCTTGCCGCGCACCTTGCTTATGCGCAGTTGCTTGAGGTCACGGCTCAGGGTGGTCTGTGTGCAGGGGAATCCAGCCTTGTCCAGCTCTATCATCAGGTCTTCCTGGCTGCACACCACCCTCGAGGCCACTATCATGCGTATGGTCTGCAGGCGAGTCTTCTTGTCGTGGCGGTTTTGTATAATCTTTCCGTTTCTGACTGCAAAGTTGGGGAAAAAACCCTGTATGAGGGTTCACTGTCCCCTCTTTTATGAATTTTTATGACGAGATAGTGCATGTTTATGCTATTTTGCCGCATATATGCACCTGTTGTGCCGCAGTCCTTGGCATCCGCATTCACTTTGCGCGCATGCGCGTGGCCAGTTGCGCGTGCGTGCAGAGCGGCTTCATGTGGCAGCGGGAGCAGGCTCACTTGCCCCTCACGGCTGCTTCCTGCGGCCAGGGAAGCGGCTTGCTCTTTTCGTCCAGCCTGGGCTGAACGATAGTTTCAATAGGCTGAAACTCGCAAGTCATGCGGCTTCTCTTACCGTTCAGCCCAGGCTGGACGAAAAAGCCAGTGCAGTGCCCTGCTGTGCACACACGCTTGCCCAGGGCTGGCCAGGCATATGCTTGCGGGCAACGAGCATGCTGCAGGGGGGCACTCAGTAGAGTGCGTGTTGACAGCATAGCCGCCCCGCATGTGGATGCAAACGCTCTCGCGTGCGCGCATGATATATATAATGTGCAAGAGACATAGGCTGACTGGAAAACGTTAAAGAAGTGTTAAAATCCCCAAGGGGCACTGCTGGGGTCTTAGGAATGCACTACTTTTGCAGTGTACTAATTAACTATTACACTAAACGAGTATGATAGACATAGACAATATCACGTTTGGATACCGGTACGGGAAGCCCGTGCTCAAGGATTTCTCCCTGTCCTTTCCCCAGGGAGGCGTGTATGGGCTGCTGGGCAAGAACGGCACCGGCAAGAGCACGCTGCTCTATCTCATCTCGGGACTGCTGCGTCCCCAGCGCGGCGAGGTGCGTGTGGACGGTCTGCTGGCCGAGAACCGCCAGCCCGAGATGCTGAGGGAAATCTTCCTGGTGCCCGAGGAGTACGACCTGCCGGCCGTGAGCCTGCACAGCTACACCCGCGCGCTCAAGCCCTTCTATCCCCGCTTCAGCGATGAGTTGCTGCGCTCGTGCATCGAGGGCTTCGACCTGGACATGGACATGCACCTGGGCGCGCTCTCCATGGGACAGAAGAAGAAGGTGTACATGTGCGTGGCTCTGGCCACAGGCACGCGCGTTCTGCTGATGGACGAGCCCGCCAACGGACTCGACATACTGAGCAAGAGCCAGTTCCGCAAGGTGGTGGTGCAGGGCATGGACGAGCAGAAGACCGTGCTGGTGAGCACCCATCAGGTGCATGACGTGGAGCGACTGCTCGACCATGTGACCATCCTCGACGGCAACCGTGTGCTGATGCACGCCCCGCTCAGCGAGGATGAGGGCCCCGTGGACCTGGAGCGGCTGTTTGTGGAGACAGTGGAGGGCGCGCGTGCGGAAGTCCGCAAGGCCAATGTATAATATATATAATGTGCAAGGAGGAATAGCATAATGATACAGTTTGAAATGAAGCGTTTCCTGAATGTGGCACGCTGGGACGTGACCATCAACAGGAAGTTTTACCTGAGCCAGGCCGCAGGTCTGCTGGTGCTGGCAGCCTTCCCCGTGCTGCTGCGCTATATGATGTTGTGGGCCACAGGCGAGGTCTCGCTCTTTGGCATAGGCGCAGGCAACGGCTACCCGTCGGACGGCCTTCTGGGCGGTGGCGAGGCTCTGGCCGTCTATTATGGCATTGTCACCGGCTGCCTGCCCGTGGTGTACCTGAGCTACATGTTGCACAACCTGGCACGCAAGCAGGGACGCATCGCCGAGCTCACCCTGCCGGCCAGCAATGTGGAGCGTTTCGTGTGGCATGCCGCCTTCTGCCTGGTGGCCCCGCAGGTGGTGTTTGCCCTCTCGGTGCTGTGTGCCGATGTGCTCAACCTGCTCTTTGCCACCCTGTTTGGCATCTTCTCCCAGGTGAGTTCACTCACGCTGGCCTGGCTGCACTCCTACACGCTCGACACCATCGGGATGCTGGGTGGGCTTGACCATCCCATCCTGGTGGGCACGGCCGCCCTCCTCTCCACGCTCTGCTATGAGAGCACCTTCGCCTTGGGCAATGCCTGGAAGTATCGCTACAATCTCATCTTCACCTGCATGATGCATGTGCTCCTTTGGGTGGCGCTGGGCGTGGCCATGATGTTCCTGGCAGGCATCTTCTTTCAGGTGGTGGGCTTTGACTGGCTGAGCCATTGGGACTTTGATTTCAATCCGAATCTTACTGTCGTGCTTGTGGTGGTGTGCCTCGTGGAGCTCTCCCTGCTGGTGGGCATCTGGGCTCTTGCCTACAGATTGTATTGCAACGCGCAGGTGACCAGCCTCCGCAACCGTTAACCAAAGACCTGTCGCTATGGAGTTCAAGGAACAGAAAGCCATCTATCTGCAGATAGCAGAGCACGTTTGTGATGATATCCTGGCGGGCCGGTACCATGAGGGGGACAAGTTGCCCTCGGTGCGCGAACTGGCCATGGATGCCGAGGTGAACGTCAACACCGTGGCACGCTCGCTGGAGTGGCTCCAGCAGAAGGGCGTGGCCGTTACCCGCAGGGGACTGGGCAACTTTGTGGCCCAGGGGGCTGTGCAGGCTGTGGAGACCCTGCGCCGCGACGAGTTCTTCAGCGGACAGTTGCCCGACCTCTTCCGTGTGATGCGCGCCCTGGGCGTGAGCATCCGCGAGGTGGTGGCACGCTGGCAGGCGCAGGAGCCAGGGGCGCAAGCCCAGTCATCTGGCACTCCAGCCATATAGCCGCACACCCGCACACCCGCATAACCATATAACCGCATAACCGTACAACCGTACAACCATAAAACCATAAAACCATAAAACAATGATTAGTACCTGTTCACAGTTGCGCAGCAAGGGCTGCGCTGATCTCAAGGGCCTCTGGGCCGAATCCGCCATGCTCACATTCGTCCTGATAGTATTGTGCTTCTTCGCGACGGGCATTGGCAGCGCGATTGACATCGCTGTCTTTGGGCCAAGCAAGGTGTTTCTCACCACCGATGCCGATGCCTATTCCCTGGTTTCCGGCAATGCCACCAACTGCTTCAGTTACCTGGCGAGCCTGCTGCTCCTGCCCATGGGCTGGGGTTACAGCGTGGCTTTCCTGGGCAACCATCGTGGCCAGAGCGATGACCCCTTTGCCCTGGGTAACCTCATTGTGGGTTACAGGGACTTCTGGCGCGTGTTCAGCACCATGCTCATCGCCTCGCTCATGGAGATTCTCTTCTACCTGCTGCTCATCATCCCCGGCATCTGGATGCAGTTGCGCCTGGCCATGGTGCCCTTCATCCTGCGTGACTATCCCGAACTGGGGGGCAACAAGGCCCTGCGCCTGAGTGCCGACATGATGCAGGGACACAAGTTGAAACTGTTCTGCCTGGGGCTGTCCTTCCTGGGATGGATTCTCCTGTGCATCCTCACCTTGGGTATCGGGTTCTTCTGGCTGTGCCCCTACATAAATCAGACCGTGGCCAACTTCTACGAGGAGGTGAAGGCCGAGTATGAGTGCAGCAAGGATGCATGACGCTTCCTATATGCGTAAGACAGGATTTGGCAGCGGCACCAATGCCCGTAAGCACAACCATAAAACCGCATAACCATATAATAATAAACAGATAAGAAGATGAAAAAGATAATGCTCTCGCTGGCATTCCTGCTTTCTGCCAGCATGATGGCAGCCTGCCACCAGATGGTGGACGGAGTGGTGAAGGCATCCATCGAGGAGGCTGGGAAGCACGATTACAAGGACAGCAAGGAACGTGGCCCCGTGGTGGAGCGCACCCTGCGGGTGTCCGACTTTGACGAACTGGACCTGTCGGGCTGCGTCAAGGTCATATACACCCAGGGAAGCACAGTACAGGTGAAGGTGCGTGGCAACGAGAAGGACCTGGCAAAGTATGAGGTCAAGGTGAAGGACGGCGAACTCCACATCGGCATGAAGAGCCACGGCATCAGGGTCAATGGAAAGAGCCCCAGGCTGACTGCCTACATCACAGCCCCCACGCTGAAGGGCATCGACATGAGCGGTGCATGCGACCTGCAGGTGCCACAGAAGGCACGCCTTGCTGGCAAACTGGATATTGACGTGAGCGGGGCAGGCGACCTGGACATCACCGACATGGAGGTGGAGTCCCTTGACCTGGACGTGAGCGGAGCGGGCGACGTGAGCCTCGGATACCTGAAGGCCAGCGATGAGGTGAACATTGAAGTGAGCGGCGCAGGCGACGTGAAAGGCAAGGTCGAGGCCCAGGACGTGGACGTGGAGCTGAGCGGTGCCGGCGACATGACCCTCACGGTCAGCTGTGACCGCCTGGATGGCAGCGTGTCGGGTGCCGGCGACCTTACCCTCAAGGGCAATTGCCGCATCTTCCACAAGAGCAAGAGCGGGGCGGCCAGCCTGAAGACGAGCAGACTGAAGGTGAGCGGAAAATGATACATCTGCAGGGGATACACAAGACCTACCAGGGCATACAGCCCTTGCATGTGCTGCGGGGCATCAACCTCGACATCCAGGAGGGCGAACTGGTGTCCATCATGGGAGCATCGGGCTCGGGCAAGAGCACGCTGCTCAACATCCTGGGCATCCTGGACTCCTACGATGAGGGCGAGTACATCCTGGCAGGTACCCCCATCTGCAACCTGAGCGAGACGCGGGCTGCCGACCTGCGCAACAGGCTTCTGGGCTTCATCTTCCAGAGTTTCAACCTCATCAGTTTCAAGGATGCGGTCGAGAACGTTGCCTTGCCCCTCTTCTACCAGGGCGTGAGCCGGCGCAGGAGAAATGCCCTCGCCATGGAGTATCTCGACCGCTTGGGGCTGGCCGACTGGGCTCATCACTATCCCAGTGAGCTCTCGGGCGGGCAGAAGCAGCGTGTGGCCATTGCCCGCGCGCTGGTCACACAGCCCAAGGTGATACTGGCCGATGAGCCTACAGGTGCGCTGGACAGCCACACCTCGCTGGAGGTGATGCAGATCCTGCGCCAGCTGCATGACCAGGGCATGACCATCGTGGTGGTCACGCACGAGAGTGGCGTGGCCTACCAGACCGACCGCATCGTGCACATCAAGGACGGGCTGATAGAGCGCATCGAGGAGAACCCCAACGCGGCAGCCGTCCCCTTTGGCATCAACGGACTGATGAAGTGAGACGAGTATGAGGAGTTGGAAGGATATCCAGTGGCCCATGGCCGACACCATGGGCGAGGTGCTGCACACCATAGGCATGAACAAGCTGCGCACGGCAGCCACAGGCTTTGCCATGGCCAGCGGACTCTTCCTGGTCATTGTGCTGCAGGGGGCTGGCAACGGAGTCATACACACCTTTGAGAGGAATGCGGGTGACTTCTCGTTCAACGCCATCCATGTGTTTGGCGGAAGCACCACCATGCCCTACCACGGCATGAAGGAGGGACGCCACATACAGCTCGATGAGCGTGACGTGGACATGGCACGCCGCCATTTCAGCGCGCAGGTGGAGTCGGCTGTGCCTGTTCTTGAGCACTCGGGACTGGTGGCCAGCCGGGGCGACTGTCACTTGAGCAATGTGAAGGTGAGTGGCGTGTGGCCACAGTTTGCCCAGATAGAGGCTGTGAGGATTGTGGAAGGACGCTTCATCAACCCCATCGACCTGGAGCAGCACCGCAAGGTCATCGTCTTGCCCGACAAGCAAGCCGACATGCTCTTTCCGCAAGGCGAGCATGCCGTGGGAGGCATCGTGGACATAGGGGGGATACCCTGGCGGGTGTGTGGAGTGAGCAAGACCAATGGCGACCAGTGGGACACCGAGTTCTACGCTCCCTACAGCACCGTGAGTGCCATCTATGGCAAGGGCAACCGCATCGACCGCCTGTCGATGGTCATGAGGCGGGTGCTCAACGGCAACGAGTCGCAAGCCTTCATGGGCGAGTACACCCGTGCCACCAGCCAGATACACGACTTCAGCCCGCAGGACCATAGTGCCCTGTGGATATGGAACCAGGCCGAGGACAGCCGCGCCATGAACCAGGCGATGGGCATCCTGCACACGGCCTTCTGGGTGCTGGGCCTGCTCACCATGGTGAGTGGGGTGGTGGGAGTGAGCAACATCATGCTCATCTCGGTCAAGGAGCGCACACGCGAGTTTGGCATACGCCGTGCCATAGGCGCGCGTCCCTGGAGCATCGTGCGCATGGTCATGCTGGAGAGCCTGGTCATCACGCTGGCATTTGGCTATGCTGGCATGGTGCTGGGTGTCGTCTTCTGCCAGTACATGGACAGCGTGGCGGGCAACCAGACTCTGGACGTGGGTGTCATGCAGGCCAAGATGTTCATTGACCCCACCGTGGACTTGTCAACCTGCCTGACGGCCACGCTCATCATGGTGGTGTGTGGCACGCTTGCAGGATTCTTCCCAGCACGCAAGGCTGTGAGGATGAAGCCCGTGGATGCACTCAGGAGTTGATTTCGCGCTTTTGCGGTTATGCGCTTCTGCGGATGCGCTGACGAGCCCTTATGCCGATGCTCCATAGCATGGTAGTACAACCTCAAGTCCGCACAACCGCATAACCGCACAACCGCACACCCGCACACCCGTACACCCGCACACCCGTACAACCGCACAACCGCAAAAAGAAATGCTTGACACAGACCAGTGGGAGGAGATTTACGACACCCTCTCGCGCAACAAGACACGCACGGCTCTCACAGCCTTTGGCATCTTCTGGGGTATCTTCATGCTCATCCTGCTGATGGGTGGGGGCCGGGGCATGGAGAATATGCTGGCACAGAACTTCGCTGGCTTTGCCTCCAATTCGGGCTTCTTGTTCACGGGGAACACCGACCGCCCCTACAAGGGATTCCCAAGCGACCGCAGCTGGACCATGACCCTGGACGATGTGGACAGGATAAGGAACACCGTGCCCGAGGTGGACGTGTGTGCTCCCTGCCTGGACCGCTGGGGGATGATGTCGCGTGACAACCACACCGGATATGCCCATGTGCTGGGACACAAGGCTGACTACAACCGGGTGGATAATCCCAAGATACGCTTCGGACGCGCACTCAACGACATGGACGACCAGTTGCAGCGCAAGGTGTGTGTCATCGGTTCCCGTGTGGTGGAGCTCCTCTTTCCCGAACTGGGAGCGCAGGGCAATCCCACGGGGCTCTATCTCTCGCTCGACAGTGTATATTACCAGGTGGTGGGCGTGAGCGGGCGCAAGGCTGGAGGCATACAAGTGGGAGGCAATCCCGAGAGCACCATCGAACTGCCCTTGGGCACGATGAGCAGGGTATATAACACAGGCAACACGGTGGAGATACTTTGCCTCACGGCACGCGAGGGCTTCTCCATGAGCCAGGTGCAAGACCGTGCCGAGCAGGTCATCAAGCGTGCGCACTACATCCATCCCGATGACAGGCAGGCCGTGAGGCGAATCAATGCCGAGGCCATCTTCTCGATGGTTGATACCCTGTTCCGTGGCGTGCGCATCCTGGTGTGGATGATTGGCCTGGGCACGCTGCTGGCAGGTGCCATAGGGGTGAGCAACATCATGATGGTGGCCGTGAAGGAGCGCACCGTGGAGATAGGCATACGCCGTGCGATAGGGGCCACCCCCAGGGACATACTGGGGATGGTGATGACCGAGAGTGTGGTGCTCACACTCGTGTCGGGCATGGCAGGCATATCCCTCTCTGTGCTCATCCTGCAGGTGACAGAGGACGCTGTGGCAGCCTCCACGCCTGGAGCACACTTCCAGATATCCTTTGCCCTGGCCGTGGGTACGGCTCTGCTGCTTGCCTTGCTGGGCGTGCTGGCAGGACTCGCGCCTGCTCTGCGGGCCATGAGGATACGTCCTGTGGAGGCCATGAGGGAGGAGTGATAGGCAGCGTTTGCGGCAGTGCGGTCATGTGGCTGTCATAAGCCCGGCCAACCGCATCCCCGTACAAGCATGAAGTCGCACATGCCACCGCAAAACCGCCCAATCGCACATGCCACCGCAAAACCGCACAACCGTGCAACCGCAAAACCGCAAATAAACCGCAAGAGATATGAAGAAGATTCTGAAGTGGGTGGCCATCGTGGCTGTGGCCGTCCTGATGGTGGGGACATTCGTGTTCCTGTACATGAAGTCACGCCCCAAGCAGCAGGTGTATGAGGTAAACACCGTGCAGGTCAAGGACCTGGAGAAGACCACCATTGTCACTGGCAAGATAGAGCCACGCGACGAGGTGAGTATCAAGCCGCAGATTTCGGGCATCATCGCTGAGCTCTACAAGGAGGCTGGCGACCTGGTGAAGAAGGACGAGGTGATAGCCAGGGTGAAGGTGATACCTGACATGGGCAATCTGTCCAGTGCCGAGAGCCGTGTGCGCGTTGCTGCCATCTCGCTGGAGCAGGCACGCACCGACTACAACCGCATGAAGGCTCTGCTGGACGAGCATGTGGTGAGCCAGGAGGAGTTTGAGAAGGCGCAGGTGACCTTGCGCCAGGCCGAGGCCGAGGAGGCACAGGCACGCGATGCCCTGCACATCGTGCGTGACGGGGCCTCGCTCAGCAATGCCTCGCTCAGCACCACACTCATCCGCAGCACCATCGATGGCCTGGTGCTGGATGTTCCTGTCAAGGTGGGAAACTACGTGATACTGAGCAACTCCTTCAACGACGGCACCACCATTGCCACCGTGGCCGATATGAAGAACCTGATATTCAAGGGCAGCGTGGATGAGACCGAGGTGGGACGCATCGTGGAGGGCATGCCTGTGAGCATCACTGTGGGGGCCATACAGGGACTCACGCTGGATGCGTACATCGAGTATATCTCTCCCAAGGGCGTGGAGCAGAATGGCGCCAACCGCTTCGACATCAAGGCGGCCATCACACTGCCCGACTCGCTGGCCTTGCGCTCGGGCTATGGCGCCAACGCGCAGATTGTGCTGCAGCGGGCAAGGGGGGCTGTGTGTGTGCCAGAGTCGGCCTTGGAGTTCTCGGGCGACAGCACCTATGTGTATGTGCTCACCGACAGTCTGCCCAAGCAGCAGTTCAAGCGCACGCGGGTCATCACGGGACTGAGCGATGGCATCAACATGGAGGTCAAGGGCGGACTGCATCCCGGGCAGAAGGTGCGGGGCATCCTGAAGCAGGAGGACGAGTGACCTTGTGCGCATGTGGCCCTGGGGACAGACTGTATATATAATGTGTAAGAAGACATACAATGAATAGAATCATACTCACCGGCATGCTTCTCATGGCGGGTAGCCTGGGCATGCAGGCACAGCAGGCGTGGACCCTGCAGCAGTGCATCAGCCATGCCATAGCACACAATATCACCGTGCAGCGCCAGCAGGACAATGTGCGCCAGCAGGAGATAGCACTCAGCACGGCGCGCAACGGCCGCTTGCCCGACCTCACAGCCACAGCGGGCGAGAACTTCTCCTTCGGGCGTGGACTCACGGCCGACAATACCTATGCCAACCGAAACACGCAGAGCACCAGTTTCAGCCTGGGCACCAGCGTGCCGCTCATCACCGGGGGGCAACTCCCGGCACAGGTGCGCCAGCAGCGACTGGGACTGCAGGCGGCCATGCAGGACTATCATAAGGCCAAGGATGATGTGACACTCAACGTCCTGTCGGCCTATCTGGAGGCTGTGTGCCAGAAGGAACTGGTGAGCGTGGCCCGCCAGCAGGCCTTGCTCAGCTCGGCTCAGGTGGACAGGATGGAGCGACTCCTGGCCGAGGGAAAGGCAGCCCCGGCCGATGTGGCGCAGATGCGTGCCACGCTGGCCAGTGACAGCCTGAGTCTCACACAGCAGGAGAACGGTATGATGCTCTCGCTGCTCACCCTCACCCAGTTGCTCGAGTTGGACACCCCATCGGGCTTCGATGTGGTGACACCCGCCGAGGCTCTGCCCCTGGATGCTGTCCTGCCAGCCCCCGATGCCGTCTTTGCCGAGGCACAAGGCCTCAGGCCACAGGTGCAGGCCGAGCAACTCAGGCTCTCGCAGGCCGAGCAGGCCGTCAGCACAGCCCGCAGCGCGCTCTTCCCCAGCCTGTACTTCAATGCGGGCATAGGCACCAACTATTACAAGACCTCGGGATTCGCAGGCGCAGCCTTTGGCCCGCAGATGCGCGACAACTTCAACCAGTACTTCGGCCTGTCGCTCAGTGTCCCCATCTTCAACCGTCTGGCCACGCGCAACAACATACGCAGCGCGCGCCTGGCAGTACACACCCAGCAGCTGCAGTTGCAGGAGACGCGCAAGAGTCTCTACCGCGAGATACAGCAGGCCTACTACAATGCCGTGGCTGCCCAGCGGCAATGCCTGAGCGCGCAGGTGGCAGGCGAGAGTGCCGAGACCTCCTTCCACCTGATGCAGAGCAAGTATGAGCACGGCAAGGCAAATGCCACGGAGTTCCAGGAAGCCAAGACCCAGTTGGCCAGCGCGCGCTCCCAGGAGGTGCAGGCACGCCTCACCTTCCTGTTTCGCCGCCGCCTGCTGGAGTTCTACCGACAGCCTTCCTCCCCAGTCTCTTCCGAGGGGGAGTAGTGGTGTCCCGAGCCCTCTTTCTGTTTCCAGGTGCCTCTTTGCCTCCTTCCCATCCCCAGGAGCAGTGGTGCTTCCTGCCCTCTTTCTGGGGGATGGTGGGATTCCAGGAAAGATACCAGTCACAGTGTGAGTCTTTTGAAAGGTGTTTCTGCAAGCCGCCCGTCTGCCAGAATCCTGGCAGACGGGCGGCTTTGGCAGGTGGGCGGCAGTGCCTTTCCGTATATTACAAGGGGCTTGTCCTGCCCTGTGGCGGCCCTTCCTCCATGGGGCGGAAGGGCGGGGAAGATGGTGCCTACTGGTGTATCTGCACCTGGGGGAAGGGGAAACCGATGCCACGATGGTTGAACTCCTCGTAGATGGCACGGTTGAGGTCGAAGAAGACCGGCCAGTAGTCCTCGCCCTTGACCCACACCCGCGCGGTGAAGTTCACCGAGCTGTCGGCCAGGCAGGCCAGGCCGATGAAGGGCGCGGGGTCGGCCTGTATGCGTGAGTCGGCCTTGAAGATGTCGGTGAGCGCCTGTCTCACCGTCTCCACCTCGGTGCCATACTCCACCCCGATGGTGAAGTCCACCCGCCGCAGCGGCTGCGTGCTGTAGTTGGTCACGCTGCCACTGGAGAGCGAGCCATTGGGCACATACACCTGCTTGTTGTCGGCGGTGAGGATGATGGTGTGGAATATCTGTATCTCCCTTACCGTGCCGCTGATGCCCTGTGCCTCGATGAAGTCCCCCACCTTGTAGGGCTTGAAGAGCAGCAGGATGATGCCGCCGGCCAGGTTCTGCAGGTTGCCGCTCAGGGCCATGCCCACTGCCACGCCTGCCGAGGCCAGCAGGGCTGCAAAGGAGGTGGTGTTCACTCCCAGCGCGCTCACCGTGGTGATGATGAGCAGGGTGGTGAGCAGCACGTTGACGAAACTCTTGAGGAACGACTGAATGGTGGGCTCCACGCTCCTGCGCTCCATCATGCGGCCCACCAGGCGGTTGACCAGTTTGATGAGGTAGCGGCCTGCCACAAAGATGAGCAGTGCCAGCAGGATGCTCTTGCCTGCCTCTACTCCCAGGCTGATAATCTGCTGGAGCACCTGGCTGAACTCGCCTTTCTCCAGTGCCTTGACGGCCTCGGTGGCCGCCAGGGCGGGGTCTGCTTGCATTGGAATCATGTTCTTCTCTCTTTTTCTTGAAGGTTAGTACTTGTTTGTCATCTGCAAAGGTAGCAAATTTTGGCTAAATACGGGCACAAGTCCAGCTGGGGACATGCTCCGGTGGAGAAGTGCGGTGCTCATGGCTGGAAGCCCTGCTGGCAGGGGGGCAGTGCTCGCGGTAATGCTTGCATACGGCAGCGGAAAACCAGGTCGCGTGGTGGGGGTGTCAATGCAGTGCGCTGCATTGGCGATCGCAGTGCGCTGCATTGGCGATCGCAGCGCGCTGCATTGGCGATTGCAGTGCGCTGCATTTTTGGGGGCATCCAGGCACCGTGGCTCGGCTGGCCTGGCGCATTCCCTTCCCTGGGGGCAATGGGGGCTGGGGGACAGCCCTGCGCTTGCCGCCTTTTCCAGCCCAGGCCCTGCGGCATCATGCCATGTCACAAGAAACCCCATGCCCTTGTCAGAGAAGAAAGGGGGGCATGGGGTTTTCATGGAAATAGGGCCTTCTTGCCTGTCACAGGGGGAAAACCCAGAGTCAACAGTTTTATCTCAATCTCTTTCCGTCCGTCTGGTAGGCGCCATCGTGAAGCGTCTGGATGACGACCCTTCCGTCCCTAAGCACCTTGCGCACGTCCTGCCGCGCGCGTCCTGTGGTGTTGCCGATGCCCAGGGGCAGGTCGGCATCATTGGGCAGAGCCTCCTGCAGCGTCCAGCGCAGGTAGGGGTAGCCATCGTTGGTGTCGTTGCGCCGGCCCCACACGGCATCGAAGTCCCAGCCCGTGAAGGTGGCCATGCGGTGCATCTCCTCGGTGCTGCAAGGGATGTCCAGGGCATCATCGCTCTGCCCTGTGGTCTGCCGGTCATAGTAATTCTTCTGGTTGCCAGTGGCAGGGTAACCATTGCAGCGCAGGCCGGCGGTGCACCCCTCGGGGCCTGTGACCGCTCCTGTGGCGTAGCAGCAATACAAGTAGTTCAGCCCCTGGTCACCTATCAGCCCGGCCAGCCCAGTGCCGTCGCCAGTCACACTGCCGCGTGCGTAGCAGCAGGTGAAGGTGTTGTAGCCGCTGTAGCCGATGAGCCCACCCGCGTTGCTCGTGCCCGCGATATTCCCCAGGGCATAGCATTCTGTCACACCCGTTGACTGGCAAATGCCTATGAGCCCGCCCGCGAAATCCCTGGTGGCAGTCACATCCCCGCTGGCCATGCAGTGCTTGACGGTCACGCCGAAGTTGTAGCTTCCTGCCGTGCAGCCTATGAGGCCGCCCACCTTGTACCTGCCATCCACTGCGCCAGTGGCGTAGCAGTCCAGCACCTTCCCCTTCAGTTGGCCAGCCAGGCCACCTGTGATGTCACCGCCCGACACCCGGCCTGTGGCGTGGCAGTCCGCCACCTCGCTGCCGTTGCCCAGCAGTCCGCCCACATAGGTGCCCAATGCTCCCTGCACGCGGCCAGTGGCGTAGCAGCCAGTGATGTTGTTCCCCTCTCCCAGGAGTCCGCCGATATACACTTCCTGCCCATCGGCATTCTCGCCGTCATACTCCACGTCGCCCTCGCTGTGGCAGTTGGTGAGGTCGTAGGAGAAGCCCCCTGCCAGTCCGCCCACATACTTGAGGCCGCGCACCTTGCCGGTGGCATGGCATGCCGTCAGCGCTCGTCCCTGTCCTGCCAGTCCGCCCACATACGTCTTTCCCGTGACCTCGCCTGTGGCGTAGCAGTCTGTGGTGCTGATGCCATTGCCATCCACGTCGCCCTGCAGTCCGCCCACAGCCTCATTGCCAATTACCGTGCCCGTGGCATGGCAGCCCTTCGCCACGGTGAGTCTGCCCGCCAGTCCGCCTATGCGGTTGCTTTCGGGAGCCGTGACATCCCCCTCGGCATGGCAGTTGACGAGGGTCGTGGCTCGCCCGGCCAGCCCTCCTATGCAGTATCCCGCATGGCCGTTGCTCTGCACATGGCCAGTGGCATGGCAGTCCAGCAGCACACCGCGTGCGCAGTTGCCCACGAGTCCGCCCATATAGCCACGTCCCTCCACGCCGGCCGAGGAGGTGCAGCCGCGCAGCGTGTCGGTCTCGGCCGCCAGTTCGCAATAGCCAATGAGTCCGCCCACGCCCATGTCGCTCCAGTTGTCGTGTGTGGTCACGCTGCCCTTGCTGCTGCAGTAGGCCACCTGTCCACGGTTGTGCCCAATGAGTCCGCCCACGTCGCAGGAGCCCTGCACCTCCACGCGTCCGTCCGCGTGGCAGTTCTCCACCCGTCCGTGGCTTTCGCCTGCCAGCAGTCCCACATATCCGTACTCGCTGCTTCCAGAGCCCTCGCCAGGACGCAGCAGCACAGAGGCCGTGATGGTGATGTCGCTCACCTGCGCCTCGCTGCCCAGGTAGCCAAAGAGTCCCTGCTGCACGCCCCCGTAGTTGGCCTGCTCGCTGGGCTTGTCGCACCGCTGGTAGAGTCCCGATATGGTGTGCCCCTGCCCGTCGAAGGTGCCATTGAAGGTGCTGTTGTAGGCGGGCCCAACGGAAGGCCAGGGTATTGCGTAGATGTCCTTGCCCCACAGGCGCCAGTCGGTGGTGTCGTTGAGCAGGATGTCGGCTCCCAGTTTCACCGTCTTGCCAGTGAAGTCGGTGGCGTCCTGCACACCCTCGATGCCCCTGGTCATTACGGCCAGGCCCAGCAGTTGCTCCTTGGTCTTGATGACATAACTGGTGGCAAAGGGGTTCTGGAAGGGCTTCAGGTCGTAGGTGAAGGTGTCGAGCCACTTGGCATGCAGGGTGATGCTGCTGCCCACCTGGCCGCTGAAGTCGAAGGGCTGGGTGTGCCCGGCATCGCTGTACCAGCCGGCAAACACCTTGCTGTCAAGCGTGGGGATGGCAGGCGCACCAATCTGGCTGTCCTGCAGCACGCTCTGGGCCGTGACGGGTGAGCCGCCACCTGTGTCGAAGGTGACCTTCAGGGGAGGCGTGAAACTGGCCTCGGTGGCCAGGTACTTGCCCTCGTGGCAGTTGTAGTAGTCCAGTGCAGGGCATGTGTGGCGTTCCACTGGTCGATCCAGTAGTTGAAGACGTTGGCCAGCTCCTTGCTCTGCAGGTAGGCCGTGGGATGCCCGCCGTTGAGTCGCACCTGCTCCTCATTGTCCGATAGCTTGTACACATCCGAGTCATAGAGCGCGTTGAAGAGCCGCTCGCGCTCCATCATGGGCACCCGGTAGCCCTCCTTGTCAAAGGTGCCCGAGAAGATGAAGTTGGCAATGGTGTCGTTGCTGTACGTCTCGCCGCCGATGTAGTTCTGGTCGCCCACGACGGCCGACACATCGGTCGTGCCCGTGATGTGGGCCCACGAGGCGCAGTTGAGGATGTTGGTGTTGCCCTCGAGGGCTATGTGTCCCAGTATTCCGCCCACGCCCCAGCCAGTGCTCTCCACGCGGCCCGAGGTCCAGCACTGCACGATGCTGACGTTGCGCGAGTAGCGTGACGAGCAGCCCGCCAGGATACCTATGTTGCCTGTGTTGGTCTTGGCCCAGGCATCGGTGATGCCCAGGTTCTTGATGGTGGCCCCGTGGTGCAGCACGCCGAAGAAGCCCAGCTGGTCGCAGTGCCCATTGATGTACATGTTGCGCACCTCGTGGTAGCCGCCGTCGTAGCAGCCACGGAAGGTGTAGGCCGTGGAGTTGTCCTCCCCGGGATTGTTCCTGTTGGCGCCCTGCCCGATGGGTATCCACTCGGTGGGCATCTCCTCGCCCCACTGCTCCTGGGGGAGGTTGAGGTCGATGTCGGCCGTCTGCTTGATGTGTTGGCCACGGAAGTCCCAGCCCAGGTTGGATAGTTCGGCCAGGTGGATGAGCTGCTCCTTGGTGCCGATGAGATAGGGACTGTCGGGCGTGCCGTCGCCCCCTCCGATATAGTCGGTGAGGTTGGTGGCCTTCACGCCCGTGGGGATGGGGTACTGGCCAGGGCGGAAGGTCCAGGTGCTGGTGCCCATCCAGGCTGCCACCATGTTGAGCGTGTCCACGAAGGCCTGGCTCTGCATCTCCTGGGTGGTCTTGGCCAGGCTGCCTCCCAGGGTGCGCTCATGGATGCCAATGCCAGGATTGGCGGTGCTGTCGTAGGAGCAGAAGACGGTGCGCGAGGAGTTCTGGGACTCGTTCCAGTACGAGGCCAGGAAGCCGCGCAGGCCGGCCTGGTCGTCAGAGCCCGCGCACCGGCCAGTGGCAAAGCAGTTGATGGTCACTCCGGGGAAGTCGCCCACGACCTCGCCGTAGGACACCGAGCCGTTGCCATTCTCGCCCACGAAGGCCGCAGCCGTGCAGCCCCATCCGCCCACGGTCACATTGCCTGTGCAGTAGCACGACTCTATGCAGCCCACATTGCAGGCCACAAAGCCCGCGGCACTCTTGGGCGAGGTCACTGCCCCCGTGGAGTAGCACTCGCGTATCGTGCCGTCGTTGTTGGCCACGAAGCCCGCGCAGTCCATGGCGGCATACTGGTAGGCAGCATTGCTCACCTCCACATGGGCCCAGCACCGCTCGATGAGCGCGCCATCAAATGGGAGCCGCAGAAGCCTCCCGCACGGTACTGGGTCACATGGCACTTGCCCTGGGCATGGCTGTCGCGGATGACGGCCTTGGCTCCCGTGCTGGCGCCCACCAGCACGCCCGCGCTGCGTGTGCCCTTGCTGGTGGCATTGGCTGTGCAATGCTCCACAATGCCATTGGTGTTCTGGCCCACGATGCCGCCGCATGGACCGCTCTCCACCGAGCCCACAAAGCCCGTCATGGAGCAGTGGCTGATGGTGCCTCCCACGTTGTAGGCGGCGATGCCCCCTATGGCCACAGCCCCCACGATGGTGTCGTTCTCCAGGTGCAGGTTGCTGACGGAGCCTCCCTCGATGTATCCAAAGAGCCCCTTGTTCCACCCCGTGAAGTCCAGGTGGATGTCGCTGGTGGGGTCGTCGATGTCTATCCCGCCGAAGTCGGGTGCCTGGTTGTAGTACAGGTTATATATAATGTGTCCGCCGCCATCAAAGTTTCCGCAGAAGCGCAGGGTGTCGGAGGTCCAGTCCCATGCCCCCGTCTGGTCATAGAAGATGCCGCTGATGGGGGTCCACTGCGTCTTCTCGGCACTTGGCCTTGTGGGGTCGCTCATGTACAGGTCGGCATCCAGGCGGATGTGCTTGCCCTTGAAGTCGTCGCCAGCGTTTACCAGACTGGCCAGTCCGGCCAGCTGGTTGGCGGTCTTGATAAGGAAAGGGTCGCTGGCAGAGCCTGTACCCTGGAGGTTCTTGTCGATTCCCCCATTCCAGAAATCCTGTGCCCATGCAGGCTGCAAGGCACTCATCCCAAGGCAGCACAGGGCTGCAAGGAGCATCTTGACGGTTCTCTTCATAGTGCGAAGTTGTAAGGGTATATGTGTGTAGTCAATTTGTCTTCAGGGTAGAATCGCTTGATGCAAAGTAAGCAAAAGTTATCCTGCCTGCCAAGGAAAAAGCCAGTGGGTATGTGTCATTGCGTCAAAAGTTGGCTTTTTGTTAGAATGAAACATTGGGGCAGCAGGATGTGCCAGGCATCTTTTCCCGATGAAATGGGGGGAAATGGAGTGTCTGGCCTTTGTGCCAGGCGGGAAGCTCTGGCCGCGCGATGCGCATCGGGGCAGCCGGCGGCATCCTGTCCTGCTCATCCCCTTATATGCAAAAACAGCAGCCAGGCGTGCGCCCTCTGACGAAAAATGCCTAACTTAGTGCCGCAGAAACGAGTTGCATGGACAAATTCAAGCAAATACTGAAATCCTATTACGGCTATGACTCCTTCCGCCCACAGCAGGAGGACATCATCCGCCATGTGTGTGGCGGAGGCGATGCCCTGGTGCTGATGCCCACGGGGGGAGGCAAGTCCATCTGCTTCCAGGTGCCTGCGCTGGCCATGGAGGGCATGGCGGTGGTCATCTCACCGCTCATCTCGCTCATGAAGGACCAGGTGGATGGCCTGCAGGCCAATGGCGTGGCGGCCGAGGCACTCAACAGCAGCAACACCGAGAGCCAGAATGAGCGCATCAGGCAGAGGTGCATCAGGGGGGAGGTCAAACTGCTGTACATCTCCCCCGAGAGGTTTCTGGCCGAGGAACAGTGGATGCAGGAGCGCGTGAGGCTGTCGCTGGTGGCCATTGACGAGGCTCATTGCATCAGCCAGTGGGGGCATGACTTCCGGCCCGAGTACACCCAACTGGGCCGCATGCACGAGCACTTTCCCCAAACTCCCATCATGGCTCTCACGGCCACGGCCGACAAGGTCACCAGGCAGGACATCCTGGACCAGTTGCGTCTGCATGAGCCCAGGGTCTTTGTCAGTTCGTTTGACAGGCCCAACCTCAGCCTCGATGTGAGACGTGGCTATTCGGCCAAGGACAAGCTGCGCACCATCCTGCAGGTGGTGGCCAGGCATCCCGGCGAGAGCGGCATTGTGTACTGCCTGTCACGCAAGACTACCGAGAAGGTGGCTGCCGAGCTGCGTGCCGAGGGCATTCGCGTGGGCATCTACCATGCGGGCATGTTGGCCGACGAGCGCAACAGGGTGCAGGAGGACTTCCTCGTCGACCGCGTCTCGCTGGTGTGTGCAACCATTGCCTTTGGCATGGGTATCGACAAGAGCAACGTGCGCTATGTCATTCACTACAACCTGCCCAAGAGCATCGAGAACTTCTACCAGGAAATCGGTCGGGCGGGCAGGGACGGACTGCCTGCCGAGACCTTGCTCTTCTACAACCTGCAGGACTTGATTACGCTGCGCAATTTCGCCGATGAAAGCGGACAAAAGGACATCAATCACGAGAAGCTCAACCGCATGCAGGAGTATGCCGAGGCACAGGTGTGCCGGCGCCGTATCCTGCTCAACTACTTTGGCGAGCCCAGCGACTGTGCCTGTGGCAACTGCGACGTGTGCCGCAAGCCGCCCACGAGGTTTGACGGCACGGTGCTCGTGCAGAAGGCTCTCTCGGCCATCAGGAGGACAGGCGAGCAGGTGGGCTTCGTGATGGCCATCAATATCCTGAGGGGCTCGATGAACGCCGAACTGGTGGAGCATGGCTATCACCTGCTCAAGACCTTTGCGGCGGGCAGGGATGTGCCCTTCCATGACTGGCAGGACTATCTGCTGCAGATGCTGCAGATGGGATTCCTGGAGGTGGACTACCGAAACAACAAGCATCTGCATGTGACACCCCTGGGCGAGGATGTTCTCTTCGGGCGCAGGACTGCGCAACTGGCTGTGGCAGAGAAGAAGGACTTCAGGGTGAAGGAGAGCAAGGCCAAGGCGAAGGCTCCCGTCCTGCCTGTGCTGGGCATGGGGATAGAGGATGCCGACCTCATGGACGAACTCAAGAAGCTGCGCAGGCAGATTGCCGACGAGAATGGCTGGCCTGCCTACATCGTCATGTCCGACAGGACGCTGCATGCCCTGGCCACCGACAAGCCTACCACACTGGATGCCTTTGGCAATGTGTTTGGCATTGGCAAGAGGAAGGTGCAGGACTTCGGGCCACGCTTTGTGGCTCTCATCCGAAGCCACGAGGGACTGGGCGGCTGAGTGCGGACGCACATGCCGCGTGTTGCGTGACTTTACAGGTCTCTGAATACAAACAATCAATATATATATTACGGTTCATTATGGAGAAAGTAAAAACATCTTCCTCTTCATCGTCTGCCTCGATGCCAGGCAGCGGGGAGGAAGTGAAAGCGAAGAACAAGTTTATGCAGATTGCCATCGACGAGGCGCGCAAGGGCATCGAGAATGGGGATGGAGGCCCCTTTGGCACAGCGATTGTCAAGGATGGCGTGCTCATCGCCTCGGGGCACAATCATGTGCTGGCCTACAACGACCCCACTTGCCATGGCGAGGTGGATGCCATACGCATTGCCGGACAGCGGTTGCACACCTTTGACCTCACGGGCTGTGAACTCTACACCACAGGCGAGCCGTGCCACATGTGCCTGTGTGCCTGCATGTGGGCAAACATCAGCAAGATATACTACGGCTGCACGATAGCAGACAACGAGATAATCGGATTCCGCGACAATAAGTTTGACCAGATATTCGGTGGCCGCGACAAGTTGGCGGGTTACATGGAGGAGATGGACAGGGAGGCCTGCCTCGCCCTCTTTGAGGACTACAAGAGGATGAATGCCCAGAAGTACTGAGGTGCATGCAAGAAAAAATGCAGTAGTACTGAGGTGGGGAAGTAAGTAGTACTTCTATCGCCAGGTAAGTACTACTGCGATGCCAAGGGCAGTAGTACTTACTTTCTCATTGAAGTACTACTGCCTTTTTTCTCTCACTTTGCCAGGTCGCGGTATCTTACCATCTTCTTTCCTTTCCTTACATATATTTGCCTGTGGGCAGGCTCCTTTACTTTTCTGCCAGCCAGGTCATAGGTTTCTTCCATGCCTCGCTCTTCCTGGCGTGTTGCCCTGATGGAACTGGGCACTCCGCCCATTATGGTCAGTGTGGTGGTGAAGTCGGGCACCTCATTGTAGGTGGCATCACCATGAATCATCTTGCAGTCCGAGAACTTCAACACATAGTCGCCGTCCTCCATACTCTTGTCGGCCGTCAGTCCGATGCTGAGCAGATGTTCCACGATGTTGTGCTCTGCGTCATCACGATAGAAATTCCTGTTTGCTGTCAGGTCGATACATCCCAGTTTGATGAGAGTCTCCGTGGGCATGTTCACGCTCAGGGTGTGGCTGAGCCCCTCGAATCGGTAGGGGTCGAGGGTGGCATCGTTCACCTTGTCCCTGCCCGACATTTTCATTGCTATATGGATGCCCTTTGGAACTTCTATGGTCATCTGGAAGCCACTGTACAGTTCGTCCGCGTCCGTCATATTTACGCTCATGTATGCCACGGAACTCCCGTCAGCTGTCAGCGTCATGCCCTTTGCCCACACTTTGAGCCCTTGGGCTGATGCGCACACTGCCGAGAGTGTGAGCATCATGCCTGTGGCGATAGCTTTTATCTTGTTCATTACTTGTCTGCTTTTTTTAAAGTTAAGTTCTGGCTATTAGTCTTTGGCCTTCATCACTCGCCTGCGCCTGGTAGCCTTTTGCGTGTCCTGTGCGGGCTGTGCGCTTTCCATATACAACCTTGTTGTGGCTATGGCATCCACGATGTCGATGATACTGTCATCGTTGGTGTCGGCCGATAGGGCGTTGAGGTAAGTGCCAGGCTTTCCCAGGTAGTAGTTCACTATCAGGGTGGCATCCACCATGTCAACTTTTCCATCGCCATTGACATCTCCTTTGGTGGCAGTACCGAGGGAAGCCTCGCGGGAGAGTTCCTTGCGCTCCACATTACCAGCCGAGTCGGTGGCAAGCACGCAGAAGCCATAGTCCATACCCTCGTAGAATCGGAAGTCCACCGAGCCGCTGTCGGCCATACATTCGCCGGCCTTCACCCAGGCAGAGCCTGCACCGTGCTGGGCGTACACCTCGTATTTCCACACACCAGAGCGGTTGTCGCTACCCTCCACAGAGATGCGGGCTATGCTGTCGTTCATCTGCACCACGCCAGCGACATGGCTCTCGGGAGCAACGGCATCCACGATGTTGACCCATACAGGTGTCGCGATAGGAGCCTCATAGTCAAAAACAATGGAGGCTTGATTGCTGAATGTGTCTCCATCGTCCAATCGTTTCTTTAACTTGATGTCAAAATTTAGAAACCCTATTCCATTTCCACCATTGTTTACAGGTAGTGCCCCTTGCATTATATCGTATGTCTCTTCCATAGACATTGGGTCAAGAGAGCGGATTGTCCATTGCGCAATTCCTTGCTTTGTGTCATAATCCAATTTCACCTCGGCGATAGCGTTTATGGCGGGACGCATGTCAATGGTTCGGATGAAATTCTGTTCGCCATTCAAGTCTAACACCTTCTCGCCGATTTGGATTCTGGTCGGTTTGAAAGAAGACAAATCAAATGCTTTCGCATCCAGAGTGTCGCATACAACGATTTTGTGAGCCGATGCTGTCGCTATCTTGGGGTCATTTTCAAATTCTATAGAGTAGAACACATCGTTAACGCTGTCGCATATATATTTACTTCCCGCATCCGACATATATCCGAAAATCTCATTGGGGTCGCCAGGGTTGTAGGGGTTACATGTGTGCTCTTCGGGATCAGAGCAGTTGTCGCTGTTCAATATCTGCCTTTCTGTGTCATATAGGGAAACCACGTCTTCTACTTGGTCTGGCAGACAATGCTTCAGCCAGTACCATAGCAAATCGGCAGGAGATGGCAGGTACAGGTTGGGAAAAAGTTCTTTTGCGTCTTTTCCGAATCCCTCTTGTGCCATTTGGTCTCTCATTGCTTGGTTGTGTCTGTTTTGAAGTGCGTTTTGAATGCCGCCTAAAGTTCCTCCCAAGGCAAGTACAGTTCCGCATGCACATTCATGGACTCCTTCAAACGCTCCTGCGAGGTCACAGGGGTCAAAGGAGCATCCGTTGAATATTCCTGCGATTGCGGGGGCTTTGGCAGGTCGTGTCTTGTTGGCCTGGAACAGGTATTCGTTGATAAACTCCATCGTTTCTGGACTTTTCATGTTCCAGGGCGTTCCTGTCCAACCATACGCTTTGAACAACTGATGTGCGCCAGTCTTTACCCCAAGTGTGAGTTTGATGCTTTCGCCAGGTAGTATTTCAGGAATAATTACAGGAATGATGCTTGCCTTGTTTCCATTTCCTCTGAATGAGTCAAATTCAAGGCTTAGTTTCAGGCCCGCCTCTATGAGTTCTCTGCTGCCACCTACGGCAAAGTCCATATACTCCACACAGCTCATCCTTTCTATGTTGTCCAGTCCGAAGTAGAATGGAACAGCTTGGTAACTTATGTTGCTCTTGTTCGTTAACTTGAAATATACAGGGTAAGGAACTGACACAGAACGTGGGTCTGTAATTTCAATGGCAATTTCACCAAAACTTGGCGCTTCCAGAGTTACATAGTTCTCGTTGACTATTGATTTGGCACTTTCTCCATCGTCAAAGTTTAGCACAAGATTATATTTCCCATATTCCTCTTTACCGTCCAAGAGTATGTAAAGTCTGGCTTTAGTTTTCTCCTCACAGCCGATAGAGTCAACTGTTATTGTTTGATTTCCATTTCGTAGGACGGCTGATTGCAAATGATTAAAGCCATTCCCTTCGACTTCGAGAATCTGTACGCAGGGCATTACTCCAAATTCAGCAAGTGACGTGCCGAAAAGAGCGAACTTGTCAATGTGCTCATAGACGAGATGTTGCTCGCTGTCCTGTTTTCCTGGGGTATCGTGTATGGCGAGATAATAATTCCCCGTCATGGTGGCATGAGTTCCGCCCAAGGTGACAGATGATATTCCGTTGGCATCGTATATTAAATCACCATCTTCTGTAAATAATTGAATAGAGGTCGCTTGGGAACTTTTGAATGCCAAACTGTCCCCCTTCTCCGCCTCAAACTTGAACCATTTCACCTCATTGGAGTCGGGACGTGTGAAAGTTTGCTCCTCTTCCAGTGGATAGATGTCCTTTATCTCCTGGGACACAGCGTAATCTACATACTCCCTGTTGGCATCCACCCATCGGCCGCTCTTGTCATGGAAGCGGAAATGGATGTCGTTCTTGGCATACATCATGGGCTTGCCATCCCGCACCTCAAACTGGAAGCATGAACTGCGGATGGGCTCACGCGTCATGGGCAGCAACTTGATGAGTTGGAAGGGATCCTGCGACTTGTCAAGCGTGACAGAGTGCATGTCCTGGCTCTTGTCGTTGAGCCAGTAGTCATATTGCCTGATGCCATTGCCGCCAAGGGGTGTCTTGTAAAACCAGTCGTACCCTTGGGTCGTGGTAGTGCCATTCTCGGCCACCAGCATGTAGTCGATACGGTGCAGCCCATCCTCTACCTCATCTACAGGAAGGTCGAAGTGGAAAGCCCCATTGGCACAGGTGCCCTTCTGGGTGTAATGACGGTAGCCGTCTATGGCATAGCTACATTGCATGGTGGCCACATCGGCGTTGGAAAGCGTGCGTATGAAATAAGTCTCGGCTATGGACGAGCCTGCGCCCGATGGGGCGATGACCTGGAACATGGCCTTGTGCAGCCCCACGTCCATGCCGCTCACGTCCATGTCCCACTTGATGACTCCGCCCACATTGGAAAGCCTCTGCTCGGCTGCTACCTTGCCGTCTATGATGCATACAACGCTCATGTCGCCCGCGTTCTCGGTCTGTGGAACCTTGATAAAATGGCTACTCTCAATATCTGTAGAGCCATTCTCGGTCATCTGGAAATATATGGTGTTGAAACCTTCTTGTAGGCGAGACACATCCAACAAGAAGCCATTCTGATAGTTGGGTACTTGCGTGGCAAGACTGTCACCTGAAAACCAGTAGTGCATCCGTTGCCCTGACAGCGTGGGAGTGCGGTAGAAGCCCGCGCTCTGCACATTTGTGGCGATGCCTTGGCCGTTCAGCACATAGTAGTTGATGAAATGGAATCCCGGCACGAGTCTGCCTACATCTATTATCTGATGCTGGCCCTGTGCGTATGGCTGGTCGTATGCGGTGGCGCTTCCGTCGAACCAGTAGCGCAGCGTGGAACCCTTGCTGGCATCGGGCACATGGACAAAGAGGTTGCCCACAGGAGGACTATAGACTCCCGTCGTATCCGCCACTTGTACATAGAGCATGTGTACTCCTGTCTCCAGCTGACTGGCATCTACTTGCAGATGCACGCTCTGCCCTGGCATCTTCCCGCTTTGGCGCGGGGCATTGTCGGTGTCAAACCAGTAGTACCAGTCAGCAAGTGCCTGTGCCCTTGCCGCCCATGGGAGCAGCAAGAGCACAAGATATGCTAATGACTTGCGCATAACTTTATCTCTTGAAATAGGGTAGTGATTAGTACTCGGCGGCCTTAACCTCTATATCTACACTCAGTTTGCCGTCAGCCGTGGACTTTGAAGCCACATTGCATTTGGTAATCTGTGGTGTTGTGGGGTCTTCCTCGTAAGGGAGGCTGCCTCCATATATGCCTATCTGCTTGCCGTCCGTGCCCAGGTATTTTGTCTTAGCCTCGTCGGTGAGTTCATAGGCCTCAGAGTCGTTGTAGTTGAATCCTCCAGTCTTCAGGACATTCGAGGGCTTTGCCACATTCTTGTTTGTTGTGTTTTTGGAGGAAAGGTTGTAGAAGATGTTATTGTTGGTGTTATGTATAGCCCCATACGAACTGCATCCTACACAGTTGATGGCTGTGCAGGAATATGGAATAGCATAGTTTACCCCTATGCTGGAATAATCTCCCATAATCATGCAGTTCTTGTAATAGGAATTGATGACTTGGGCTGCATATATGTTTCCACTTGTAAAGCTCACCACACAATTGTCAAACTCAAAGTTGCTGCCAGTTGTACCATAGTTGTAAGGATTCCATATCATACTATTTACAAAGCAAGCGTTAGAGTTGTCGGATAGAAAGACCGAATTCGCTATTCTGCAATGAATGAGTGTGGCATTCACAAGCCTTCCTCCATTTCCACTCAGGACTTTGCTGAATCGACTCTTCATAAAAAGAGGGTTGCGGACAAGTCCCTGGTAAGTGATGTCTGATGTGAAATACACACCCTCCACGATGATGCGTCCGGATGTGCTGTCGGTAGGGGCTATCTCGAAAGTCCCTTGCACGATGGTTGCCTCGTGGCTGTAGATGGAGTCGGTGCGCACGCTCATGCCTGCGCCGCGCAGGGTGATATTCTTGGTGATATTGGCAGCCTGGAACTGGCCTGCAGAGAGGGTGATGGCATCACCATCGGTGGCCTTCTCCAGTGCCTCCTTCAGGGCAGTGCTGCCATAGTAGGTGGAGACACTGCCCTCATGGCTGAGGGTGGCCAGCAGGCTGGTCTGTGCGAAACTCACGGTTGCGCAGAGGAGCACGAGCAGGGAAACAATCTGTTTCTTCATAAAATAAAAAGAATTGGGCGGAGTCGCTCGCAACCTTTCCGCACACCAGGTATCGCCAAACACCTTACAAGTAGAAAAGCACAAGCGGCTCACGCCCAACAGATGGACATGAGCCTTCGTCTGCTTGTTCTCACTTGTCGAATTTTGGCGATTTCGGTGTGTCGAGAAACAAGGACAAGGTCCAAGTATATAGCAAGTCCCCTACGCCATCCAGGCGACAGGGTCGCCGAATGGCTCAGAGACTAACTAATGCGTTACAAGTCAACTACGCATGTTAATAATATGTTAAAGTTACACAATCACGTTCCTTGGGGACATCTCTTGTCCCAAATGCTGCAAAGGTACAATAAATTTGTGATAGTCCATGCGGAACTTGCAAGTTTAATTTGTCACAGATGTACGAATGGCGTGTCTGTGCATTATGAGAGGTGCAGAGAAAATGGACTTTTCCGCTTGTCATGTGGAATAGTTGTCGTATATTTGAACGTTGTTAACTTGAAAACGGAAAGGGACAATGCTATGGGCACAATGCTGGACTTCATAAGGAAAGTGGGAACAATGCTCCAGAAGACAAAGGGGCTGATAATTTTTATCATGCCGCTCTTCCTTGCTGTGCCTTGTACACACGCGCAGCAGGTATGCACGTCATGCATCATTGACGGCCAGACTGGTGAACCTTTGCCATACGCAAGTGTCTATGTGGTGGGAAAGGGCGAGGGGACTATTGCCAACTCGGAGGGAGAGTTTTGCTTGACGGTCGCCCAAAATGACACGCTCAGGTTTACATTCGTTGGCTACAGCCCTTGTTCAATAAAAGTGTCGGAGGTGGGCAGTGCGGTGAGGCTCATTCCTATATCCACAGAACTTCGGGAAGTGACAGTCTTGCCCGCCATGACCATCCTGCAACGTGTGTATCAGAGGCTGTCCAGCGATTACTCCAGTCACAAGAAAGAGAAGTCTGACTTCTTCCTGCGCCAGGTGTATGACATTGCAGGGACGCGGGAACTGGTGGAGGGGTTTCTGCAATGCAAGTCCGCAGTAAACCTGCGCGACATCCTGTTCTATAGCGGGAGGCATTTCCGCGCATCCATGGGCAAGGCTGATACTACCTCGATGGTGTTCTCCAATCTGCACTTCCCGCTGTCGCTCGGCCCACAGATACACGGGGATGCGTTCTGGGAAAGCCTGGCCACTCCCTTTGGTAAAATGCTAAACAAAGATTTGCGGGAATCTGGTTACGCGTTCAGCATTGCCTCGTGCGTAGATAACGAGGGGGAGGAGATGCTACAGATAGACTTCCGCAGGGATGAGGCCAAGAGGAAAGACGGCAGTTTCCTGGAGGGTAAACTGCTGGTAGATGCCAAGACCTACAGGCCGCTGACCCTGTTGGGAGAGGTGAAAAATCTGCAGATGGACTTGCAGATAGGCTCTTCCTCCCGACTGGAGAAGCGGCCTGTCAGCCTGCATGTGCGTGTGGGATATGATCCCAATTCGAAATATACGAAAGTGCGTGATGTGGTGACAGAACTCACATGCATGGGGACACGCTGCAATTCTGTGTTGGTGGATGTGGAGGGACGGAAGTCAAACTTACGCGCGCAGAAGGCCAGGAGCAACCTGCTGGAGGCTATTAACTGTTCGGCCTATGACTCCACATTATGGTCAGACGAGATCGTTAAGCGCAGCCAGGTGGAAGAGAATATTATGAAGAGCCAGGTGGAAGGCCAGGAGACTGGCTTGGGACAAGGGCACTTCTCCCACGGACAGTTCCCTCCCATGCAGGGCGAGATAGCCGATGACTCGTTGCGGGCTCTGGCCAGTAGGGTGGCTGCATATGCCAG
The DNA here is from genome assembly GCA_050873805.1 of Prevotellaceae bacterium. GTDB lineage: Bacteria > Bacteroidota > Bacteroidia > Bacteroidales > Bacteroidaceae > Physcousia. The sequence goes on along the minus strand of JBNMJN010000010.1, from coordinate 2,882 downwards.
GAAGACTCCACAGGAGATAGTGTCAGTACACATGGACAACAACTGCTATTTCCTGGGCGACACACTCTGGTACAAGGCTTATGTGCTGAGGGATGGAAAAATGACTCCTTCGGACATCAGTGGTGTGCTCTATGCCGAACTCATCAACCAGGATGGCTATCTGGTGGAGAGGCAGACACTCCGGCTGAGGGATGGAATGGCCAACGGCTCTTTCTGCATTCCCGATACTGCTTATGCTGGTTACTATGAGCTACGGGCTTACACACGCTGGCAGCTCAACTGGGGAGTGTATGAGCATCCACATCAGAAAGCCGCGGACAGGTGGTTCCTGAATAAGGATATGGCAAGGGAGTTCTACCGCGACTATGACAAGTTGTACAGCCGTGTGTTCCCCGTCTATGACAAGCCAAAGGAGGCTGGCACTTACAGCCAGGTGATGACCCTGCGCCCTCTTCGTCGCTACTATAAATTGAGGAAGGAGAAGCCTGATGCCGAGGTGACTCTCTACCCGGAGGGTGGCAACTGGGTGAATGGACTGAGACAGAGGATTGCCTTTGAGGCTGTGAGCGAGAAGGGAGAGCATCTTGATGGACAATTGGTCATTACGGACACTAAGGGCGAGACTGTTGCTGCCGGACGGACAGAGCACAGGGGACGTGGTATGCTGTGGATTACCGCTTTAGCAGGAGAGAGATACAGGGCTGAATTTCGCTGGGGAAATGGGCTGGTCGCCAGGGTGGATTTGCCCAAGAGAGAAGAGACGGGTATTTGTCTTTTGGCTAAGGAAGACGAAAACGGATTGTACGTCAAGGTGACGCAAGCGGGAATGCGGGATGTGCCTTTGGGCATGACCATTATGCAGAACGGGGCGGTGAGGTATCAATGTGAGGTGAGTGCTGAGGGTATGACCGTGCCGAGGGAGTATTTGGATGCTGGGGTTGCACAGGTGACTGTTTTTGACAGGAATGGGAGAGTGTGGGCAGACAGACTCCTGTTTTGTTGCCAGGACAAGGTGCAGGCTATGAGTGTAAGCGTCGCCGGGCTTCCCGCTGTGCTGCCTCCCTATGGAAAATCCACATTGAGGCTGAAGGCTCCCTCCAGCGGATGTGTATCTGTTTCCATCAGAGACAAGGCCTACTCCGTAGAGACTTACGACAATGGTGATTTACTTACCGAGGCTTTGCTGTGCAGTCAAATAAAGGGTTTCGTGGAAAATCCTGGTTATTATTTTGAGGCAGACGATTCTACCCATCGCCGTCATCTTGACTTGTTGCTGATGGTACAGGGCTGGCGCAGGCATGAGTGGCGTGAGATGCTGAATCCTTTCCACATGAACGAGCCCTTTGAGGTTTCGCCTATTTTGCATGGGGATGTGCATGGATATACAGCAAGAAATCCAGAAGACCTCTACTATACGCAGCCTGTACAGGATATTTCCGCGTTCAAGAACCTCTATCCCACAGGGGGAACATGCGGGCCGAAGATAGAAGAGGTGCGCAGGCGTGTGGAGGATACAGAGAAGATGCACGAGTCGGCAGACGCTCCCAAGCCAACCATAGAGGCGGAGATGAACTGGTATTCGCTGGGAACTGGCACCAGGATGCAGCAGGACAGGGCGAAAGCACTACAAGCTGGATTCTATTCAACGGAAATGGAGGAGAAGTATGGAACAAGATATAATAGCCAGTATTTGAAAAGGTTGTCGGACGAGATTGAGGTTGGTGCGCAGTTCTCCGTACTGTCCAACCAGGCCTCAAACAAGGAACTGGAAATTAAAGCTGAGACCGGGAAAGGTCAGTTCGCCCTACAGGCTCCCCATTCAGATGCTCCCTACTATCTGCATCTCATGGCCACGAGGAAAGGCAAGAAGGCAGACCTTGTACTCGATTCTGATGAGTATCCAGACTACAGCGTGCGCCTTCGTCAGCCCTATCCACGTTTTGTCAAGCCTTACTCTTTTTATCAGACTCATCTGCCAGAATATGCGGAATATGCACTGGAGGATATGGGGGACAGTACTCAGGTAATGCCAGAGGTGACTGTGGGAGCAAGGCGCGGTGGGCTGCGCGTGCTGGACTTGAACAAACCAGCCCTGGTGGTGGATGCCTATGAGGCGTATAATCAGGTGGTGGATGCAGGACTCATGCCTGCCTGGCTGTGTGGCTCGCTTTTTCTGTCACTCAACCTGGAACGTCTGTATATAGGCGACATGGGCATCCCGCGCTCCTATGATCTGGAGCGAAGATGGAATGGGCATTCTGCCTCGTTCTTCACATCCATTGGCGACCAGTTGCGCTACAACCACTTGCGTAACCTTGACAAGGTGCTTATCTATACCGACTATGCGCCACGCCTGGAGGGAGACCGTCGCTACCAGGCCGACAGCCAGCCCTCGGTAACGGTCAACCTGGTGGCCTTGCCTGATAATGTGGAGAGGGTGACCAGCCGTGACAGAATGTATGTGATGAATGGCTATAATGTTTGTGAGGACTTTTATCAGCCTCACTACGAGCAGCGTCCCTTGCCAAGCTGTGCCGACTATCGGCGCACACTTTACTGGAATCCAAATCTCAGATTGGATGGAAATGGCGAGGCGGAAATAACGTTGTGGGGCAACGGGCACGATTGTGAGCCGGTGCTGCATATCGAGGGGGTGGATAGTCGGGGACAAATGCTCACGGGTGGTCAATAGCGAGATTCTTTTTTGGGGGAATGGAGACACTTCTTTTCTCCTCCATTCCCTCCTTGCTCGTTGTGCCAGTGCTGCCATCCCTTTTCCCGCCCGCTTGCTGCGGGTGCCAGAGGCTGTCAGGCATGCTCCTGTCGCGCCCTTTCTCCCGCCCCTCCCTTTCCCGCGTTTTTCCCCCTCTTTGGCCCTCCCG
>JBNMJN010000009.1:0-79233 GCA_050873805.1 Prevotellaceae bacterium | reverse complement strand
CGAGAATGACTGCTCACTCAGTAGCTTGGCTATATTGGCAGCCACACGGTCGGCCTCTTCCTTTTCTGCATCGTCCTCGTCATGCGTAGTTTTGTTGACATAATACGATTTCAACTGTTCACGCACCTCATCAATGGTAATGTCGCCCTCAATGTGTCTGACAGCCGTCTTTTTCAGATAGTCAGACACCTTCAATCCGTCAACATCTTGCAGACCGATAGCCGTGCGCCATGCCGAAGCTCTCTCGCGCTTATGTGGCTCTGCCACACGATCATAGGCTTCGAAATCAAGATATTGTTGTTTGCTCTTGTCAGTCATTCTTGCATATCATTTCAAGTATTTGTCAAGTATTACTTGTTTTTGATATTTACACTCTTTCATCTTTTGCTTCAAAGTGTTTATTTCATTTTCTATCTCTATTACTTTAGTAACGGTATTTTTCTGTATATCGATAGATGGAATACGAATTGTGAGGGCTTTAATTCTTTCTGTTGAAGCACGATTGGCACGTGAGAAACGCTCATGCTCACCAGCTTTAAGCAGAGGATAAACAAGATATTTTGGCAGAATAACGTTTTCGTCAAGCACTTTGATAACTCCACAGTGGTCTGTAGGATAGAAAGGCCTGTCTGTTTGCAGATAGTTCACCATCCAATCGCCGTCAATTCCCCAAAGAACAGAAGGCTTTGAGAAATCAGTCAACAGCGAAGAGCCTATTCTACCAAAAGGCTCAAACACATTGGCACTGAACACTTCGTATGCACCATCCTTTTTCAGTTCGCTTTTCAACACACGACGACCTATCGACAAATTGAACACTTGCTCGTTGTCAAGGCGAAGGTCGGTTGTGGCTTTAGAATGTGATTCTTCAAGAATGGCATTCATCTCGTCTTTTAAACGGCTGATATTGTCAATACATTTTTGATATTGTTCTTCTGCCTTTGAACATTCAGAAACTATTTTCTTTTGAACGTCAATAGGAGCATTGGGCAGTTTGTATTGCCTAACTTTAGGTACACTTAATTGAGGTGTGGTAGCTCCTTCATTAACAACATCAATACCTTCCATAATATATTTTATATATTGCGGCATGTATTTTGAGGTCGGGACACAAACTATTAGACGGACTATCGGCACAAATGGACCATCGTGGAAAACACAATATCCCAAAGTTCCTCGTGCGCTTATGGTAACACATGGTTGTATTATCATTGGAGTATCTGTATATCCAAAAAGTCCATTGTTAGTAACTCCATTTGAAAATACTGGAACTTTACATTTAGGTGTCTGTTCTTTGGAAAACACTACGGGTTTATCACCACCAGCAGTAATCTCCAGACACATATCGTTCAATTTTATAGAAGGATATTTACTGTTATATTCCACATTAACATTGCCAGTTGTTCGCAAACATTTATTAAATGAAGTTGTCCTAAAATCTACGAGATCTGTCAACATAGATGTATTAACAAACGTATCAAGACTGCTTGGTATATTAAGTTCTCTTCCCTGAAAATTTTGGCGAATTAAATAGTTTATTTTATTTATGTCGTTATAGTCTACAGGATTGAACAAGCAAGTGTTGATGGCATTAATGCCTGAAATTTCTTGCATAGTATCATCTTCTGTCTCATTTTCATCATCGCAATCTTCATCAGAGGGTGCTGCTCCAACATTAAGATAATGTATGCCTTCATGCCCTTTTCTGTTAATCCACTCATAGCCCAAGAATTTTTTAATTTTTTCATTAGACTCATTCTTCTTAGGCAGTGGCGACTTAACCAAAAGCACGGGCGTTTCTGTCTGCACGGCAAGCATAAAGAAATACATTTTCTCACGCTCAATTGCTTTCACAAAGGCATAGAAAGCCTTGTCAGCCTCTTTTTTATTTTCTTCGGCTGACAATGCCCTAAATGTTGCGGTCTTTGTCTTGGCTACATATCGTGTACGGATATTCTTTGCTTCTTCGCACACATCTTTCATAGCGTTACGTGAAGAGCCGAAAAACGAGTTGTGGTAAGCCTGCACCACCTCTGAATTGATGAATGTTTCAGTCATGTTTCCTTTCAAAAATTCTTGGTAGTCCTCCACAGCATATCCAAGATGCTCACAATATTTCTCCATAAGCTCGGTATCTTGATACACCTCGTTTCCGTTCTCACTAAGATTGAACCAGCACTCCACGCGGCTTGCATAGTGGTCAGCATCAGGAGTATTAGTTTCCTTACGGCGCAGGAACATGACAACAGTGTTTGTCCCCGTCTTGCCAAATGTGCCAGAGCCTAATTCCACAAGCGACACGATATGGAAGTTCTCCAGAACAATCTCACGTGCATTGGCATAGATTCCTCCCTTGCTCAATACAGAAACAGGCAATATGATGCCAGCAACACCACCGGCTTTCATCAGTTGGGCGGCACGCTCAATGAAGAATGTCTCAATGGCATTGTTCTTAGCCAAGTTGATATTACTATTGAATAGTTTATATTTCTTCCTGTCCTGCTCGCTAAGGGTCTCGAGAAATCCTGAAACAGAATATGGAGGATTAGCAATAAGCACACTGTACTTACCCTCTTCTACATTAGGATGTGACTTCAGTGCATCAGAATATACTATCTGTGTTTCATCATGTCCGTACATGAAAGCAGACACTTTTGAGACCTTGGACAAACGGTATTCTTTTTCTATTCCCATAATGCGTGAATAATAGTCATGCAGGGAAAGGTCTGGACGATACTGCTTAACAAACTCTTTGATACGATCTGCATACTCAGTAAGAAAATGTCCTGCGCCACAAGCATAATCAATGGCGTACGGCACATCCTGGCTGTCTTTTATCAACTGCTCCAAAGGCAACGAAGTTACAATGAAACGCACAATAGGCATAGGAGTGAAGAACTGGCCCTCACTCTGCTTTACGCCTTTTGTCAAGAACCCCTCGAACAGGTCGCCGAGAAACTGATGTGTATCAGAATCCTTCAAGCGTATGTCTTGCAGCATAAGGATTACTTTTCTTAGAATAATGGCATTCTGTTGGAAAAGTTTTTTATTGTGTACACTTATGAAAGAGAAGTCATTATCCGAGAAGAACTTTAAAGCCCTAAAATAATCTTTAATTGTTTTGCGTGTTGCGTCAGGATCGTTCTTAAAACGACGGAAAGCCTTGTCAATCTCAGCATCTTCAATATATGTAACATCCTCACCGAGAAACTTTTTCATTCCATCCCGGTAAAGACGTTGCAAACGGTCTTGCAGTTGGAAATCATCATCGTATGCAGAACCTTTCCAATAGAAATGTAAATTGTCAGGATTGTTTGTTTCATCAACCACCTTGGCAAGAAAAAGATTCACCAACTTGTCAAAAGCATTCTCATGAGCTCCTACATTATGCTGACGGAGGATATTGGAAAACTCACTGTATTTCTTCTTGATAGTTTCATTACTTACTGCTTTCAAATCAGCCACGGTGTATTTATCCTTACCAATATGATAAGGTTGTACAGACTCCTCAAACAATCCAATCCGAGCATAGTCACAATGATACGTCTCGTGCCAAACACGATACAATTGCTTGTTGTTTGAGGCCTTATCGTATGAAAGTACACCTTCTTCATTCTCCAACATCTTCTTGTTATCCTGGACATTGAGCAAATAATAGTCAGGCACAACTTTATCTTCTATAATGTCGGATGTGTATAGACATAAAAATCTTGTAGACTTTTCCTGTTGAAAATAGCTGAACAACTGTGCTCCATCTTCAAGAGTGTCATTCCATGCGCCCTGAAATTCATCCGTTTTCTTACATTCAATGATGAGCAATGAGTCCTTGTCTTCGTCAGTACCTATCATCCTTCCATCACCAAAAGTACGAATCCAAATATCCGCATAGCCGCTTTTGCTGCTATGTCCAAGTTTCCATTGTGGTTCAAGTTCAATGTGTTCTGCCCTGTATCCCTTTGACAACAATCGGTCAACACATTCCAAAACAACAAAATTCTCTGGCTCTGAAAAATTACTCGTTGTTTCTCTTCCCACTGTAATTCCTGATTCTTTATAGAATATATGTTCGGAAGCAACATCAACTTTCAAGGTTGCCCCAGCGACTTCGTATCTCTTGGTATACACAGTTCCTTCTTGAGAAAATCCGAGTATATCAAGTAGTGTTCTTATGTTCGATTTTGTAATCATATTGTTATATCAGTCTTTTTTACTTTTCATACCCCTCATAGTAATAACTCTGCTCAATCCTCTTGAATATCACCTCGCGGCTCTCCGTATCAGAAGTGAGGTTCTGTGAGAGCAGATAACGCAGTTCGAGGTCGTTGATGGGTGAGCGTTCCATTGCCGAGAGGTATTGAGCTTTGTCCACATACTGCCAGTTGACCACTTTACCAAGGGAGCGTTTCAGTATCATATCGAGCCAAATGCGGGTGGAGCGGCCATTGCCTTCCATGAAAGGATGACACACATTCATCTCGACATACTTCTCTATGATATGCTCAAAAGTGTCTTCAGGCATCTTCTCTACGGCAGCGAGGGCTGCATCAAGATAAAGACTATTGGCAAAGCGGAAACCACCTTTGGCTATATTCTTATCGCGAATGATGCCAGCAAACGGGTACAATCCATTAAACAGATAATGGTGTATCTGCCGAAGCCCTTCCGTTGTTCCAACAGGTATCTTATCTATATCTCCCGACTCATAGAGGCGGTGTGCGTTGTCTAACGACTTTTCGTCAATTTCCTTTGTTGTCATAATCTTCTAATTGTATTCGTCTTACTGGTTTGATGAGATATTAAGAAGTTTCTCCGCTTCTATCTATAGATAGTTATTTCAAGAGTTTTCTGTCTCCTGTATCTTCAAGGATCTTCATCTGTTGGATGGCTATCTGATTCAACTTGATGAGTCGTTCTGATTGTGGCATACCATCATTGATAAATACTGCGTTGAGGTTCTCCATGTTCGAGAGGCAGATTAGTTCGTTGATGCAGGCATAATCACGAATGTTACCTTTCTTGTCAGGATTCTGCTCGCGCCATTGTTTCGCTGTCATACCGAACATAGCAATGTTCAAGACATCCGCCTCGTCGGCATACTTCATAGCAGCTTGCTCACGGGTCACCTCTGGAGGAATAAGATTTGCCTTGATAGCATCCGTATGGATGCGATAATTTATCTTGGATAGTTCTCGTTTGGCAGACCAAGCAAGTTGTTTCCGTTCGTCAGCTTTAAGACGTTGGAATTCACGTACAAGATACAACTTGAACTCGACAGAAACCCACGACGCAAATTCAAATGCAATATCTGAGATAGCATAAGTTCCGCCATATCGTCCTGATATAGCTTTTATACCAATGGCACAAGTTGCTTCTACCCATTTTGTTGGTGACATTGTGAAAGCATTTAATCCAGCTTCTTTTCTAAACCCCTCGAATTCGATGGGGTTAAAATTGGGATTATACAGACTTTCCCATATGCCAAGAAATTCGATAGTATTGCGGTTTCTCATCCAATTTCCGATAACGCCATTAGGGTCTTCGCCATTCTTCTGTTTGGCAATGTCTGTTATGCAGATGTAATCTATTCCATCTTTATTGATAGCCTTGACTGTTTGGTCTTTGACTACTATCTTTGCCATAATTCTTAGTTCTCTATTTACCGCCAACCCAATTGATGAATGGTTTTGCTTTGGTATTCATTATGAATGTTGTTTCTTACAGACCATGTCGTATGGTACATGTTTATAAAGTATAGCGACTTTCTGCGCTAAAAACAACCCATGCTGTCTAATTGCCTTTGTCTTTGCCAGACTATACCTTTAGGAAGATGGTAACTTGCCAAAACCTTATAGTCAAATGCAGATTGCTTGCTCATGGCTGCAAAGGTAATGGACACCCCATGAAGCCTACGAGCGTGGTAATCCCATCTCCATCTATGCCCATACGATGTCGGCCAATGCCGAATATTGGCCTTTTGGTATCACATTTGCTCATCTTGCCTTCAATGGGTGTTTCACCAGCCTATGCCCCTCCAGCATCTTCACCCGCCTCCTTACATTATATTATTATAATAAGTGGCTGCACGCTCGCCAAAACAGCAGATGACCACCTCACCATCATAGTCACTCTCGGCAATGGCAGCCAAGGCCACCCTGGCCGCATCGGCTTTCGGATAGCCATACACCCCACAGCTGATACAGGGGAAAGCTATGCTCCTGATACCCTTCTCCTGGGCTATGGCCAATGAGGTACGGTAACAGGATGCCAGCAAGCGGGCCGCCTCCTGTTCGCTATACCGCCTATAAACGGGGCCTACCGTATGAATCACATATTTGCAAGGCAGATTATATGCCTTGGTAATCTTGCTCTGGCCAGTCTCACACCCATTCAGCGTCCTGCATTCCTCCAGAAGTTCAGGACCAGCGGCATAATGTATTGCGCCATCTACTCCGCCACCACCCAACAGCGTATGATTGGCCGCATTCACAATTGCATCCACCTTCAACCGGGTGATGTTACCCACAATCACTTTGATGTTCTTTGCCATAAAACTCTTTTTTTTATTGTCCCCCTCCTTCCGCAAGAGAGCAGGCACCATTTCAACTTGTTCACCATCGGCACGCAATGTGGGTGGGACACCCACTTGTGGCTTCTTTCTTTTCACACAGCGAAGTTAGCAAATATCCATAAGCAAGCAAAAGAATGGAGTGCTTTTTTTCTGCTAAAATACGGCAGAGGGAAGCGAGAGGAATGCTTCTGCCAGCCGTTTGCCCGTCTGTTCGCCCCCCATCCTCAGAGTCCTCCCACTTCAAGTCCAGCTCCCCCCCCCCTCAAGGCACCGTCCATGCCTTTCCCGACAGCATACCTGCTCCATGCACCCCACCCGCCCCACATACAGATGCCACAGCCCTGCAAAAAAAAGGAGGCTTTCGCACTCATCTCTCATTGAATATGCCTACCTTTGCCCTGTCTGAGCCAGGAAGAATGGCCTGATGGACATTTAAGGAAAAGCGAGCATATGAAAAGTTTCACACCAAAGCCATGGGTTGCTCCACAGCCCGTGCTGATTATCGGTACATACAACGCCAATGGAGTTGCCAACGCCATGAATGCCGCCTGGGGCGGACAGTGGGACAACAAGGAGATAGTAATCTCAATGGGAAGACATGCCACCACAGAGAATCTGGAGCGCAATGGCGAGTTTACCGTAGCCTTTGCCACCCGAAGCACCATGGTGGCCTCTGACTTTGTGGGAATCACTTCGGCCCGAAACGACCCCAAGAAGATAGAGAAGACGGGGTGGCACAGCGAGAAGGCTTCCATGATTGACGCTCCCGTATTTACCGGCTTCCCGATGACCCTTGAGTGCCGCATCAAGGAGAAATACGAGGAGAGCGAGACTGGCTATTATCTTGTGGCGGAGATTCTCAATATCCTCGTGGATGAGAAGTACCTGGCAGAGGATGGGGCTCCCGACCTGGAGAAGATGGAGCTGATCGTCTTCGACCCCATCCACCACGGCTATATCCAGTTGGGAGCCAAGGTGGGACAGGCCTTTTCTGACGGCAAGGCACTACGACAGCCTAATGAATGACGAACCAAGGCCAGAAGCGAAGCCCACATCTTCCGTGACAGGCAAGAAGAAGCCCGGCGAGAGCCAGATGGACTCCGGCAGGATACTGCTACGCCGCTGGCGGGAATCAGATGCAGAGGCACTCTTCAAGTATGCCTCGGATTCTGATGTGGGGTCTCGTGCCGGATGGCCTGCACATGAGTCGGTGGAAGAAAGCCGGGAGATAATCCGGTCCTTCTTCAGCAATGACACGACATGGGCAGTGGTCCTGAAAAGTACAGGCGAACCGATTGGATGCATAGGCTACTATACCCAAGCAACCAGCAACATCCCCATCGCAGCCAACGACTGCGAGGTAGGCTACTGGATAGGAAAGCCTTGCTGGAACCAGGGAATCTGCACCGAGGCATTGCTGCTGATGCTTGACTACTGCACCCATGTGAAGCGTTTCGAGAACATCTGGGCCGACCACTACATAGGCAACCCGGCATCGGGGAGGGTCATGGAGAAATGTGGCTTCACCGACACAGGCATGCTGAACAGATGCAGCCAGCTGGTGGGCGGTGACAAGGACATGGTCAAGGTGTACAGATACAGCGCAGGCAAAAAGATGGAGACGTAAGCCAGATGAGCATGGATTTTCCTGAGATATATTCGGCAGCGGGCATGATGGAACTCATCCATGAGATTGGGCTTCTCCCGCTCCTCGACAGCGGAATTGAGGGGTTCTCGGCCGAGGATATTGGGGCCGAGGACTGCCAGTATGTGACATTCCCCGAGGGTGGATGGGACTGGCCACTGTGGAAATGGAAGGGCGAGATAGTGAGAGAGATGCCCTGCATGTACGGCAAGTTCTTCAACAGAAAGGCGGGATTCATTGCACCTGAATGGTGGCCGGACTTTTGCAATTACAGAAGAAGCAAGTACCCACGTCCTGACGATGGGTCGATAGAGGACATGATTCTCTGTACCCTCCAGTCCACAGGCAGCCTCACCACCAGAGAACTGAGAGTGGCCTGCGGCTTCGGCGGCTACCGGCACACAAAGCATGAGCAAGGCGGGACTATTCCCCACCCCGGCTTGCAAAAGGGAGGGAATGTGAAAGTCAAGGGGATGCGGAGCAAGTTTGACAGCTATCTGACGCGCCTTGAGATGGCCTCCTACATCGTGACCGAGGACTTCATCTATCCGCAGGACAGGCATGGGCATGAATATGGCTGGGGCTGGTCGCTGCTCAACACACCAGAAGCGCTCTATGGCAGGGAGGCATGCAAGTGCGACAGGACTCCCGATGAGTCTTTCGAGCGCATACGCAAGCACCTGCGGGAGATTCTGCCAAGTGCCACGGACAAGCAGCTTATGAGATTCATTGGATAAAATGGCATTATATATCGTAAGGCAAGAAACAGGTGCGCCTGGCGGCCGTGTGCCTTGTCCGCAAAGGAATCCAATTCAAGTGTGTGGCATCAGGTGCCCAGAAACGCGCCATGGGCTCAGCCCGCATCATCGCCAGAGCCGCCTTCATCCTCCTGTCATCCCCACGGAGAAGCAGGAGCACATTCATTTACATATTTCACCAAGCAAATACAATTATTTATTATGGAAGCAAAAGACAAAGTGTTGGCAACAATGAAGGAGGCGGGCCAGCCTCTGAACGCAGGCAAGATTGCCGAACTGAGTGGACTGGACCGCAAGGAAGTTGACCTGGCTATGAAGCAGCTGAAGGCCGAGGGCGCAATCGTCTCTCCCGTGCGTTGCAAGTGGACTCCCGCTGAGTGATGAGCCAGCACGCCCCTTACTCACTACGCATGACCCCCGGCACCTACTATGTGTGGGTGTCGGGCTCATGTGACTATGGGCACGAAGACCGATGCAGCGGAGGCGCATACATCATGCTGCTTGACGGGGAAACCATCGAGACCCACGTGACCTCAGAGAAGCACACCACAGAATTCAGGATGATTCTCACCGTCATGATTCATGCCATGCAGGTCATGCCCGAAGGTTCCGACATCATATTCCTGACGAATGTGTCGTACATCCAGCAGAATTACGACCGCAGGCCCAGTGGGAAGTCGGCCAACTCCGACCTTATCCTCGAATGTATCAGATTGCGGGAAAAGCATCGCTCCATTGAGGTCAAACTTGTTCCGTTTCACAAATACCGCCCCCTGACGGAAGCCAACGCACGGGCCCACTCTGCCATGATTGCACTCCGAAAACAAAAGCAAGGCGAATGACGCAATGGCAACCCTGACCTATATATTCCACAGTTGTTTCTCGCTGGAGACAGAGGCATGCCTGCTTATCTTCGACTATTGGCTGGATCCCTCTGGTGTCCTGCCGGAGATTATCCAGAGAAGCAAGCACAAGCACATCTACGTCCTCGCCAGCCACTTCCACCCCGACCACTTCAGCAGGGACATCTTCACCTGGAGGAGCCAGGGCATGAGCATTACCTATATCCTATCCAAGGACATCCTCAGGCACCACAGGGCATCAAGGGATGATGCCGACGTGTGGATGGTCAAGGGCTCTGTGTGGCAAGATGAGAATGTGCGGGTAACTGCCACTGGCAGCAACGATAGTGGAGTAAGCTGGATAGTGGACACGGACGGGCGACGCCTCTTCCACGCCGGGGACCTGTGCAACTGGTATGCTCGGTTCCTCTCGGGCGAGGACACGCCCGATACTATTGTCAGCCAGGAACAGGAAGGGATAAACCCGCTTGCGGAAGAGAAACGCTTCCTGGGCGAACTCAAGGACATCCGCAAGGTGGCCAGCTATTTCCACCTTGTGATGTTTCCTGTGGATGCACGCATTGGCAATGGCTACACCCTGGGGGCACGTCAGTTTGTCAGCCGTTTCGGGGTGGGCATCTTTGCCCCCATGCACTTTACGATGAGTGGCTTTCAGTCGGCCTGGCGCATGGAACCCTTCTGCCAGGAGAGGGATATCTCATTCTGGCGCATCGACAAGGAGGGTGCAAGCCTCGAGACAGAATAGGGGAGCCCATTTTCCCTGCACCACATTCATTCGGCCTCCTCGCTCCTGGCCACGATGGCATCAAGCACCATACCTGCCATGGACATGCCAAAGATGGCCGTGACATGGCACAGCGAGCCATTGATTTGAGCCTTAGATGTACACCACTCATGCTCCACCAGACGCTGGTCGCCCGGAGCATCATACCTGGCCGTGTCCGTGCCACGCACCCCACTCAGCAACTTTGCCTTGGGGCACAGGCACCCTCCCGTGCCACAGGCGTGGTTCACACCACGGTTGCGCATCGGTTGCTCCTCGCTATATACGCAGTAGAACTTGCGCGCGGGGAAGGTGCTCTGCCTCTTGAACTTCGCCCTTAGGGCACGTGCCAGCGGGTCGCCCTTTACCTTCCAGAACTCGGCCTTCCTCACCTTGAAGGGGTCTATCCTGAGAGCCGCGCCCATCGAGGAGATGAATGTGATGTGGCGTGGCAGGCTGGTGGCGCGCAGTATCAGGTGAGCCTTCTCGCGGAGTGAGTCTATCGCGTCGATGATGAAGTCATAGTCCTCCATGTGGAACGACTCGGCCGACTCCTCCTCATATATTCTCTGCAGGGCCTCTATCTCTGCATTGGGGTTAATCTCCAGCAACCGCGCACGCAGGGCCTCCACCTTCACCTGCCCCACCGTCTTGGATGTGGCCATCAGCTGGCGGTTGCAGTTGGTCACACACACGCGGTCAGAATCCACAATGGTAATCCTGCGCACGCCACTGCGCACCAGGCACTCGGCACACCATGAGCCCACACCACCCAGACCAAAGATAAGCACCCTGGCCTGCATTATCCTGTCCAGGGCCCGGTTGCCCAGAAGAAGTTCGGTGCGTCGCTGCGCACCTCGCTCAAATGCAGAAATCATATTTCGTCAGTATAAGAGTAAGAAGAACCGTTTCGGCTCCCAAGCCGGCATGTTCTCTGAAAGATGGAAAGCGGACTCCCGCTCACATGAAAATTTGCGGTCGCAAAGTTACGGCTTTTTCCCCCACAAGCAGTCACACGCCGTCCCAAATCCGCTTCCCCCCCGCGTATTATGCCCCTCGCCCTCCCCTGCCTGCCAGGCAGTCGCATGCGTATGCGCTATGCTATGACCGCATCACAAACGGCATCGCGCGGCCGGGAAGCACACTCACTTGCATCGAGCAAAGTGCCATGCGAGGCAAGGCACAGGGCTTCCCTATTCGTCCAGCCTGGGCTGAACGGTCTTAGGAGTGTGCTTACCTTGCAGTTTAATACAACTGAAACTATCGTCCAGCCCAGGCTGAACGAAAAGGGCAGCCGCATGGCTCGCGAGCGCAACACTCCTGGCCAGCCCCACTCAATCTATGTCCTGCGGCACGGCCTGTGGCTTGGGGGTACAATGGGATGATGCAGACATCGTCCCTCTGGCACGATGCTCTCCCATGGGGATATGTGGCCTGAGGGGGGGGGAGGGCCGAATGATTACCGCTATCCCAGAAGTTCCCAAGCCGCCTCCCCATCCGTTACGCAGTTTCGTCTCCTAACAGACGGAGAGAAGGCAGGGCCATCCCCCATGGTAGTGTACAAACAAGAATGCGTCCGCGAGAAGGAGCATACTCAGGGGGGGGGGCAGGCGGCATTTTCTGCGGCCTTCCCCTGGGTACGTCGCTCTCGCGGACGCTCAAGTCAGGATGCACGCCTCTCAGGCGTGCCAGTTCCAGTGTGGATGCTCTGGGTCACCAGCCCCACTTGGAGTCACCCTTCTCATCCGTGTCATCAGAGAAGTCTCTGAGAGCAGGAGCACAGGCATCCTCCCAGGCCTCCTCCTCACTCTTCCCTATAGATGGCTCCATTAGCATGGAGCCATCCACCTGGAATGTGGTGACAGAAGGGCGTGTGTACGTTTTCTTTGCCATGATGTTACGTTGCATTATTAGTTATTTCTTCATGTACTTCGTTCCCCCCTGGATGTATATCTGTCCCTTGGCAGGTGCCGTGATACGCTGGCCTGCAAGGTTGTACATCGGGAGACCCTCGGTGTCGGTACCGTCATTGGCAGGAAGGGTGTCTATGCCAGTGGGGTCCTCCTCCACGATGTCCAGGCGCAATGGTGCCGACAGTGCATCTTTACTGTCCATCTCGGCCTTGGGGATGTAGGCCGTATTGGGCATCTTTTTGAAGGTATCAGCCTTGCCCACGCGGTGGAACTTATTGTCGCTCTGCAGTATGTAGTCACCCACCTCATAATAGCCTTCGTCAGTGTCGCTCACACCATACAACCATCGTTGGTGGTTTACGGAAGCCAAATCGTAGGTCACTGATTTAGCAAACACCATCAGACGGCTTGGGTCATCACCAAGTTCGGCTATGAATGGATATCGTGTCCATCTTTCTTCCATTGTTTTCAAATCAGCGACCCACATCACACAGCTGTTTTCCGTCAAGCTTTTCGGCCCATAGAAGTTCTTCACATTATAGCAGTCAACGTAGTCAACCGATTTATTATAGAAGCAGCTTACAAGGCGGGCGTCTTCCTTTTTCACATTGCAGTATTTGTATCCAGCCATCGGCACGAGTGTAGCCTTGGTCAGTCCAGCAGCATATTTATTCTTGTAATCACTGAAATTCTCGCCTGGGCAGTACACCTTTGCACCGTCTGCCAGCGACCGGTTGAGGTAGCCGATGCTGGCTGAGTCAAGCTGGTTGCTCAGCAGCACCACGGCCTTCATCGCTCCGCCCAAATAGCCTTCTATCGTTGTCAGACTCTTGGGCAACACGAGGCTCGCCACGGGAGCGGCGCTGAACGCATCATCGCCAAGCGAAGTGAGACTGTCGCCCAACTGTGCCGACACGAGTTTTCCGCATTGCCAGAAGGCCACGCCACCGATTTTCCTGCAGTCCCTCAGTATGACATAGCGAAGGTTGGAGCATGCGTTGAACGCATATTGGTCCAGCTCAGCCTCCTTGTCGGTATTCATCGCCAGCGTGAGGCTCGTCAGGCCCTCACATCTCTCGAATGCTCGGAAGCCCACTTTGCCGACAGCTCCACCGAAGGTGAGGTCGGTAAGAGCCTTGCAGTTGGAGAAAGCGTTTTGGCCAATCAGGTCGAGAGTGGAGCCGAAGCTGACCGAGGAAAGAGTGCTCTCTTTGTAAAAGGCCTTGTCGCCCACAGTGCCCACAGCACCGGCGAAGGTGACACTGCTCAGATTGGGGCATTCGGCAAAGGCCCTTTCGCCTATGATGGTGATGTCTTGGCCGAAGTAGAGGGTCTTTATGCCAACGTTTGAATCCATGAAATTGGCTTCAATCTTGCCCACATGCTGATTGAATCGAAGTGTAGCCAGATTGGGGCAGTTTGCAAACGCATTCTTGCACACGGTGTTTACGGGCAGGACGAACTCCGCCTCGGTGAGGTTCGGGCTGTTCTCGAATGCGCCACCATTTATTTTGTCCAATGTGAATCCTGTGTATCCCAAGGTGTTCTCGATCTTTATGCTGCGCAGACTTGTGCAGTTCTTGAATGCGTGTATGCCGATGGAGGTGACGCCAGCCTCTGCGTGGAACTCTTTGATGCTCGGACAATCGATGAAAGCACAGTCGGACAACTCCAAAGGTCGCTTTATGGAGAGTTCCTCAAGGTTCTGGCATGCCTTGAAGGCATCGAAACCAACAGTCAGCTCTTTATTGAATTTCAGTATTGTAACCTTCTTCAAGTTGTCGCAGTTGTTGAATCCACTCACGCCATTCACACGTCTGGGTAATATCACCTCTGTCAGCCCTGGACAATTGTTAAACGCTTTGCCAATGGTGAGATTGTACATTTCATCATCAGAATCAACAAACTTGATGTTTTTGACGTAAAGGTTATTGTCGTAGCAGCCATCATCAATATCGTTCAGCAACGGATTGATTTGATTCATGGGCCACTCGTCAGTCTTTTCCCAGTAGTCGAGAGGCAGGTTGGAGAGATATATGGCATGCGGGACAACGACATTCTCTATCTGCTGCGTTTTTGTCTCCCACCCATAGTTGCCGTTGCCGTCATCAGCGTATCTCAGGTCGCATTGTGGATATTTGTGTTCGAACCACTGACGATACATGAAGTGCGTGCCGTCCTCAGTGTAGAAAAATATCGTGGCGAGTATGGGCTCCTTGGCATATGGGTCCGTCCATCCTTCCTTGACACCTGGGTTGAAGCAGTTCTTTGCCAAGGGTGCCTGTGTGGCATTATTTCGTGCCTCGGTTATTCCGAAGCACCCCTTTATGGGCATCGACTTAGGCATCACTATGGAGTTGGCCATATTGGTGCGCAGGCAGTTGTCGCCCAGTCCGGTGAGGCGGCATGATGTGGGCAAGCCCATAGCCTTATAGTCATCGACGATGGTGAACGCATCGGGCACATAGAATATGCCGCTCTCGGGGTCGGAAGCGCCGAGGAGCTGTGCCGTGTTGTCTTTCAGATTGATGCGCACATTGAGTGCCTTGTCGCTCACGGACACGGAATCGCCGTTGATGGCTGTGGCATCGTAGGTCACGCTGAAGGGCATGGAGAAGGTGGTGAGCTGGCTCACCTGGAAAGCATCGGCAGCCATTTCTGCCTGGCTGACATGGTCGGATATCGCCAAATCAGCGAGATTGGAGCAGTTGCCAAACATGCCGCTGGGCAGCATCAAGCCATCAGAGTTCTTCTGCAACCCCTTGGGCAAGCTGAAACTTGTCAGACTGGTGCAGCCGTAGAACTGCTTTGTCCCAGAGAACGCATAAGGGCGGTTGCTGGGCACTGTCACAGTGGTGAGGCTGGTGCAGCCCAGAAAACACTGGGAGCCAAAGGTGAGCGGCTCACTGGTGGTGTCCTCGCCATAGTAAAGCACCTTCTGCAAATACTCGCATTTTTCGAAAGCACTTTCTCCAATTGTCTTCAAGTCGGACGATTTGAACGACACTGATTTCAGCCCTTCCCAGTAAGCAAAAACAGAGCTAGCGATCTTCTCTATGCCATCGCCTATTGTCACGCTTTCCACATTGCGGAATTTAGGATAACTGCCAAGTTCGGTCACCTCGTTGCCGGCATCGAATTTCACAGGCTTTCCGTTCACGTAACATGACACGTATCGCACGAAAAGCATGTTCTTTCCGCACTCGCCATCATAATCATAATCGAAGTTGGCCGTCCCAGGGTCGGGATAGAGCACATAGGGCACACCATTAATCACAGCATGCACCTCATCGCTGGCAAAAGCGTTTGCCACCCCAGCGACAAGCAACATTACTGCCAGCAGCATGCGCCATGCTACACATCTTCCGCCTGGCTGCAAACAGCCGGGTTCATTCTTCCTCGTTTTCATTTGTATCTTGATTATTTGTATCCTCTCTAATGCTTATCTCCTCTATGACAAGTTCACAAGCAAGTGCAAAGTTAGGCATAAACTATATAAAATACCCCCCCCCCATTTGCCACTAATTTACGTTTTCCACCTCATTTTGTTGCCAGAACATACTTGCCAAATGCCAACACGGCTATACAGCCCCCCATCCTGCCCCCCTGCTCCTATTGCGCAAGAGGCCAGAAGAGTCTGCGGGCAAGCAAAGAAAAAAGAGGAAGCACCCAGGCGGCTCTCGCCATCCCTGGATGCTTCCTTGATTATCGGTGGGCTGCCACCTGGTGGTGGCAACCTGTGCTTGTCCTAAGCGCGAGGAAGGATTTAGTCGAGCGACCAGTCCTCCTGAGTCTTGCGGATGTAGGTCTTGTAACGGCGCTTGGCGGCCTCCTTACAAGCATCATACAGTTCCTGTGCCTCGGCAGGAGCGGCCTTCTTCAGAGAGAGGAAACGCACCTCACCCTCGAGGAAGCTCTGGAACTTATCCCAGTCGGGCTCCTTGCTGTCAAGCTGGAAGGGGTTCTTGCCCTCGGCAGCCAGGGCGGGGTTGTTGCGCCACAAGTGCCAGTAACCGCACTCCACAGCCTTGGCCTCCTCGGCCTGGCTCTTGCCCATGCCACCCTTGGCCTTCAGGCCGTGGTTGATACAGGGAGCATAGCCGATGACGAGTGAGGGTCCGTGCCAAGCCTCGGCCTCGCGGAATGCCTTGAGGCACTGGCTCTGGTCGGCGCCCATGGCCACCTGTGCCACATACACGTTGCCATAAGTAGCCTGCATCAGGCCCAGGTCCTTCTTGCCCACACGCTTGCCGTTGGCGGCAAACTGCGCAATGGCGCCGATGGGAGTAGCCTTGGATGCCTGGCCGCCCGTGTTGGAGTAAACCTCGGTGTCAATCACGAAGATGTTGACATCCTCGCCACTTCCAATCACATGGTCGAGACCACCGTAGCCGATGTCATAAGAGGCACCGTCGCCACCGATAATCCACTGGCTGCGCTTCACCAGGTAATGGTCAAGTTCCTTGAGCTGGGCACACACAGGACAACCTGCGGCAGCACCCTCGGCGATGAAGGGCTTCAGGGCAGCAGCGGCAGCCTTTGAGCCCTCGGCATCATTCTGCTGGTCAATCCAGTTCTGGGCTGCGGCCTTGTACTCGGCACTTGCCTTGTCGCCAGCGATGATTTCCTGGAGCAGCATGGTGATGCGCTTCTTCATCTTCTTGGTGGCAAGCACCATGCCCAGGCCATACTCGCAGAAGTCCTCAAACAGGGAGTTGCTCCATGCGGGACCCTGCCCCTTGGCATTCTTGGTGTAAGGTGTGCTGGGAATAGAGCCAGAGTAGATGCTGGAGCAACCCGTAGCGTTGGCCACCATCTCACGGTCACCGAAGAGCTGTGCGATGAGCTTCACATAGGGAGTCTCGCCACAGCCCGAGCATGCGCCGCTGAACTCAAACAGCGGTGTGGCAAACTGGCTGTTCTTGGGGCTCTGCTTGATGTCCACCAAGTCCTGCTTGCTGGTCACATGCTTGACGCAGTACTCCCAGTTGGCAGCCTCCTGTGCGGTGGCCTCGGATGAGTCGTCGTAGGCAACCATCTTGAGGGCAGGACCGCCCAGCTTGGGATTACCGGGACAGATGTCGGCACAGTTGCCGCAGCCCAGGCAGTCCTTCACGCTCACCTGCATCACAAAGTGCATGCCCTTCATGGCAGCGGGAGCCTTCATGTCGATGGTCTTGCCCTGGAATCCAGCCACCTCCTCATCATTCATCACGAAGGGACGGATGCAAGAGTGAGGACAAACGAAGGCACACTTGTTACACTGGATACAGTTGTCGGGGTTCCACACGGGAACGAATCCAGCCACGCCACGCTTCTCGTAGGCGGCTGTCCCCTGCTCCCAGGCTCCATCCTCGATGCCCTTGTAGGCCGACACAGGCAGGTCGGCACCCAGCTGTGCGTTGATAGGACGCACCAGGTTGGTGATATACTCAGGCTCGTCATAGGTCACCTTCTCATCAGCAGGCAGGTTGGCCCACGCGGGATCCACGGCCAGCTGCTTGTACTCGCCGCCACGGTCCACGGCAGCGTAGTTCATGTTGACCACATCCTCGCCCTTCTTGCCATACGACTTCACGATGGCCTTCTTCATCTGCTCCACGGCCAGATCCACGGGGATGACCTCGGTGATGCGGAAGAAAGCCGACTGCAGGATGGTGTTGGTGCGGTTGCCCAGCCCTATCTCCTGTGCTATCTTGGTAGCGTTGATGTAATATACGGTGATGTTCTTCTCGGCGAAGTACTTCTTCACGTTGTTGGGGATGAAGTTCACCAGCTCCTCACCCTCAAAGATGGTGTTGAGCAGGAACAGGCCGTTCTGCTGCAGGCCGCGTGTCACATCGTACATGTGCAGGTAAGCCTGCACATGGCATGCCACGAAGTTGGGGGTCTTAATCTGGTAGGTAGAGCGGATGGGGTTGTCACCGAAACGCAGGTGCGAGCAGGTGAATCCGCCCGACTTCTTGGAGTCATAAGAGAAGTATGCCTGGCAGTACTTGTCGGTGTTGTCACCGATGATCTTCACCGAATTCTTGTTGGCGCCCACGGTACCGTCGGCGCCCAGGCCGAAGAACTTGGCCTCGAACACGCCCTTGCCTCCCAGAGCCATCTCTTCCTTCTGAGGCAGAGAGGTGAAGGTGAGGTCGTCCACGATGCCGATGGTGAAGTGGTCCTTGGGCTGAGGCAGCTCCAGGTTCTCATACACGCCCAGGATCATGGCAGGCGTCACGTCGGCCGAACCAAGTCCGTAGCGGCCACCCACTATCACGGGAGCGTTCTCCACGCCATAGAATGCGTCCTTGACATCAAGCAACAGAGGCTCTCCATTGCTGCCGGGCTCCTTGGTACGGTCGAGCACAGCGATGCGCTTGCAGCTCTGGGGCACAGCCTTCAGGAGGTGCTTCACCGAGAAGGGGCGATACAGATGCACGCTCACCATGCCATACTTCTTGCCATGCGCGTTGGCATAGTCGATAGCCTCGCGGGCAGCCTCGGTGGCAGAGCCCATCAGGATAATCACATCCTCGGCATCCTCGGCACCATAGTATGAGAAGAGCTCATACTTGCGGCCGGTGCGCTCCGAGATGGCAGCCATGTACTTCTCCACGATGCCGGGGATGGCATCGTAGTAGCGGTTGCAGGACTCGCGGTGTGCGAAGAAGGTCTCGGGATTCTCGGCCATGCCCTTTGCCTGGGGATGCTCGGGCGAGAGTGCGCGTGCGCGGAACTCGCTCACAGCCTTCTGGTCCACCAGGTCACGCACATCGTCCTCCTCCAGCAGTTCCACCTTCTGGTACTCATGCGAGGTGCGGAAGCCGTCGAAGAAGTTGATGAATGGCACACGTCCCTCGATGGCAGCCAGGTGAGCCACAGCACTCAGGTCCATGACTTCCTGCACAGAGCCCTCGCACAGCATGGCGAAACCAGTCTGGCGGCAAGCCATCACATCGCTGTGGTCACCAAAGATACACAGGGAGTGAGTGGCCACGGTACGGGCCGACACATGGAAGACGCTGGGAAGCAGCTCACCGGCAATCTTGTACATGTTGGGAATCATCAGCAGCAAGCCCTGGCTGGCAGTGAATGTGGAGGTGAGTGCACCGGCCTGCAATGAGCCGTGCACGGCGCCTGCAGCGCCAGCCTCTGACTGCATCTCCTGCACCAGCACGGTGTCGCCGAAGAGGTTCTTGCGCCCCTGGGCAGCCCACTCGTCCACATGCTCCGCCATGGGAGACGAGGGAGTGATGGGATAGATGGCGGCCACCTCGCTGAACATGTAGGCCACATGTCCTGCACAGGTATTACCGTCCCATGTCACAAATTTCTTTTCTTTTGCCATTTTGATTGTGTTTTATATAAAACGTTTGTCCTTATATACTTTATACATATTAGTGTCCCCAGGCTCCCCGTCAGTACAGGAAGCCATAGAGCCACAGGGGTATGTCCTTGATGGGGTCGGCCTGGGGGTCGGCCACCGCATAGGTCACCTCGGGCATCTTGCGGTGCGGGGCCTCAAGGCAGATGCGGAACTTGCGTGTCCCGTCCACGATAAATGAGCAGCTGCGGTCACCCAGGTTCACCTGGTGCCTGCCCCACAGGGCATTCTGGAAGAAGGTGTCCATCAGAGTCTGCCTGTCCAGCCCATGGTAGGCCATGGCATAGAGCAGGTTGGTGTTGTGCAGCATGATGCCCGACGGTTTCCTGGGGTACTCGTCGCCCAGGCGGTACATCATGTTGAGCATGCGCGCGTCGGTCAGGTACTTCATGTAGTTGACCACCGTGGCGCGGCTGGTGTGCATGTCGGCTGCAAGCTGGCTCACGTTGGGCATCCCCGAGCCGCCAGTGGCAAGCAGGTAGTATAGTTGCTTGATCTTGTCGAGATACTTCAGGTCAATCTGCTTGATGAAAAGGATGTCAACCTCTATCATCATGTTGATGGTCTTGAGCAGGTTCTCGCTGAAATAGGTGTTCTCCAGGAAGAAGGGGTAGTACCCGTGATGCAGGTAACCCTGGAAGTACTCTATGGGATTGACCTTGTCGAGCACCTTCCTCACGATATGCTCATGCCTGTTCTCTATCTCCCCCATGGTGTAGGAGCGGAAGGTGCTGCCTGTCATGAGATTGAGATACTCACGGAAGGAGAAGCCGCGCAGGTTGTAGCTGCTCACCAGTCCGTTGAGTTCCACGTTCTCCTCCTTGAGCCTCATCACGCTGCTGCCGGTGAACACCACCTTCAGCTGT
The DNA here is from genome assembly GCA_050873805.1 of Prevotellaceae bacterium. GTDB lineage: Bacteria > Bacteroidota > Bacteroidia > Bacteroidales > Bacteroidaceae > Physcousia. The sequence continues at coordinate 58,482 of JBNMJN010000009.1, read as the reverse complement.
GGCAACTTGTCGTGTATCAGCCTGAGCTCATGGCTCCAGTCGCGATGCTTGAACACTTGGTCGATGAGCAGTACCTGGCCTCCCTCGTGTGCAAACTCCGAGGCAAACTGGAAGAGTGTGTGTCCCTGAAAGTAGAAGTTGTTCATGTTGACGTAAAGGCACTTGCGGTTGCGCGACCCGAAGTTCTCCTTTGCGTACTGGAGCAGGAAGGTGGTCTTGCCCACCCCTCGGCTTCCCTTGATGCCTATCAGGCGATTGTCCCAGTCCACCTCACCCATCAGGTTTCTGCGCACCGGCGCGTCGGTGTGCTCCACCAGGAACTGATGTGTGTGAAAGAAGGTCTCAAGCATACCCAAAAAGGATTATTTTGCACGTGCAAAGGTACTCGTTTTTGGGCTAATTGCAAACTACAGATGACAAAAAGTGATATTTTCGCTCATTCTTTTTGAGGAAACACATCGATGTACCTCATCTGTCTCATGATTGCCGTCTGGCGGCGAAGCATGTAGGCCGAGGGCGACTTGCTGCTGAACTTGAGCGGATTGGGCAAAGTGGCGGCTATGAGCGCGCAGTTGGGGCGGGTGAGCTCCAGGGCAGTGCGGGAGAAGTGCTGCTGCGCCACGGCCTCGGCTCCATAGATGCCGTCGCCCATCTCAATGGAGTTGAGATAGACCTCCATGATGCGCTCCTTGCCCCACACGGTCTCTATAAGGAGGGTGAAGTAAGCCTCAAAACCCTTGCGCACCCATGAGCTCCGGGGCCACAGAAACACGTTCTTGGCCGTCTGCTGGCTGATGGTGCTGCCACCGCGATGACGCTTGCCGCTTGCCCGCTCCTGCAGGGCATTGCCAATCTCCTTGAAGTCAAAGCCATGGTGGTCCAGGAAGCGCTGGTCCTCACTGGCCATCACAGCCACGGGCATGTAGATAGACATTGAGTCGAGCGGCACCCAGTGGTGCTTGAGGCGTATGCGCTCGCCACGGCTCACCTGCTGCGCACAGCGTATAATCATGAGCGGGGTCACATACACCGGCACCCACTTATAGACTAATACAGCAAGGATTGTGCTCCCGAAGAACAGGAGCACAATCCATCGCATTATCTTCTGTATTCTCTTGAGCAGACTCATCGCAAGCTTACTGCAGAGAACCTGCGTTGGCAGCCTTGATCATGGCCTCGCTGGCATACAGGTACACCTCCACGCGGCGGCTGGCATTGCGGTCTTCCTTGCCATTGGCATCGTACACCAGGTACTGGGGATCCTCGCCATAGCCCACGGCACTCTTAATCTGGCTTCCGCTCACGCCGCAGGTGCCTGTCAGATAGGACTTCACGGCATTGGCACGGGCCTGGCTCAGGGTCAGGTTGGTGGCATCAGAGCCATCGCTGCTGGCGAAGCCCATGATGGCCACGTCACAGTCGGTATATACGTTCAGCACATTGGCGGCAAACTGGCTGAGGGACTTCTGCGCCCCTGCCTGCAGGGTGGACTTGCCCACATTGAAGAGGATGCCATTGTCAAAGGTCACCTTCACAGCGTCCAGGCCATTGGCGTCCTTGGTCTTCTCCACATCGGCATTGGCCACGGCGGCAGCGGCAGCGGCAGCCTTGTCCATCTTCTTGCCGATGAGCGCACCTGCGGTGGCGCCTCCAGCCACACCTACGCCCGCACCTATGGCAGCACCTATCTTGGCGCCCTTCTTACCGTTGACCAGCGCACCGATAGCAGCACCCAGACCAGTGCCGGCAGCACCGCCCGCAGCTGTGCCTATCAGGCCACCCTTGGCCTTGTTGGACATTGAGCCGCAGCCCGTAAGCACCATGCCCATGCACAGTGCCATCACAGTAATCTTCTTACCTTTCATTGCTTTGATTTGTTGAGATTATCCAATATTAAGGTTTCTAATTCAGGGCAAAGATAGCCATTTTTCGCGGCTCTGCTCCATCCTTTAGGCTTTTTTTAGTAAATTTGCAGACGTTTTGAGAGCACATCCCTACAGGATGCCCCCTTTTAAGATTCAACATAACAGACACAACATAATGGCAAAAGAACTGGAATTCCTCACCAAAAGGAGCGAGGACTATAGCAAGTGGTACAACGAACTGGTGGTGAAGGCCGACCTGGCAGAGCAGGCCGACGTGCGCGGCTGCATGGTCATCAAGCCCTACGGCTACGCCATCTGGGAGAAGATGCAGCGCACGCTGGACGACATGTTCAAGCAGACAGGCGTGCAGAATGCCTACTTCCCCCTGCTCATCCCCAAGAGTTTCCTCTCCAAGGAGGCCGAGCATGTGGAGGGCTTCGCCAAGGAATGTGCGGTGGTGACACACTATCGCCTGAAGGCCAACGAGACACACGATGGTGTGGTGGTGGACCCTGCGGCCCGGCTGGAGGAAGAGCTCATCATACGCCCCACCTCGGAGACCATTATATGGAATACCTTCAAGAACTGGATACATTCCTACCGTGACCTCCCCCTGCTGGTCAACCAGTGGTGCAACGTGATGCGCTGGGAGATGCGCACACGCCTGTTCCTGCGCACCAGCGAGTTCCTGTGGCAGGAGGGGCACACTGCCCACGCCACACGCGAGGAGGCCGAGAAGCGCGCGCAGCAGATGCTCAAGATATATGCCAACTTTGCCGAGCAGTACATGGCCGTGCCCGTGATTCAGGGCGTGAAGAGCGAGACCGAGCGCTTTGCGGGCGCGCTGGACACCTACACCATCGAGGCCATGATGCAGGACGGCAAGGCTCTGCAGAGCGGCACCAGCCACTTCCTGGGACAAAACTTCGGCAAGGCATTCGACGTGCAGTTCCTCAACAAGGAGAACAAGCCCGAGTATGCCTGGGCCACCAGCTGGGGTGTGAGCACACGCCTGATGGGCGCGCTCATCATGACACACTCTGACGACAACGGCCTGGTGCTGCCTCCCGCACTGGCTCCCATACAGGTGGTCATCATCCCCATCGGCAAGCCTGGCCAGACCGAGGCCCTGGACAGCAAGGCCGAGGAGATAAGCGAGGGACTGCGCAAGCTGGGCGTGAGCGTGAAGTACGACAACAGCGACAACAAGCGCCCCGGATTCAAGTTTGCCGACTACGAGCTGCGCGGAGTACCCGTGCGCATCGTGCTGGGCGCAAGAGACCTGGAGAAGGGCGTGGTGGAAGTGATGCGCCGCGACACGCTGGAGAAGGAGAACCTCCCCGTGGAGGGCATCGTGGAGCATGTGAAGCAGCTGCTCGACGACATCCAGCAGAACATATTCGAGAAGGCCAAGAAGTTCCGCGACACGCACATCTACGAGTGCGAGAACTACGAGGAGTTCAAGGAGCGTGTGAAGGACGGCGGATTCTTCCTGTGCCACTGGGACGGCACTGCCGAGACCGAGGCACGCATCAAGGAGGAGACGCAGGCCACCATACGCTGCGTGCCATTCGGCATAGAGCAGACACCGGGCGTGGACATGGTGACAGGCAAGCCTGCCGTGGCACGCGTGCTGATAGCCCGCAGTTACTAACCCTCCCTGGCAAGACATGAGCACGAGGTCACCATGGATGTGGGTACCCACCCTCTTCGGAGCGGAGGAGATTCCCTCGGCCATGGTGACCTTTGTGGCTCTGCTCATGTTCCTGCAATGCGAGACATCGCCCGCCTGGGCCACCCTGTATGCCGCGTTGCTCTTCCTGCCCTGGACACTGAAGTCCTTTGTGCGCTCATGGATAAGGCGGCGGGGGCACTTCCGCCACACCATCCACTGGATAGAGGCGCTCATCTTCCTGTCCCTGGTGCTGGTGGCACTGAGTTTCCCCTACGGGCAGGGGGCACTCTTCGCCTCGCTGATGCTCACCAGCCTGCTGTGCTCATGGCACGAGCTCACAGCCCGCATGTACTACGAGCGCATGCTCAGGCCACCCCTGCAGCGTGTGTTCACCACTCCCAAGATATTCTTCTCGCAGATGGCCGTGGTGCTCACCTACGGCATGCTCATCATCGTGGTGGGCAGCCTGCAGGTCTATTATCGCCACATCCTGCACGCGTGGTCCACGGGATGCTACCTGCTGGCTGGCGGCTTCGCGCTCTTTGCCCTGTACCACCTGCTGGCCCTGCGCTCCCCCATTGTGGGCAACCGCAGCGCAAGCCACACCGTGAGCGGGTCGGTAAAGGCCGAGATACACATCATCGACCGCATACGCCAGAAGCCAGGCTGGCTGGCACCCGTCATCTCGCTGTTTGCCCTGCTGCTGCCACAGAGCCTGATGTTCTTCACGCGCGTGATATATCTATATGATACGCGCACGCGAGGCGGACTGGCCTGCAGCATACAGGAGATAGGCTTTGCCCAGGGCACGGTGGGCGTGATAGCCTTCTGCCTGGGGCTCACGCTGGGTCGCAGGCTGCTGCTGCGCAGTTCCCTGCGCCGCTCCTTCTGGTTCTTTGCCATCGCACTGGGGCTGTCGCCGCTGGCCTATCTGCACATGACGCTCAGTCCGCCCACCTCACTGTGGGCAGTGTGTGCCTGCACCTGCCTCGCACAGTTCTGCTTCGGCCTGGGGCTGTATGCCTGCCGCCTGCCCGTGCAGTACATCTCGGGGGCGCGCTACCGCAACACCATCAACCTGCTCTACATTCCCCTGGTGGCCACTTGCCTTATCCCCCCCGCAGCCCTGAGCGGCTGGCTCGCCAACTGGTGCGGCTATCGTCTGTTCTTCCTGCTGGACACACTCACGGCCCCACTGGGCTGGCTGGTCACCATCCTTGCCATGCGATGGTACCCCATGGCATTCACGGGGAAGGTGGAAGAATAGAGCTGGAGGCACCGCATCCCGACACCAGCCAGCAAAGACACATTTCTGGCAAAAGTGCCACGGCCAGCCGTTCTCTCATTTGCAGGCAGCTACAATCTGGGCGGTGGAAAGACGGGCATGGCCAGAAGGCTATCAATGGACGAGCCAAGTCTCACACTCACCTGTGCTCCCGCACAAAAACAGACCGAGCGATGCCACCCGACGGAAACTCGTCCGCTCACTGTAAGGGAATATGCACGCATACAGACGTTCCCCGACAACTGGGAGTTTGCCGGCCCACTATCGGCCCAGTACAAACAGATAGGCAATGCGGTGCCTGTCAACCTGGCATGGGCAATGGGACGTGCCCTCATACGGCTGTTCAATGACATGCACGCACAAGGACTATAACGGCCAGGCTCAAGATGGGCATCTACCCACCCCTCACCACAGAGGAGCACCGCACTGAAAAACGCAGCGCGCTGCATCGGCCATCGCACCGCGCTGCATCGGCCATCGCACCGCACTGCATCAGCCATCGCACCGCGCTGCATCGGCCATCGCACCGCGCTGCGTGGAAAAGGGGCTGCGGGAAGAGACCGCCACACGAGGATGCCAAGATGCGGATGAAGCGGCACGAACCGCTCGCGGCAAGAAGGGCGGACTTGACCACAAGACAAATAGAAACCGACAGAGAGCAGAGACCCCACACCCGGGACATCTGCCAGAATTATAAGAAAGAGAAAGATGAGAGTATTACTGGTAAACGGAAGCCCTGTCCGGGAGGGCAACACATTCATTGCACTGAGCGAGGCGGCACGCACGCTCAATGCCGAGGGTATAGACACGGAGATACTGCAACTGGGCAACCGACCCGTGCGGGGCTGCATCGCCTGTGGCGGCTGCCGCAAGGCGGGAGAGGGGCGATGCGCCTTTGACGATGATGTGTGCAACCGCCTGTGCGAGGCCGCCGAGCGGGCCGATAGCTTTGTGTTTGGCTCTCCCGTGTACTATGGGCAGCCCAACGGCGCATTGCTGGCCGTCATCCAGCGTGCCCTCTTTGCCAACGGCAAGCACTTTGAGTTCAAGCCATTCGCCAACGTGGCGGTGTGCCGCCGTGGTGGGGCATCGGCCTCATTTGCCACGATGAACATGGCCTTCCAGATGATGAACATGCCGCAGGTCACCAGCCAGTACTGGAACATAGCCTATGGGGCTGCCCCCGGCGAGACCGCCCATGACCAGGAGGGACTGCAGACCATGCGCACGCTGGCACGCAACATGGCCTGGATGCTGAAGAGCCTGCATGCCGACGCCGCACCCAAGCGCCCCGGGAAGGAGCCTCAGCAAAGAACGAACTTTATCCGTTGAGATTACAAGACAGCAAGCCCCCTCGCGCCCGGCAGGGCATGAGGGGGCTTGCCATACCTGTGGGTGGCAAGGGGCATCAGAAGCCGCCAGGACCGCCGAAGCCGCCAAAACCGCCAAACCCACCAGGTCTGTCACCCCCGCCACGACGCTGGCCACCACTCTGCTGCTGGCCATTGCCCTGAGGGCGGGGACGCTGTGGGAACATCGTCTTGAGTATCTGGGCGGGCGTGAGCATCTGCTGGAAACGGGCATAATAGCGCCTTTGGATGGCCATACGCTGCTGAATCTGCTGCGCCTGCTGCTCCTGGCGCTCAAACTGGGCCTCAATGCGCTCGGTGGCCTGCTCGTCGGTGAGTTCCTTCTTGCCCTCATCGTCCTTGGCCTGCCCTTCCGACTTGCGCGCACGGGGCACGTTGGTGGCAAACATCTCGGTCTGGTACTGGGTATATACAGCCAGGAAACTGTCCCTGGCAGCCCCCTCCAGCCCGAAGTTCTTGGCCATGCGCTCGCCCGACTTCTGTATCATCTCGGCACGCTTGGCCTCGCGGCTCTCGCCCGCATCCTCATCCTGCGCGCACACTGGCGCTACTGCCAACAGGCTGAGAACCATCATCATCAGCATTTTCTTCATCATTCTTATCATATTTTTGGGTTAGTACTCTTTCTGCTTGTCTCTGCTTCTCTGACCCCACTCCAGCCCTTGGGTTTAGCCCGCATCTGCAAAAGGTGGATTTTCCTCTACTCTCCCCCACTTTTCACATTCTTTCCCAGGGGGTGCCCCTCGTCCCCACACTCCACCCGAAAAGCGGGCCCGATGGATTGCACAAGGGGCAACGGCAGACGTTTTTTGGCTTCCAGCCTGGCCTTTCTGCCCAAGAAAACTTCGGCATACAACCATTTATGCGTACCTTTGCACCATGATTTTCAACAAGCACAAGGTAAACACATTATGAAGAAAGCACTTTCACTCATCCTGGCAATGACCCTTGCCACCCTGTGTGCCATGGCACAGGAATACACTATCCCGCAGGAGAGCATCCGCGTGAGAGACCCGTTTATCACCGTTGACCGCGCACAGGGACTCTACTACCTCATCACCGCAGGGCGGTCCGAGGACGCGGTCGCACTCAAGGCATACGAGAGCCGCGACCTGGAGATGTGGCGCGAGGTGGGCTATGTGTATCTGGGCGAAAACCGCTGGATGAAGACCGTGAAGGCGAGCGTGGACCACTGGTGGGCTCCCGACACCTATTGCTACAAGGGGCACTACTACACCATAGTGACACTCACCAACCAGCAGGAGGGGCGCGTGAACTTCTGCACGCTGCTGCGCGGAGGACGCAAGCCCACCGACAAGTACCGCGACACCTGGGTGGAGGGAAAGCCCATAAGCCTCACGCCCGAGGGACAGCAGTGCCTGGACGGGAGCCTCTTCATCGACAGCGACGGGCAGCCCTGGCTGGTGTACAGCCTGGAGTGGAACGGCGCACAGGTGCAGAACGAGGTGGGCGAGACGTGGGCCGTGCGCCTGCGCAAGAACCTGAAGGGGCGGCTGGGCGAGCCCATACGCCTGTTCACAGCCGCCGACTCCAAGTGGAACAGCCGCCAGGAGGACCGCAAGCTGGTGGTCGATGCACCCTTCCTGTGGCGTGACGAGCGCACAGGACAGCTCTCCTGCTACTGGAGCTCATTCGTGGACGGGGTGTATGCCGTGGGACGCGCGGTGAGCGCGTCGGGCAATGTGGCCGGCCCCTGGGTGCATGACGAGAAACCGTTCTATGTGGGCGGCGGGCACCAGATGCTCTTCCGCGACCTGCAGGGACGGCTTCGCATGAGCCTGCACAATGACAACAATGACGCACACCTGAAGATTCTCACACTCACAGAATGAGCCAGGAAGTAAAGCAATACGTGCCCACCGAGCTGGGCGAACTGCCCATCGGGCGGCTGCTGGCCGGCTATGCCCTGCCCGCCATCGTGGCGATGGTGGCCTCGTCGGTATATAACATCGTGGACAGCATCTTCGTGGGCCAGGGCGTGGGCGACATAGGCATCAGCGGCATGGCCGTGGCAAGCCCGTTCATGAACCTGGCCGCAGCCTTCGGAGCCATGGTGGGCGTGGGCGCAAGCACCGTCATCAGCGTGCGCCTGGGACAGGGCAAATACGAGACCGCACAGAATATCCTGGGCAACACGCTCACGCTCAACATCATCCTGGGCATCGCACTCACCGTCGTGTGCTGGCCGTTTCTCGACAGCATCCTGTACCTCTTCGGAGCCAGCGAGGCTACCCTTCCCTATGCCCGCGACTATATGCGCATCATCATGCTGGGCAATGTGGTGACGCACTGCTACTTTGGGCTGAATGCCATCCTGCGCAGCGCGGGACACCCACGGCTGGCCATGAACTGCACGTTTATCGCCATCGTGGCCAATGTGGTACTGGACCCCCTCTTCATCTTTGTGTTCCACTGGGGCATCGAGGGAGCAGCCTGGGCCACCATCCTGTCGCAGGTGATAGCCCTCGCCATACAGCTTCGCCTGTTCAGCCGCCCCACCGAGCTGCTGCACCTGCGCCATGGCATCTACCGGCTCAGGATGGACATCGTGCGCCAGTGTATAGCCATAGGCATGAGCCCGTTCCTGATGAACTGCTGCGCTTGCCTGGTGGTGCTCATCATCAACCGCCGCCTGCTGGACATGGGCGGCGACATGGCCATCGGGGCCTATGGCATTGTGAACCGCGTGGTGTTCCTCTTTGTGACCATCGTGCTGGGACTGGTGCAGGGCATGCAGCCCATCGTGGGCTACAACTGGGGCGCGCGCAAAGACCAGCGCGTGTGGGCCGTGCTGCGGCTCACCATAGCCTGGGCCACGCTGGTCACGCTCTCGGCCACACTCATAGGCGAGTTCCTGCCCACACAGGTGATACACATCTTCGGGGCGGGTGAGGAGCTGACCGGAAAGGCTGTGCGCGCCTACCGCATCATCGTGGCGATGTTCCCGCTGGTGGGAGCGCAGATGGTGATGGGCAACTTCTTCCAGAGCATAGGCCATGCGGCCAAGAGCATCTTCCTGAGCGTCACACGCCAACTGCTCTTCCTGGTGCCCATGCTGGCCCTGCTGCCCCGCTGGTGGGGACTGGACGGGGTGTGGATGAGCATGCCCGTGAGCGACGCCATCAGTTTCTTCACGGCCTGCGGGATGATGTGGTACCTGGTCATAAGACTGCGCAAGCATGAAGAGGATAGGACTCATAAGTGACACACACGGCTACTGGGACGACCGCTACCTGCGCTACCTGGAGCCCTGCGACGAGATATGGCACGCAGGCGACATCGGGGGCATGGAGCTCATCACGCGCCTGCAGGAGTTCCGCCCCGTGAGGGCGGTATATGGCAATGCCGACGGGGGGGAGCTGCGGCGCACCTTCACCGCCGACCTGCGCTTCGCCTGCGAGGGAGCCGACGTGCTGATGACGCACATCGGCGGCTATCCTGGCCACTATGACGCGCACATCCGCCGCACACTCTATGCCAACCCTCCCTCACTCTTCATCAGCGGGCACAGCCACATCCTGAAGGTGCAGCGCGACCCCAGGCTGGGCTTGCTGCACATCAACCCCGGTGCGGCAGGGCTGCAGGGCTGGCACCAGGTGCGCACGCTGGTGCGCCTGACCATCGACAGCGGGACCTTCAAGGACCTGGAGGTGATAGAGATACCCAGATAGGACAAATTATGGAACAGGACTACGACAATACGGAATCTATGAACAAGACTAAGACAATGATGCTGGCATCGGCCCTGATGCTGGCCGCCCCGCTGTGGGCGCAGGAGAGCGAGAGGAACATCTGGCCCAAGAACCGTCCCGCCGAGGTGGTTCTGAAGGAGGGGAAGATGAAGCAGACCATGGGCCAGGACGGCATCCTGCGCATCGAGCAGATGCCTGTGCCCACGCTGCAGAAGTTTCCCGTGGTGAACGCTCCCAAGGGGAAGGTCATCATCGTGTGCCCCGGAGGCGGGTACAACATCCTGGCTGTGAACCATGAGGGGACTGAGATAGCACAATGGCTCAACGCACTGGGCCACACGGCCTATGTGCTTCGCTACCGAGTGCCCAAGAACAGGGCCGGAGCCTTGCAGGACGTGCAGCGTGCCATACGCATGGCCAGGGCCGAGAATCCAGGCAAGCAGGTGGGCGTGATGGGCTTCTCGGCAGGAGCCAGCCTGAGCGCCAGGGCCGCAACCCGATTCCAGACTCCCAGTTACACAGCCACGGACGACATCGACACGCTATCGGCCCGCCCCGACTTTGCGGCACTCATCTACCCGGCCTACATGGACGAGGGCGAGAACCACACCCTCACTCCCGAACTGACCATTACGGAGCACACGCCCCCCTTCTTTGTGTTCCAGACCGAGGAGGACCCCTATGGCAACAGTGCCTTTGTCATCTCCCATGCCCTGCGCGACCACAAGGTGCCGGTGGAACTGCACGTATATGAGAAGGGCAAGCACGGCTATGGCCTGCGTGCCAACCTGGCCGAGGCTGCATCCAAGTGGCCCAAGCTGATGGAGGAATGGCTCAAGGGACTGTGAGAAAAGGGAGTCCCACCCATACCCGTCTCGGCCAATTTGCCTACCTTTACAGGCGACAAGAGACAAGACCAAAGCTAAAGACACGCTACTGACCTACTATGCCGTCGATATGGAAAAGGCTTATGGGAATAGAGGAAGTCGAGGAAAACGCCCCAATCCCCGACCTCAATTCCCTGCGCTACGCCGTCATCGACACCGAGGTCAGCATGAATGACCACAGGATACACGACATCGGCATCCTGCGCCATGACAGGGGCATCTACCACTCCGCCTCGCTCACAGAGGCCATCCACTTTGTCAAGGACTGCGACTATCTGTGCGGGCACAACATTGTTCACCACGATGCCAAGTACCTGTTTCCCGATGGACAAAGGCAATGGACGCTGGTGGACACCCTGTACATATCCCCTCTACTCTTCCCCCAGCATTCCTGCCACAGGCTGACGAAGGATGACAAACTGCTCTCAGAACAGGCCAACAATCCCGTGAATGACTGCGAAAAAGACCTGGACCTACTGCAAGAGGAGATTGACAAGTGGGCCGGACTTCCCCTGGAGAAGAGGCAGATATATGCGGGACTGCTGGCCAGCCAACCTGAGTTCCAGGGCTTCCTGGACATGGTGAACGCAAGCGGCAGGGTCAGGAACTTGCCAAGACTCATAACGGACGTTTACAAGGGGCTCGTCTGCTCCCATGCCGACATAGCCATGATGACCAGGAGTTATCCCTGCGAACTGGCCTATGCCCTGGCTCTGACAGAGACCACCGACCATCACTCGGCCACCCCTGGCTGGGTGCTTCACCAATTTCCAGCCGTCGAGCATGTGATGGCTCTCCTGAGGGAAACGCCTTGCAGGGAGGGCTGTGCCTATTGTGACCAGAAACTGGACATACACCGCAACCTCAAGAAGTTCTTCGGCTACACCGAGTTCCGCACATACGAGGGCGAGCCATTGCAGGAGCAAGCCTGCCAGGCTGCCATCGAGGGGAAATCGCTGCTTGCCATCTTCCCCACAGGAGGCGGCAAGTCGCTCACGTTCCAGTTGCCAGCCCTGATAGAGGGGCAGGCTGCGCATGGCCTCACGGTGGTCATCTCTCCCCTGCTCTCCCTGATGAAAGACCAGGTGGACAAACTGGCCGAGCGCGGCATTACTGAGGTGGCCACCATCAATGGGCTGCTGGACCCCATCACAAGGGCCAACAGCATACAGCGGGTGCGCGACGGCGCTGTGTCCCTGCTGTATATCGCACCCGAGATGCTTCGCTCCAAGACTATCGAGCGCATCCTCATGGCAAGGCATGTGGTGCGGTTTGTCATCGACGAGGCACATTGCTTCTCGGCCTGGGGACAGGACTTCCGTGTGGACTACATGTACATCGCACACTTCATCAAGAAGCTACAGGAGCAGAAGGGGGACATCAGTCCCATACCCGTATCTTGCTTCACGGCCACCGCCAAGCAGAAGGTCATACAGGACATCTGTGACTACTTCAAGCAGAACCTCGGCCTCAATCTCACGCTCCTGGCCTCCTCTGCCTCGCGCACCAACCTCCACTATTCGGTAATACACACCGAGTCGGAGGAGGACAAATACGACAAGCTCAGGGCACTGGTATCGGCCAGCGACTGCCCCACCATCGTGTATGTGTCACGCACCAAGCGCACACGCGAACTGGCATCACGACTGAACAGAGATGGCTTCCATGCCCTTCCATTCAACGGGCGCATGAGTTCCGATGAGAAGATTGCCAACCAGAATGCCTTTATGACCAACCCCCGCGTGCGCATCATCGTGGCCACATCGGCCTTCGGGATGGGGGTGGACAAGAATAATGTGGGGCTGGTGATCCACTATGACATATCTGACTCCCTGGAGAATTATGTGCAGGAGGCAGGACGCGCAGGACGAGACCAGCACCTGAGCGCGAAGTGCGTTGTCCTATATGGGGATGACGACCTGGACAAGCACTTCATCCTGCTCAACCAGACGAAGCTGAGCCTGAAGGAAATCAATCAGGTGTGGACGGCCATCAAATTCTTTACCAAGGACAGGGAGAGGTTCTGCAAGTCGGCACTGGAGATAGCGCGGAAGGCTAAGTGGGACGACTCTGTAACAGATATAGAGACAAGAGTGCGCACGGCACTGGCGGCACTGGAACAAGCTGGCTACATCAAGCGAGGGGACAACGTGCCCCATGTGTATGCCACAGGCATCACCGTGAGGAACATGGACGAGGCCAGGAGGAGGCTGGAGTCCTCGCGCTTCTTTGACAGCAAGGAGAGCGAGAATGCGGCAAGAATCATCAAGTCCCTCATCTCCAAGAAATACACCTCGGCCGACGAGGAGCAGGCGGAGTCGCGGATTGACTACCTGGCCGACATCCTGGGGCTGACCAAGAGAGAGGTGGTGTCGGCCGTGGAGCACATGAAGCAGGAGGGCATCCTGGCCGACAGCAAGGACATGTCGGCCTACCTGCTGGACAAGGATGCCACAGAGCACAAGAGCAGGTTGCGCCTGGAACGCTGTGCCAGGCTGGAACAGTATATCCTAAGTCATGTGCCCGACGAATCACTATGCACCACCTACAAGCAAATCAACGAAGAGGCCACCAGCAGCGGCATCTCCTCGGCAAGCGAAAAGGACGTGAAGACCTTGCTCTACTTCCTCGCCATCAAGGGATACATGCGCTGCAGCAAGAATGGAGAGGGCACACAGGGCGTGTCCATCGAGAGGAAGCACAGCCAGGAACAGACTCTCGCACGATATGAGAAGAGGCTGGCCATCTGCCGCTTTGCCGTGGAATGGCTGTATGGGAAGGTAAGCGAGACAGCCACAAGCGACACCGAAAGAACCTGCATACAGTTCTCGGTGGTGGAGTTGCTGAGAGAGATGGAGGGACAGAGTGCCCAGTCACTCTTCCAGGACGCGGATAGCGCGACGCTGGAGGATGTGGAGGAGGCATTGCTCTACCTGGACAAGATAGACGCGCTGAAGCTGGAAGGAGGCTTCCTGGTGATATACAACCGCATGGACATACACCGGATCAAGGGAAGCCAGCTCAGATACAAGCAAGAGGACTACCGCCTGCTTGACAACTTCTACAAGATGAAGATGCAGCAGGTGCACATCGTGGGCGAATATGCCAACCTGATGGTAAGGGACTATGATGCCGCGCTGCAGTATGTGCACGACTATTTCCAGATGGACTACCGCAAGTTCATCGCCAAGTACTTCAAGGGAGAAAGGCTGGAGGAGATACAGCGCAACCTGTCGCCCAGGAAGTACCGCCAACTGATGGAGCAACTGTCCAAGAAGCAGATGGAGGTCATCTCGGACAAGGAGTCACGCTGCATCGTGGTAGCTGCCGGGCCTGGCAGCGGAAAGACGCGCGTGCTGGTGCACAAGCTGGCCTCCCTGCTCATCCTGGAGGATGTGAAGCATGAACAGCTGCTGATGCTCACCTTCTCACGCGCAGCCGCCACCGAGTTCAAGCAACGGCTGATGAATCTTATTGGCAACGCGGCCCACTTTGTGGAGATAAAGACCTTCCACTCCTATTGCTTCGACCTCCTGGGACGCACCGGCACCCCCGAGGAAATGGACAATGTGGTAGGCAAGGCCGCCGAACTCATCAGGCAGGGCGAGGTGGAGCCCAGCAAGATAGGCAAGCTGGTGCTGGTCATCGACGAGGCACAGGACATGGGAGAGGATGAGTATGCCCTGCTAAAGGCTCTGATGGATGCCAACGAGGACATGAGGGTGATAGCCGTGGGCGATGATGACCAGAACATCTATGAGTTCCGAGGCTCCAGTTCGCAGTACATGTTCAGGCTCACGCAGGAGCCAGGAGCCAGGTTCATCGAGGTGACCGAGAACTACAGGAGCATGCGCCACATCGTAGATGCCGCCAACTCCTTTGCCCGTCTCATCCGGCACAGGATGAAGCGCACGCCCATCCTGTCCATGAGCCAGAGCGATGGGAGCGTGGAGATTACGCGCTACGCCTCCCCTTGCATTTACAGGCCATTGGCCCGCTACATCCAGACGCACCTGGATGAGGGCACCACCTGCGTGCTGACACAAACCAACGAGGAAGCGGTCATCATGGTGGCCCTGCTGCGCAGGCATGGCATCAAGAGCCGTCTGGTGCAGGCCACCGACGGATTCCACTTCTGGAACCTGGCCGAGGTGCGCTACTTCCTCAAGCAACTGATACAGGGAAAAGCCCCATCACGCAACCGTGCCATAATCCCCGACGAGGCATGGGAAATGGCCAAGGCGAGGACGTACAGCCGTTATGCCACAAGCAGCAGCCTGCCATATATCAAGCGTTGCATGGCACTTTTCGAGAAGACCAACAGGAGCAAATACCTCAGCGACCTGCAAGAGTTTCTCTTCGAGTCATCGGCTGAGGACTTCTGCGACGCATCGGGCAGGGGACACGAGGTCATCGTCTCCACCATACACAAGTCCAAGGGGCGCGAATACGACAATGTGTATATGATGGTCACAGGCAGGGTCGCGCTGACAGAAGAGCAATGCAGGAAATTCTATGTGGGTATCACACGGGCAAAGAAAAGGTTGTCCATACACACCGATGGCACGACATTTGACTGCATCAAGCCCGACCAGCAGACCTACGACCGCCATGAGTACTCGCTGCCCGACGAGATTGTGCTGCAACTCAGCCACAAGGATGTGAACCTGGGCTTCTTCAAGTCCCGCAAGCGTGAGGTTCTCTCCCTCAAGAGTGGGGATGAGCTGGCCTGCAGGGACTTCTTCCTATATACCCAAGCGGGCATTCCTGTGGCCCAGCTCGCCCAGAGAATGCAGGCCACGCTGCTGGACTGGCAAGGCAAGGGCTACCAGGCGACCTCGGCCTCAGTACGCTTCATCGTGGCATGGAAACCCAAGGATGCCCCCAAAGGGGAAGAAGAGACCGCCGTGCTGCTACCCGACCTTACGCTGAGGAGAAGCCGAAGCCTCACCGAGGCAGAATGACTGGCCCACGCCACGCGCATGCCCTATCTTTTTTCTTCACATATTTCCACAGCAAGCGGAAAACATCTATATTTGCAACATCATTGCCCTGCCTCAGGGACAGCAGAGTCAAGAGGCGTGGGACAAAACAACATAAAACATCATCGATATGAAAAAGCTTCCTTTGCTGCTCTGCACAATAGCCTTGTGCTCATGCGCCTCATCCACCTACATGCAGGTGGTGGATGTCAAGAGTTCACTCCCCACAGTCAACGACAACTATGTCTATACCGACGAGGCTTGCCGCATCACCTATGCCCTGTGGAGCAAGGGGGGAGACCCAGGTTTCTACGTTGAGAATCTGACCGATGAGATTCTCTACCTTGACCTCACCAAGACGTTCTTCATAGAGAACGGCACAGCCTATGACTACTTCCAGAACAGGACTCACGAAGACGGGACAACCAGGTCCTCATCCAACACAACTGCTGCCACAGCATTCTCACTGCTTGTGGGCACACCTGTCACACTTGCAAGCTCTAATTCCAAGACAACTTCCTCAAACATGACAACCAGCGAAAAGCCCATCATTGCCATACCGCCCCATGCGGGCAAGTCCGTGAGCGAGTTCACACTCGCCGCAGATGTGATGCAGGATTGCTCCATAAGGCTCTTCCCCAAGAGCAAGAAACCCGAGAGCATTACCTTCACACAAGAGAACAGCCCGCTGCACTTCTCCAACTACATCACTTACCGAGTGGGAGACTCGCAGAAGGAAAAGGTTGTCCAGAATGATTTCCACGTGGCAGGATTCACCAATTACGTGTCAACGGAGATTGAGGAGAAGGTGAAGACAGGCTGCAAGTCACAACTGAAGCAGAAGGTGAACAAGCAAGCCCGAAACACAAGGTTTTATCTGCCTTATGACCACATGCACAAGAAAGACTTCTCAGCAGACGCATCCGAGCCATACGGAACGGTTCACTAATGCGACAAGCGCCAGAGGAGCACGAGCCTACAAGTCATCCATCAAGACTATTCACCACAAACAATTCACACAATGAAGAAACTAATCACACTTCTCATCACAGCATGCCTCGGCCTGTCGGCCATGGCGCAGAGCGAGTTTCGCGACCGCCACATGGCCTACAAGGGATTTGCCAACATCGGACTAAGTTCCACATTCTATGACGGGGACAATTCCACGGCATTCTCCTTCACCACCTCACACGGTCTGCAAGTCAATCCTTACATTTTCGTGGGAGCAGGCATAGGGCTGAATCTGTCCAACCCTGACGGTGCTGCGGCCTACGCTCCCCTCTTTGGGCAGGCGCGCATCAACTTCATCAACCGTCCCATCAGTCCCTACTTCGACTTCAAGGGAGGTGGCTGCGTGGGCGACTTCACAGGCGGCTACATCGAGCCATCCATCGGCGTGAGCATGCCGGTGGCCAACAGGTTTGCCATCAACTTTGAGTTCACCTATACACTGCTCACCCAAAAGGACACCGAAGACTGGTGGGGTGTCAGCTATTCACATCGCGACTGCTATCACAACATAGGCTTTCAGTTCGGCTTCGAGTTCTGAGCCATTTGCACACCCCCATACTCCACAGGCTGGCTCCTCGGCGCGATGTCCGAAGGGCCAGCCTGCTCCCTTTCTCCCTCCCGAAAAGCACCCGAACAGAAAAAGCCACCATACTGGGCTTGTCGTCTCGCACAATTCATGTAACTTTACAGCCTAAACAACCCTGTGCCTGGTGTCCTTCTCATGCGTCCCAACACAATGCCAGAAATGCCAAAAGAAGAAAACACAGGCAACAATACTTCACCCCCAAAATCCAAGAGCAATGGGAACATTCCGATCGATAGACGAACTGGTGAGAGCACTCGACAGGGAGAAGTTGCTGCTGAAGGAGATGTTTGCAAAACGGCATTCCCTTCAGTTTCGATACGACTATGCCCTGGAGATGACTGAGTATAAGGAGGAGCGCATTCGCTTCTTGATAGAGAATGGGGTGATACGTGATACGGGGGATTGCCTGGAGATGGAGGATGTATATCAGAAGTTCTTCGAGGATGTACTGGAGGTCAACGAGGAAATCAATGTATCCTCGGTGCGTGACTATATCTCAGCCTTGAACGAGAATATCGACTACTATCTGAAGGAAAACAATGAGACCCGTAAGTATAAGTATCTGAAGGAAGTGCGCCGATGCTTGAAGACGATAGCCTTGGCAACGGTGCGCAATGTGCTCGACCTGAAGCGCAACATGGACAATACTTACAAGAACGAGCCCAACTATGCCATCAAGAAAGCAAAGCTCCAACGACTCAGCGAGAAACTGAAGAATATCTCCCAACTCATCACCGAGAGTGAGCGAGTGATAGACACCGAGCAACCCATCTTTTTCTCTGTGGCGATGGATGTGCAGATGAGAAACGTGGTCAATGACGTTCGCTTGCAACTGAACGAATCTTATCACAATCTCTTGGAGATTGAACGCCAGATCATCCAATATCTGAATTTGATAGATTATCAGAATCGTATCTTCGAGAAGGCGAAGAAGCTGAAATACCTCAAGGACCAGTTTAGATGGGAGGAAGCGACGGATGTGCGTCAGGTTCTCGCAGCCAGAAATGCAGTGTGGATGGAACCGCAACCGAAGTATTATATCAAATTGTCGATAGATAATCTTCGTACTTCCGATGAGGCATTGCAGTGCATCCGGGCATTGTCGGAGAAATTGAAGAAGAGAGAGGGCAGAGGCTTGGACAATGTGGCTGAGCCGATACCCGATGATTATCTGAAGAGCAACAAGCAGAAGTTGGAGGCTGTGAATTTGCAGGAAATCTATAATGCCTTCTCGGCTTCGAGCACCCATCTCTTCGCTTTCGTGATGAACTATCAATACGACAAGAAACAGAGCTTGAAAGACAAGTTGGTGTATTTCTGCCAGATAGCCTCGCAATATGTAGATAAACTGAAATTTACAGGCAATTATGCCGAAGCGTATGGAGTGGAGTATCCAATGATACTCCCAAGATAACTCAAATAGTATCTAATAAAAATGAATAGCTTAAACTATACAGAAGAAATCTTCAATATCCTGAGCCGTGGTGGTTTCATTTCCAACAACAGCGTCCAGGCTAAGATGAAGCGATATTATGATGCCATCGAGGACAATCAGGCAGAATATGACGAGTATTACAGTGGCATTGGTTTCCATTTGGAAGCGGGCGATGGATATTTCTTCTTCACTCGCAAGGAAGCCAAGGTCGATTTGCAACGCAAGTTGGAGTCGGTGGGCAAGTGGATAGATTATCTTACCTTCTTGAAGACCTACAACTCTGCCTTTGGTTCGGGATTGGTGTTCTCGGCTGCCGACATCGTGGTGAGAATCAACTGCGACATGGAGTTGAAGGAATTGGCTGGAAAACTCTTCAGCGAGAAGAAGTCGTACGATGATGTGGTGGATAAACTCATCGCCGAATTGGAACGTATGGGATTCATCGAACAGCAAAATGAATTGGAGAAGACTTGGAAAGTCCTCGCTTCCTTCCATTACATCGAAGACTTGACAGATTGCATTTCCATCACCGATGAAGCGGAAGATGAAAGTGAAGTGTGAAGAACGAAGAGTGAAGAATTCAAGTGCCATTGAGGGGCGATGGCTTGACAAACGATATTGATATGAGATATTTGAATAAAATCATATTCCTGAATAGTGCGCATATTCCTTATGCAGAGGTAAAGCTTGATGGAAACGCTCATTTCATCGGAACCCAGGGCGTGGGCAAGAGTACCTTGCTCCGTGCCATCTTGTTCTTTTATAATGCCGACAAGTTGCGCTTGGGCATCCCAAAGGAGAAGAAATCTTTTGATGCTTTTTATTTCCCTTATTCCAATTCTTACATCGTCTATGAGGTGATGCGAGAGAATGGGGCGTATTGTGTGGTGGCATTGAAGTCGCAGGGACGAGTCATGTATCGTTTCATCGATGCGCCTTTTGACAGCAAGTGGTTTATCGACGAGCATAAGCAGGTGTATGGGGAGTGGAGCCAGATTCGTGAACAGGTGGGCAAGAAACATCCAATTTCTTCGCTTGTGAGCAGTTACGAGATTTATCGTGACATCATCTTTGGCAACAACCGCCGACAGGAACTTCTGCCTTATCGCAAGTTTGCCATTGTGGAAAGTGCCAAGTATCAGAATATTCCGCGTACCATCCAAAACGTGTTCCTCAATACCAAGTTGGATGCCGACTTCATCAAGAACACTATCATCCGTTCGATGAGCGACGAGGACATGTTTATCAACCTCAATTTCTATCGTGAGCAAATCAAGGAGTTTGAGCAGGAATACAAGGATGTGAGTCTTTGGACTACGCAAAACAAAAATGGCGAGGTCACGGTTCGCAGGATGGCAGACAAGGTGATAGATACATATCGCACCCTATTGAATAATCGTCGATTGATACGAGAGGGACGCAAGGAACTCAATTATGCCGAGCGCATTGCCCAGGAACTTCTGCCACAATATCGACTTGACATCCAGGAGAGCGATGTGGAGCGCAATCGCCTTCTCAAACTGAAAGGTGAGGAGCAAGAGAAGTATGGCAAGGAGCGTGACAAACTGACCAAGGAGATAGGTGTGCTGGATGCCCAGCTGAAGAAAACTGCCGCCAAGCGAAAGCATTATGAGGAGATTCATATTGAGGATTTGCAGAGAAGGGTGGAGCAGGAATCGACCATCGAGGAAGAGAGAAAACGACAGGAGGCGATGAAGGCTGAACTGCAGAAATCATACCAGAACGTGGTGGATAAGTACAAGGCACAGTTGGATCTCCTGGAGATGGACCTGCGTGCCTTCGAGAACAATATGACGATGCATGTGAATGAGCACAAGGCTGCTTTGATGAACAAGAAAGAGGCTTTGATGCAAGAACTCCGAAAGGCGGAGTCGGAATCTCGAACTCTCATCGCTGAGAAGATTGCTGCAATAGATGAGGTCATTGCCCAACTCGCTCATGATGAAACCAGCCTGAAAGTCCAGAAAGCGAAGGTGGCTCACGAGAATCCGTTTGCCAAGGATATGGAGACGAACAAGCAGGAACACCTGGAACTCTTGGCTCGAAAGACTCAGTTGGAGGCAGAGGTGAAAGAGCAGGAGATGCGCTTGGAAACGCTGCGACAAGAGGCGGAGAAGGAATTGGAAATCGCTGAACTGAAATTCCAAGCTTCGCTCGATGAGCCGAAAAGGCAGAAAACTGAGCTGCTTGATGAAATCGAAAAGATTCAAAGCCTTTTGGACAAGAGCAAAGGCTCGTTCTCGGAATGGCTCGACCAAAACAAGAAAGGTTGGCAAGAGAATATCGGAAAAGTGGTGGATGAGGAGACGATATTATATAATAATGTATTGAATCCACAATTGGCAGATGGAGTTGGTGCTTCAATGGAAGGAAAAGAACCTTCTCTTGGGTTGTCTTCTTGCATTTCTTCATCTGCTTCTCTTTACGGTGTATCTATCAATCTCGCTGCTATCGAACGAAAGTTCAGAACGCCTGAGGAGTTGAAGGCGTTGTTATCAGAAAAAGAGGAACTTCGCACTCATCTTGTGAAGCAGATGAACGAGTTGCTCCATCAGCATGAGGAGGCAAACAAGACTCTGCGAGGCAAGTATCAGGCGCAGATAAGAAAACTCAACGAGACCCTCCATACATTAAAGGCGGAGCTACAGCAGCTGCCGCAATTGGAGAAGAAAGTCAAGACCAAGGCACTCGAACTACAGAACCAACTAGAGAATTGGCGTAAGCAGCAACTGGCTGAATTGGATGACAAACAGAATGCGCTTGTGGCAGAAAAGGTGAAGCGAGAAGAAGCCAAGCACCAGTTGGAAGGCGAACTGCAGCGCAAACTCAAGGCATTGCAGACGGAGTATAATCGTCAGGTGAAAACTGAGACCGATGCATACGAGTATTTTGCTTCCGATGCGAAGGCGCAAATGGAGACCAAGAGAAAGCAAGCGGAAACTCACAAGCAGGAACTCTTGAAGTTGCAACACGACGAGTTGCAAGGCAAGGGAATGGACACCACGGCTTTGGACGCTTACAACAAGCGCATCGCTGACCTGGATGCAGAGCTCAGGTTTATCCGTCAGCATCGAGACGAGGTGGCTGTTTATCGGAATGACAAAGTCGAATTGTTTGACCAAGAACCGATGGTCAAGCAAGAGCGAAAGAATAAGGCGGATGCTTTGACGATGCTCGAAGACAAGTTCAAGCAACGTAGCGAGCGACTCGGCTTGCAACTTCACGTGGTGCAAGATAAACTCGCCAAGCAACAGGCTGAACTTCGGAAAGCGGAGGATGGCCTGAATGCCGTCAAGACCTTCCGAAGCAACGACACCTTCAGTCCTATCGGCAGCAACGAGGTGGAGGAGAAGACCACGACCAAGGATTGCCTGTCCATCGTAGAAGAACTGAAGAGCCAAATCTTCGCCGACCGAAATTCGCTCGACACTTTCAAGAAACAGTCGCAGCAGTTCCTGGGAATGTTCTCGCCGCACAATACCTTCCACTTCAATGTGAGTCCGGTGACGGAAGAGGAGTTCTTCGACTTCGCTTCCAACCTCTGCGAGTTTGTCGAGAACGACAAGATTTCGGAATATCAGAAACGCATCAGCGGACGATACACCGACATCATCCTCCGCATCTCCAAGGAGGTGGGCGACTTGACTCGTCGGGAGGGAGACATCGGCAAGACCATCAACGACATCAACCACGACTTCGAGGAGCGCAACTTTGCGGGAGTCATCCGAGAGATAGCCTTGCGTCCTCTGAAGACCAACGACCAGTTGATGCTCTTGCTCCTGCGCATCAAGGACTTCACGGAAGAGAACCAGTTTAATATGGGCGAGATGGATCTCTTTGCCACGGAGTCTCGTCAGGATGTAAACGCCAAGGCGGTAAAGTATCTCCTTGCCTTTATGAAGGGATTGTTGGACGAGCCGAACCGCAAGCAGTTGCAGGTTTCCGATACCTTCAAGTTGGAGTTCCGCATCAAGGAGAACGACAATGATACGGGTTGGGTCGAGAAGATAGCCAATGTGGGTTCCGATGGCACCGACATCTTGGTAAAGGCGATGGTGAACATCATGCTCATCAACGTGTTCAAGGAGAAAGCCTCGAAGAAATCGGGCGACTTCAAGATACACTGCATGATGGACGAGATTGGAAAGCTCCATCCTAACAATGTGAAGGGTATCCTCGACTTCGCCAATCGCCGCAATATCTTGTTGGTGAACAGTTCGCCAACCACCTACAATGTGGAGGATTATAAATATACGTATCTGCTGAGCAAGGACGGCAGGGCGAATACGAAGGTAACACAGTTGATCAAGAGATTGTAATCTTTTGTGGAAAAATGTTTCCTTATATGCAATAATGTGTGGAACATGGAGAAATTAGGCTTGGGCGATGCCCGACAAATACTGGCTATGCTGAATGGCGAGGAGGTGGCTTCTTCAAAGCTGTCTCCTCACATGGCAGAATGGTTGCGGCAAGAAAGCCTGCTGCTGATGAGAAGCAATGGCAGTCGATGCAAGTATCATATAGCCGATGCCCGGCGAGAGGCTTGCCGTGTGTGCTTGGCGCAGCAGTTTGGACTGAAATGCTCGTTGGAGGAATGGATAGGAGAATTTCCTCAGGAAAGCCGAGCGGAATTGGTTTCTAAAGTTGGTGATTCCAAATATAAGAAAGTGAAGACTTTCCGAGGCTTCTTGGTGGATTGCTATACTCCGATAGAGGCGACCTTGCATCATCGTCCTTTCCTGTTGAAACCTCAGGAGGGCAGCTCCATCTTCATCAACACTCCAGAAACCTTCGAGATTCCCGAAGATGTAATAGTGGTGGGAATGGAGAATGCAGAGAATTTCATGCAGATTAGGAAGCAGGAGTATCTTTTCGATGCTTTGTCTGTTGGTGGGAAAAGTTCTTCTGATGGATTTCATCGGGAGAAACATTATTTGTTTGTAAGCCGTTATCCTCAGGAAAATCTTTCGGATTTGCGAGATTGGCTGAAGCGGATTCCCAATCGCTACATCCATTTCGGTGACTTCGATTTGGCTGGTATTCACATCTATCTCTCCGAGTTTTATGTCCAGTTGGGGGATAGGGCTTCTTTCTTGATACCCTCTGACATTGAGGTGCGTTTGGCAGATGGTAATGCCTCCCTCTATGACCAGCAGTATGCGAGGTTCAAGAACATGGAAGTGACGGATGCCCGCCTTCAACCTCTTGTGGATATGATTCATCGGTACCGCAAGGGATATGAGCAAGAAGGATACATTTTAGCAACTTGACTTCAACATTATAACACGGTAAACTATTGGAAAACGTCAATAGAACATGATGACCACATGACAACAAAAAGGAGCTTAACATACCAAGAGCAGTTTCTGTTTGATGACACATTCTTTAATGAGGATTCACATGGAGACTGCACCGCGCCTTTCCCTATTCAGGGAGAAGCGTTGCAAGAGGGAGCCGCTAAAGCAGCAAAGTACCAAGAATCGTTGGCGTATGAAAAGAGGACTGAGAAATCACACCCAAAGGAAACGCATACGATGAACTCTGTTTCCGTTTCTGACAAAGAAGACAAAAAAGCAGAACCATCACATGAATCATCATGCAGCAAGATCAGAATGCGAGGTAAAAACCAACGTCTGAAAGTGTCTTTTGCAGATGGTACGGTATTCTGCGGTAGTAGTGCTACCGAAACAATGGTACAAGCCATAAAGAAACTTGGCATTGAGCAGGTGGCTTCCCTGCAGATGGAAGTTTGCCACATTCCATTGCTTTCCCAAAAGATTGTTCCCCAATATGCCAAGTGGACAAAAGAGATTAAGGATGGATGGTTTCTGATGGTTCAAAGCGATACCAGGCAAAAGTTTATGCAGTTAACCTCCATCGTCACTCGTCTGCGTGTCGATGCTCATGTGGAAATAGGCGATTATGACACAATTGTTCCCATTAGAAATGCGACAAAGCCAATCGCACATCGGAGAAAATCGCGCCTGTGTGTCGTTTTCCCTGACAGACAGGAAATAGCCAGCACAGACCATCAGCATGTATTTATTGCATCGCTTCAAAAGATAGGGATTGGCAACATCAGAAAAGCGAACTTCAAGATAGCAGGCAAGCAGATAGTCACCCCTAAGAGAGAATACCCCTATCAGGTGCAACTTTCATCGGGGGAATGGCTCACGGTACCTCCACTGGTCAAGGACAAGTGCAGGATACTGCGTGTCATCTCCTCCATGACACATGTGCCTTATGAGGTCACTATCGCAGAAGAGGGCAAGAACACATCACAGCAGAAACAGGAAAAGCTATGACACAAGTATGGATTAGCGCCGCAGGACTGTGCGGCTCAACGGTAATAGGCAGCCTTCTGGGTTTTCTCATCAAGGAACTGCCCCACAAGTGGAACGATACGGTACTGGGCTATTGCGCGGGCATCATGCTGGCTGCATCCACCCTGGGGCTCATAGTGCCAGCCTTTGAGATGACCGCACACTGGTGGCTGGTGGTGCTGGGCGTAATGGCGGGAGCCCTGTTCCTCAACGTCCTTGACCTGGCCACGCCTCACCTGCATCATATCACAGGACTTGGCGAGGCAGAACATCACCACAATGCCTCGCTCAACCGTGTCCTGCTCTTTGTCATGGCCATTGCCCTGCACAAGTTGCCCGAGGGAATGGCTGCGGGTGTGAGCATGACTGGCCTCGACTCGGCAGGATGGGCTGTGAGCGCTGGCATTGCCCTGCAGAATGTGCCCGAGGGTATGGTCATCATCGCTCCCCTGCTGCTGGCAGGAGTGAGCACGCCGCGCACCTTCGTCATCTCTATCATCATAGGCTTGCTCGAGGTGGTGGGTGTGTGGCTGGGCTTCGCCTTGGGCAGCATGTCACAGGCTATGCTGCCTGTCATGCTGGGCTTTGCTGGCGGTGCCATGCTCTATGTGACCAGCGACGAGATGATACCCGAGACCCATGCCCACGGCTATCAGAAGCAGGCCACCTATGCCCTGCTCCTGGGCTTCATGACCCTGCTCCTGATAGAGAGGGCATTTGAGTGAGGCACTCCCCCCACACACGCCCAATGCTGCATCCACGGCATTGGGAGTGTGGATACTATTGGCAGTCAGAGGAATACAGCCATCCATACCTCCAGCAGGATTCCACACATAATGAGTTAAGAGATGGCCTAACATACAATAAGACATAACAATGGCAGACTGAACAAGCGTGGGAATCGAGGAAAGGATAAGCAGATGGTGGAGCGAGATAAGCCCTGGGAGCAGAGTACGACTATTCGGAGATAAGACTCGTGCATGACTTGATGGAGAGGGAAAGCCAGCAGTAAATATCATACTGATGTGGTTCTCTCGCAATACTCCTTAAACTCTTTCCTTGTCATAGCAATCCCTTTGGATGCATTGCTGTCCAGTCCATAGACAAAGGGAGCGGATAGCAGAGTGTATTTGCCCAACTTCAGGCAAATGCGGATAGGCTTATCGTAGCCTCCATATTTCAAGGCTACACCTTTGGCTTCCGCTTTCTCTTTCACCAGCACTTCACTCATATCCATCGCTTCCACCGAGAGCACCTGATAATATCCTTTTACCAAGTGGTTGTCAACAGGGGCAAAGTATTTTATCTTCTGAAAATCCACACCCGAAAGGATGGATTTATAGCCAGAGAAGAAAATCTTGCTTTGACCATTCAGCACCAATTCCTTGGCTACGTTCACATGCCCATCTACTGACGCAATGTAGAATGTACCTTTATTAACAGGTTCGTCCGAGTATTCCAACCCTTTTTGAGGAATACTTTCTTCGAGTAATTGCTCTCGTCCGTTGTCTTCTTCAAGCCAATGGCGTATCTGTCTGCGCAAGGCTTGCTCCGAACTGTTGGCATTTACGATGATGGTTCCGTCATCAGCATGCTGCTCTTGGTCAGGGCGCAAGGGAAAAGCGCCGATGCCAATCAAGCGGTTTGACTGCTGATAGTAATAGTCTCCATTTTCCGCATCAAGAGCTTCTAATGGTATGCGACCAGGAAATAGCACATAACCTGCTATGATTTCTTTCTTCAAGTGCTCACGGTCACGTCCTTCCTCCGTATAGTATATGGCATCACGGTAGCGGTGCATCTGGTCAATGGCATCAGCAGGCGGAACGTCATAACGACTATCGTATCTGTTGCCGTTCTCGTCTGTATCGGCTATTCGGTATTTGGCATCAAACAGGTAGGTGAACTTCATGTTGCCTTCTGCCTGTTTGCTCAACCGTAGCACTATGTCGGGACGCTGCACCGTAGTCATGGTGTTTGTTCCGCTTATGGCTGAATAGGATTTGCCTTTATGCACCTCAGCATTGTAGCATACACTTGCCAACTCAATGCCTGACTGGTTGATGAAACTCACCGAACCGCCATATACGAGCTGCGGAATGAAGTCGTTGGTAATGTCCCTGCCGTTCACCTTTGGTTGGGCATCCTTGCCCAACTCTTTCATCACATCCTGCACAATGTTCTTCACCTTGATGAAGCACCATATCTCATACAGGTCGCAGATGTCTTTCACCTCCAGTTTCCTCATGCCGTCCTCCAACTCATAACCTTGTTGCAGTTCCACCCATTTCTCCATGATGGTCTTGTAGCCTTGCGCCTGTTTCATCACGAGGTTGTCTTGCGTGAATCCTTTGAACTGTCCTACGCCACGGAAAAACGCATTATTGGAGAGTTGCATCAGCTCGTTCTCCATTTCTTCAAGCGAAGTATCAATGCGCTTCGGGTCATCAAGGTGCATGGCGGTCATGATGTGTTCTTTCACCACGGCGAAGCGATGCGTCATTTCTCGGATGGCATATTTCAGAAAGCGGTTCTCTATTGTGTCGTGGCTCAGCGTAAGTTCTTCTGTGCGGTATAAATGAGCAGGATTGTCCTTGTGCGTCTGGTATTCGTTTTCAAGTTCTCTTGGGATATACGCCATACGCTCTGCTCTCTCATACTTGGCAATGGAGCGCAAACGCCGTTTGGGGCGGTCGATAATTTGGCGTGCTGCCGCCATGATGTCGGCATAGCACGACTTGAATATCTGCCACCATATCAGCGGATTGTTCTCACCAGTACCTTGGCGCATACTGAGATAGGTGTCCTTCAAGAACGATGTGCTCAGCATGGCATACTCGTGCTCTATGTCAGAGATGATGGTCTTCAGGTCGGAGCGGTAGTCCAACTTGTAGCTCAACACCTCGGTCATGAACTTCAGTTCCTTAGTCTGCACTTCTCCTTTTACCCTGTAGGTGATGCAGAAGTCGGTCATGCCCACTTGGTTGTGAAAGTTCAGCGAGCCGTATAGTTCATCACCCGTGCTGATGATGGTGCTTTTTTCCTTGCCGTCTGTGCGCAAATGGTCGTTGATGGCAAGCGACAAATCCTGCAACTCCTTTCCTCTGCCACGCACAATAAGCGGATATTCCGTATTCTCAAAGAACACGGCTTCATGTCGTATGTCATTCCCCTCCTGTACGTTTCCTTCAAAGGAGAACTTTACATTCTGAGTTTCTGCCGTGTAACGGCATAACAACTTTGCGGCACTGTCTTGACAGTCAGTGTCGATACATAGGTTGCGGACGGTTTCGGCTATTCTCAGCTCATGATTGGGACATGAGAACCTTACCAACAAGTCCTCATTTGCCACTTCAAAGTTGAATACGCTTGCCATGTGCGATATATGGTTAGTTCCAATAGGAAACGAAATGGTCACGTTTGAGCTGGCTGAGCATGCTGTCTATCTTTTTGACAGACTGTAACTCTTTATTTTTCTGCTCGGTGGAAATCATTTCCTCTCCATTCTCTGATGCCGTTTCTTCAGTATCATCACTATCAATATCGGCATTATCAGTCTCGCCCAACTGTCCCGTGATGATGTTCCTCAATGCCGTGAGTATGTTCAAGTCGCCATATTGCTTGGCGGCATCTACGTTAACACCGGCATTGGCTATGCGCTGCTTGTCTGCTTCCGAATTGGTGATTTTCAATTTTGTTTCATCGCCCTCTATGCGTGAGAGTATCTTCATCAGCGTAAAGTTGTCAAGCGCAGCTATGCGGTCGGTCTGCCCGAGCTCATGCGCAGCTTGTAGATATATCAACACCTCGTTGGCGGCACGATAGCCAAGTTTGAATGGAGTGCCTTCAAGCAGGGCATTGACGCGCTTTAGATAGTCAATGGCAAACTGGGCATCCTCGCCAAGTTCTTCAATGATTTCCCTTGCTTCGATGTGTCGGTCTACAAGCAATGTATTCAGGTTTGCCTCTTCGTTTTCCTCAAATGCCTTTACAATGGCTTTGAGCTCATCATCTGTCGCGTCGGTCAGGAAACTGTCGTAGTTCACCTCGTTCATTTCTACCGACATGGCTCTGTCGAGCACTTTGCGTGAGAAGGAGAAAGTGGTCTCGTCCATATTCACCGTGCCAATGACAATGAGGTTCTTGGGCAGGGTCAGACCTCTTGTGCGTAAATGTGTGATAACCTTTACAATCTCCGATTCTGTATCGCTTGCCTTGAAGTTCGGGAATAGTGTGTTTACCATTATTTTTGCTACATCTTCTCCAAAAGAGTTGAATGGCTTGATGATGGGGTCGGTCATGTATTCTCCGCCCTCAAAGCTACGGCTCTCAATGGCACTCAAAAATTCGGCAAAGTATTCCTCCACAGGAGCGAGGTTCATCTCGTCAAGGCACAGGAAGAACGGCACTTCGGGATGCTGCCATGCCTTTACTATAAACTCAATGAATGGCGTGAATACATAATGCGGACTCGGAATGTTCGACAAATAGCCAATTACATCCATCGAGTTGTGCCAGTTTGGCTTCACTTGTATAAGCTCAAAGTTGGCTGGAGAGTGCAGCGTCCAACGGTCATCCTTCCAATCATTCCCCTTATACCCATTTGCTCTTTGCAGCTCCTCTGTCACTGTCGCTTGTGCCAACTTGCGCACAATGCGGCTCTTGCCAGTACCGCTGATGCCGGCAAGAAGCATGAAAGGCTTGGTGCGGAGGGCGGCGAGATAGTTGATCTCTTTGCTGTTCTGGTTTAGCATATTGTTTGATACTATCAGACGTTGATTCTTGCTTTTCACATTGAATAAACCATTTATGTCTTCCTCTCTAATGGAATAGAAATTCTCATTTAGAGAGCAATCGTAATTGCCAAGTTCTAATTTAAAAGAATCCTCATCACTTATCAATGTATCCACAAGTCTTTTTGAATAAATGCTACTTATGGATTTTCGAATGCCTTCAAAGATGCTTTCATTATCATCAATGGGTGTCTTTCTTAATAGCCATAAGACAAAAGCTACCCTACACGAAACGCCTTCAATATAGGAATCAAAGTTTGAATACAGTTCTTCGTCACGAATTAGAGTGCCATTTTTTATATGGAATAGTGGAGTTCCACCACGTTTTGGATAAACGAACGTTTCTTCTGGATTTACAAGTGAAGAGTTAACTTGACCTGCAGAATAAAAATTACTACCTACGCCAAAATCTTTATTATGTTCTTTTAGAGGATAATAAAAATTTGGTGTGTACAAGTTTAGACACACATCACACACAAGACCTACGTGATTGGCGTATTCTTTTTTATCATTTTTGTCGCGAGTATTGCAATCTCTATGAAATTTCAGACAGAAACTATCGAGTGCCATAAAATATCTTATAGCACTGACTTTCTGAGTTGCCCCTTGTAATGTAGGGTCTTTGCTTAAATGAGAAAGTTTCTCATAAGCTTGTAGTATCGTTTTCTTGCTTAAATAGCCCATAATCAATTGTCATTTGGTAGAAAATCCAACAAAGCTGATGCCAGTACCCATCCCAAAATAGGTGGAACAGCATTGCCTATGACTTTATATCGAGATTGAAGTGGTATTGCACCAAATGTATAATTGTCAGGGAAGGATTGAATCCTTGCGCATTCTCGAACAGAATATCTTCTGTTTTCAACAGGATGTGTTACTCCACATTTGTCTGGTTGAGCTGAAGCTGTAATCGTTCCATTGATTTCCCCGAAAGCAAATCTTCTAAAGAATTTCGGAGCATGATATTTTTGAGGATTGTCTGCGATATTGCGAAATCTCGGAGTCAATAACTCGTAAGGAATATCTTTCCACGATTTCCCTTCAAAACAATCTTCAGATAACTCAGAAATCTTATATCCATCATGAAATTGACGGATGGCTTTCATTCCATGTGAACAGCTGCCAATCAAATTTACAGTTTGTTGTGTACCAGGACTATATTCCCAAACTTCATTGTCGGAGACATTTTCAACACCTTGCAAGATTCTTCCAAGCAAAAGCCCTTCTTTCCTACCAAAATGTTCCGAAGGAATATTATTTAATTCTACGACATGCCGCATAGCTTCAAAATCAAAAGCACCAAGTCCTAATTGTTCGTCAACACCAACTATCAAGACACGATACCGCTTTTGTGGAACACCATAATCAGAGGCACAGACCAACTGCATAGATACTTGATACCCAAGTTTATGCATTCTGTTTATAATCTCTTGTGGAACACTTGTTTCTCCATCTGGCATCTTTGACGATAGTATGCCACGTACGTTTTCGAATACGAATGCTTGTGGTCTGTGTCCGATTTCTATCTTACTCCGAATAATGCGTTCACATTCGGCAAATAAAGTTCCCCGACCATTAGCATCATTCACCCCTTTTCGTTTTCCTGCATTAGAAAATGGTTGACAAGGGAATCCTGCCAACAAAATGTCAAAGTCTGGAATATTCTCTGCTTCAACATCTCTAATATCTGCTAATAAGCATTCAGCCCCATCCTCTGCAAGAAGTGGATTGGCATTATAGCAGGTCTGCGCATCTTGATCAAAATCATTCGCAAACAGTATAGTTGTATTAAGTCTATTATATTCATGTCCTCTGAAAGTGAATCCACCTGTAAAACCAAGGTCTAATCCACCACAGCCAGAGAACAAAGAAGCTATTCTTTTGGGCATATATACAAATCTCTTTATTATTTTTTCGTATCGTTTTCTTTCTCCTCCCCAAACGCCTTTATCTCGTCAGCAAGGACTTTTTTGTAATTTCTCTTTTGGTACTATCAGTTGATAATCTGTCACTTATTTATCGCTTTCGGTGAGTAGCTTTCGCATCTCGTCAATGTCGGGCAAAGCCTTTCGCATGGCTTCGCTCATGTCTTCAGCCGTTTTATACGTGGCGACTCCCATAGGACTACTGTAGTCACGGATGACATACTCCACGAAAGCCTTGTTGGCACTCTTGCAGAGAAGAATGCCAATAGTAGGATTCTCATGTGGCTTGCGCACCTTGTCGTCAAGCACTTTCATGTATGTTTGCAACTGACCTATATAGGCGGGTTTGAATGCCCCTTTTTTCAATTCAACCACAACCATGCAGTTAAGTTCACGGTTGAGGAAAAGCAAGTCTGGGAACAACTCTTCACCGTATATCTCCAAATGATATTGGTTGCCGATATACGCAAAGTCTCGGCCAAAAGTCATGATGAACTTCTTGATGTTGCGGACAATGGCTTGCTCAATCACCCTTTCGTCAACATCCTCAGACTTGTCAACCTCCATTTCCTCTACATTGATATAATCAAGCAGATATTCGTCCTTGAACATACCGACAGCCTTACGGGCATTATAATCCGCAAAACGAAGCGTTTCACCTTTTCAGAACGAACCGCATAATTTCTTAAAACGAAACGTACCGCTGGGGCACTCCCCCACCCTCACAAAAATCGACCGGCTTACGCCGGTATTCGTATATCCTAAGAACGGAGTCCGGACACCATCCGAACCCCGTTCTTTTCGTTTTGTCGCTTCGCTCCCGCTTTGTCGCGCTTCGCTTTACGCCACCTCGGTTATCGCTTTATACGCGGCCACGCTTTGCGCCTTCACGATTTTTCCGCGGAAGGCGAGACGCGAGCCGACACCCGCATTCGCATACGAGGCATCGCCACTCGCATGCGCACTCGAAACACCGCCATCCGCGTACGCGTTGCTGTAACCGCGATAGACCACACGGCCTGATGAGGTGCTTACCCAGTATAGGTCTGAATAGTATGTGCTGCTTGAGCCGTTCATGGAACCGACGGATATAACCGCCATCAGTTTGCCATGAGCCACCGAGGTTATCCAGTAGCCACTGTTCGTCGTGCCCTTTATCATAATCGTGCTGCCGTCAGGCATCCACACGCGCCATTTGCCGGCATTACCCGAGTCGTTAGGCAAGTCCACGCCGTCCATCATGTCATACTTGTGGCCGTAGATGTCCTCGTAGCCGATGCAGCAGATGTTGTTCACCTGCGTCACCTTCGCTGCGCCATACTCGTCCTTGTCTTTATACCAGGCATATTGATGTACTCGGTTCTCGTCCACAAGGCTGTTGGTCACGTTGGGGTTGATGCCCTTTGCCTCCTCATAGCCTATCGTGTCCTGCATGCCCCTTGATGCCGTGCCGCCGGTCGTGCGCGCATAAGTATGCGAGCCGGCGCCACACTGCTCCTGCATATTTCTCCGCCCATACTTGGCATAGGCAAGGTTCGCTATGCGGAAGTGCATCAGTGCGTCTATCTGCTGCATCCCTCGCTGCACGCTGTAGTAGTGGAAGTCCGTCCATGTCATGTTGCCAGTGGTGCTGTTGCCTGTTATGGAGGAGCGCAACTTACTGCCGACTACCGAACTGCCAACCACTGCGCACAGGTGCTCGTCGTTAGCGAACCACTCCGGCTCCATATCCTCTATCTTCCCACTGTTGCTCAGCACCACCTTGTCGAACTCCGCCGTGTTCAGTATCGAGAAGTACAAGGCCACGGCATTTTCGGGAATGTCTTTGACAAGATACATCCCAGCCTCAAAGCGGTTGCCCAGCGTCGGCACCACGATGCTGTCCACCACATTGCCGCTTGCGTCTGTGAATACCGAACCCACGAGGTTCGTGCCTGGCACGCTCGGCCAGCGCACCTTCTTGTAGCCCGCCACGTTCACCATGCACACCGAGTACGAGCTGTCCGTGCTCAGCGAGTTGGTCACGGTGTCCTTCCCGCTCATCACCTTCTTGCCGCTCGTGTAGCCGCCCTGCGTCTTCTTGATGTCCTCCAAGGTCAGCACATCCACATTCGGCACACTCGGCATGTGGTCCTTGTCTCTGAAGCTGTAGCACGAGTAGTTCTTGTTGTTCAAAAAGTCATTGATGCCCTTGCTCCAGAAGAACGGCTCATACATCATCCAGTCGCCCTCCGTGCCGTCCAGCTTGGCCGCCGAGCCGTCAGCGTACTTGTTGCTGTCCGCATCGTCCAATTGGCAGTAAGTCATCTCCCCGTCAAGGTTGTTCACCACGGTGTCCACATTGGCGATGTTCACGTTCCTCGTCGTGGCCTTCTTCGTCACCTTCGCCAGCACGCGGTGGCGGTTCTTGAAGATGGACTCGATGTGGCCGCTCGGCTTGTAGTCGTTGCCGTACTTATAGCCCGTCCCGTTGTCAAGGTTCGAGATGTTCGCATCGTCTGCCACACTCTCGTCGCTCTCAAGCATCGTGTATTCCGGCTGCACGATGTTCAGTTCGGGGAAGTGCGCCTGCAATGCCTCATACTCCTCATCCGCTTTATAAGAGGTCAGTCGGTACGTTCCCACCAGTCGGCAGGTGTCCACGTTGCCACCGTTCTCGTCCACACCACCCGTCGCCATCAGCGAGGTCAGCAGACTGCCGTCGCCCTCCATGTCGATGCCTGTCACGCGCAAGTACTTCACGTTGGTGCATCTTGCCTTCAGTGTCTGCCAGTCTATTCCCGGACAGTTGTCCACCACCAGTCTTGTGATGTTGCCCGTGCCCTCCAGCGTCAGTCCGCTCGTAGTCAGTTTGCCAAGGTAGCGCAGCTCCAAAGTCTGGAGCGATGCCGGCAATGTGACGCTTGTCAGTGGTGCGCCCTGCGCGAAGTTCACGCCAGTCAGCGCTGTCTTGCCAGCCTTCAGCGTCTCTAATTTCGTGTTGTTGCTCAGGTCTATGCCTGTAAAACTGCTTGACTTCAAGCCAGTCATGTTCAGTATCCGCAGGTTCCGGCAGCCGTTCACCAGTAGGGCGTTCAGTGTTGTCTGTGTCTGTGCGCAGCTCACGTCCAAAGTACGCAGTGCCGAGCAGTTATTCAGATTCAGCGTCTGCAGTATTGCGTGGCTCACATCCGTCAGGTCAAGCCCCATGATGCGGCTCGCGCCATAGACGTACTGAGGGTCGTTCACAATGAGGTCTGTATCCAATATCAGGTTTACCGTGCTACCCGTGTCCTCGGCCAGCACCGCGCTCTGGTGAGGCGTTCCGCTTGTGTAGCCGTAGCCGAAATAGTACCGCTCGCTTGCCGTGATCCGTATCTTTCTGTTGTCCGAGCCAAACTTGTAGCCAAAGTAGGCCGCAAAACTGTCTTTTCTATATGTTCCGCACACATACTGGCTGTCAAGCAGCGCGAAGCGGTTCTGTATCGTGAACGTGCGGTGCGCGTACCGGCTGCCCTGCAAGGCATACAGGTAGTCATAGTAGCTCGTCGTGCCGTCCGCGCTCGTCACGCCCTCTGTAAGTGGCTTGATATACTTGTAGATGCCGTCCTTGTTGTAGATGCGCTCGCACCAGTTGCCCATCTGCTCCTCGTTGAACACCTTCAGCACATATTCAAGGGACATGGTTGAGCGCAGCTTGTCGGCCACCTCACGCAACTTGTCGGGGCAGCCTCTCACCAGCTCCCACAGCGTGGAGTCGTGTCCGGCAAAGGCATACGAGCCGATGCTCTCGTCCATTGTCTCCCAGGTTATCGTGTAGTCATACTTCAGCACCGAGTCGTTGCGCTCGCCGAATATCGTGTCCATGTCGTAGGGGATAAAGTACCATATCTTGCCGTCCCATGTCACGAGCATCATATTCTTCGCCCGGTTGTCCACAGCCATCAGGTAGTCCGTTATCAAGTACCAGGCAAAGGGCGAGTCGTTCCCGAAATACTGGTCATACTCGTTCAGGAACTTTGTCGGGTTGCCCTTGCACGATTGTATCCACTCCCACAGCCGCTTTACCGCCGCCTTGTCGTCCTCGTGTGCCGTAGCCCACGTCTGGTCAGCCTTGAAGCGGAACTCCAGCGCGTCGTCAAACGAGTCCATGTTGCTCGTGCCGAACAGGCACAGCGCTTCCGAGTTGTTCAGGAACTCCAGGCAGATGCACTTGTTCCGCTCGCCGTTCAGCGCCGCCTCGTCATTGAAGCCTTCTATGCCCTCAAAGCCGTAGATGATGCCGCTGCCGCTCTTCTCGTTCAGGAAGTTGTACTTGCCTAAGTACACGTTCTCGCCCGTACCGTCGTTGTCGTAGAACAGGTCCATCGGGAAACCGTCCACGCCGATTCTCACGTCGTAGTTGCCCTTGTATGCCGCCTGTGGCGGGGTCAGCCAGCCGCACTTCTTCCAGATGTCGTTCACGATGCGCACACCACCGGGGTTATGCGTGGAGGACGAGTCCGAGAAGTCAGCCTTCAGGCAAAAGATGTCGATGGGACGTGCACCGGGCTTGAACGAGTATTTGAAGTCGGGAACCTCCACGCCGTTCACATACAGTTTCGTGCCGTACTTGCTCTCCCTTGAGAAATAGATGCGGTAGTTCTTTCTTGGGTAGGTGGTCGATGACGTGCCCTGTATGCGCAGACCGCACTGGTAGATGATGAAGTCATACTCCTTGCCGTAGGCCGAGTAGAAGTAGATGTCCACCGGCACTTCAAACTTCTTGTTGTTCGTCTGGTTCACCAGATTCACGTCGCCCACGATGCGCATCACGCTCTTGCCCATCGCCCTCAGCTTGTCTATATCGACATCAGTGCCCTCGTCGTCCATCACCTGATTCTTCTCGAACAGCACCACCATCTCGTCGCTCGTCGGGCGGTCCACCATGTAGTTTGCCAGTTCCTCGTCATCGCCCAGTGCGCGGTTATACACGCGCAGGTTCCGCACCTCCATGTCCGCGCTCTCGCTCGTTATTCTGATGTTGGCCGGCTCGTCCTGCAAAAGGCTGTCTGTCGGGGCATACCGCTTTGCACCGCTCAATATGCCGTTCACATACAGCTCCATCAGCCTATTGCCCTTCTTCTCCTGCACCACGAAGGCTATCTTCAGCGTCATCCCGCTCGCGAATTTCGTGCCCACCTCACTTCCTGCACCAGTGCGCATCAGTGCCTCCTGCGTGGTCAGCCGGAAACCGACATTGCCGGCCATGCAGTCCACCACCGTGCCTTTCCGGTCTGTCACGTTCGTGCAGGTCAGTTCCATCTCGTAGGTCGCGCCCGTCGTGGTCGCGTCGTTGCTGAAAGGCTTGTAGCCTATCTCGATGTTCGCACCGTTCGTCAGTTTCAGCGCGTCGCCCGTCCAGCCGTTGCTCTGCCAGTCAAAGCCTTCAAACGCCGTTTGAACGTCGTTATAACTCCATTCCGCAGGGTTGCTCTCGCTGTTGCTCCTGCCCGCAGCCGTCAGTTTCAGTACAAGCCCAGAAGTAGCCTCGCCAAGGTCGATGCTGCTCTCCGTCACGTTCACGTTGAACTTGTATTCGGTCGTGCCGCACTTGAACACCATCGCCACCGCGCCTTTCTCCAAGAAACGGTTCGTGTAAGTCTGCACCGTCCTCGGCACGCTCACAGTCTGTGTCCTTATGTCGTCCCTCCACACGCTCATGCTTGCAGGGGTTGCCGTCGGGTCATACGCCACGAAGTCAAACAGCACCTGCTCATACTGGCCTGTGTCAATAGTCGGGGTAAGATGGTCTGCCGTAAAGATGCGCCCGTCCTTGAAGGTAATCTTGGTTCCGATATAGGGGGCACTGCTGCCGGTCTTCAATATGTCGAAATAGATGCTCTCGCTCTTCAGTGTCAGTTCCTCGCTTGCCTTCATCTCGGCCACCATCTGCACGGTATGCCTGCCGACTGATAGCCCCGACATGGAGAGCGTGAAACTGCCGTTGGTTGTGCCGCTCCTCGTGACGGAAACGGAATCTTTCTGTATGCCGTCCACATAGAGGGTGACGGTCTTTGTGCCGCTTCCGCTTACGGCATAGGGTATGCCCACGTTCTCGCTCACGCCATAACCGCCTTTCGCGATGCACTCGGCGATATTGAAACCACTGCTCAAGGCAAGGGTAACTGCCTTCACGCTCACATAGCTCTGCTTGGTCTGCGTCTTGCCTGTGGTCGGGTCGGTGGTGGTGGCCTTCACATAGATGTCAGTCGTGCCCAAAAGGAGGTATTTCGTAAGGTCAAGCGTATAGGTGCCCTTGCTCACGTCCTGCTGCGTGTCGGAATACATCAGTGTCGCGCCACGTTTCATCTGTATCTCCACCGTGGCTTTCTGCCCCGTCGATGTGCCTTTCTCGTCACCGCTGCTGTACTGGTGGTCGTAGAACCATGTGAGTGTGGCCTTGTCGCCTTCCTTGATGACGGACTTGTCTGTCTCTGCCGTCAGCACGATTTTGGTGGTGGAGGTTTCTCCGCCACCACTGCCCTTGCCGGCAGGAATATCCAAACCGACAATCTCCGCGCCGCTCTTGTTGGTCAGCGTCACACGCACGGTGCTCTCGTCGTCGCTCAGCTCGGCACTGCCGCCGAATATGGTGTTGGCTTCGACCTCTGCAAGTTTGGTGGCCACGGCCGCGTTCTGCACCGGATTGGTGGAGTTCGTGTTCAGGCTCTCGTCCACCTCCGTCTCGTTGATGGTGAGGTTCACGTTGCCCGCGCTGTCAAGTGTCTGTTTCTTCCCGTTCACCGAGATGCTCTTCACATTGCCTGCACCACCGAAGTCCTCCCAACTCGCGACCTGTTCCCAGCTGTCAAGGCTTGTGCCGACAAACTGCTTGGTTTCCCACTTGCCCTGCGCCGTCTCGTAAGTGATGCAGCGTCCCTTCGCGCGTTTCTTATCCTCCACTGCAACGATAGCGGTCGCTAATGTATAATAACCGCTCTCAAGTGGGACTTCCTCTGTCACGTTGTAGGTATTTCCGCCACTGCCACCTGTGGCATATTCCTGCCATTTCTCCGCATCATAAAGGTCACCGTCCAGATTGCCGGTATATTGCCAGGACTCCCAGCCGTCTTCACTTCTGAATATCATCACACAGCCTGTCGTGAAGACCTGCTCCCCGCCGTAGCTTTCATCACCGGCTATTGTCTCGGCCGCGTCACGCCAGTCAGAGAATATACGGTCAGGATCACCGACAAGATAATTCGCCAGCACCACCGGGTGGGTGTTGGCGGCCGCGATGGCATCATTCAGCTTTGCCGTGGCCGCATCGGCAAGCATGGCCGAATTGTTTGCCGTGAGGGCGGCACCCGATGCTACATCTGCCGCATCTTTGGCCTGCTGTGCCGCAGTTCCGGCCGCTTTTGATGATGCGTCCGCCGTGGCAGCGGCTGCGTTTGCGGTCTTGGCCGCATCTTCCGCAGGTTTAGCAAGCAAGGGTATCGGCACCCGGACGACTTTCTCACCCTGTATAGCCGGTAGTGAGTTCACGCTGTCAAGTGAAGTGGCGGTTTCCAGCTCGTCCACACTCTGGCTGGCTGTCTTTATCTGGTTCAGGACTTCCTGAACGACTGTCTTCTTCTCTTCGTCTGTCATATCATTTGTTGTTAGGGTTATTATCCAACTGCTCGTTCAGTCCGTCTATGAAACCGGGCACGCAAAGACGCTCGGCGACGATGCGCACCAGTTTCACCTCGTCATCGGTGTAGTCAGCCTCTCCCTTACTCTCGTATATCTTCAGGGCGAGGGCGTGTGCCTTGATACCGTTCACGTTGTTGTATATCATGTCCGCAAAGACCTCGCGAACATCCATCGGCCGTGCCTCCTTGTGGCTGACCGACAGATAAACATTGAAATGCTGAAAGTCTATCTTCATATTATGATACATTTGTGATTATTCCGTTTTGAACCGTTACCGTCTTGCCTTTGAACTTACCCGACCAGCCGTTTTGGGGCAGCACACTGTCAGCCTGAATAGCACCGCCCGTCACTATTATGTTACCGGCATTGACGAGTATGTCCCCATCAAAATACCCTGCACACATAGTGTCATCTTTCGGGAACGTGGGGGTGCTCCTGCAACTCCCATATATTCCGCTTCCACCCATCGGGGCAAGCCCAGCGATAGCATTGCTGAACATGTCCGCCTTTATATATACGCAAGTTTGTCTGCCCCAGGTGGAGTCGTATCCAAGTCGTATCTCCGCCATGCTGTCATTCCATTTCATGCAGGCGTTCTGAATATCAAAGCCTCCGACTTTTCCGCCGTCCTCGACGAACACCTTGCCGTATATCGTCGCATTCTGCGTGACGATGCTGCCGTCCTCCAATATCTTGAAGTTGCCGTTGGCCGTGACGATTCCCTCCAGCTGTATGTTGGCGGCCTTTATCTTCACACCGTCCTGACCCGCACCGACAAAGGACTTCAGGTTTCCGTCTCCGTCGATGGCGTACAGACCCGACACCTTGGAGGTGGTGACAAGTCCTGTCTCCTCCAGCATATTCTCGTCCTTGTCAAATACCGCTGCGGAGATTTTCACAAGTCGCTCGCTCTGCTCGAACAATGTGCGGTAGCGGTGCGTCAGTGCCTCGTACTTGTCGGTACTGAGCACCAGCATGTACATGTAGATGTCACCATCAAACTCCAGACGGAAGTCGCCCGTGCCGTTCCACAGGCCGTTTCCGGTATATTGCACATAGCCGTCGGTCTCCGCGATTTCCTCACTTATCTCCATGCTGTTGAAGTTGGCGAAGCCTGTCTTGTCCACATTCTCGAAGCGGACTTTCAGCGTGCCGGCCTTGGCACAGCGGTAGAAGAATGTCAGATACACCGGCAATGCCTCTTTCTGCCCCTCGTCATTGGTCGGGAACGTGGGCACATAGCGCAAATTCCCGTGCTTCTGCAGTATGTACTTGTTGCGTATGCGCACCACCGTCCGCCCCATGTCTGTCACCACGCTTGCGCCGTCCCCTTTCTTGGAGAGCACATTGCCGTTGGCCCATATCCACTTGTTGCCGACAAGGAAGAAAACGGTCTCGTTCTCGGAGTTCCATTTCTCAAGCCCCGATGTGAACGTGGGGTTGTTCAGGTAGCCTTTCTCGCTCAGGAAGTCGTTGCGCACACTGTCGATGGCACTCTGCACCTTGCCCTCCGTTATCTCCAGCTTGGTCTTGATGTCCTCGCCGGTGGAAAGCAGGAACGTGCCACGCAGATACACGTTGTCAGCATACAGGCCGTTGCCATTCGGCTGGTTATCCAGAGGGAAACGGTCGTCCTTGATGTCGTCAAGGTTGCCCAATCGTGCACGCAGGGCGTGGTCAAAGTTCTTGGAACTTACTCCGTCCAGCACATCTACCCTTGGGTGTCCGTCCTCCGAGGCGGATATGAGGACGAGGTTCTGGCGGTTCGCAATCTCGGTGTTGCCCATCAGCACACACTCGTCGCCCTCTTCGGGCTGTGCCGTATCAAACTCGGATTTCTCCACAAGTATGCCGCCATTCGCGGTGCCGGCCACCTCCACCCAGTAGGCTTTCTGTGATATGCCGGTGAACACCTGGCAGCGCATCAGGTCGTGTGCCACGAAAGTATTCTCCTGCTCGAAGGTGATGTGCCAGTAGTCGCCCTGCTCCTGCACCGTCTTTATCTTGCCGTTGGCTGCGCTCACGCAAATCTGTCCGCCCACGCTGCGCACCTTGTTTATCAGCAGTTCAAAGACATTCATCACACGCCGGACGGTTATCTTGTCAACTGTCAGGTGCGACAGCAGGTCCTCGTCAAGGCCAATCTGCCAGCCGTTGTCTGTCATGCCACCACCATCATAGTTGGCGCTACGCAACAGTTCGCGCACCACAAGAGTGAGCAAATCGGCATTGCCCTTGCCGTCGATGCGCCCGTTCTCCTCCTGTCCGAATACCACACCCTGCTCAAAGGTTATCCGTCCTTTCGTGCGGTCGTTGCGTTTCTTGCTCAGGAACTCCTGCTGGCTCCGTCTTGCGGAGAACAGGTTGTTGTCGGTCGGCTGCGTGTCGTCCCACAAGCGTATGATGTCGGGAAGGGTAGCGCCCTCCGTCCTGGACTTGGTATAGTTCTTCAGCTCGCCGATGCTGTCATTCACCTTGTCAAGCGCGCCTGTCTGCAGGGCGTCGCTGATTTCAAGGTCCATCTGGCTTGGCAGGTTCACCTTGCGCGTTATCTTGGTGATACGGCTCTGCCGGTATCCGTTCTCCGGGAAATACTTGTCGCTCACAAGCCGGACGCGCCTGCCGACATGGAGCACGGCATCATTCTCCTCCACCCACACATGGTCGGTCGGGGCTTTATAGACGCTGATGTCCTTCCAGTGTTCGGTGTTGTACTTCTCCACTGCGTTCAGGAACTCCTCCTCCGCTATCGGGTAGTACTCGTCGGGCATACGTACGTTCCAAAGGATATAGTGGTCACCCACTTTGGGTACGAGCTTTCCTCCGGGCAGCTGGGTGTCGTCGTCATACGGCCAGATGGTGATTATCTCGAACTCGCGTGTCTTGCTGTCGAAGTTCACCTCGAAATAGTGGTCGTCATCGGTGCCGAGCCCGGCAAGCTCGCCGTCCTGGAACGACACGCGCTTGGTCTCCCCGGCCAGTTCATAGTCGTTGGGATCGAAGTTCAGCGTATCGTCCCTGAAATAGTAGATGGTGAACGCGTTGCCGTCATCGTCCTTGACATTCTCACTGCGCACACTGCTCACCTCACCGGTGCGTCTCGGATAGATGTCGCTGAACGCGTCTTTCTCGTAGTGGTCATAGATGCCGTACTCGTCGGTGTGCAGTTCCACATACTGGCGGCCGCCGGGCAGCATCAGACGGCTGTGGCCGTATTTCTCCGCGTCGATGTTGCGGGTGCTGCCTATCGGGAACAGGCGCGTGTAGAACTTGTTGGTGTTGCCGGTGTCACGCTCCAGGCTCGTCAGTCCGTTCCCGTAGCCCAGCGTTATCTCCTCTCCGTGCTCGCACTTGCAGATGTTCACGGTCTGCCCTTCCACCCACCACTCGGCACTGCCGCCAACTTTCTCGGCTATCTCCTTCAGTGCCTCGTCGCAGTACTTGCCCTCGTAGTCGATGACAATGAGGTCGGTGCCGTCCACCTGCCCCACTTTCCAATCGGTGGTGTGCCCCATGCCGTTGTTGATGCACTTCACCACCATCGCCACATGTTCTCTCGGAGTGGCGGTGAGGGTGAACACGGGCTCGGCATTGTTGTCTGTGGTCTCCAGCACGAGGAAACGCTTTATCAGGCTCTCGATGCCGTAAAATTTCACGTCATACGACCACTCTCCCCCGCTCTTCTGAGCTGGGGCGTACTTCTCGGTGAGCCAGTAGCGCTCGCCCTCAAAGTCCACATAGTCGTTCACATCGAGAGGTATGTGCTCGTAATGGGTGAAGGAGAGCGTCAGCACGTTGTCGCCCTGCACCTCCTTCTGCTGGGTACTTCCGTCACCGGGCGAGATGTCCGTCCGGGCGGTGCCGTATTTGTCGTATATCGTCAGAACCATATCGGAATGCTGTTAGAATGTCGTCAGATGATGGGGACAGTCTCGCGGAACTTCACCTTGAACTTGCCGGCGTTCACGCCCTCTTTCCACAGGTAGGTGAGCGGCGTGAACTTGGGGCTCTCGCTGTATTTCACATGCAGGGTAAGGTCAAGCTGCGTGAATACGATGTCCAGCC
The DNA here is from genome assembly GCA_050873805.1 of Prevotellaceae bacterium. GTDB lineage: Bacteria > Bacteroidota > Bacteroidia > Bacteroidales > Bacteroidaceae > Physcousia. Next base: position 14,887 of record JBNMJN010000009.1, on the reverse strand, counting down.
AGCCCCCCTTGCCCTGCTTCAGGAAATTGATGAACGAGAAGTATTTCCGTAGCCAGCCCGCCTGTGTCTTGTCGTACAGGGCGAAGTTGAGCGTGATGTCCCTCGGCTCGTTTCTCGGTGTCAGCGTGGCGGAGTATTTCTCGCCCTGCTCCTCGCGTATGTTCACAGCGGTGTCCTTCTTCGTCTTGCTCGGGGTGAGTATGGCGGTGAGGTTATCCATGCCGCCACGCTTGTCCTCGGCGAGGAACACGCCGTATTCTTTCCAGATGTCGGTGCCGTTCACCAGCACCAGTCCTCCAAGTATCTTGTCCATGTCATTTCACTTTTAGTCCGTCCCTTACTATTTTCCTGATGTCCTCCTTTATCTCGCCAAGATGCCCCGCACTCGTGCCGGTATTCTCGGCTATCCGGGCAAGGTGACTCTCGGCAAGGTTCATGCGGTCGGCCACGGTCTCCAGACGCTCGTCCATGCTTGACCAGTGCTGCAACCCGCTGGTAAACATGCCCTCCAGCTTCGTGCCCTGGTCCTGCGTCATGGCGGTAAAGCCTCCGGACTTCGCGCTCTGGCTGGTACCGCCCGTGTCCTCGTAGCCAGTGACTTTCGCCCACTCGTCCCTGCGTTTCAGTCCTTCCGCCACAATCTCGTCATAGCGGCGGTTGAAGTCCTCGATGTCCTTTTCCGTCAACTCGCCGTTCTTGTCGGAAATGAGCTGCGCCCAGTCATCATACAATTGCTTCAGCTTGCCATTGACGAGGTCTTCCATGGAATAGCTCAGCAGGGCTTTCTGCATGTCTGTGGCGAAGTCCTCGGCAAAGTCCTTGGAGGTTTTCTTCATGTCCATCAGGTTGGAAATGAAGCTGTCCTTCATGCTGTCGAAACTTATCTGGGTGATGGTCTCGCGCCAGCTATCGGTCAGTTCCTCTATCTTTCCGGCCTGGTCCGCATAGTCCTGCAGCTTGTCCAGCACATTACTTCCGTATCCTCCCTTGCCACTGTTCTTGATGTACTCGGCTATATCCACATTGGAGAGAAGTTTCTTCATCTCCTCCGGTGTGAGGCTCCAGATACTGCCGTCGAAGTTTTCCTTCACGTTCTGCCTTATCCATGCCGTCTGGTCATCGGAAAAGCCGTTCCAGTAATAATTCCAGCTATGGTGGTGCTTCCAGTAACTTGCCTGCGCCTGCGCGATGCCCAGGTAGTTGGCATTGGTCTCCTCCTGGTTGCGCTTGGCCTGCTCGTAGGCATCGGTGGCTTTCTGACCGTAGCTTTTCTCCATCACATCGGTCAGGTCCTCAATGGCGTTCTGCAGGAGTTCCGTGCGCTCGGTCAGGTTTTCTATGGTCTTCTTCACCTCTTTCTCGTTGCCGTTCAGCCCGAAGAGGTCGTCAATGCCGAACCACCCGGCAATGCCGCTGAGCAACCCCTGCACGATATTGCCCACGTCCTTGATGACATCGATGATGATTTCGGGAAGTTCCTCCACAACCTTGTTTATCGTGTCAGCCACCTTGTCGAGCAGGTCGTTGATGAAGCCTTTCGGGTCATCGCCCAGCGCATCGAGTATCTGGAGTATGGCACCGACGATGCCGCCTACCTTGCCGCCCAGCTCGCCAAGCGACTTTCCGATGCCGTCGGAGCCTTTGGAGAGCGAGGTGATGAGCTTGGTGATGCCATTGGCAAAACCGTACAGCGAGCCGTCAGACATCTCATTCAGGTAACCGGTGAAGTTCTTGATACCCTGCGCCGCCGCGTTGGTGTTGTCGGTGAGGGTCTTCCGCGCCTTGTCGCTGGCCTCCTGCGCCTCGTTCTGCGATGCTGCCGTCGCATTGACCTTGCCCTGCGCTATGTCCACCGCCTTCTGCGCGATTTCCTTTGAGGCATCATCGGTGGCATCGGCAAGGTCCTGCTGCGCCTGCTCCAAATCGGCAACGGCCTGTGTGTGGGCATCAGTCTTCTCTCGGAGCGTGCGCACACTGTCCTGGTAGGATTTCACGTTCTCGGCAATCGTACCCCATATCTTGAAGTTGAAGGCGCTGGTGCTGTTACCGCCGGTCTCGTCCTTCAGTTTCGCCTGCAGGTCGGTATATACTTTCTTGTTTTCCGCCGAGAGTTTCTTGAACTCGGAGGTCTGCATGTACTCCTCTATCTTGGCGAGAGTCTCTTTCGCCACATCTTTGAGCACATTGCCGACACCCTCGAAGGTGGTGCTCCAGTCAATGTTCAAGGCAAGGTTCTGGGCATTGGTCTGGCTGACGGCAGCGTCACGCTCCTTTTCGAGTTTGCGGACTTGCCACCGTTTCTCCTCCGCTGTACCGTCGCCCTCGTTCACCTCGCGTATCTTCTCGGCGTATTCCTTGGCGATGGCGTATTTCTGCTCCTGAAGAGTACCATACTCACGCAGATAGTCCACCATGGCCTGGAGCTCGTTCTTCAGGGATTCCTTGTCGATTTCCTCCAGCCCCTTGCGCTGTTCCTCCTGTGCCAGACGCAGCCGTTCCGCAAGGGCTTCGCCCTGCTCCTCCGTGAGGTTGCCGCCTTGCGCATCACGCCACTTGGTCTCCTGCGCCTTTATCTCGGCTTCCTCTTTCTGGTAGTTGAACTTTATCTGCCTAATTCGCTTGGCACTGCCCTCCGCCATCTGGTCAATGCTTTCCTGCTCGTTCTCCTGACGGAGCCGTGCAAGTTCCTCGGCACGTTTTTGCTCGGCTGCCTTCTCGCGCTCCAGCTCTTTCTGCCGGTCCTTGTCTCTGTTCCCAGTGCTGCCTGTTGACTTGTGTTCGGGCTTGGAATGACCGCCGATATTGCTGTTCTTGCCTATCTCACCCATTTCCTTGGTCAGGTCTTCTGCCTGTTTGAGCAGGTCATCACGGAGTTTCTCGGCATCGGCGATAGCCTGTTCCTTGTTTTTCTCGTTCTCTTCCTTGATGATGGCCGAGGCGTCTATCTGACCGTTGGTCTCTCCTTGCGCAAAATACAGGAGAGACTTCTTGAACCACCCCATGGAGCCATCGACATCATCGGCATCGGTTGCCTTCAGCTTGTTCACCTTGTCATCGGCTTCCACGGCCTTGTTGACCAGTGCCTGTGCCTTGGCCTGCAGAAAGAGCATCTGGATATAGTCGGCCGCTTTCTGCGTGAGGACATCATACCACTCGGCAACGGTGTCGTAGTAGCCGAATGCCTCGCCGTACTTGCGGTTCAGTTCCTCGGTCTTCTTCTTTTCCTCCTCCTTGCTGCCGGTGAACTCCTTCAACTCGCGAATGGTGTTGTTTATCTCGAAACGGGTCTTTATCATCTGCGCCCTGCCCTCGCTCTCCACCTCGACGAGTTCCTGTGCCTTCTGCCGTGCCTCTTCCTGCGCGTCGCTGTACTTGTTGAACAGGACAATCAGACCGGTAATGGCTGCGGACAGACCCAGCGTGAGGGTCGCCATAAGCGCAGACGCTGCAGCGGTGGAGATGCCGAGCGATGCAGCCAGTCTTGCGTTGGCCGCCGTCAACAGGTTCTTCATTTTCACCACCGTCACCAGTCGGAACGCAGAGTCTTTGTTCAGGGTATTGAACACCTGCTGCAATCCCATGGTGACGGCCATGACGGACTGCACCCGCGCCTGTATCTTGGCAAGGTTCTCGTTCTCGGAGGCGAACAGCGACACGGCACCTGTGGCGGCGGTGAACATGCCGGACAGACCGCTGATGCCGGACATGAAGCCCTGCAGGTTGGCATCATCATTGGAGAGTATCTTGGTCTGGGTATGGAGGTCGGCGATGGTGTCGGATAGTAAGGCAGCCTTCTCCGCCATCTCGCGGTACTCTTCCGTGTTCTGCTTTCCCTCCAGTCTCATCTTGGCCATCGCGTCCTGCAACTCACGCAGCTGCATGGCCAGACGCTTGTTGCTCTCCTTGTTTTCCTCCTGCTCGCGTGTAAGGCTGGCGAGTATCAGTTTCTCCTCCTCCAGAGCCTTCTTGGCGGCGTTGAGTTCGGCAAGGGCTGCGGACTGGGCATTGCCGGGAGCCGCGTTCCTGTAGGCCTTCTCCAGCTCCTTGATGCAGGAGGTGGTGTACTTCACCAAATCCCTACTCTCGGCGATACGCTCGGCAAGGGTCTTCTGCGCCATTGCCGCCGTGGTGCTGGACTCGGAGAGCTTGCCATGCTCCTTCTCCAAGTCGGACACGGCCTTTTCCGCCTGGCGGTGCTGCTTCTCCAGATAGACAAGGGTGTTCCGCTCCTCGTCCAGCACCTTACGGCAAGCCATGACATCGGCGGCGAGTTCTTTCTGGGCGGTACCGGGCTTCATGCCTGCAAGCTGCCTCTCCATACGGCTGATGTCCGCGGCCACGCCGTCAATGACCTTGTGCTGCTCGGCTATCTTGGCGTTCACCAGTTCGGCCGCTTTCTTGGCATTGTCGATGAGGGTGTCGATATGCGCGTTGGCATTGTCGATACCGTCACTCAGTTTGTCCTTCATCAGAAACTCTATCTCTACGGGCTTGCTCATGTTTTCAATTCAGTTTACTTTGAAAAAATCCTGCTATGTCTTCGGCCTCCTCCTCGGCGGTCTTACCGTTGTCGGATTTGCCGGCTTTCTTCTTGATGTAACGTGGGGCATCGCACAGCATCATGATGAGGGTCTGGTAGTTCACGCCGTGGAGTATGTAGTCCACGCTCCAGCCTGTGGCGCTGGCTATCTGCCACACGAATCCGAAAGGGCTATGGGAACCTTCATACTCGGTCCTTAACTCCCCTTCTTTCCTTGGCTCAGTCTCAGCTTCATCGGGTTCGTCCGTTCCGCGGATCTGATAATACTCATAAAAGGGTCTGTACCCATCAGCCGCTCGAATTGCTCGGTGGCTGCCACCTGGTACCGGTACGCCACGAAGTTGCGCACGAGCCACGCGGTCAGCCCCACAAGCAGATGGCGGGATATATATCCCCTGCACACGGTGTAGGCGATGATGCGCGACAGGCGCTTGCCGTGTCTGGCCATGAAACGCATCTGTTCCAGTCTGGGCAGTGTCCGCACCTCCTCCGCCGTCGTGTCCATCTCCAAGTACTGCCGGCCGATTTCTATCTGACCTGCCAATGTGGGGCGCTTCATGGTGATGCGCACCTTCAGCGGTTTCTTGCGAAACGGCAGCCGTATGTCCTTAAACGGCACGGAGACACCCCTGTCAAGGAGTGCCTCCGCTGCTTCTTTTTCGATTGCTCGGTTCATACGCTACTCCCCTGGTTTGGTATCGGCCACATCATAGGGGGCACTGCCGTCATCAGGCGCGTTCACCGTCAACTGGCACTCTATCTTGGAGACTTCGGTCAAGGTGAGCTTGCCTCCGAGGTTGGCCATAAGGGTGGCACTCGGTATCGTCACTGTCTGGCCGCTCTTCAGCTGAATCTCACACTTGTCTCGGAGCTCCACAAGGTCGGTCGGAGCTTTCCAACCGGTATAGGCTCCTTGTGTGCCGACAAGCGTACCGCCAAGGGCGAGCTGGAGGTTCTCGTAGTCCAACTGTATGAGGTTGAACGTGGGGGCTATCGTGCCGTTCTTCGTGACGAGGGTCAGCACGGGGGCACCGGGCACCTGCTCGGCTTCCACATCGACTTTCTCGGGCTTGGCTCCGCCCCAGTCCCAGCTGCCTTTCTCTATATAGCCGACTGTCTTGTCTCCAAACTTTACGACACCTATGCCGTACATGAATTTCTTACTTTCTGCCATATTCTTTTTGTTGTGATGGTTAATACTATGCCGGTCGCCACTCCGACGATAAAGGCGATGAGAAGCGTCTTCCACGGATTGGAACTGCGTTCCTTTTCCGTCTTGGCTTCATTCTTCTGCTGTTCCAGCGCATTCTTGTAGCTTGCCATCTGGCGCTCATAGTATTCGCACTGACGCTGCAGGCTGTCGCAGGTGGCATACACCACGATGGTGCCGCCTTTGTTCTGCACGGTCGCGCTGGCCCTGCCGTTCTTGGCGCGGTACTCTGCCTTTTCGGGCAGGTCAGCCAGTTCCGCCAGGGGTATCTCCAGTTTGGCCTCCTCCTGCGGTACTGTCTCCGTCCACGTCCGTCGCACCTCGCTCCGGAGGCTGTCCGCGGATGCTTGTCTCACGCTTTCCTCCGTGGCCTCGCTCGCCTTTCGGCTTGTCGCGCAGCCCGACAAGAACAGGGCAGTCATCATGATGCTTGCAACTGTTCGCAGTGTCGATAGCCTTTCGGAGACGCGCCATCTCGCGCTTTGACGCTTCGAGGTATCTTCTTGTTTCACCCAGTTCTTCCTTTAATGGTTTTACAATGTTCTCTACCAAGATACGGGTGGCATGCTCGGCGTTGTCCATACGCACCGTCTCGGCATCGGCTTCCGCCTTCATCGATTCCGCTTTCGCTTTCCTTATGGTAGCCCGCAGCGTGCATATCGCCACGATGGTTGCCACCAAGCCTCCGCCGAGGAGGACGTTCAGGACTTCGCTGATATTCATGCCATCCATGTTTTTGTTGTTATTGGTATATACCTATTGACTTGAGCCACCCCGCCACATCGAAACTCGGACAGGCTTTGTTCACGCCCGGAAGGTCACGGTGTCCCACTATCTTGATTTGCGGAAACCTTTCGTGGAAGTTGCGCACATAGTCGGTCATTGTCTTCATCTGTGCTGCCGTGCGTGTGTCCTTGGTGGTCTTGCCGTCCTTGGCCAAGCCTCCGGCATACACGATGTGACGGCTCACACTGTTGTAGCCTTTCGCGCCGTTGGTCACTTCCCATGGGTCCACTTCCGCGTCCTCGTTGTTGTCGACAAGGCGTTCCACCTTGCCGTCCAAGTGTATCAGGTCGGTATAGCCTACCTGCCTCCAGCCACGCCCACCCTTGCTTACCGGGTCGGTGTGCCAGTGGCGTATCTCCGAGGAGGTCACCTCACGGCCTTCCGGCGTGGCTGTGCAGTGCAGGACCAAATACTTCATTCTCGCCATCACGCTTCAGCCTTATATCCGCTGGTCATCACGACACCTGCGTCTGCCTTCTTGAACATGCAGATGAAGTAGTGGCGGAAGTTCACCTTGTTGCGCTGGTACTCGGGGTCGTTCTCGGCAGCGCTCCAGTACATCTTGGTGGAGCCTGTAGCCTTGAACACGCGCTGGGTGTAGAATGCGAACGAGCAGTGGAAGTCACCTGCGGTCTCACCTTTGTCACCAGCTGCCTTCTTCTCGCCCTTGGCTGAGAAGTATGGGGTGTTGGCGAACTCATAGATGTCAAAACCGTAGAGTTTGCCCACCTTGCCGGTGTTGCGGTCGATGTTGTACTGCTCCTTGAAACGCTGGTCGGTTTCCAAGAGGTCGTTCACATGGTCGGTACACAGCACAAGGCGACGGTTCGTAGTCGGAACACCCAACTTGTCGAGGGCTGCCTTCATAGCAAGCAAATCCTTTACGGTCATCTTGATACGGCCGGTGGTCGCGTCACGCTCGCCGGTAGTGGTCAACACCGGGGTCTTGACGGTGTTCTTCTGAGCGCAGAGCGCATGTGCTGCCTTGGCGAACTTGGCATCGTTGATGGCGTTTGAATGACTCTCCTTCACTCGGGCAATCTTGTCGTAGCTGATAGCGTACAACTCATCGTCAGTGATTGGTGTTACCTTTGTCTGGAACTTGTCAAGCTGGATGGCGATGTCCTTGTCATCAAGTGCCTGCAAGGGGATTGGATAGGTGGTGTTGTTGACGAGTACGTCAGGGTCCACACCGACCTCCACCAAGTGGATAACATCGTTATCGACGATGCTTGAACTGTCGGGGATGCCGTCAAGCCAAGTGCCGGCGAGGAACTCGCGGAGTGCCTTCACCAACTCGCCAGTCCAAATCTCTTTCAACACGCCCTCGCGTGCCACTCCCACAGGCATTGCACCGCTCACGGCAAGTGCGACGGCATTGGCACCGACGGCACCTGCCACGGGCGACACGCCCAATGCCATACCGAATACGGCTCCTGTCATCGCATTGAACAGCACAGCCGTAATCATGGTCAAAAATACTTTTGCTTTCATTCTTTTTTTGTTTTGTTGGTTTGTACTAAAGTTCACACTCCATGCCGTACTCTTCCTTGTAGAGTCGCTTGTACTCTTCGGGCTGCTCCTTGCGGAGGGTCAAGAGTTCGCTTGACGGCACATCGCTCAGTTTCTTGTAGGCAGTCGGCTGTTGTGTTGCCGCTCCGCCCTGATGTCCGATAACGGCACTGAGCTTCATCTGTGGAGCCATGGCTGCGACAATGCGCTCCAGTTTCTCCTTGCCGACTTCCTTGCCGAGGTTGATGAACTCGTCCTTCTTGTCGGGGGCGATGCGCTTCTCCCCTACCGCCTTCTCCACGATGGCGGTGATGCTGGCAAGCGTGATGGTCGCCTTCTCCTGCTGGAGTTTCTCGTTCTCTTCCTTGGCAGCCTTCAACTCACCGAGCTTGGCGTTGATGTCCGCCTCAGTTGCCGTTTCCGGCAAGCCCAACTGTAGGGCAATCTGTTTCTGTTCCATTTGTTTTTGATTATTGTTGTTCAACATTGGCAAGGGACATTCGCTATCCTTGCCGAGGGTTATCTTCTTGCCGTCCTTCTGCAGCACGATGGCATCGTCATTGGCTCCGATGTCCACCAGGCTGACCTCAAACAGTTTGCTCTTGGTGACGGTGGGGCTGGTCTGCCCCTGCACAAGCAGTTCCGGGTCCTCGCTTGTCTCCAGAATGTCAAGACCTGCGCTCACCATCTTCAGACTGCCGAACTCGTACTGCTTCTTGCAGCGCACGGAGAGTTCGGAGGCTTCGTCAAACATCAGCTCGCCGGTCACCTCGCCGTCCTCCACCTTCAGGTCTTTCACATAGCCTATCACGTTGCCGCGCTCGTGCATGTACAGCAGCACCGGGTTGCGCTGGTACTGCTCCACGTTCATGCCTGCCGTCAGCACTCTTGTGCCGTAGCTGTTCAGGCTGTCGTTGGTTATTCTTACTCGTTTTCCTTTACTCATGTCGTTGCTGTTTTTGGGGCTGCACCGCCCGGTTTGCGACTGCAATATTACGAGGTAAATGTCTGTCCGCCAAAAAAGTGTGCAATGGTTGCACACTTCTATGAAAGCATTGCACACTTTTTTGGAGAGCCACCGAAATCGTGGCACTTTTGCAAATAAATCGGGGCGTGGTGTTCCCTGACATAACGAACAAAAAACCTTATCAACATGACAAAGGCAGATATTGAAAAGAAGAAGTCGCTGGCACGCACGCTCTATCTCTCTGGCATGGAGCAGCAGGAGATTGCGGAAAAGGTGGACGTGTCGCGCGTCACCATATCCAAGTGGTGCACAGCCGACGGGTGGAAGGAGGCGCGTGCCGCCAAGAACATCACCCGTCCCGAACTGGTGAACAAACTGCTGCTCACCATCGACACGCTCATTACACAGGTGAATGACTCCAACGACCCCGCACTCATCGCAGGGCTGGGCGACAAGCTGGCAAAGCTCTCGTCGGTCATAGAGAAACTCGACAAGAAGGCCAACGTGGTGGATGCCATCGAGGTGTTCATGGCTTTCTCCAGATGGCTGGAGTTCCGCTCGCAGACCGACCCGGAAGTTACTCCCGAACTGATGCGTGTCATCAACAAGTACCAGGACTTGTACATCACCGAACAGATGGGCATAAAGTAACGGAGGGCAGCCTATGGCAACAGCAGCGGAAAAGAAAAAGGCATACGAGGAATGGAAAGAGCGGTGCCGGCAGGTGCAGTCCATCACGGACACGTCGCTTCTCAAAAGCGAAACGCCCGTGGAGAGGGATATGCGCATCAAACGGTTGCTGGGTAATTATGCGGCGTTCTGCGAGTATTACTTCCCCCACTTCCTCCAGTTGCGCGACAAGACGACCGGCGAGGTCATACGCACCATTCACAATGCGCCGTTCCACAACGAGGCGGCACGCAAGGTGCGAAACACGCCCGACCTGAAGGCGGTGTTCATGTGGCCGCGCGGTCATGCCAAATCGACGCACCTTGATGTTTTCACGCCGCTCTGGTTGATGTTCCAACCGAAGCGGCTCATCAACTTTATGGTGGTCGTGGGCAAGTCAGAGGACAATGCCGACCGACTGCTCGGCGACATTCAGGCGGAGTTGGAATACAACCAACGGCTCATCGCTGACTTCGGGCAACAGAAGAATGACGGTGGCTGGCAGGAGGGCGAGTTCAAGACCAAGAGCGGTGTGAAGTTCCTTGCCTGCGGTCGCGGTCAGTCGCCACGTGGTCTGCGCGACCGTGAGGCTCGTCCGGACTACATCGTCATCGACGACTTGGACGACGACCAGCTGTGCCGCAACGAGAAACTGGTGCATGACCTCACGGACTGGGTGAAGGAGGCGCTCTTCGGTGCGCTTGATGTGGGTCGTGGCCGTTTCATCATGGTGGGCAACCTCATCAGCAAGAACTCGGTGCTCTACAACATCTCGCGCACAAAGGGCGTGTTCCTCTCCAAGATACAGGCGGTGGACCGAAACGGCGAGCCTGTGTGGAAGGAGAAGTGGACGAAGGAGGAGGCGCAGGCTTACCGCGACTTCGTGGGCTACCGCGCCTGGGAGAAGGAGATGATGCACAACCCTATCGTGGACGGCACCATCTTCCGTGCGGAGTGGATTCGCTACAAGCGTCTGCCCAAGCTCGAAAAGTACGACATGCTGGTATGTTACACCGACCCGTCGTTCAAATCGACCACTTCCAACGACTACAAGGCGTGTCGCCTGTGGGGAAAGATTGGCTCGGAACTGCATCTCATCGATGCCTTCGTGCGCCAGGCTACAGTCAGCGAGATGGTGCGGTGGCTTTACGACCTCTACGAGCGCACACGCGACACGGTAGCCGTGCAGTTCTTCATGGAGGCGAACTTCATGCAGGACGTGATCCTGGACGAGTTCGCCGTGGAGGGAAACCTGCGCGGGTACCAGTTGCCCATCATGCCCGACAAGCGCAAGAAGCCGGACAAAATTCAGCGCATCGAGGCGGTCAGTCCGCTTTGGGAGCGTGGCTTTGTTTTCTACAACGAGCGCAAGAAAGACGACCCCGACATGCAGGTGGGCATCGAACAGACGCTGGCACTGGAGCGTGGAAGCCGTGTGCATGACGATGCGCCTGACGCTGACGAGGGTGCGATATGGATCCTGCAGCGCAACACAAGACAGGAAAGTTTCAAACCGGTGTTCGGCAAGAGGCCGACCGCCAAAAACATTTGGTAACTATGATTCAAGTTATAAAGGACATTATCTGGGGATGGCAGTGCAAGCGTGCCATCAAGAAGGCCAACAAGCTCTCAGAGCTGCTTGGCATGAAATATTATGTGATTTACATGAACGGCTCGCTGAAGGTCGTGCCGAAACGCACCATCCGTGAACTGGTGGCAAAGCATCGCTTCCGCAAGGGTGTGAAGGTGGCGGACATTGAGCGTCGCGCCATTTATGTAACGCATTAAGAAAGGGGGCGCGTCATGTTTATCACGGAAGAAGATTACAGGGTGGTCATCGGCGAGAATGCACTGAAGGTGGTGTCGCAAGCCTCGCAAGAGATACGCGACAATGCGGAGTTGGAGGCGTGTGAGGAGATTGCCGGATACCTCCGACCCAAATACGACACGGAGGCGGTGTTCTCGGCTGAGGGTGAAGAGCGCAACCGCCTGGTGGTGATGTATGCTGCCGACATCGCGCTCTACCACATGACCTCGGCCATGCCCCAGAAGATGGGCAGCGAGATACGCAAGGAACGCTACGAGCGTGCGGTCAAATGGCTGGAGGGTGTGCAGGCCGGGAAGATTATCCCGGACTTGCCGCTCGCCACCGACAAGGACGGCACACCGACTGGCGACCTACTCATATTCGGTTCACAACAACAATTAAGGCACAATTGGTAACTATGGATATAAAGAACTTTTTCAGCGGTATGTTCGGTGGTGGGCAGAATGTGCTGCGCACACCATACGGAAACTTCAACCTTGCCAAGTCATCCGACCGCAAGCGTGTGAAGAAGATGGTCATCGAACTGCAGCGCACCACCGACGCACTCACGCGCAAGGACATCGCCGACTGGCGACAGGCTTGGCAGATGGCCATCAACGTGGACAACCCAGACCGCAAGCGGCTTTATGATATTTACCGCGATGTGGAGATTGACCTGCACCTCTCGGGTTGCGTGCGCCAGCGTGTGGGCTTCGTCATGGCGAAGTCGTTCAAGTTGGTGGACGCACAGGGCAACGAGAACGAGGAGGCGCACCACTATTTCGACCAGTCGTGGTTCAAGCAGTTGCTCGAATATGCGCTGGCCGCCAACAACTGGGGGCACTCGCTCATCGAGCTTGGCGACCTCACCACGGACGGCGATGGCTGCGTGTGCTACAATATGGTGACGCTCATTCCACGCAAGCATGTCATTCCGGAATACGGGCGTGTTGTGCAGCAGATTGGGCAGGACTGGACTTCGGGCATCGACTACCGCTCGGCTCCGTTCTCCGACTGGCTCATTGAAGCCGGGCGGCCTGACGACCTCGGTCTGTATCTGAAGGCTGCCACGCAGACTATTCCCAAGAAGAACATGCTGGCGTTCTGGGACACCTTCGGCGAGATTTTCGGTATGCCAATGCGTATCGCTCGCACGACTTCACGCGACCCCAAAGAGATGGGACGGCTGGAACAGATGCTGAAGGGGGCTGGCGCAAGCCAGTACATGGTTGCCGGGCAGGACACGGAGATTGAGTTCGTGGAGAATGGCAAGGGCGATGCCTTCAATGTCTATGACAAGCGCATCGACCGCGCGAACTCGGAACTCTCAAAGCTCATCATCGGGCAGACCATGACCATTGAGGACGGAAGCAGCCTCTCGCAGTCGGAGACGCACCTGGAGGTGTTCGAGAACTTGGTGGAGAGCGATTGCACCATGTTGCGCGACATCGTGAACAACCAGCTTATCCCACGCATGGTGAAGCACGGCTTCCCTGTCAAGGGGCTGCGCTTTGAGTGGGACGATGCGGTGGACTATACGCCGGAGCAGCAGGTGGCATACGAGACGATGATTGCCGACCGCTACGAGGTGGACCCGGCATACTTTGCGGAGAAGTACAGCATGCCTGTGGGTGAACGGCGCAATGCCACACCCATGCTCCCTGCTGGTGGCGACAACGATGATGACGATGAGGGTAACAACGAGCCGGACGACAAGAACAAGAAGAAACAGCAGAACATTCACGGCGGTTTTTTCGATTGAGCCCCAGTGATTACCTGGGGCTGCATCAACGCTATGCCAGGCTGTTAGGCAATGAGCCGCAAACCTTGTCGCTACCCAAGGAGCGTGAGACAGAGATACGCAAGCAACTCTCTGAGCTGTTCGACGGCATGATGCACACGCTCTACTCGTTGGAGGGCTCGCAGTTCCGCATCGAGGTGCTGGCCGAGCCGAAAATACAGAAGTTCATCGATGCGCACGCCAAGGCACTGGACTCCACTTTCAAGAAGGTAGAGATGTCCGATGCCATGCGCAAACGGCTCCAGCGGTCTGACTATATCTTCTCGGGCATGAAAACGTTTCACGAGTTGAACGAGGCGTTCCCGTCCCTGCTCGATGAGAACGGCAATAGAAAATCATTCGAAGCGTTTTTGAACGATGTTCGGAAGATAGACAAGACCTACAACTCCAACTACCTGCGTGCGGAGTACAACTTCGTGCAGTCGTCTGCGGAGATGGCAGCCAAATGGGAACGGTTCTCGGAGGACGGCGACCGCTACAACCTTCAGTACCGCACGGCCGGGGACGGCAAGGTGCGTCCGGAACACGCCGCGCTTAACGGCGTGACGCTACCACCTTCAGACCCGTTTTGGGAAGAGTACTATCCGCCCAACGGCTGGAACTGCCGCTGTACCGTGGTGCAAGTGCGCAAGTCCAAATATCCGACCACACCGCACGACGAGGCGATGGCACTTGGCGAGGAGGCTCTGCAACGTGACACGAAGGGCATTTTCCATTTCAATCCCGGCAAGGAGGACAAGACGGTACCCGACTACAACCCCTACACCATTCGGCGATGCCGCGACTGCGACATCGCAAAGGGTAAAATCAAGTTGGCATTTGCACCTGACAATGAAGTATGTGCTGCATGCAAACTACTGCATAAATGTGTCGGAGATAAGGAGAAATCAGAACGTGCCATTGAGCGCACCCACTATCTGCATGAAATGGAGCCACTGTTGAAAAAGTCAGAAGCTCTCAAGACTGAGAGCAAGGACATTAAGGTCGGTTTCACCAAAGAAGGAAACAAGCATCTGTTCAGTGACACATTCGGGCGGTCATCAGTTCTAACAAAAGAGGACTTGGCTTCGCTTGACCAAGCACTACAGACGGCAACATTCATTGAGTCTTCAGGATTGACACACCCAAGAAAAGACGATATTGACCGTTTCTTCTACTATGAGGCGGAGATTAGAGGGCATAAAGTAAAACTGAATGTTGCAAGAAAAGTAAAGAAGAGGGACAATGGTAAAATACAAGAATACCACTTCCTGTATTCAATAAATGATATATAAACAAAAAAGCATATCGGGCGGCGGTTAGGACTAAAATGCCAGGTTACCCTTCCCTCAATGCTTTGGTGCAAAGGTAATAACAAATCTTCAAAACACATCAAGATATGGAAGAAAAAACAGATAACAAAGAAAGAAACGCTGATCTTCTCAACGAATCAGTAAAGATAACACTATACTTGCCGAGGATAATCAAAAAACTTGTATCAGTCTTATAATCAGCATGGTTGTTTGAGAGAACTGATTTTTGGTAACGATTTAGCGAAAGTCATACCGCTTTCGGTCGCTTTGCTTTGCATAATGTTCAAACAACTCTTGCGAGTG
>JBNMJN010000008.1:0-87941 GCA_050873805.1 Prevotellaceae bacterium | reverse complement strand
TCACAGTTTCGCATCAGAGTATATGCTATTTCTGTGGTAAAGTTAGCAGTTATTTGTGAGTCAAGTACATATGATGCTGATTTTCTAATGGCGGTCATTAGAAAATATTATAGTTCGTTCTAATGACCGATTTGGGTTAAATGGTCTATCGTTTGGTTTGATATTCTCACCATTCTTCATCCTCTCCAGAGTGTCCCATTCTCCAGACTTCACGAGTCCCAGGCAGCGCAGCCTCTTCTCCTCAAGATAATCTAGTGCCGCCTCTTTGTCATGTTTCCACATACAGTACATGACAGGAAGCACAAACTCCTGATTAATCAAAAATTTTCGATCTAAAAGTATTGTTGCCTCTATAGCACTTTCTCTATGTGATAGTTTCTCTATGTATGGGAGCAGGTACTTGTTCATCCAGTACAGCAACTTCTCTAATTTCTCGCGATACTTGTCTTCGCTATCCTCATTTCGAAAACTTATATCGTATAAAATCTCACTCTCTTCTTCTTTTGGCATAAGCCAGTGGAGTCTGCAAGAGAATTTGAAATGTCCGCATTCTGCTGAAGTCGTATTGTTCAACTTATATATGATGTCCTCTATGTCACGGTACTCTGCCCCTGCCAAAAGGGTGACATGTGTGATGCCTCGATCAAAACAATCAGGGATATAATACACATAGACATTCGTCTCTTTATTTACACTTCGCTTGAAGTCAGCGGTTGATTTGAGATAGCGAAATCCTAATGGCTCCAGTTCCTGTTGTAATGCCTGTCGAATTCTGTCCTTTAATTTCATAGCGTTATTAGTTATTATCATATTCGTTTTTTTTTGGGGGGGGCCAATTGTATTCTATGGAATATTGTATCTCTTTATCTATAGAGTCAACCAGCAAGTGCAAAATTAAGCATAAAGTCTGAAAAAAATTTTCTTTAGGCGCGATACACACGATACAATTGAGAAAGGGCATAGAGTGGACAAATATGCACATGTCTCATAGCCCCATTATCGGCGGCATCCTCATAAACAAACTCCCCAAAGTTCTCAAGCGAACAACGCACGGCCTTCGACAAGTGTTTCTCACGCATAAACATCCACAGGCTTTTCATTCCTCCCTGTGTACCCGACTTCACTTCAATGGGCAGAACCGTTGCACCAACATTATCCAGATAATCAACCTCTGCAATGCTCTTCCCCTTCTTCTCCCAATAATAGAGCCTTGGCCGCTGCACAGGAGTCTTATGACGTATAATTTCCAGCCCTGCAGCCATTTCCACAAGTCCTCCCCGGTTCACCAGTTCCTGTGGCGTGCCTGCCACAATCAGCTGCACCAGTTCGCGCGCCGCCTCACCATCCAACTGAAGCACGGCAAGCAGCAGTCCTGTATCAAGGAAAAGGCATTTGACACGCGCCTCGTCAGCCTCAGCATCCAGCGGAACTCCATTTCCAGAAGTAACCACCACAGGAGTCACAAGTCCTGCCAGCCCCAACAAACGCAAAGCTTCCCGCACCTGCACACTGCGATAGTCTGTAGATATCTGCCGAAACACGAGTTTCCGGCCTGCCAAATGGCAGACACCCCGCATGGTCATGCGCAATAAGTCGGGATTGACACGTGAACCATACTTGCTAAAATCATCCTCATAGGCCAGCACAATGTCCTCGTGTACCTGCCTACATCTGCTCATGTCCGCAGTCCGAGTCCAAGCCTGCACAGCCTCAGGCATCCCTCCTACCAAAAGGTACAGGCGGAAAGACTCCACCAGTTTTTCGTGAAATACCTTGTCCAAGGGGTGGGCACTATCTGCCTGCCTGCACAAGGACAGCAGTCCGCCCTGTCCATTGGCCATGACAAACTCGTCAAAAGTCATTGGATACATGAAAAGGGAATGTATGCGCCCCACGCCAAAGGTGGGAAGCGACTGTAGGGCAAACTCCAGTAAAGAACCCGCAGCCACCACATGCAACTCGGGAAATTCTTCCTTGAAGAATCGCAAGGCCATGATTGCCTCTGGGCATTCCTGTATCTCATCCAGGAAAAGCAGCGTCTTGCCAGCCTCAATGGGTACGGAGATGTATGCCGAAATCTTGGCCACAATCAAACGCACATTGATGTCTCCCTGAAAGAAACTTGCCACAGCACGCTGTTTCTCAAAATTAACCTCTGCCATATAGGGAAAACTCTTCCCCAGATGACGCACCGCAGATGATTTACCCACTTGCCTGGCACCTCTAATCAAGAGAGGCTTACGCATCACACTGTCCTTCCAGTCCAACAGTTCCTGGTCAATGAGTCTCGGAAAATACACATTCATAGTACAAACATCTATCATTCAAGTGCAAATATACGCACTATGCTCATTTCCGACAAACAAAACGCACTGTTTTTGCTCATTTCCGACAAATAAAACACACTGTTTTTGCTCATTTCCGACAAATAAAACACAGATGCCCCCATCTTAATCTCTTGAGAAATTGCAAGAACATCCCCTTTATTGTCTATGGAATAGCTCGTAATCTAATAGGAGGCCTTATGACGAAAGCAAGAAAAGGAAATATCGCACTTTCCCATGTTGTACAACATATAGTTTGGTTCAAATCGGTTCACTATCGTAAATATGTCCGTTTTCATTTGGATGGGGGGGGTAACTTTATAACTTTGCTATAGTAAAATTCAATTATGTTAAACTTTAAATGAGTCTTATGAGTTATACATTCGCAATAATCTGGGTAGTTTTCTGGGGCTGGATCTTTGATGTTACAAATGGCCCATCGGGATTGCAGGTATGGGGGTTCATTGTCATTGGAATCTTGCCCCCAGTTATCCAGTTTTATAAATATACGCACTGAACACAAAACAGACAAAAAAAACAGCACAAACTTCAGAAACCAGCCACATGAGATATTTCACTCAATACACAGAAGTTGATGCTCTAAAAAAAGTAGAGTCCATCAACAGGGAAATGAGAGAAATTAGTGTCTCTATACATGCGAATGCCAATTTGATATGCCGAAACAATCTGTTTGCTATCAAATACCATTTCTCAAATATTGTCTCGCTTGCAGAAAAGTACGAAGAAATCAAGTCTAAACTTTCAGAACATGAAAGGACAATGATGATGGGAAAAACAATAACTTCCTGGAATGGCGAGCAAATAGGAATATTCATGTGGGAGTATTACTTATCAAACGTCATGAAAAGATTACATAGTGACATTACCCAATTAAACGCTTAATTATATGGGACTTTTTAACGCAATGAGCACGGTCAGTGACATCAACCGTCTATTAAAGGACTTCGAGAATCAGACGTTTATTATTCAAAGTCAAATTAGAGAATCTGCACCTTCATCAACGTTGAGCAACAGTCTAAACGTGCTAAAATCTATTCACCAGCAACTTATCAACAAATTCTGCAATAGTTCTGCTGCTCGAGTTGCCATGTTCTCTCTTTTCGGGAGAAAACTGCAAATGGATGGAGTACTGACTTGCACAAAGAACACGATATATGAACTTTACGCCGCTATCAATTAAAACAAGTGCCCAAACACGAGAAGTCTCCAGACACTTCAATTGAACTAAAATAACAGTGGAGAGCGTATTCCCCCCTTCCTGTCCTTTTATTAAAGGTTAGACATCCATACGAGCAAACAAGGAGGCCATTGCACGAGTAGGTGCCATGCCCTCCGCCCCCTCCTGGATTCCACATTCAGCGCACCGATGCCTCAGTCATCCAGCAGGAATGTATCGTAATTGTCCCTGGCCACCACCTGGAAGTGGGCTTCGGGATAAGAGCGGCTGAAGGAGAGTGGCGCTGCGGCCTCCTTACGGGGATTCCACTTAAACTCGTATGCCGAGAGCGAGCCATCTATCTCCTCCACATAATCAATCTCCTGCCTGGCGCTGGTACGCCAGAAGTAGCCCTTGGCATACGACTTGTCATACCACAGCCTCTTCTGACGCTCTGCCACCAGATAGTTCTCAAACAGCGCGCCCACATCCATGCGCGTCTCCAGCATCTGATAGTTGCCTATCACCGCATTGCGAATGCCGCAATCCCAAAAGTAAATCTTGCGCGCAAACTTCAACTCATTGCGCAAGTTGCGGCTAAAGGAGCCTAAGCGAAACACAATGTAGGACTGCTCCAGCAATGCGACATAGCTCTCCACCGTCTTGGGATCAAGGCCACAAGTCTGGGCGAGCTCATTATACGACACCTCTGAACCCATCTGAAAAGCCAGAGCCTGAAGCAGTTTCACCAGCCGTTCACTCTTCTTTATCTTGTCAAACATCAGAATATCCTTGTACAGGTAACTGTCGGCCAGTTCGCTCAGCACCTCTCTTTCCTCACCCACGCTGTTCACCACTTCGGGATAACTGCCATACACCAGGCGGTGCGACAACAGCCTCTTTTCCTCCAGAAACCCATTGTGCGCTGCCAGTTCGGAAAACGACAGGGGAAACATTCTGTACTCCACCTTGCGGCCAGTGAGCGGTTCCTGTATCTTATTGGAGAGGTCAAAGGAGGAACTTCCTGTAGCCACCACCTGCACCTCAGGGATATTATCCGTGATGAGCTTTAAGCATAGACCTATATTTCTGATACGCTGCGCCTCATCTATCACCACCAGTCTGTTCTTCCCTATCACCCTTTTCAACAGGGTCGATGAGGCGCTCTCAAAGAGTCCCCTCACATCCTGCTCATCCCCATTGAGCCACAGAACACCGTCCATGCCGCCCAACAAATTCCTCAGCATAGTGGTCTTGCCCACCTGGCGTGCGCCCAGGATAATGATCGCCTTGCCTTGCCCAAGTCGCTCGCGCACGCTATTCTCCAATGTCCTCTCGATCATCATAGCCACAACCTTTATAAAAGATTAGCAAAATTAAAGATTTACGGAATACATTCCAAGAATATTGCAATATATTTGGAATACATTCCGTAAATATTGCAATTTATTCGGATTACGAGGATATCAAGACTCCAGGCTAAGCCCTCAAGAGTGGCAATACGACAGAGAAACCAACCTGCGAAGGACGGCACGAGGCAGAGATAGCACGGCCCGATGACACAGGAGCGGATGGGGAAGGCCTCAGAAGAAAAAAACGCAGTAGTACTGGCATCGGGATTCCAGTACTACTGCGCGGGGCAATGCAGTACTACTAACTTTGGATTGCAATAGTACTGCCCTCAGCAGCCCATGCTATCGCGATAGAAGTCGAGAGCCTCGAAGATTTCCTTCTTGGTGGCAGTCTGGTCGATGTGGATGTCACCAATATCAGAGAGCAGGGTGAAGTTGACCTGCCCCGACGAGAGGTTCTTCTTGTCATGCGTCATCAGGTCGTACAGGCGGTCGTACTCCTTGCAGTCAATGAGGAAAGTGCCGTAGCACTCACGGATGAAGGTGAGGGCCTGCTGCAGGACGGAATGAGGAAACTTCATGCGCACGGCACTCAGATAGAGCTCACACACCAGTCCCCAGGCCACAGCATAGCCATGCAGCACGGTGCGGTTCTCTGCCAGGGCCAGGCTCTCAAAGGCATGCCCGATGGTATGGCCCAGGTTGAGAGCCTTGCGGATACCCTTCTCGGTGGGATCCTGCTCCACCACCCGCTCCTTTACAGCCACGCTCTCGGCTATCATCTCCTGCAGGTGCGGGAGGTTGGGCTGGAAGAGGTCAAAGCCAACAAGCTCATTCCAGTGCTCACGGGTGCTGATGAGCCCGTGCTTGAGCATCTCGGCATAGCCCGAACATAGATTCTTGCTGTCCAGCGAGGCCAGGAAGCGCGACGAGATAATGACGGTACGCGCTGGGCAGAACACACCTATCTCATTCTTGAGTCCGCCGAAGTTGATGCCTGTCTTTCCCCCCACGCTGGCATCCACCATGCTCAGGAGCGTGGTGGGGATGTTGATGTAGGGAATGCCCCGCTTGAATGTGCTGGCCGCGAAACCTCCCAGGTCGGTCACCATGCCTCCGCCCAGGTTGACCATCAGGCTATGCCTGGTGGCCCCCCCCTGCTGCAGGGCTGTCCACACAGAGGCCAGTGTGTCCAGGTTCTTGTGCTCATCGGTGGGCGGGATGGTGATGTCCTGCGCGCCCTCCAGGCATCTCATGCCTGCGAGCAAGGGACGGCACAACTCCCGGGTGGTGGTGTCGGTAAGGACAAACAGGCGGTCGTAGGACTGCCCAGCAAGTGCCTCGCCGAGGCTCTTCTCCAGGTCATGTGCCAGGATGATATTCTGCTTTTCCATCGTTCTCTCTATATATATATTAAATGTAAGCGCAGGCAGCGGTCGGCACAAGGCTGCTTCTGCCTGGCAGTTCTTGGTACTCTATGATGCGCAGGCACAGGATCGCCCTGGCTTGTGCACCTGCACGAGGGGGCTGACCCTATCAGTAGCCACCGTTGGCCTGGAAGGTCTCGTACTCCTGGCTATAGTCATCGGCAAACTTGAAGTACGTCTTCACAAAAGTGAGGAAATGCACAGCCCGCTCTGTGGCATGAGCCTGGCCATTGCTGCGGTACATGATCCATCGCCAGTTGTCCTGCCTAGCATCGGCCTGGTAGGACTTTCCCTCGATGGTGTAAGAGCCGCTTGGGCACTCCACATTGCTTATCTCCACGGTGTTATCCCCATCATTGAAGTCAGCCATCTGCTCGCTCTCCTTCATGACACCACTATACAGGAGTCCATTCTTGTAATTGGATGTGGGGCCATACTCATACTGGTTGCCCACAAGGTCAATCTTGTCGATGAAGAGCGCGCCAGCCACCTGGTACTTCACCCGGTAATACACCCACGGCATGCCCACCAGTTCCACATGCTTCATCGTGCCGTCGCTGGTCTTGACATAGTCGGTGGAGTTATCGCCCACGGTGCGCTCATAGTCGGTGGAGAAGGACACCGAGGCGGGCTGGTCATACACCAGTGTCACATCCCTGGATGCGCTTATCCGCTTGAAATTCTCGCCCTCAAGCTGCACCCAGATGCTTACGGGCACGACATATTCTGCCCGGTGCCTGGCCACGTCTATAGTGCTGAAGGCCGACTTGGCAACAGGTACCACGAAGGTCTTGTCGCTCTCCTGGTCGGTGGCATCCAAAGAGGAGACGGGACAGAACTCCGTGCCCACGCACACACCCCAGTCGGCAATATGGTCGAGCGAAGGCTTGGTGGCCGTGGCCAGGCAGGTGAACTGGGTGAGCTGGCCATAGGTGTGGTAGGTGGCACTGAGCACCCGTATCGCCGCGTCATTCTTGCAGTCGAGCTGGGCATTGGTGGTAAACCGCGTCTCACGCTCCTCCATGATGTAGGTGTGGTCACGCCACGACTGGCAGTAGAAGCGGCATGTATATTCCGTGCCAGGCTTCAGTCCGCCCACCACATACTGCCCAGGCAGGGAGATGGTGTGGATGCCTGTGCCACGTCCAGCCTGGAACTTGTCTATCTTGTGCAGGTTCTCCCTGGTGGGCGAGGCGCCTGCCTCGGTGATGCACACACCATAGCTGAAGGTCTCATAGTTGCCATTGTTCAGCGACATCAGCGTCCCGCCTATCTGCACAGCGCACGAGGTGTCGGCAGGAACCACCGAGGTGCTGACTCCGAAGAGCAGCAAGGGACGCTGTGCCCTATCGGTACGGCTGCTGGCCAAAGCCTCGCATCCGCCCTGGATATCCTCCCTCCACTTCTGGAAAAGGCCGATGACCTGACTGTCATCCGTGTAGAGCGATGAGGAGGAGAGGCCAAGTGTTCCGCCCACCGCATAAGCCACCTTGCCACGCTCGGGAAGCACGCTCTCGATGGAACTGGCCACGGGGTCGGAGCTCTTGCTGGTGAGTCTCATATAGTGGTTCATCGTCCGTGCCATCTCCAGGAACTTCCTGATGCTCTCCCCGCTGGCATTCCCAGGGTCAAGCACACCCTGGCTGTCCTTCAGGGCAGCCTCTATGGCCAAGGCCTTCTCCAGTCCCCTCATCTGCAGCAGGGTGATGTCCATGCCGTCAATCCAGTATCCGCTGTTCACGGCCGAGGCATTCTCTTTCCTGGGCGAATGGCTGTTCTCCGCATCGCTGATTGTCAGCGTGAAGGACTTGCCATAGGCATTCACATAGAGGGTGGAGCTGCCGTCCTTGTCACCCTCGGCATCCGTCACCGCATACATCTGCAGCAAGGAGCCATTGATGCTCAGCAGCTGTCCCTCCTGGTCAAACTTCAAGTGGAAGTAGCTGCTGTCTATCTTGCAATCCACACGCGGCTCACGGCCGGGCTGGTAGAGCAGGTATCCATTCAGGTTCATAAAATAGATGATGTCGCTGGACTCCCATTTCACCAGCGCGCAAAGGTCACCCTCATCCTCTCCTGGCTTGGGGGAGGGGGCGGGAGTGGGGTCACTGTCACATGATGCCATGAAGAGCGTGCCGCACAGGACACACAGGCAAGCCAAAAGCCAATGTCTTCTCATTTCTCCTTATCTTTTTTATCTATATTTATCTATACTGTTCCTATATCACCCTGGCACAGCGCACCTGCACGACAACCTTGGCAGGGGCTGTCCCTCAGGCTCACTTCACCCTCACTACCCTCACGCCCACCGACGTGGGATGCCTCAGCAGATAATCATGCAAGGGTACGCTGTCCAGCACCACCCTGTGGTAGAGGCTGCTGGCATTGAGCAGATGCAACAGTCCGTCCGGTCCCCACACGGCCAAGCCCAAGTGGCTCACATCCAGTCCGTCCTTCCTGGTCACCAGAGCCAGGATGTCGCCATCCTGTATGCAGGAAAGTTCGTCATGGCTCAGTCCTG
Organism: Prevotellaceae bacterium; assembly: GCA_050873805.1. Lineage (GTDB taxonomy): Bacteria > Bacteroidota > Bacteroidia > Bacteroidales > Bacteroidaceae > Physcousia. The sequence continues at coordinate 79,140 of JBNMJN010000008.1, read as the reverse complement.
TAAGCCGGGCTGGAATGTAACGCGCCCTCGCACCGCTGTACCCGCGCTCATGGCATGCCACCTGCCTGGCCTGAGCCTCATCCTGGGCTATGGCAGGATAACGGTCTCTGTGACGGCTCATGTAATGCAGGCGGATGTGCTGCCGCCCTGTGAATGGGAAACGGGTGCCCCCCGCCTCGGCACTGTCCACCTCGGCCACCAGCCCTCTGGCCTGGGCCGATGCTATCCACTGGCTGAAGTAGTGGCAGCGGCTGGCATAGCCATCCATCTTGCCATCCAGATAACGGATGGCCATGAGCCAGTGGCAGTAGTCGGCCCAGCTCGCTGAGCCATGCCGGGTGGCCAGTGTGAGGGCAGTCACCGTCTCCACCAGCGTGGTGCAGTCCATCTGCCTCAGGTTCACCACCAGCCTCTCCTGCCCGTCCGGGCTCTCCAGCGTGTGTGCCACATACGGAACGCCCAGGAACTGACGGGCATAGAAGAGCATGAGCGAGGAGTCGGCCGGCAACTCCCTGCCCTGCCTGAGCAGGGCCTCCACGCGTATGCTGTCGGCCCGGTCATACACCACTGCCCCACCAGCCTGCGGGAGCAGCAGGGTCAATAGCAGTAACAGACAGTGTCTCATCACCGCTTCTCCTCGGGCAAGTGTACCAATGCCGTCACGCCAAAGGTGACCAGGCAGAAGGCCATCACTATCCAGAAGAACGGCACATAGCCCACGCTGTCGGATATCCAGCCACTCACCATGCCTGGCAGCATCACACCGCCCAGGTACTGAAAGGCCGTGCAGAGCGAGAACACACTGGTGCTGCGCTCGCCATGGGCAAAGGCCACCAGGTAGAGGGTGTAGGCCGTGAAGCCGAGTCCATAGCCTATCTGCTCAAAGAACACACAGGATGCCACCACCCAGATGGCACCGCACTGGGTGTAACTGAGATACACATACACGAGGTCGGGCAAGGTGATGCTGAGCACCAGTGGCCACAGGCAGCGCTTGAGCCCATACCTCGACACAAGCCAGCCGCCCAGCAGACCACCCAGCAGAAGCCCGATGACCCCTATCGTGCCATACACCACGCCATAAGTGACATCGTCCATGGCCAGTCCGCCCTCAGCTATCGAGCGTTTCAGGAACAGGGGCACAATCTTGGTGAGCAGCCCCTCGGGCAAGCGGAACAGGAGGATGAAGGCAAGTGCCGTCACAATATAAGGCTTGCGAAAGAACACAATGAAGGTTTGCATGAAATCATTCAGGATATGCCTGCGCGACACCGTGGGGGCTGGCTGTTCCACCACAGGCAACATACGCGAGTGCCACAGGCAGAGCAGCAACATCAGCGCGGCCACGGCCAGGAAGGTGATAGACCAAGCCACGCTCACATGCAGTCCACTGTGCTGCAGCAATCCTGCCAGGGCCACCAGTCCGCCCTGCCCAAGCACCATGCCCACGCGGTAAAAGGTGTTGCGCACGCCCACATAGAACTCCTGCTCCACATTGGAGAGTCCCAGGATATAGAACCCATCGGCCGAGATGTCGTGTGTGGCACTGCCAAAAGCCGCCAGCATAAACATGGCCAGGGTGGCCTGCAGCCACAGGGGAGTGGGCAGGGTGAGAGCCACAGCGGCAAGGGCGGCTCCCACCAGCATCTGCATGGAGAGTATCCACCACCGCTTGGTGCGGAAGGTGTCAATAAACGGGCTCCACAGGGGCTTGATGACCCAGGGCAACCCGAGCCAACTGGTATAGAGGGCTATCTGCTTGTCGGTAAGCCCCATCTCCTGATAGAGCACCACCGACATCAGCATGACTGCCGCATAGGGCAGGGACTCGCCCAGGTACAGACTGGGCACCCACAGATAGGGCTTGTTTGTCTTCATCGTCTTGTGAGTATTATCGGTTTGTCGTTATCTTCTCTTCGCCTCTCAGCCCCCCGGCTCAGCGAGTCTCAGCGGCTGCGTGTGGTCACTGTGGAGCAGCCCACCAGGCGGTCGTACCGTGCTCCCTGCTCGCGGTAATACACCAGGGTGGTATATTCATTCTCGGTCTCATGGAAATCGCCCTCGGTGCGCGCCGTGCTTCCATCAGCCTGCCGGTACTGGTAACTGTAATAGCCCTGCTTGAGCAGGATGGCGGCATGGTACTGCCCCGCCTGCTCGTCGTAGTCCATACGGCAGTCGGGGGCATAGGCCTCTCCCGTCCACAGCCCGCACACATACACATCGTCCCCTGGCAGGCGCGGGGTGGTGAGCAGGAAATGCGTCACCACATACTCGGCCGTGGTGCTCTCGCTTCCTTCTTCGGGACTGAGCACCACGCGCACGCCATCCTGGTCCTCCACATAGGAGTAGTTGCGGGCAGGGCGGTCGGCCAGCAAGGTGGCATGATAGTACGGCTCATACCATTCCATGCGATCAACGCCCGCAGCCGCACGCTGCACGTCCTTGATTTCAAAGCGATGAAACTCGTTGCCCGCAGGGAAGATGAGCTGCCTGTTGTGGGTAAAGGCCATGCCCGAGGCATTTCGCTCGTTGGGCTTCAGGCCACTCACCATAGAGTCCCACCGGCGGTTCTGCAGCACCTGCACGCGGAACTCCTGCAGGGGATCCACCACGCGCAGCGCGCCAAAGCCCACCCTGAGGGTGAGCTGCTGGTGGCTGTCGTTGAAGTCGATGTCGGTGTTGCCGCTCACCTGCTGGCTGATGCTCACGCTGTTCTCATACACACAGAAGCGTGCCTCGAGCACAGGGCTGGCCTCATCGGGGTCATCACCATCACGGAACACGCGCACGCAGTAATTGCCGCTCAGGAGCATGCCCATGTCCTTGTTGGGCAACGTGACGCGATAGTGGGTGTAGATTTGGGTGGTGTTGAAACTCTTCTCATAGTCCTCCACGGGTTGCCCGTTGGTGCCTGCCAGCCAGTCGCTCTCAAAGATGCCATCGCTCACCTGCCAGTCTGCATCACAATGATACACATAATATATATACCGCTGGTAGTCGTGGCTCATCTGGTCCCACGACACTTGCACATGCTGGTGCTTGCCCAGGGCAAGCCAGGGTGGCAGGGTGGGATTGCCATCGGCACACACCTGCAGGGTGCGCACGGTCTCGTCGTACACACGTTGCTCTTGCGCCGCCACCGGCAGGGAGGCCAGCAGGCAGAGGATGAGCAGAAGCAGTGGGCAGAACCTGGTCATACGCAGGATGGGATGTGGGAGTTCACTTGAGCAGGTCATCCTCGCCCGACAGGATGGGCAAGCGCCATCCATACTTGACCGCCAGCAGGCGGATGACTATCACCGTGAGGATGCTCAGCAGAGCATTGACCTCCAGGGTGAGCCCCAAGTAATGGCACACGGCATACACGATGCCGCCCGCCACGCAGGCCAGGGCATAAATCTCCTTGCGGAAGATGAGGGGCACCTCATTGATGAACACATCGCGTATCACACCCCCCGCAGCCCCTGTGATAGAGCCCATGGTGATGGCTGTCCAATAGGGGAAGCCCATGTTGAGGGTCTTCTCGATGCCAATCACATTGAAGAGGGCAAGCCCGATGGTATCGAAGATGAACCAGGTGTTGTTAACCCTGATAAGGTACTTGCCAAAGAACATGACACCCACAACAGCCAGCGCGCAGCAGATGAAGTAGCTGCTGTTGGTCATCCAGAAGGGGTTCACTCCCAGCATGAAGTCGCGCAGGGTGCCTCCACCGATGGCCGTGGCCATGCCCACTATCCAGGCCCCGAAGATGTCAAACTGCTTGGCCGAGGCAAGCCGCACGCCCGAGAGGGCAAAGGCAAAGGTGCCTATGAACTCTATGATGACAAACGACACAGGCAGGCGCAGCGCCACCCCCATCTCTTGCAGAATCTCGATTATCCAGTCCATGATGATGTGTGCAGGCTGATGTTTATTCCAGCAGTCCCTCTTGTGCCCACTGGGCCAGGGTATCCTGCGAGTCGGCCAAGGCACGGCTGTACTCCACCTCATACTCATCGCAGAGCAAGCGGGCCATGGCCTCTGCGGTAAAGTCGCCATCGCCCACGGCCTGCCACAGGAAGGCAGCCGTCTCGTTGAGACTGATAATCTTGCTGAAGTCAATATTCTCCATGCCGTAGGCCATGAGCACATGCTCGCCACACACGTCACGGAGCTCAAATCCTTTCTTCTTTCTCATATTATATTTTCATGTAGTTGTTCTCTTTCCAGATGAGTGCTGCGCCTTAGGGCAGGGATGCCTTGTACAGAAGCAGGAGCAACCTTCGCACAGGGCGTAGCACACGCCACAGGCGTATGCGCCTGCACAGCCGGGCATCACTGGCCAGCAGGGTGCGGCCGGGGCGGATATACTCGGTGACCACTCCACACACATCGTCCATGCGGCATCGCTCCACTCCCCGCAGGTTGCCATCGCCCTGCAGGGTGAACAGGTTGCCCTCGCGGCTGATGACCCTGTGCAGGACATAATGTCCACGAGCCACCTGTGCCAGCACCGCATCGCCCACCCGCACCTGCTGCGCATAGGCAAGCTTTACGCGGTCGCGCTCATGTTCGAGAAAAGGGCGCATGCTGTAGCCCTTGACCCATATAGTGGCCGTGTGGCCCTGCTCCAGTGCCTGGGCCACCAGGGGAAGCAACTGGTCATTGGGCAAAGCCATCCTGCCCGAGGCATCAACGGTGCCATCAAGCCTCTCGCGCCTGTGACGCACGGGAGTGAGCACACAGCGCAGCACATGCCTCACTACATCCTTCAGCACGCTCATCCTGCTACGGTGTCATGGCAGAGCAGGGCGGCCTCGGCATTGGGCAGGCAACCCAGTTCATACACGTTGCACAGGCCTATCAGGCGGCCAATGGTGTCATACACGCCGCCATACACGCGTCGGTCCCACTTCATGCTGCTCATGGCAGGCAGGAGCACTACCAGGGCCTCCACAGGACTGAGCCTGCGTATGCTGTTGGCAGGCCGCTGGCGTATGCGTACTATTGCGCCCACAGGGGCAGAGACATTCCTGTAGCAGGGGGTCTTACCACTCCAGGGCGAGCCATACACGATGGGCTTTCCGTCCACAATGCGCAGCACAGGATTGTCATCATTCATCAGGTCGCAGCCTGGAATATTGTCGTACCACAGACGGGTGTGGGTGCTCTTGCCCGTGCCACTGGGAGCAGTCATCATATAGGCACGCCCGTCACAGCGGATGACCGAGGCATGCACCAGCAGGGTGCTGTGGTCGGCTGTGGAGAAGGCATAGGCCATCATCAGGGCATTGTTGAGCCCATAGGCACGCTGGTCGGGCCGCTCTCCACACAGGCGCACCCGGCACAGATGGAAGTCGGGCGAAGACTGCATGAGACTGCACACCATGCCTTCCACATCGCGCAGGTGGAACTGGTAGCCGCCATCGGGCATGAGGAACACGCCATGCACGCAGCCTCCACAGTCAAACTGCCCCACCTCGCGCTCTGGTTCTTCCTCGGCAAAAGCGGGGTCAACGATGACACGCAACAGCGGCTCGCCGTCCTGGTCATCTACCTCGAAGGGGACATACGACGGCAGCAGCCCACGCACATCAGAGCCATCAGCAGTTTGCACCGCTATCAGGTGGCCGCCCACACGGTAGCGGACTTCCTCTGCAGCGGCCATCAGTGACGGCCTCCCTTCCGCGCCTTGGAGGGCTTTCCGCCCTTGGCCTTCGGTGGCTCTTGGGCTGCGGGAGCACCTGTAGAAGGCATTTCTCCCTCTTCCTCATCGAGGATCGTCACGCTGGTGTCCACATATTGCTCACCTATAAACTGAAACTCACTGGCACCAAGCGGATTGAGACGTACAGCCTCGTTCTTTCCATTACGCTTGCGCATCTTCTCCACACGCTTCTGCAGGCGTGCCTGCTTCTTGTCGAAGAGCACCATGCAGGTGTAGTCCTTGCCGCCCGAGAGTTTCTTCATATAGTGGTTCAACTGGGCAGAGTACTGGTTGCGGTCCATCAGGAAGCCGTTCTTGCTCTCCACATAGGCTGTGTCAATGCACTGTATTGCGGTCAGGTAGGCCGTGGAGTCGGCGAAGTTGACGGCATAGCCGCAGATATACACAGGCCTCTGCTCCACCTTGGCATGCAGGGGCGAGGCTGCGGATGCCAGCATGAGCACCACGGCCAGTTGGGCTATTGCCCACAATCTATTGTTCATGTCGCTTGTGTTGTACGTTCTTATTTACTCTTTGAATACTTGTCCCTTACGAGTGAGCAAATTTACGACCTTTCCACGAGACGAGCAAGTATTGGGGAGTTTGTTCTTGTGCATTCACCTGCATAGGCAACATACCATACCCCGTACCCCATGAGCGACATATGGCACAGAGTAGCAACATGCCACAACGGAAAGCATGGAAATGCAAGAAACGGAGCATTACCGCACAAAAAAAAGCAAAAGTACTTGCCCACAAAAAAGAAACTACATACCTTTGAAACCAGAAATTCTTGTTATCCAACTATCAATACTAATCAAAAACTACACAATAATAAAGATGAAGATAGTACAGACCTTTTGGAGTGGTGGGAAAAATCCCATAGAACACTCCTACGGATGGCCTCATGCCGAGTACAACCTGATGTCATGGGCATTCAGTTGCCTTTCCTTGCGCAAATATTACAACCAAGTTGAGCTCTACACCGACCAGCGCGGATATGACATTCTTATAAAGAAACTTCACTTACCATATACGGCTGTGCATGTGGTGTATGACGACAATCTGTGCTTGCCTATCTGTTAAAAAACAGGGGAGAAAATAAGGGGAAGGTAATGGCTGTCATTGACACTGGAGAATCATTTGCCCACGCGGTTATTTTGGATTCCACAGACGGGAACTATTACTATTATGCAGACCCTACAACAGGAGAACGCGATGTGAAGGTTACAAAGAACGAAGTGTTTTATGCAATAAAAATTTACGGAAAGAAATAAGTTTTTTTATTTATTTGCGCTACTCGCATTCCTCTCCATGGTGTCATGGGGACAAGACAGCATCAAGCATACAGAGTGGAAAGAATTCAGAAGGCCTAGGACTACAAAAGAACGGTTGGAGTTTATGGAACCACCCCCAATTAGAGAAGACAAACTCAACGAAAAAGACCTCAACCATTCTGCCGAGTACATGAAAGACTCCAATTTTGGGAAGGACTGGAGTTGGTGCTATTCTCTGAATGGTGAATTTGTCGGGCCATACGCTATCGGCATTGACAATTATGCCTACGAGATAGACAACAGCACCAGACAAAAGGGTGGCCTTCGTATGCCATTCACAATAAGGGGGATTGGGGAAACGAATGACTCACTGGTTGTGACATCCATGGAAAGGGGCTTTTCCTATAATATCCGCGGACATGATATTTGCGGATTCACAAACCTCAAGAGCGAGCACCCTGTGAAACTGCTTTCCCTGGAGGATATCCGAAAGGAATATTGTCCACAGGTGGAGGGGGACGTGCTCTACATGGTGAACAAGTTTTTCATCCTTAGAGAAGAAGACCTGTACAAGTTCACGATGGACTTCATCTGGAAGGTTGAGGTTCTCCCCTCCAGCGAGCTGGCTCCCATTAGGAGCCATATCGAGAAACCCTTCACTATCATCCGCGTATTCACCAAGACCCACCACAACTGGCATCCCTTCTTCATCAGATGATAAAGCCAGGAACACTGCATCCACAAGGTCACATATAGACGAAGCCAGCCGCACATCCTCCCAGTGAGGTGTGCGGCTGGCGCTGCAATTGTATCCCTGCAATGAGGGAACTGTTTTACTTCATCTCATATCGGCCATCAGCACAGGACAGGCAAGCCCGCCCTTGTGTTGCTGCCACGGGGACTCGCGCCCCCGCTGTCCGTCAGTCATTCAAGTCCACTACCAGGCTCACCTTGCGGCCGCTGGGTGTCATGGCCTTGATCCAGAGGGTACGGTCGGTGCTTCGGCTGGCATCCTCTACGGCTGTCTCCCAGTCGCTCACGGTGGCCACCTTCTTGTCGTTGACCTGCAGGATGATGGTACCCTTGCTGGCACCAGCGGCCTTCATCTTGCCTCCCTGGCGCACAGCACTCACCTCCAGGCCGTAGTCCACGCCCAGGGTCTTCTTCACATCATCGCCGGCAGGCTTCAGGGACACGCCCAGCTGATCCATGTCCACCTCCTCAAGCACCTTGGTGGTACCCTGGCTGTTGCGCAAGGTCACGTTCACGGTGTAGTTCTTCTTGTCGCGTGTGTAGGTCAGCGACACCTTGTCACCAGGGCTGTGCTGCGAGATGGCCTCCTGCAGCTCACTCATCTTGGTCACCTTCTTGCCGTCAAACTTGATGACCACATCGCCCTTCTTGAGTCCTGCCTCTTGGGCTGCGCTGGCATCGGTCACCTCGGTCACATACACACCTTCCACTTCGCCCAGGTCCACTTCGTTGCCCTTGGCCTTCTCGCTGTCAATGTAATTGGTCACATCCGTGCCCATCACACCCAGCACAGCACGCTGCACGGTGCCATAGACCTTGAGGTCGGCCACCACCTTGTTCATAATGGTGGTGGGGATGGCAAAGCCATAGCCGCTGTAACTGCCCGTCTGGCTGTAAAGCATGGCATTGATGCCCACCAGTTCGCCACGCTCATTGACCAGCGCGCCACCACTGTTGCCGCTGTTGATGGCAGCATCGGTCTGTATGAAACTCTCGATGCCATTGGCTCCCAAGGTGCGTGCCTTGGCACTCACGATGCCGGCGGTGACGGTGCTTGTGAGGTTGAAGGGATTGCCCACAGCCAGCACCCACTGACCCAGCTTGAGGTCATCGCTGTTGCCCACAGGGATGGCGGGCAGGTCCTTGGCATCTATCTTGATGAGGGCAAGGTCGGTGGTGGCATCGCAGCCTATGATGCGGCCCTTGAACTCACGGTTGTCATTGAGCTTCACCTCTATCTCGTCGGCATCGCCCACCACATGATTGTTGGTCACGATGTAGCCATCAGCACTGATGATGACACCGCTGCCTGCCGCGTGGCGGTCGGGCTGCTTGTACTCACGCTGCTGGGGCTGCCGGCCACCAAAGCCGAAGATGTCCCCAAAGAAGTCGCTGAAGGGATCCTGCACCTGCACACGCTGGGTCTTGCCAGCCTGCGTCACCTTGATATAGACCACCGAGTTGACAGCCGACTCGGCGGCCGAGGTCAGGTCCACCAGTCCGCCTGGCACGGCAGCCGAGGCCGCAGGTGCAGCCTGGGAAGCCTGCACAGGCTGTGGGGCAGGCTCCGTACGCTTGATGACAGCACTGGTCACGGCACTGCTTCCAAACACAAGCGCGGCCACTCCCAGCCAGTTCTTAGTTGTCTGTTTCATAACTCTATCCTCTTTTTATGTTAATATTCAAAATGCGTTTCATTGTCAACCGCGATGCAAATATATATTGATTTATACTGACAGCAATGCACTTGCGCTTTATTTTTGAAATTATTTAACAGAGAACGAATGGGCATTAACCATTGTTAAACACTCGCTGGCACCTCTTTTACATTACTTCACCACAGCATGTGCCAGGCATGAGAAACAGTGCCGCCGCACAGCAGGACAAACAGGGAAAGAGGGCACAGAGAGGAGGGAAAAGCAACTTTTCACTGTACATCAAGGGGATGTAATGTTTTTCTTCGTACCTTTGCCCCAGAGAACAGGACAGCAGGCCGGTCTGCCGCTGGCCCCACACGCGCAAGCATGCAGGGCGAGAGGAAAGTCCGGGCAGCACAGGGCATCCCGCTTCCTAACAGAAAGAGGTCCGCAAGGGTCTGTCGATGTAGAAGAAAACAACCGCCACGCGCATGCGGGGCAAGGGTGAGAAGGTGGGGTAAGAGCCCACCAGGCCAGTGGCGACACTGGTGCTGTACATCCCGGGAGCTGAAAGTTCATGTAAACCGGCGAAGCAAAGAGAGGACGGCCCGTCCGAGCCGGAGGGTAGAACGATAGAGGCCGATGGTGACACCGGCAGTGGATAAATGGCAGGCACCCCCGCTCTGCGGGGCATACAGAACCCGGCTTACAGGCCAGCTGTCCTTTTTCTGAAGAGAGCAACAGTGCACACCGAGAAGCACTTCACATTATATATAAAATAGAGCCAAGAGACATCCCTACAGATTACCCATGACCAACCCCGACTATATATGGAGCGTCAACGAGCAGAAACTGACTCCACTGAGGCGGTGGATGCTGAGGGCCACCAAGAGGCTGGTGATAGTGGTGGAGAGCATCACGAAGAACAACCTCATGAACTATGCCTCGGCTCTCACCTACAGCAGCATACTGGCAGCCGTGCCCGTGCTCGCCATTGTGTTTGCCGTGGCCAGGGGCTTCGGGTTTGGCTCCATCATCGAGGACAGGGTAAGGGACTCGCTACAGGTGAGCCCCCAGATAACGGACACCGTGCTGCAGTTTGTAGATTCCTACCTGGAGCACACGCACAGCGGGGTGTTCATAGGCGCGGGCATCATATTCCTGCTCTATACCCTGCTGTCGCTGACGAGCAATGTGGAGACGGCCTTCAACACCATCTGGTTCATCAACATCCCCCGCAACATTTACCGCCGCATCACCGACTATATCAGTGTGTTCCTGCTCCTGCCCTTCGCGGTGGTGGTAGTCAGCAGCCTCAACATCTACCTGATGACCGTGAGGGAACTCTTCCCCGAGTATGTGCTGCTGAGCGACACCGCCGAGCGGTTTGTGAAGGTGTCACCCATCGTGCTGGTGTGCGCGGCCTTTGTGCTGCTGTACAAGCTGATGCCCAACACACACGTCAAGTTGCGGCACACGCTCTGGCCTGGCATCGTGGGGGGGCTGTGCTTCATGGCTGTGCAGTACTTCTACTTCCACTACCAGATAAAACTGAGCAACTACAATGCCATCTACGGCTCGTTTGCGGCTCTGCCCCTCTTCATGCTGTGGCTCAACATATCATGGTGCATCTGCCTCATAGGCGGACAGCTGTGCTACGCCAACCAGTGCCTGGACAACTATGCCTTCCAGCGCTACAGCGATGACCTGAGCCGCCGCTACCGCGACACCATCTGCCTGCTGCTCATGTCGCGCATCGCCAAGCGGTTTGCCTCGGGAGGCACACCCTACAGCGACCGCACCCTGGCCGAGGACACACGCCTGCCACAAACGGTGGTCTTCAACCTGCTGCAGGCACTGGTCAAGATGCAGCTGCTGGCCGAGACGCGCAACGAGGGCAACTCCAGCACCCACTATCTGCCTGCCATCGACATCCGGCACCTGACCGTGAGGATGGTGATACGCCGCATAGACAGCCACGGGGTGGAGAACCCCCAGCACACCTGGCGCACCAAGCCCGCTGAATGGGAGACCCTGAGAAGGCTGAGAAACGCCAACGAGGACGCGCTCCTGACCGAGGTGTAGCCCAGCCGCTTCCGGCATGACAGACACACGATGGCCGCAGGCATACGGACTGGAGGGGAAAGGGAAAAGGGCAGAAACCTGCCGGGACACTCCCGGAAAGGCTCCTGCCCAGCGTAGAGAATCACACCACGGAGACAGTCACTCCACCCAGAAGGTGTCTTTCTGAAGGCTATCACACCTGTGGGCTTCGCCAATCTCCCGGCTGGCCAGCCGGCCCGACTCTGCTATCATGCAGGCAGGCTCTGCCAGATAAACCCTCATCTGAGGACTCTCATAGTATTTTCTGGAAACAGTGCCACCCAAACTGGGTGTCACGAGCAAGTCAACAGAAGAAAACGACTGAGGCAAGGGGGCAAGCATATGGATGGAACTATGCTCGCTCCTGGAGGATGTAAGGATTCTCTCCATAAGTAACAGTTTTACTTGTGATACATTGTTTATACTCTGCAAGGAGTTGGATGGAACATGCTGCCGGGGTGTACAGCCCGCCTCACAGGGCACGGCACACATGCTCCCCCCAGCACATGCGCAAAGGTACAGAAACACACCCTAACAGAGTGTTTCATTGACAAGAAAGAATGTTTCATTCGTGCGTTGGGGTGTTTCATTCCACACAAATGAAACACCCCAACGTGCCTTTCCTACAGCCAGAAAGCCCAGGAGCATCACTCCTGACCCATATCCTCGCGCTTCATAAGGCTCTCCTTGTACATCCCCGGAGTCATGCCCGTCTTGGCGCGGAATATCTTGTACAGGTGGGCATGCGACGAGAATCCGCACTCCACCGATATGGCCTCATTGCTGTAATGGGGATTCTGGGCCAGCATGCGCTGCGCCTCCTGGAACCGCACGTCACCAAGCCATATCCTGAAACTGCTCTTCATGCTCTGGTCGAAGAATAGAGTCAGCTCCTGGCGGCCGATTCGCAGCCGGTGGGCCAGGGTTGCCATGTTGACACCAGGGTCACGGAAGCCTCCATCCGCACGCCATTTCGCCAATGCGTCACTTATCTCACCCATACGCTCGGCACTGAGCGTGGACTGGGCGGCAGACTTCTCGCGCACGGCCGCGCCACCCTCATCACTCGCCGGCGAACCGTCCTCGGCATCGTCACACTCATCTGGCACAAGGTCATCCTGAGGGACAATATTATAGCCCAAGCCTATAAAACTCAGATTAAAGACCAGCAGGGCTACGAGCATAAGCGGACTCACCACATACAGAAACGGCCTGTGAAGCATTGCGAACACAAGGAAAAAGGCCATAGAGCAGAGAAGCACAAGATTGGAGAAGGTGTAGCGGTCATGCGGCAAGAGGTCCTCCACCGTCTGCTCCGCCATAATCCTGCGGCAACGGATGGCCGCACGGAAATCACTATATACGGAATAGGCCAGGAACACGAGAAACATCGCAAGCATGACATACAGCATTCCCCCCAGATGAAGACTGCCCGCCAGGCACCACCCCACAAGGAAGACCGCATATATAAGCGCCAGTGCCAGCAGTCCAACGGCCAGATAGCGACGGCATGCCCTCAAGCCACACTCCGCATTGACCACCCCCATGGAGACAAGCAGGACCACAGGAGAATAAAACAGGATATTGACCACAGAGCCCACATCATCGCCCGAGGCACGAAACCCGCACCTCATCTGCAACAGGTAATGAAGCGAGAGCAAGGCCATGGAAGAGAATATCAGCCAGCGCGACAACTCATAACGCGCATTGGTCCAGCGCATCTGGCACCGTGAATAGGCCAGGGCGAAAGCCAGTGTGGCCGTGATGATGAAGCAGGCCAACTGCAGTTTGTATAGAGCATCCATATACATTACAAGTTTCCTTGGGAAGGCTCAGGCCACGAGGAACATACACTACACAGGCACGCGCCTCCCTATTTCTTAATAAATGCAAATATGCAACTTTTTCGCCAAACGCGCCAAGCATTGGAAGCAAGATTTTGTCTATACCTCGCAAAAACGCACTATCTTTGCAGGAAACAAAGGGCTGCGAGCAGCCATAAACAGGACTTACATGGACACAGAGACTCACAGGGAGCACCCGCTAAGACGCTTTGCCTACTGCCCCGTGTGTGGTTCGAGCCACTTCAAGGCCAACAGCGAGAAGAGCAAGAGATGCGACGACTGCGGCTTCGAATACTTCATGAACTCGGCCACATCCACCGTGGCCATCATCGAGGACGGGCAAGGCCAGGTGCTGGTGGCACGCCGTGCCAAGGAGCCTGCCCAGGGAACCCTGGACCTCCCAGGGGGATTCTGCGACTGCGGAGAGTCGGCAGAGCGGGGTGTGGTGCGCGAGGTGATGGAGGAGACAGGACTGAGGGTGACGGATGTCAAATACCTGTTCTCGCTGCCCAACGAGTATCCCTACAGCGGGATAAGCATCTTCACCACCGACCTGTTCTTCCTGTGCCGTGTGGAGCCAGGCACACCCACCGCCCTGGATGATGCGGCCGAACTGTCATGGACGCGCTGGGAGGACTTGAGACCAGAGGACTTCGGGCTGGACTCCATCAGCAAGGGCATACGGCTGCTGCTCGCCAGGAAAGGCATGGGGATGTAGGCACAACTGCCAACACGCACACTCCATGCCCCCCTCTCCACTTCCCCTGGAACCAACTAAAATCACGGCTCTTGCCACGCGGGAGCCACTACTGACAAACCAATCACAACTCAAGATATGAGAAAACCACTATTATTCATCCTTGCGCTCCTGCTGGGAGCTGGACTGGTGTATGCGTCCACCGACAAGGAGATGGACAAGTTCGTGTCATCCCTCATGAAGAAGATGACGCTGCGGGAAAAGCTCGGGCAGCTCAACCTGCAGCCAGGCTCCGACGCCACCACGGGCGGCGCCATGAAGACTGAGTTTGGCCAGCTGGTGGCCAAGGGCGAGATGGGAGCCGTGCTCAACGTCATGGGCAAGGACAAGATACGCAGCATCCAGCGCATGGCCGTGGAGGAGAGCCGCCTGGGCATCCCCATCCTGTTTGGCCTGGATGTCATCCACGGCTACCACACCATCCTGCCCATTCCCCTGGCACAGTCGTGCAGCTGGGACGTGGAGGCCATAGAGCGCGGCGCACGCATGGCAGCCGAGGAGTGCACCACCGACGGCATCAGCTGGACCTACAGCCCGATGGTGGACATCGCGCCTGACGCACGCTGGGGCCGCATAGCCGAGGGCAATGGCGAGGACCCCTATCTGGGAAGCCTCATCGCGGCAGCCCTGGTGCGCGGCTATCAGGGCGACCTGACAGGGCCGAGCGACATCATCGCCTGCCTGAAGCACTATGCGCTCTACGGAGCATCAGAGGCTGGCAAGGACTACAACACCGTTGACATGAGCCGCCTGCGCATGTACAACCAGTACTTCCCGCCCTACCGTGCCGCCGTGGAGGCTGGTGTGGGCAGCGTGATGACCAGCTTCAACATCGTGGATGGCCTGCATGCCACGGCCAACCCCTGGCTCATAGGCGACGTGCTGCGCAAGCAGTGGGGCTTCAAGGGCTTTGTGGTGACCGACTATGCAAGCATCAGGGAGATGACGGCACACGGATTTGGCGACCTGAAGCACAATGGCGCGAGCGCCTTGCGAGCAGGCACCGACATGGACATGTGCTCACGCTCCTTCATCGACACGGCCGAGGAGGCCCTGGAGGAAGGGCTCATCAGCAAGAAGGACATTGACCAGGCCTGCAGGCGAATACTGGAGGCCAAATACAAGTTGGGGCTGTTTGAGGACCCCTACAAGCACTGCAAGATGACCAATGAGGAGCAGCAGGCCCGCCTCTTCACACCCGAGCACAGGCAGGCTGCACGCAGCATGACGGCCGAGACCTTCGTACTGCTGAAGAACGAGGGCAACATCCTGCCGCTCAAGAAGGAGGGGACCATCGCGCTGATAGGCCCCAACGCAGCCGACTCACGCTCCCTGCTGGGCACCTGGTGCATCGCGAAGCCCAAGGCCGACAGATACCCGTCGCTGCGCGCAGCCATGGAGCAGGCACTGGAAGGCAAGGCAAAGGTGCTCTACAGCCAGGGCTGCAACCTGACCTCATCGCAGCGCAACCTCAAGGGGGGACAGTCCGAGGAGATTCCCATCGTGGATGCCGCCAAGGCTCACGACGAGGCCATGGCCA
The DNA here is from genome assembly GCA_050873805.1 of Prevotellaceae bacterium. Taxonomy (GTDB): domain Bacteria; phylum Bacteroidota; class Bacteroidia; order Bacteroidales; family Bacteroidaceae; genus Physcousia. The sequence goes on along the minus strand of JBNMJN010000008.1, from coordinate 63,540 downwards.
TCGCGCGCCAGGCCGATGTGATCGTGTGCGCCATGGGCGAGGGACAGAACTGGAGCGGCGAGAGCCACAGCCGCACCTCGCTGGACCTGCCCGAGGAGCAGATGACGCTCCTGCGTGACCTGGTGAGCCTGGGCAAGCCCTTGGTGCTGCTCAACTTCAGCGGCCGGCCCACCGTGATGGCATGGGAGAGCGAGCATGTGCCCGCCATCATGAACGTGTGGTTTGGGGGCACCGAGATGGCCCCCGCCATCTGCGACGTGCTCTTCGGCGACAAGGTTCCCTGCGGAAGGCTCACCACCAGCATGCCACGAAGCACAGGCCAGGAGCCGCTCTACTACAACCACCTGCCCACCGGGCGAGGTGTGCCCGATGGCATGAGCGACTTCCGGCAGTACCAGTCCAACTACCTGGACGTGCCCAACGGCCCTGTCTATCCCTTCGGCTACGGACTCAGCTACACTCAGTTCCAGTATGGCCAGATGGACGTGAAGGTCAACGGGCGCAAGGTGGAGGCCACGGTGCAGGTGACCAACACCGGCAACTACGACTCCTACGAGGTGGTGCAGTGCTACATCCACGATGTGGCATGCCGATACTCGCGCCCGGTGAAGGAGCTCAAGGGATTCAGCCGCATCTTCCTGCGCAAGGGGGAGAGCCGCACGGTGACCATCACACTGGACGAGAAGAGCCTGCAGTTCTACGACATGGACGGCACGCCCACATTCGAGCCAGGGGAGTTTGACATCATGATGGGAGCCAACAGCCAGGATGTGCAGACCAAGCGCGTGACCGTGCTCTGAGGGCACAGCCACATGACACAGAAACTTTTACTAACCCAAACATAATAAGACACATGAGAACTCAACTCACCGTTCTTGCCTTGCTCGCAGCGGCCTCGCTGCCTGCCAAGGACATCTTCGTGAACACGCCTCAGACCACCCTGCTGCTCAAGGCTGAGGAGAACAAGCCCCTCCACATCAGCTACTATGGCGAAAAGGTCAGCGACGCCGAGGCCGTCTATCGTGCCTACAGCCTGTGGAAGGAGGCATATCCTGCCTTTGGGCTGAACAACAACGACATGACTCCCGCGCTGAGCGTGCGCCATGCCGACGGGAACATGAGCACCGAACTGGTATATCAGTCCGACACAGAGACCAAGGAGGCAAACGCAACCGTCTATACAGTGACGATGAAGGACAAGGCATACAACTTCCTGGTGGATGTGTGCTACCGCGCCTACAACAACTGCGACGTGATAGAGGCATGGACCGTGATACACAACAACGAGAAGAAGCCTGTCACACTGCTGAAGTATGCCAGTGCCTACCTGCCCGTGCGCCAGGGCGATGTGTGGGTGAGCCACGAGCACGGCAACTGGGGCGCAGAGTCCTACATCACCGAGGAGCCCCTCAACCCCGGCATATTCGAGATGCACGACCTCACGGGCAACAAGAATGCTTTTCTCAACCGCCCCAACATGATGCTCTCGCTGGACGGCAAGCCACAGGAGAACAGCGGCCGCACCATAGGCGCGGTGCTGTGCTGGAGCGGCAACTTCCGCTTCACCGTGGACACCCAGGACAAGAAGGTGCACAACCTGGTGGCAGGCATCGATGACACCAACTCACAGTACACCCTGGCCAAGGGCGAGACATTCACCACGCCCGCACTGGCACTGGCCTACAGCGACGAGGGAAAGGGCGGCGTGAGCCGCGCCTATCATCGCTGGGCACGCAAGAACAACATGGTGCACAATGGCAACGCCCTGCGCAAGACACTGCTCAACTCCTGGGAAGGCGTGTATCTGAACGTCACCGAGGAGGGCATGATGAAGATGATGGACGGCGTGAAGGAAGTGGGCGCCGAGCTCTTTGTGATGGACGACGGATGGTTTGGCGGCAAGTACAAGCGCAGCGTGGACGACTGCGCGCTGGGCGACTGGGTGACCGACACCGACAAGCTCCCTCACGGAGTAGCCAACCTGGAGCAGGAGTGTGCCAAGCGCGGACTGAAGTGGGGTATCTGGATTGAGCCCGAGATGACCAACACCAAGAGCGAGCTGTACGAGAAGCACCCCGACTGGGTAGTGTGTCATCCCACACGCAAGCCACAAGCCGGACGTGGCGGCACACAGCTCACGCTGGACATGTGCAACCCTGCCGTGCAGGACTTCGTGTTCCAGGTGGTGGACGACATCATGAAGGAGACGCCCAACACCTACTACATCAAGTGGGACTGCAACCACATCCTCAGCAACTTTGGCTCACATTACCTGTCGGCCGACAAGCAGAGCCACCTGTATGTGGACTATCAGCTGGGCCTCATCAAGACGCTCAAGCGCATACGCGAGAAGTATCCCAACCTGGTCATCCAGTGCTGCGCAAGCGGTGGCGGACGTGTCAACTATGGCCTGATGCCCTACTTCGATGAGTTCTGGGTAAGCGACAACACCGACGCGCGCCAGCGTCTCTTCATCCAGTGGGGCACCAGCATGTACTTCCCCGTGAATGCCATGGCACAGCATGTGAGCGCAAGCCCCAACCACCAGACTGGCCGCCGCATCCCCCTGAAGTTCCGCTTCGATGTGGCCATGACTGGCCGCCTGGGCATGGAGATGAAGCCATCTGACCTCAACGAGAAGGAGATGAAGTTTGCCCAGCAGGCATTCAAGCTCTACAAGGAGACCATACGCCCCATCGTGCAGCTGGGCGACCAGTACCGCATCATCTCGCCCTACGAGGGCAACGGCTACGCAAGCGAGCTCTTCATCAACGAGGAGAAGACCAAGGCGGTGTTCTTCGCCTACAAGTTTGACACGGATGTGTTCAAGGCACGTCCCCGCTTCCTGTTCGCCGGACTGAATCCTGACGCCCGCTACACCCTGCGCCAGGTGAACGCCGACGGCAAGAAGGACCACTGGGAAGGCTACACCTTCACAGGCAAGTTCCTCATGAGCCGTGGTGTGGAAATCAACCTCAACGGCGAGTATGACAGTTGCGTCATCCTCCTCGACAAGGAATAAGCAAGCAGGAGAAAACCAACCAAGGAGCTCCCCCAGGCGGACATCGCCAGGGGGAGCCCCTTTTGCATTGAGCCATTTGCAGGAGCACACATGCCCTGGCATACCACGCGCGACGGCCATCCCTGCGGCATGCAAGGGCACAGGCATTCGCCCTGTGTGGCGCAGGCAAGCAGGCTTCCCTGGCCTGGCCTGTACAGCGCCTGGCCTGGGACAGAGAGCCTATCCACCGTTCAGCCCAAGGCTGGACGGTGGACGAAGCATACTTGCCCAGGGCATGCAATATAGTTTCGATGACCGTTCAGCCCAGGGCTGAACGGTGAGGCAGTCTGCTTCCCCCATCCATGCAGGCAAACAGCATCACGCCTGCATGCACCCTTCCGTAGGGACAGCCAAGGCATTCTCCTGCCTCGGCACAGAGTCAAGCCTCGTGATGAGCAAGGATGCCACATCTGTCAGATTCCTCTTATTCATACGCGTTTCGTTCTATGAACCTGTAATCTTTGAAGAACCATCGTCCACGCCACAACCTTGCCCTTAGGAACATTGCAGGGGAAACGGCCTTTTGACGAAAAGTACTTGGTGTAGATGCCTGCAGGCTGCTGATTCACGAGTTTAGCAAGCATGGCTAGCAGGATTCTGTCCTCATCTGTCTGTTCACGCGGAAGCAGAGGATACAGGTGCGCCTTGTCATATTCATCCAAATGCAACATCACGGCAAACTCTCTCTCCATCCCCTTTGGAAGGAAGTGGTTTCCTGCACTTCGGTTGACATTGAGCCCAAGGAGTCTCATAGCCTTATAACTTTCCAGTTTTGTCCTTTCCCTACTATACTTCTCGTCTATTCGAATATTCACATAGCCATCTGTCCTGGTCATCTCTATGGCACTCACGTCACTATTCAGTCCGCTCTTGGCAAACTGGGAAGTGAACACATCCTGCCTATCGTCCTGTATCAGATTACCCTTCTCCACACGCGCCCTGAGCACGCGGCTCGTCAGCATGACATTTCCGTACAGAAATGGATTGGTATGGACAAGAAGATCCCCACTGAACCAGCGAGCCGGCACGAGAATGGTGTCTCCACACCGCTTATAGCCATACTTCTTGCAAAGCGCGGAGCGAAGTCTTTCATTTGCGGCATCTGTGCTGTCCCTTAACCCCATCCAGCACAAGGTAAATGCACTGATGGTATCCTTGCTCTCCCCTGCGCACACAAAAACAGAAGGAGGCAGGCTGATACCTCCCGCATTGTGAAGGTCTGCCGACTCATATAGATATTCCTTGTCCCACTCGGCCTGGAATATATCCTCATAGCAATGCCTCAGCACATCCATCCTGGCAAGTTCACGCTCCTCTGTCGTGATGCCCTCCACATATTGGGCATAAAAGCCCTGCATGAGTTCCCCAGCTGAATACTCCTGGCCACACAACCCGGGTAACACGAACAGAGTTGCAAGAAGAATAAAAAACAATCTGTTGCCCATTGCTTTCTGCATTCTTTTACCTCTAAAAACCTTTCACTTTCCCATCCCTCGTGCGATAGATGCCAAACGTCTGAACTTTGTTCCCATCCGTCGCAAGTATTGCGTCCTTTGCAGCCTCATCAGAGCCTGTAGCACTATACGCTCCATCCCTTGGATGGCTATGCACAAAAGTATCATAGCTTGATACATCAAAATGAGGACAGCAAGTAGCATTCTCGTGGGAGGTCTGCAGGAGGCATGCTGTGGAGTCCGAAGGGTTCAGCCCTCCGCTGTACATGGCGCCCCACTCCACATCCGTATGGTCGGCCAGGAACTTGAAGAGGCCATAGTCGCCATTCTCTATCTGCGTGCCCTCCTGGTCATGGCCGTAAGAATAGTTGCCGATGGGCAGGCGCTTCTCGCAGCGATAGGATGCTGAGCCTATCACGACCACGTCATGGGCTCCCCCATTGCAACCTGTGATGCTGGTGATTCTTCCCCACCTGTTCACCGTATAGGTGTTGCCGCCCTGGGGCGTGTTGTCATCGCCCTGAAGGGACAGGTTGGCCACATCGCCAGTATGACCCACCTGAAGTTTGTTTAGTTTTAACATTGCTATAGTTCTTTAGGGGTTGCTTTTCATCATTTGATGCGCCTTTAGATGCGTCTGATCATCATATTCGCCATAAAGCTAAAGCATTTATCTCAGACCAGGAAGGGCAGCACCTTGTTTTTTCCCACTATCAGCGGTGGACGGCATGACAGGCCCTCCCACAGGGAACACACAGCCGTCCGAGTTGCAAAAAACATATATATATAATGTATGATTACAAAATTTGCGCTACCTTTGCCGCCGCAACACATCCGTAACAAGGAGAAGGAGAACAACGATGAAGGAAAATCTGGTGATAGTGGAGAGCCCCGCAAAGGCAAAGACCATTGAGAAGTTTTTGGGAGACAACTACTGCGTGATGTCCAGTTATGGACACATACGCGACCTGAAGAAGAAGTCGTTCAGCGTGGATGAGAAGACCTTCATGCCACAATATGAGATTCCGGCCGACAAGGCACGCGTGGTGGCACAGCTGCGCAAGCAGATGCAGGAGTCCAAGAGCGTGTGGCTGGCATCCGATGAAGACCGCGAGGGAGAGGCCATCAGCTGGCACCTGAGCGAGGTGCTGGGGCTTGACCCCAAGCACACCAAGCGCATCGTGTTCCACGAGATCACCAAGCCCGCCATCCTGGAAGCCATCAAGACCCCCAGGGAGATAGACCTCAACCTGGTCAACGCCCAGCAGGCCCGCCGCGTGCTTGACCGCATCGTGGGCTTCAAGCTCAGCCCCGTGCTGTGGCGCAAGGTAAAGCCCGCGCTGAGCGCAGGACGCGTGCAGAGCGTGGCTGTAAGGCTGATAGTGGAGAGGGAAAGGGAGATACAGAACTTCAAGGGCGAGGACAACTTCCGCATCACGGCTGTCTTCACCAACGCGCAAGGCAGCGAGGTGAAGGCCGAGCTGAACCGCCGCTTCCCCACCGAGGCGCAGGCCGAGGACTTCCTGGGCAAGTGCATGGGAGCAAGATTCCAGGTGCAGGACGTGAGCGTGAAGCCCCAGAAGCGCGTGCCGGCTCCCCCATTCACCACCAGCACCCTGCAGCAGGAGGCCGCCCACAAGCTGGGCTTCACCGTGGCACAGACGATGATGGTGGCACAGCACCTGTACGAGAGCGGGCGCATCACCTACATGCGTACCGACAGCGTCAACCTGAGCAACCTGTGCCTGGGGGCCTGCAAGACCCTGATAACCGACAACATGGGCGAGCAGTATGTGAAGACGCGCCAGTACCACACCAGTTCCAAGGGCGCGCAGGAGGCTCACGAGGCCATACGACCCACCTACATCGAGAACCAGCAGATAGAGGGCACCCAGCAGGAAAAGCGCCTGTACGACCTGATATGGAAGCGCACCGTGGCAAGCCAGATGGCTGACGCCGAGGTGGAGAAGACCCAGGTGACCATCAAGGTGGAGGGCATGGAGGAAGCCTTCATGGCCCAGGGCGAGGTAATCAAGTTTGACGGATTCCTGCGCGTATATAAGGAGACCGACGGGGACAGCGACCCCACCGATGGCGATGCCACATCCACGCTGCCTGTGCTGACCGCAGGCGAGACACTGGCCAGGCAGACCATGACAGCCACGCAGCGTTTTGCACAGCATCCCGTGCGATACAACGAGGCCAGCCTGGTGCGCAAGCTGGAGGAACTGGGCATAGGCCGACCCAGCACCTACGCAGCCACCATCACCACCATACAGCAGCGCGAGTATGTGGCCAAGGGGGACAAGGCCGGCGAGGAGCGTGTGCAGAAGGTCATCACGCTGCAAGGCGACAATCTGGCACACAGCGAGAACAAGACCACCGTGGGCGCCGAGCGAGGCAAGCTGCTGCCTACCGACATCGGCATCGTGGTCAATGACTTCCTGCTGGAGAACTTCCCCACCATCATGGACTACAACTTCACAGCCGACATCGAGAAGGACTTCGACGAGATAGCCGAGGGCAAGAAGGAGTGGACGAGCGTCATCAAGCAGTTCTACACAGACTTTGAGCCACTGGTGGAGCAGTCCATCAACGCGCGCGGAGAGAAGCGTGTGGGCGAGCGCGAACTGGGCAACGACCCCAAGACCGGGCTTCCCATATCGGTCAAGATAGGCCGCTTTGGCCCCGTGGTGCAGATGGGAAAGACCGACGGGAACGTCAAGCCACGCTTCGCACAGCTCAAGAAGGGACAGACCATGGAGTCCATCACCCTGGAGGAAGCCCTTGAGCTGCTGCAGCTGCCCCACAAGCTGGGCGAGTACCTGGGCAAGCCCGTCACCGTGGGCGCAGGCAAGTATGGCCCGTATGTGGCGCACAACGGCACCTATGTGTCCATCCCCAAGGAGATTGACCCGCTGAAGATTACCTTCGAGCAGGCCGTCATCATGGTTCACCGCAAGCACATCGAGGAGGAGGAGAGGCACCTGAAACGCTTTGAGGAGGATGCCAACATGGAAATTCTGAACGGCCGCTACGGCCCCTATATCGTGCTCAATGGCGTCAACTACCGCATCCCCAAGGCACAGCAGGCCAAGGCCGCCGAACTCACCTACGAGGAGTGCAAGGCCATCATCGAGGCTCAGGGCGAGAAGGCACAGGGCGGCAAGGGCGCACACCGCAAGTTCACACACAAGGCATAGCGCAATCTACAAGACGACAGGATGAAGAGAATCATACTGGTAGGCTACATGGGGTCGGGCAAGACCACCATCGGCCGTCAACTGGCACGGGCACTGGGACTGGAGTTCTACGACCTCGACTGGTACATCGAGACACGCTACCACCGCACCGTAGCCCAGGTGTTTGCCGAGCGGGGAGAGGATGGGTTCCGCGAGATGGAGAGGAACATGCTGCACGAGGTGGCCGAGTTTGAGAACATCGTGCTCTCCTGCGGAGGCGGCACGCCATGCTTCTTCGACGACATGGACTACCTGAACGCACAGGGCGAGACCATCTACCTGAAGGCCACACCCGAGGTGCTGGCCAGGCACCTGCGCATGGGACGCGTGGAGCGGCCGCTCATCAAGGGCAAGAGTGACAGCGAGCTGCTGCAATACATCCAGGCATCGCTCCAGGACAGGGAGCCATTCTACAGCAAGGCCAAGCACGTCATCGACGTGGACCTGCTCGACAACCACAGCAAGATACAGGAGAGCGTGGCACTGCTGTGCAAGACCCTGGGGCTGCCCTGCCCCGACAACCCGAAAAGCAAGACAAGCAAACAACCACACAGAAATGAAGAAATGGCGAATTGAGGACTCCGAGGAGTTGTACAACATAAAGGGCTGGGGTGTGAACTACTTCGGCATCAACGACAAGGGGCATGTGTATGTGACACCCAAGAAGAACAGCGTGCAGGTTGACCTCAAGGAGGTGGTGGACCAGCTGGCTGCACGGCATGTGACCGCGCCGGTGCTCCTGCGCTTCCCCGACATCCTGGACAACCGCATCGAGAAGACCGACGAGTGCTTCCGCAAGGCCGAGAAGGAATACGAGTACAAGGGCGAGCACTTCATCATCTTCCCCATCAAGGTCAACCAGATGCGCCCCGTGGTGGAGGAAATCATCAGCCACGGCAAGCGTTACAACCTGGGACTGGAGGCCGGCTCCAAGCCCGAGCTCCATGCCGTGCTGGCCACCAACATGGACAGCGACAGCCTCATCATCTGCAACGGGCACAAGGACCAGAACTACATCGAGCTGGCCTTGCTGGCACAGAAGATGGGCAAGCGCGTGTTCCTGGTGGTGGAGAAGCTGCCCGAACTGGCCATCATAGCCGAGACGGCCAACCGCCTGGGCGTGAAGCCCAACCTGGGCATACGCATCAAGCTGGCCAGCAACGGCTCGGGCAAATGGAGCGAGAGCGGAGGCGACGCCAGCAAGTTTGGCCTCAACTCATCAGAGTTGCTCATGGCACTCGAGCTGCTTGACAAGATGGGACTGCGCGACTGCCTGAAGCTCATACACTTCCACATCGGTTCGCAAATCAACAAGATACGACGCATCAGCACCGCCTTGCGCGAGATCGCACAGTACTATGTGCAGCTGCGAGCCATGGGCTTCAACATCGAATTTGTGGACTGTGGCGGCGGACTGGGCGTGGACTACGACGGCACACGCAGCAGCAACAGCGAGAGCAGCGTCAACTACAGCATACAGGAGTACGTCAACGACTGCGTATATACCCTGGCCGAGGCATCCGACAAGAACAACATCCCGCACCCCAACATCATCACCGAGGGCGGACGTTCACTCACCGCCCACCACAGCGTGCTCATCATCGATGTGCTCGAGAGCGTGAGCGCGCCCCAGATGCCCGAGGACTTCCAGCCTGGCAAGGACGACCACCAGCTGGTGCACGACCTCACCGAGATATGGGACAAGCTGTCGCAACGCTCGCTGCTCGAGGACTGGCACGACGCCGAGGACATACGCGAGGAGGCACTCGACCTGTTCCGCCACGGCATCATCGACCTCAAGACGCGCGCACAGATAGAGTCACTCTACTGGGCCATAAGCCACGAGGTGGCCGAACTGGCGCACCACCAGAAGCATGTGCCCGACGAACTGCGCAAGCTGGACAAGCAGATGGCCGACAAGTACTTCTGCAACTTCAGCCTCTTCCAGAGCATGCCCGACTCGTGGGGAATCGACCAGCTCTTCCCCATCATGCCCATCGCACGCCTCACCGAGCAGCCCACGCGCAGCGCCACCCTGCAGGACATCACCTGCGACAGCGACGGCAAGATTACGGCCTATGTGAACGCGGGCCAGCAGACCAACTATATCCCCCTGCATCCAGTCAAGCTCAACGAGCACTACTACATAGGCGTGTTCCTGGTAGGAGCCTACCAGGAGATACTGGGCAACATGCACAACCTCTTCGGCGACACCAACGCCGTGCACATCTCGGTGGACGAGAATGGCTACAGCATCGACCAGGTCATCGACGGCGAGACCGTGGCCGACGTGCTCGAGTATGTGCAGTACAGCCCCAAGAAACTGGTGCGCCGCCTGGAGATATGGGTAAGCAAGGCCATCAAGGATGGCAAGATCACCGACACCGAGGGCAAGGAGTTCATCAACAACTACCGAGCCGGGCTCTACGGATACACTTATCTGGAGTGAGTGAAGGCGCCTGGGGGAGGTTGTGAGGGTTGTGAGGTTGTGAGGTTATAAGGTTAGGAGGCTGTGAGATTAGGAGGTTGTGAGGTTATAAGGCTTTAAGGGATGTAAGTTATAGGTATAAAGGGTGTAGTGGAACAGACTACTCGCCATGCCCCATGTGGCCAACGGAAGTGGATATCCACGGTGTGAAAGCCCCCGCACCTACAAATGCGGGACACACTCAGTCCTCCCCCCACATAACCGCATAACCGTAAACCCACATAACCGCACAACCGTAAAACCGCATAACTGCAAAACCGTAAACCCGCACAACCGTAAACCCGCACAACCGCATAACCGCATAACCATAAAACCGCATAACCGCATAACCATAAAACCGCACAACCGCATAACCATAAAACCGCATAACCGCATAACCATAAAACCGCATAACCGCAAAAAGACAATGGAACACATCAATGTAATCAAAGTAGGCGGGGCCGTGGTGGAAGACCCACAGGCACTTGCCAGTCTGCTTGACCGCTTCGCGCAGATACCCGGCGCCAAGGTGCTGGTACACGGTGGTGGACGCTCGGCCACACGCATCGCTGCATCGCTGGGCATCGAGAGCCACATGGTGGGCGGACGCAGGGTGACCGACGAGCAGATGCTGCAAGTGGTGACCATGGTGTATGGCGGACTGGTGAACAAGAACGTGGTGGCCGCCCTGCAGCAAAGGGGCATCAACGCGGTGGGACTCACCGGGGCCGACATGAACGTGATGCTGAGCCACAGGCGCGCCCCCAAGCAGATGCGGATGGACAACGGAAGCACCCAGACCGTGGACTTCGGCTTCGTGGGCGACATCGACCAGGTAGATGGAGGCATGCTCGCCACACTCGCCACCAAGGGACTGGTGCCCGTGATGGCTCCCCTCACCCACGACGGCCAGGGACACCTGCTCAACACCAACGCCGACACCATAGCCAGCCAGGTGGCCTGCGCGCTCACCCCATACTACCAGGTCACACTCACCTTCTGCTTCGAGAAGAAAGGCGTGCTCGCCAACCCCGGCGATGAGGGCAGCGTCATCAGGCACATCAGCCAGCAGGAATTCCACCGCCTGGTGGACGAGGGCATCATAGCAGGCGGCATGCGCCCCAAGCTCGAGAACTCCTTCGAGGCCATACATCGCGGTGTGAGCCAGGTGATAATCACCAGTGCCAGCGACCCCGAGGGCAAACAGGGAACCATCATTAGAGAATTTTAACACTCCAGGGCTGTAACATTTGCAGCCCTGGTTCGTTTACCTATATAGAGAGCCATGGTGAATATCCTCTTCCAGAAAGATGTGCTGCCACTCAAGGACAAGTTCTACAGGCTGGCATTGCGCATCACCCTCAACCAGGCCGAGGCCGAGGACGTGGTGCAGGAGACACTCGTCAGGATATGGCAGGGCAGGGACAGGCTCGAGGACGCCAGCGCCATACAGGCATTTGGCTACACCGTGTGCCGCCGCCTCGCGCTCGACTGCGCTGGCAAGGCCGGTCACGGCAACGTCACGCTCGACCTCGACAGGCACGACACCACAGCCGTGCAGCCATCGGAGCAGATGGACAGGCAAGAGCGGCTGGCTCTCATCAGGAGACTGATGGACAACCTGCCCGAGGTGCAGCGCAGCATCATGGAGCTGCGAGACATCGAGGGAAAGAGTTACCAGGAGATAGCAGACATCCTGCAGCTGACCGAGTCGCAAGTGAAGGTGTACCTGCACCGGGCACGCGCCAAGGTCAAGGCACAGGCCGAACAAACAGAAAGATATGGACTATAAATACATAGAACAACTGCTGGAGCGCTACTGGGCATGTGAGACCACACTGGAGGAGGAGCAGATACTGCGCACCTTCTTCCAGCAGGAGCACCTGCCCAGCCACCTGAGCGCCTACAGGGACATCTTCGTCCTGCAGGGCGAGCAGGCCGAGCCACACCTCCCGGCCGACTTCGACAGCCGCGTGCTGGAGCGCATAGGCGAGGAGAAGCAGCCGTCGGGCCTGTTCCACGCACGCCGCATCACGCTGCGCCGCCGCCTGAGGCCGCTCTACCAGGCCGCCGGACTGGTGGCACTGCTGCTCACCATAGGCACAGCGGCACAGCACAGCATGGTGAGGGACGACAGCCACGCGCAGCCAGCCTATGCCGCCACCGAGAAGGCCGACAGCCAGGAGAACGCCTACAAGGCCATCCCCAACCAGCAGTCGGCATCGCTGCAAGGCGCCGCCACACCAGCCGACACGCTGGAGCAGACGCGGTAACAGTACAGAATCATTTCTATTGCTTTTTTCTAAATAAAACAACTTAATGCTTACACAAGTGTCCTGACACCGGGAAGGCAGCGGCCTGCAGACGGAGAGGCTACAGACAACAAGCACACCCACAGGAAGCAACCATCACGCTGTGAAGCGCGACTGCCACACTCAACACACAGGGACATGACGCAAGATGAGCGGCCGCGAGGTCGCTCATCTTGCGTTTATTGCCCTACCGCCACACACTCGGCCATCATGGCGGGGCATGGGACGGCACCTGCCCCGCACATCATGAGCCAGGGCCGCCCCTCCACCAACACAGCAGGGAAGGCGGGGAGCCCGGCCGTGCAGCCCGTGGCAGCGGCATCCTGCAGCGTCCGCATGCGGGCAAGGCCAGGGACGCACCGCCCTGCCCCTTTCGTCCAGCCTGGGCTGGACGGTCAACGCAGCCGCATGCGATGGCAAACGCACCCGCATGCATCTACCGTTCAGCCCAGGCTGAACGAATAGGCCACCGCACTCCCCCACTCCCCACACACCCGCGCCACACCCAGGGCAGCGCACCCCCACACTCCCCGCAGCCCCGCAGCCACACCCAGGACAGCGTGACTTCCATACTTCCCTTACCCGGGAAGCCACACCCAGGGCAGCGCACTCCCGTGCCCCTCTTATCCCGCAGCCACACCCAGGACAGCGTGACCCATGAGCCGCCCCACTCCACCATCAGCAACACAGCCGGCGCGCAGGCAGACGCACGGCTGCACAGGGACAAGGGGCAAGGATGGGGCAGGAAACGCGCAAAAAGGTTGGCAGTAAGGTGAAAAGTTCGTACTTTTGCAACTGTGCTATGCCTCTCCATCCAGCACCCCACCCCGCACCAGCCCGCGCCCGACAACGTCACGGCACTGTGGCACTTACCGCCCCGCAGCCCAAGGACACGCCAAGCCCAAGGCTGGCCGTGGCACAGCAGCGGGAAGCCTGCGGGAAACGGGGACAAGGGGAAAGCGGCCGCACACATGCCCAAGACTACACTACACAACACTATTTACATGAGAAAACTTATGACCACACTGGCTCTTGCCCTCTCGGCCACCCTGATGGCCGGGGCCGAGAACCTCGACGGATTCCTGTACGGACAGGTGTCCGCGCCCGACGGCACCGAGTGGCAAGACCCCACGCGCCTGTCCCTCAACAAGGAGCAGCCGCGCGCCTACCTGTTCCCCTTTGCCTCCAGCGAGGAGGCGCAGCAGGTTCTGCCCCAGGGAAGCACCTACTACCAGAGCCTCGACGGCACCTGGAAATTCCACTGGGTGGCCACTCCCGAGGAGCGTCCGCACGACTTCTACCAGCCCGCCTACGACGTGTCGCAGTGGGACGACATCCAGGTGCCTGGCTGCTGGAACGTGCAGGGACTCCGGCAGGACGGCTCCATGAAGTGGGGCGTGCCCGCCTACGTCAACCAGCCCGTGCTCTTCTACCACGAGGTGAAGGTGGGCGACTGGAAGGAGGGAGTGATGCGCGAGCCCAGGGACAGGCGCTTCACCACCTACAAGTACCGCAACGAGGTGGGCTCCTACCGCCGCACCTTCACCCTGCCCAGGGAGTGGAAGGGGCGCAGTATCTACGTCAACTTCGACGGCGTGGACAGCTTCTTCTACCTGTGGGTCAACGGTCACTATGTGGGCTTCAGCAAGAACAGCCGCAACACCGCCTCGTTTGACATCACCCCTTATCTGCAAAAGGGCGACAACACACTGGCCCTGGAGGTGTACCGCCACAGCGACGGCTCCTTCCTGGAGTCGCAGGACATGTTCCGCCTGCCCGGCATCATACGCAGCACCTACCTCACCGCCATGGCCCCCACACACATCCGCGACCTGGCCGTGCGCACCGAGAGCATCACCGCCCGCGAGGCCACGCTGAAGGTGGATGTGCAGCTGTGCCCGCAGGGCAAGAAGGCCATCCCCTGCACCATCGCCTATGAGGTGTATCCCGTGAGGCTCTACTCCGACACCACCGAGCCACTGGCCGCCGAGGTGAAGGAGGGCAGCGCCACCACCGCCATCACCATCGCCAACCCGCGCATGTGGAGTGCCGAGGAGCCATGGCGCTATGTGCTGGTGGCCAGGCTGAAGGACAAGAAGGGGCGCACCGTGGACTGCACCAGCACCTACTTCGGCGTGCGCAAGGTGGAGATACGCGACACCAAGGCCCAGGACGATGAGTTCCACCTGGCCGGACGCTACTTCTACGTCAACGACAAGCCTGTGAAACTGAAGGGAGTGAACCGCCACGAGACCAACCCCACCACAGGACACGCCATCTCGCATGCCCAGATGGAGCGCGAGGTGATGCTCATGAAGCAGGGCAACATCAATCATGTGCGCCTCTCGCACTACAGCAACGACCCCTACTGGTACTATCTGGCCGACAAGTATGGCCTGTACCTGGAGGACGAGTGCAACATCGAGAGCCACGAGTATTACTACGGCAAGGAGTCGCTCTCGCACCCGGCCGAGTGGAAGGCGGCGCATGTGGCGCGCAACATGGAGATGGTGCATGCCCACATCAACCACCCCAGCATCGTCATCTGGTCGCTTGGCAACGAGGCCGGGCCGGGCGAGAACTTCGTGGCCGCCTACCAGGCCATCAAGGCATACGACACCAGCCGCCCCGTGCAGTACGAGCGCAACAACGACATCGTGGACATGGGCTCCAACCAGTACCCCAGCGTGTCGTGGGTGCAATATGTGGTCAAGGGCAAGGCCGGCATCAAGTATCCCTTCCACATCTCGGAATACGCACACTCCATGGGCAACTCCCTGGGCAACCTCGTGGACTACTGGAATGCCATCGAGAGCACCAACTTCCTGTGCGGGGGAGCCATCTGGGACTGGGTGGACCAGGCGATTGACACCTACACCCCCAGCGGCACACGCTACATGGGCTATGGAGGCGACCACGGCGACTGGCCCAACGACGGCATGTTCTGCATGAACGGCATCATGCTGCCCGACCTCAGCCCCAAGCCACAGTACTACGAGGTGAAGAAGGTGTACCAGAACGTGGGCGTGCACGCCACCCGCGACGGCAAGTCGCTGGTCATCTTCAACAAGAACTACTTCGCCCCGCTCGACTACGATGTGACCTTCCGCACCGAACTGGACGGCCGCACGATAGCCAGCGGACGGCTGGAGGGGGTGAGCGGACTGGCCCCGCGCGACTCGGTGACGGTGCCCTTCCCCACCGGCGACTGCCTCATGCCCGACGCGCTCACCACCATCGAGTTCTGCCTCAGGCAGGACATGCCCTGGGGCAAGAAGGGCTTCGTGCAGATGGCAGAGCAGATTGACATGCAGGACTTCAAGGCTCCCGCAGCACGCCAGGACATCAGCCTGGCCGCAGCAGGCAAGCAGCCTGCGAGGGTCAGGCAGGACCATGGGGGCGTCAGCGTGAGCGGCGAGGGATTCGAGGTGCGCCTCGACAATGCCACAGGCAGCATCAGCACGCTCACCTATGCCGGCAAGCAGCTCATCACCGAGGGCAACGGCCCACGCCTGGATGCCCTGCGCGCCCCCACCGACAATGACAACTGGGCACGCGAGGCGTGGTTCAAGAACGGACTCCACTGCCTGGCCCACCACACCCAGGGCGCACCCGTGGTGCAGCAGGGGCAGGACGGCACGGTGAGCGTCACCTACCACATCCTGAGCCAGGGCACACACGAGGGCAAGCTGCAGTACCGCCCGGGCAAGGCCGGCAATCCCTACACGGCTGTCAAGGAGGGACGCGAGCTCACCGAGAGCGACTTCCACTTCCTCAGCACCGTGTGCTACACCGTATATCCCGACGGCTCTGTCACCCTGGCAAGCAGCATCGTGTCCAGCGACCCCAGCCTGGCGCTCCCGCGCCTGGGCTATGCGATGAAGCTGGACAAGCAGTATGACCGCTACACCTACTTCGGCCGCGGGCCGCTCAACAACTATGCCGACCGCAAGACAGGCTCCTTCGTGGGACTGTACAAGAGCACCGTGGAGCAGCAGTTCGTCGATTTCCCCAAGCCCCAGAGCATGGGCAACCGCGAGGACGTGCGCTGGTGCGCGCTCACCGACAGGCAGGGCTCGGGACTCCTGTTTGTGGCCTGCGACCGCATGAGCGCCTCGGCCCTGCCCTGGAGCGCGATGCAGATGACGCTCGCCGCACACCCCCACGAGCTGCCCCAGAGCGACGGCAACTACCTGCACCTGGACTGCCAGGTGACGGGACTGGGCGGCAACAGCTGCGGCCAGGGCGGCCCTCTGGAGCAGGACAGGGTGATGGGCGACCGCCATCAGATGAAGTTCATCATACGTCCTGTGGGGCATGATGACGACATGGTGGCGCGCTCGCATGTGACCACCGCCCAGGAGTGCCCGCTCACCATCACGCGCGACCGTGCCGGCAAGGTGACCATCACAGGCGACACAAAGGCGGCCCGCCCCAGCAACATCTGGTACACCGTGGCCACCCCCACATCCAGGAAGGCCAAGGCCCAGGCCCGCGTGCACCAGCCCGCAGGCGACCCGCTTGCCATCGACATGCGCGAGGGAGGCACCGTGACGGCCTGGTACGAGGGACAGGAGGGACAGAAGACCACCGTCACCTACGACCGCGTGGAGAGCGTGCCGGTGACCATCGCCTATGTGAGCAGCGAGGAGGACCCCAGCGGCGAGGTGGCCACCAACCTGGTGGATGGCGACCCCTCCACCATCTGGCACACGATGTACAGCATCACGGTGCCCAAGTTCCCCCACTGGATAGACTTCGACTGCGGCGAGGCGAAGACCATCAAGGGCTTCACTTACCTGCCCCGCCAGGACGGAGGAGCCAATGGCAACATCAAGGGCTACCGCGTGCAGCTGAGCCAGGACGGCAAGACCTGGGGCGACCCAGTGGCTGAGGGGGAGCTGGAGAACAACCTCAAGGAGAAGCGCGTGCTCTTTGCCAAGCCTCAGCGGGCACGCTACCTGCGCTTCACGGCACTCTCCAACCAGCGCGGCGATGACTTCGCCAGCGGCGCGGAGTTTGTGGTGCTGGCCGAGTGAGGGAGTTGAGGTGGCCAGGTTATTAGGTTTTGAGGTTATCAGGTTATGAGGTTTTTAAGGTTTACAGGTTGGGAGGTTATTAGGTCATGAGGGTATGAGGAAGCCGGGGATACGGCATTCTTGACCTTGTCCTGTGGCCTGCCTCTTATCCTCAAGCCTCTACCTGGCCTGCCTACATTACTGCTGTCCCGCCCGCACTTGCGGGCGGGACGCTCATTCATCCGCTATGAGACACATATTCATCACGCTGCTCATGCTCATGCTGCTGCCCACAGTCATGCACGCCGAGCACATCCCCGTCACCATCCAGGGCGACCACGGCCACCTCGCGGCCGTCATCCAGAAGCCCCACACGCGGCCAGGCAAGCGCATCCCGCTGGTCATCATCTGCCACGGATTCACGGCCGACAAGGAGGGCACCCTGCTGCGTGTGCTGGCCGACAGCCTGGAGGCACACGGCATAGCGTCGCTGCGCTTCGACTTCAACGGGCACGGGCAGAGCGAGGGACGATTTGAGGACATGACCGTGCCAGGCGAGATAGAGGATGCCAGGCGGGTGGCGGCCTATGCCCACAGCCTGCCCTGGGTGGGCCAGGTGGTCATGGCAGGACACTCACAGGGCGGCGTGGTGGCGGCCATGGCCTCGGCCCTGCTGGGCAAGAGGCAGGTGGCCGCGCGCATCCTGCTGGCTCCTGCGGCCGTGCTCAGGGACGATGCCCTGCGGGGCAGCACCTTCGGGGCGCAGTATGACCCGCAAGACCCGCCCGAGACGGTGACCCTGTGGGGAGGGCGCAGGCTGGGAGGCGAGTTCATACGCACGGCTGTGTCGCTCCCCATCTACCAGACGGCACGCCTCTACCGCGCGCCCCAACTGGTCATCCACGGCGAGCGCGACCGCATCGTGCCCTACACCTACGGCGAGCGGTTCCACGAGGAGAGCCGCAGGAGCCGCCTCGTGCTCCTGCCCCAGGCCGACCACGGCTTCAGCGGCATGGAAGCGCAGGTGGCCAGGCTGTGCACCGAGTTTGTGGAGGGCGTCGCAGGCAAGAAAGGACGGCAAGGGCAAGGACGGCAGGCAGGGCCAGGCCTGTGACAAGCCCCCATGGGCAAGGGCTACGCGCCGCCATGCCCCCTTTCCATCTCATGCAGGGGGACAAGCTGCGAAAAAAGGCGTACCTTTGCGGCATGGAAAAGGGGAAGAGACGCACAGCCCTCAGGGCCGCATTCCGCCACTCGCTGCCCATCATGGCAGGATATGGCTTCCTGGGATTCACCTACGGGGTGTATATGCACACGCTGGGCTTCCCCTTTCTCTACCCCATGCTGCTGGCCGTCACCGTGTATGCAGGCAGTGTGGAGTTTCTGCTTGGCAACATGCTGCTGGGGGCGTTCCACCCCATGCAGACGTTTCTCATGGTGCTGATGGTCAATGCGCGCCATCTGTTCTATGGCCTCGCGCTGCTTGACCGCTACCGGGGACTGGGCTGGAAGAAGTTCTTCCTCATCTTTGGCCTCTCCGACGAGACCTTTGCCCTCACCAGCAGCCTGCGTGTGCCCGAGGGGGCCGACCGTGGATGGTTTCTGCTGTGGCTCACCTGGCTCGACGAGACCTACTGGGTAGTGGGAGCCACGCTGGGCGGGCTGGCAGGCTCGCTGCTGCACTGCGACCTGCGCGGCATGGAGTTTGTGCTCACGGCCATGTTCACCGCCATCTTTGCCGACAACTGGTGCAGGGAACGCAGCCATGCGGCATCCCTGCTGGGCCTCGCTTCCAGCATCCTGTGCCTGGTGGCCTTCGGCCCCAGCCACTTCATTGTCCCCAGCATGCTGCTCATCCTGCTGTCGCTGCTGGCATTGCGCAAGCGTATGGAGAAGGGAGGCGCGGCATGAGCCACACACCCTCCATGAGCCTCCTGTGCCAGGTGCTGCTGGTGCTCTGCGCCGTGGCTGCCACCATGGTCACACGCTTCCTGCCCTTTCTGCTCTTCCGTCCGGGAAGGGCCACACCGC
Source organism: Prevotellaceae bacterium (assembly GCA_050873805.1). Lineage (GTDB taxonomy): Bacteria > Bacteroidota > Bacteroidia > Bacteroidales > Bacteroidaceae > Physcousia. Next base: position 43,955 of record JBNMJN010000008.1, on the reverse strand, counting down.
GCGCCGTCATCTTCCTGGGACGCGTGCTTCCCGCCGCAGTCTTTGCCATGCTGGTCATCTACTGCCTGCGCGGGGCATACTTTCCATGCCTGCTTCAGGCGGGGTTCTGGCAGAGCGATGCCTTTGCCCAGGTGGTCTCGGTGCTGGTGACGGTGCTCATGCACGCGTGGAGGAGAAGCATGATGTGGTCGATAGCCGCAGGCACCCTGTGCTACATGACACTCATCAGGGTGCTCTGATGCCCGCTCACTGCACAGCCCTGTAGTGCTGCCTGGCCTGGGCGCGCGTGATGAGGTTGAAGTGCCACCACTCTGTGCGCAGCGGGGTGAAGCCGGCCTCGCGCATCACCGAGCGCAGCAACTGCCGGTTGCGCCGGGCCTCGCGGCTGATGATGCCACGGCGCACCAGTTCGCCTTCCTGGTCGATGTGCGCCTCGCGCCCCAGATGGTCCACCCGGGTGCCCATGTCCAGCGTGTCGCCCGTCTGCGCGTCACACAGCGTGATGTCCACCGCCATGCCATAGTTGTGCAGCCCCCCGCCGTTGCGCGGGTTGCTCACATAGTTCTGCTGGGGTGTCCCGGCCACCACGCGCCACATCTGCGCCTGCACATGCATCGGGCGCGTAGCGTCGTATATCTTGAGGCTGAGGTCGGGCCTGCGCGCCTTGAGCAGCCTCTGCGCCTTGCACAGGGCCCTGGCGGCACGCGGATGCAGGAGTGCCTCGCGCAGGTCGGCATAGAGCACGCGGCCTGTGAAATTGTCGGCGCGGCTGTACATCAGGCTCACCTGTATGGTACTGTCCAGGGTGGCGATGTCCACCATCCCCTGCCGCTCCATGCTCTGTGCTGTGGCACTCTTCTGCGCCCTCAGCGCGATCGGGGGCATGAGCAGGGCTGCGGCAAGCAGCACCCGCCATCTGCCCGGAAGCATGCCCCCGGGCACTCCTCTGCGATTGTCTGTCAGTTTCATTTCCTTATATTATATTTCCCTGCGGGCAGCGCGCCCCCTCACTCAGGCACGCTTATCTCCCCGCAGAGCGACTTGCCCATGAGCGCGCGCACCATGTCGGCATCATCATACAGGGCATTCAGGTGCATGAGCTTGGTCACGGCCGCCTCCACGGTGCTGTCGTACCCGCTCACCACGCCCGCCTCCTGCAGCTGCATGCCTGGCGCATAGAGTCCCATCTCCACGCAGCCCGTCTCGCACTGGCTGATGTTGACGATGGTCACGCCACGGTCCGAGGCATTGCGCAGCAACCTGAGCACCCAGGGAGTCTGCGGAGCGTTGCCCGCCCCGAAACTGCGTATGACGATACCCTTCAGCTCGGGCGCGCTGAGCACATGCTTCACGATATGCTCCTGGATGCCGGGAAAGAGCGAGAAGACCACCACATCGGGGTTCATCCTTGTGTGCACGGTGAGCGGCAGATGGCGGTCGGGCTGCAGGATGTGATGGCTGCGGAAGGTGAAGGACACACCCGCGTCGCACAGGTGAGGGTAGTTGAAGGACTCAAAGGCATTGAACCCCTCGGCATTCTGCTTCGTTGCGCGGTTGCCCCTAAGCAGGTGCCCGTTGAAGTAGATGCACACCTCGGGCACACGCGCCAAGCCCTCCTCGTCGCAGGCAGCGGCCAGCTCGATGCTGGTGAGCAGGTTCTCCTTGGCATCGGTGCGGGGCTGCCCGATGGGCAACTGGCTTCCCGTGAGGATGACAGGCTTGCCCAGGTTCATCAGCATGAAGCTCAGTGCCGACGAGGTGTAGGCCATCGTGTCGGTGCCATGCAGGATGACAAAGCCATCGTAGGCATTGTAGCGGTCGGCCACAATGCGTGCCAGGCGTGCCCAGTGCTGCGGGTTCATGTTGCTGGAGTCCAGCGGATGGGGCAGCGAATAGGTATCCACCTCGGTATTGAGCGACTTGAGCTCGTACAGGTTGTCCATCAGGTGGCGGAAGTCAAGCGGCTCCAGCGCGCCCGTCTGCGCGTTGCGTCCCATGCCGATGGTGCCCCCCGTGTAGATGAGCAGCACCCTGCGCAGTCCGTGCACCACAGCCCCGTCCTGCCTGTCGTAGATGTGCGATGTGTCTGTCATGCCGCAAAATTACCCATTTTCGGCGAATGCTCCTGCCTGCCCTGGCAGGTATTTGCGTCCTGGCAGACCGGTGCCTGTGGCCAATGTGCCGCCTGCGGCCTCCTTTGCAACTCGGTTGCAGCACAGTCGCGCTACCTTTGTGGTGATGAAGGGGAGAGTACACCTTATGCTGCGACACCGCCTGACCGCCTGCGTCATGCTGGTGGCGGTGCTGGCCATGCTGGTTCACATGGCTGTGCCGCACCATCACCATGCCCGCCATGTGGCCCTGGTGTGCCTGCACATGCATCCCGGGGAAGGGCACCCGTCGCAGCCCCACTGTGTGGGCAGCGAGCCAGAATGCCAGACCGGTGACGCCGCCAGCTGCCAGCCATGTGACCCGCTGGGGCAGAGCGCGCTGCGGCCTGCGCTGCGCCTCACGCATGTGGCAGCGCCATCCACACCTCCCTCCCATTTCCCCAATGCCTTTTTCCCCGCCTCGCTATCCCCTGGCCTGAGCCCCCTGCTGGCAGGCGACGGGTCGCGCAAGCGCGGGACACCTTGTCCCAACAGGCTTCCAGGAGCGCCCTGTGGCCTTTCCTCTGGCCTGCGTGCTCCTCCCTGTGGATGCTGAGGGCCCTGTGCCCATGGCATGCAGAACCCGTGTGGCTGCATGCCCACACCATTTATCCACATCCACAACCTTATTGAGACAAGAATGAGAATCAACATCATTTCCCTATCCGTCCTGCTGATGGCAGGACTGCTGGTGTCGTGCGGCAAGTCACACACCACATGCCAGGAGGCTGGAGAGGCGCACCAGGAGAAGGTGGCGCTCACCTCCTACAGCCCCACCCTGGAGATATACTGCGAGGCCGACCCGCTGGTGGCGGGCGAGGAGGCGCAGGTGCTGGTGCACCTGACGCGCCTGCAGGACTTCAAGCCACAGCCCCGGGCCTCGCTGGCACTCTCGCTCACGGATGGCACAGGCCAGGCGCAGGCCAGGCGCGATTCGCTTGACCGGCCTGGTGTGTGCGCCCTCACGCTCTCCCCGCATAGGGCTGGCAAGGCCCATTTGCAAGTCAGGGTGAATGCCCCTGGCGGACTGCGGGAGCAGGTGGACATCCCCGTCACTGTGTATGCCAGCCGCGAGGAGGGACAAAAGGCCGCGCTGGCACAGGCACAGCACAGCGGCAACACGGTGGCCTTCAGCAAGGAGATGGCCTGGAAGTCGCAGTTCAGCACCGAGGAGTGCCGCCCCATGCCCTTCGGCCCGGCACTCAGGGTGATGGCACAGGTGGAGCCAGCCCAGGGCGAGGAGCGCGATGTGGTGGCTGGCGTGTCGGGCATCGTGCGCATGGGCAGCACGCCACCCGTGGAGGGGATGGCGGTCAAGGCTGGCCAGGCACTGCTCACCGTGGATGCCACCACCACCGCCGACGGCAACATGAGGGTGCGCCTGGAGGAGGCCGAGGCGGCCTACCAGCGTGCCAAGGGCGAACTGGAGCGCAAGGAGCCACTGGCCCAGGAGCACATCGTGAGCCAGAGCGACCTGCAGGCTGCCCGCGCGGAGTATGCCACGGCACGGGCACAATGGGAAAGCCTCAAGCGTCTCGCAGGCAATGGCAGGCAGACGGTGCCAGCCCCCATGGCGGGGTATGTGGCACAGGTGAGCGTGAAGAACGGGCAGTACGTGGAGGCCGGGCAGACGCTGGCCAGCGTGTCCTCCACCCGCTGGCTCACGCTGCGGGCCCAGGTGCCCCAGCAGGCGTGGCCGCTGCTGGGGCACATCCATGATGCCAACATACGCCTGGCGGGATCGTCCTGCGTGACCTCCCTGGACTCCCTGGACGGCAGCGTGCTGTCCTACGGCAGGCAGGTGAGCGCCAGCGAGCCGCTCGTGCCGCTGCTCTTCCGCGTGCGCTACACCCCCCGCATGCTGCCAGGCTCCTGGGTGGAGATGTTCATCCTGACGGAGACAGCAGGCGACGCGCTCACGGTGCCTGTGGAGTCCATCATCGAGGAGATGGGCTTGCACTTCGTGTATGTGCAGTTGACACCCGAGCTCTTCGAGAAGCGCGAGGTCACCCTGGGCGGCACCGACGGCCGTCGCACCCAGGTGCTCACGGGCATCCAGGCTGGCGAGCGTGTGGTGGGCAGCGGTGCGGTGCTGGTCAAGCTCACGCAAGCATCGGGTGGCGTGGACCCGCATGCGGGGCACATGCATTAGTGCGGCTGTGCGGTTATATGGTTGTACGGTTATATGGTTTTGCGGTTGTACGGTTGTACGGTCATGCGGGGTTAGGATTATGTGAGCGGCAGCACTGTGACAAGGTGTGTCGTTGTACAGATGCGTAATCCGCTTCCGCAAGCCTACACAAGGCTGTCCTACACACAATCTGCTGCCACTTGCACTTTCATAAAGCCATAAGACCACATGACCACAAAGTCGCAAAACTGCATAACGGTAAAACCGCATAACCGCTCGCACAACCATAAAACCGTAAAACCATAAAACCGTTCATACAACCTCAAAAGGATGAACATCATCAACAATATCATACGCTATTCGCTCCACAACCGCCTGGTGGTGCTTGTGGGAGCATTACTGGTGATTGCAGGAGGCTACTTCTCCTCACGCCAGATGGACATAGACGTGTTTCCCGACCTCACCGCTCCCACCGTGGTGCTGATGACCGACACCCGTGGCATGACGGCCGAGGAGACCGAGCGACTCGTCACCTTCCCCATAGAGACCGCCGTGAACGGGGCCACCGACGTGCGCCGCGTGCGCTCCACCTCGCTCAATGGATACTCCTTTGTGTGGGTTGAGTTCAACTGGGGAACAGACATCTACCGCGCCCGGCAGACCGTCAACGAGAAGATGGTGGCCATGGGCGAGGAACTGCCCAAGGGCATCACCCCGGTGATGGCGCCACAGAGCAGCATCATGGGCGAGATACTCTTTGTAAGCATGCAGGCGGGCGACACCACCAGCATGATGGAACTGCGCACGCTGGCCGACTGGGTGGTGAAACCTGCGGTGCTGGCCACTGGAGGCGTGGCACAGGTGACCGTGATAGGCGGCGACGTGAAGGAGTACCAGGTGCTGGCCGACGTGGCCAGGATGGAAGCCTATGGCGTGACCATGGACCAGCTGGAAGCGGCCGTCGCAGGAATGAGCCAGAACAGCACGGGAGGCGTGGTGCGCGAGTATGGCAACGAGTATGCGCTGCGCGGCATGGGGCGCACCAGCGACCTGGCCGACATGGCTGCCACGCTGGTCAAGAGCACTGGCAGACAGCCCGTCACCGTGGGCGATGTGGCACAGGTGCGCGTGGGAAGCGCCGTGCGCATGGGCATGGCGGCGCGCGACGGACAGCCTGCCATCATCCTGTCGATATCCAAGCAACCCAGCATCAACACGCTGGAGGTGACCGAGAAGATAGAGCGCAACCTGCAGGACATAGCCAAGTCCCTGCCCGCCGATGTGCACCTGGACACCCATGTGTTCCGCCAGGCCGACTTCATCGAGACCTCGGTGCACAATGTGGGGCGCGCCCTGCTCGAGGGGGCGGTGTTTGTGGTCATCGTCCTGTTCCTGTTCCTGGGCAGTTTCCGCACCACCGTCATCTCGGTGGTGGCCATCCCCGTGAGCCTGCTCGGCACGCTCATCGTGCTGTATGCGCTGGGCATGGACGTCAACACCATGACGCTGGGCGGCATGTGCATCGCCATCGGCTCGCTGGTGGATGATGCCATCATCGACGTGGAGAACGTGTACAAGCGGCTTCGCGAGAACCGCCGCCTGCCCCGCGAGGCACGCCTGCCGGCCATCCGCGTCGTGTTCGAGGCGTCCAGCGAGATACGCTCAAGCATACTCAATGCGACCTTCATCATCATGGTCGCCTTTGTGCCCCTGTTCTTCCTGTCGGGCATGGAGGGCAGGATGCTCAAGCCCCTGGGGCTGGCCTACATCATCAGCCTGTTCATGTCCCTCATTGTGGCCATGACCCTGACACCCCTGCTGTGCAATATGATGCTCACGGGCGACCGCTACCTGAGCGCCAACGAGCGCGACAGCCGCGTCACCTTGTGGCTCTCGCGCGGCTACTTCCGCTCGCTGGGCTGGGTGCTCGGCCATCACAGGGCAGTCATGGGCGGCACGCTGGCCGTGCTGGTGGCTACCATCGGCCTGTTCCTGGCCATGGGCAGCAGCTTCCTGCCCGAGTTCAATGAGGGCAGCGCGGTGGTGTCGGTCGTGGCGCAGCCGGGTGTGTCGCTGGAAGTGAGCGGCCAGCTGGGCAGGATGACCGAGGAGGAGTTGCTCAAGGTGCCCGAGGTGTACGAGACTGCCAGGCGCACCGGACGGGGCGAACTGGACGAGCACTCGCAGGCCATCAACAGCTCGGAGATAGAAGTGCGCTTCCGCCTGGCCGGCCGCACGCGCGCCCAGGTATTTGATGACATGCGCCGCCACATGGCCTCGGTGCCTGGCGTGGTGTGCTCCATAGGCCAGCCGCTGGGCCACCGCATCGACCACATGCTGTCGGGCACCAAGGCCAACATAGCCATCAAGCTCTTTGGGAGCGACCTCAGCCGCATGTTCATGCTGGGCAACCAGATCAAGAAGAGCATCGAGGGCATCGACGGACTGGTGGACGTGGCCGTAGAACAGCAGACCGAGACCCCCCAGTTGCAGATTCGCGCACGCCGCCAGGCACTTGCCCACTACGGCATCACCATGCAGGAGTTCAACCGATACGTGGAACTGGCCTTCCCGGGAGCCCGCCTGGGCGACATCTATGAGGGCCAGCGGCGCTACGACCTCGTGCTTAGGCTGGACAGCAGCTACACTGCCACAGCCCAGGAGGTGGGACGCTCGCTCATCGACACGGGCAACGGGCACAAGGTGGCCCTGCAGGACGTGGCCGACATAGTGTCGGCCGGAGGGCCCGGCAGCATATCGCGCGAGAATGTGCAGCGCAAGCTGGTGGTGCAGGCCAACGTATCGGGACGGGACGTGGGCAGCGCGGTGGAGGAGATACAGCGCACCCTGGACAGGCAGGTCACACTCCCCGAGGGCTACCGCATCGAGTACGGAGGGCAGTTTGAGAGTGCCAGGAGCGCGCGGCACACACTCCTCATAGCCACCTCTGTTGCCCTCCTGGTCATCTTCCTGCTGCTCTACGGCGAGTTTCACGAGGTGCCCCTCTCGCTCATCGTGCTGCTGGGACTGCCCCTGGCACTCATCGGGGGCGTGCTGGCGGTGGCCTGCACCTCGCGAGTCATCAGCATCCCCTCCATCATCGGCTTCATCACCCTGTTTGGCGTGGCCACCCGCAACGGCATCCTGCTGGTGTCCAAGTACCGGCACTTGCAGGAGCAGGGCACGCCGCTCCACGAGACGGTGCTCCACGGGTCGATTGACCGCCTCAATCCCATACTGATGACGGCTCTCACCTCGGCCCTCGCGCTCATCCCGCTGATAGTGAACAGGGACCAGCCCGGCAACGAGATTCAGAGCCCGATGGCCATCGTGGTGCTGGGCGGACTGGTGTCATCGACCCTGCTCAACATCTATGTGATGCCCATCGTGTACCGCTGGTATGCCCAGCGCAAGGGGCTGCATGGCGCGTCGCAAGCCAACGCGCAGGCCACCACACCCGGCAGCAAGTAGCCACTCACCCCCTGCATGGCGGCAAGCGGCCAGCAGGCATGCGCCCATGAGACGGAATCACAGAAGCACACAACAACACACAAGAAGAAAAGAGAAGAGATATGAGACAAGCAATATGCATGCTCTGCATGACACTCACGGCACTCTGTGCCAATGCACAGGACCAGTACAGCGAGGCCCTGAGGCGCATCGAGGAGGGAAGCACCACGCTGCGCGCCCTGCGTGAGCAGGCACAGGCCCGGCAGGCGGGCAATCATGTGGGGCTCACCCCATCGGACCCCGAGGTGGAGTTTGGCTACCTGTGGGCCAACCCCGTCACAGGCGGCCGGCGCAAGGATGTGAGCTTCACGCAGGAGTTTGACTTTCCCACCGCCTATGCACAGCGTGCCAGGCTGGCCCGCCAGCAGGACCGCGCCAGCGAGCTCAACTATCTGCAGCAGCGGCAGCAGCTGCTCCTGCAGGCCAAGCAGACCTGCGTGGAGCTCATCTACCAGAATGCCCTGCACAGCCTCTACAGTCAGCAGGCCGCCTGGGCCAGGCAGGCGATGCAAGCCTGCAAGCGCATGATGGAACAGGGCGAGGCAAACAAGATAGAGCACAACAAGGCGGTGCTCAACCTCACGCAACTGGAAAGCCAGGCACGCGGGGCTGAGGTCGCACGCCAGCAGTTGCGGGTGACGCTGGCCGCGATGGCAGGAGGCAAGGAGATTGCGCTGGAGGCTACTGGCTACAGCGGGGAGGCAGTCCTGCCCCAGGACTTCGACGCGTGGCTTGCCCAGGCGGCATCGGCCAGCCCCGCCCTGCAGTATCTGGGGGCACAGGTAGAGGCCAGCCAGAGGCAGGTGAGGGTGGCACAGGCCGAGGGGCTGCCCAAGTTGTCGGTGGGCTACACGGGCGAACTGGTTCCCTCGCAGAAGTACAATGGTGTCACCGTGGGCATGTCGATTCCCCTGTGGGAGCACAAGGGGCGTGTGCGCCAGGCGCGTGCCGAGGCCAGCGCGGCGCAAATGGCCGCACAGGACGCGCGTGTGCAGTATCTCACCCAGTTGCGTGGCCTCTACGAGCAGGCTCGCCAGCAGCAGCAGGGCATCCGCGACATGGAGGCATCGCTGGCCAGCGATGACAGCGAGGCACTGCTGCGCAAGGCCTACGAGGCAGGCGAGATCACGCTGCTCACATACCTCACCGAGAACGACTACATCCTGTCGGTACGCACGCGCCTGCTGGAAGCGAGGCGCGACCTGGAGCTCACCCTGGCCGCCCTCTACGCCTTCAGCCTGTAGGCGCGGCGGCTCCATCCCTGCGGGGGATGCCCCCTCGGCGAATGCCCCTGGGGGCATGCAGCACCCGCCCGGCACTCTCCCCCACCATCCACTCCGCAGCACGTAGGAAAACGCAGCGCGCCGCATTGGCGATCGCAGTGCGCTGCGTTGGCAGATGCAGCCGCATGCGTTGGCGATTGCAGCGCGCTGCGTTGGCAGATGCAGCCGCATGCGTTGGCGATTGCAGCGCGCTGCGTTGGCAGATGCAGCCGCATGCGTTGGCGATTGCAGTGCGCTGCGTTGGCAGATGCAGTATAATGCATCCAGACCCCCTCCCCCCTGGGGGAGGCTGGGAGGGGGCTCGGAGCAGGCTGGGAGGGGGCTCGGAGCAGGCTGGGAGGGGGCTCGGAGCAGGCTGGGAGGGGACTCACCTGCGTTGAGTCAAGAAGATAAGGTATATACTCCTTCCCCTCGGGGAAGGCTGGGGAAGGGGGCTTTCAGGCGGGGGAAGGGGGCTTTCAGGCGGGGGAAGGGGGCTTTCAGGCAGATGCCCCCTTCCCTTGAGCCCATGCTCAGGGCATCGTCACGGGGAAGAGCGGGGCATTGCGGTGCTCCGCTCTTGCTATTTCTATGAGTTGCGCAAGGATGCCCGGGTATTTGTCGCTCAGGCCATGGTCCTCGTGGAGGTCAGTCCCCAGGTCATATAGGGCAGGCTTGCCGCGCTTGACCACCATCTTCCAGTTGCCGCGCCGCACCGCCACCTGGTTGGTCTCGCCAAACTCCCAGTAGAGATGGTCGTGGATGCGCTGCTCCATGGGACGGCCATCGAGGGTAGGCAGAAAGGACAGGCCATCGAAGCAGTCGCCATGCCCATGCGCGTAGCGGCTGGCATAGTCGGGGATGCCTATGGCCTGGCAAAGGGTGGGCATCAGGTCCCAGAAGGCCAACTGGTGCCCGCTCCTGGTGCCCGCCGCCACATGCCCTGGCCACCGCACGATGAAGGGGATGCGTATGCCCCCCTCGTGGCAACTGCGCTTCAGCCCCTTGAGCTTGCCGTCGCGGCCGAAGAATGCGGGGTCGGCACCGCCCTCCTCATGGGGGCCATTGTCGCTTGTGAAGATGACCAGGGTGTTATCGGCCAGTCCCTTGCGCTCCAGTTGCCGCATCAGTTCACCCACATAGCAGTCCATGCGCGATATCATGGCCGCAAACTGGGCATGGGTGTGCATGGTGGCGTTGTAGCGGCTGCCCCGCTCGCCAGGGTAGTCCTTGTCCTGCCGGAACTGCCGCATGTAGTGCTCCACCAGGCTGTCGTGGGGCTGCACGAGCTCGGCATGCGGCAGGGTGTAAGCCATCAGCGCAAAGAAGGGCTTCCCCTTCTCCTGCCTGTCGAGCCACTCCATGGCACGGTGGTGGATGAGGTCGGCGCTGTACTGCGTGCGCCTGCGGTAGTCCTCGCCACTCATCGCGTGCCGGATGTTGTCCTGCAGCACCTCGCGCACCACGGCGGTGTCGCCCAGCGAGCGGCTGTAGCGATTGAGGAAGTTGGGATAGTAGAGATGTGCCTGGAACTGGCAGATGTAGCCAAAGAACTCGTCCACCCCGCGCTTGTCGGGCGTGCTCACCGATCCCTCGTAGCCGCCGGCCCACTTGCCAAACTGCGCCGTGCGGTAGCCCCAGTCCTTCATGATCTCGGGCAGCACCACATGGGCGGTGTCCAGCGGATGCTGCCCCGTGACGGCATACTCGTGGTTCTGCCCATAGGTCACGTCACCGCTCCAGTACTCCTTGTTGCCCCTGATGGCACAGTGTCCGGTGTGCTGCCCCGTCATCAGCGAGGCACGGCTGGGTGCGCTGACGGGGCTTCCGGCATAAGCCTGCGTGAAGAGCATCCCCTGGGTGGCCAGGCGGTCGATGTGGGGAGTCTGTATGTAGGGCTGCCCATAGCAGGCCAGGTCGCCGTAGCCCATGTCGTCGCACAGGATGACCAGGATATTGGGACGCTCGCCATGCCCCTGGCCAGGGGCAGGAGCGGCAGCAGGGCGGTGAGCCAGAGCCTGCCCGCTGCAGGCCAGCAGGGCCAGTGGCACCAGGGCGGTGCCGGGTATGTGCCTGCATGGCAGGGCTGGGGTGGAGTTGTGGCAGGGTTGATGATGATTGTGCATGGCAGGTTATCTTTTCTTGTCAATGATCTTCTTGTCCCCGATGAGCACGCTCACGATGCTGCGTGCGGGCACCTGCACCCGTGCCACGCAGCCCTTGGCCTTGACCACATGCACCTCCCGGGTGGCCTGCCCATTGTTGATGAGCAGGGTGGCCAGTGTGCCGTCGGGGTTGCAGAACGACACACTGTGGATGTCCTGGCAGCCGCTCACCTGCTGGGCAATGCGGTGCGCGCCAGGCTGCACGACTGCGCTGCTGTGGGCGATGATGTAGTAGTGGCTGTTGCGGTGGAGCGTCTCATAGTCGCTCTGGTCAATGTCCACGGCGCCGTAGCATGTGGTGCAGCCGCCATCGAGGTTGGGCCCGCGCTGCAGGTCGAGCATGAGATTCCACACAAGCACCGCGCGGCACTGGCGCGTGACGGTGTTGTACACGAGACGGTTCATGTCGGTCAGGAGACGCTTCTGGAGGTTTCGCCCGTCGTTCCAGGTGCCTATGCTCGCCTCGGTGAAGATGACCTCCTTGCCGGGCAGCTGGCTGTTGATGTGGTCGAGCTCGCTTGCCTCGCCTCCATAGTCGTGCCAGGCCGAGCCCACCACCAGTTCGCTTCCCTCCAGGCTCCCCGTCAGGGCATTGAACACCCGCACGGGGTAGCCCTGCTGGTCGGGCTTGCGGTCGTAGTTCCAGTTGTGGTCGAAGCAGTAAATCTTCGTGCCGAGTCCTGCCTGCCTGAATGCCGGGGCGAGCGCACGGATAAACTCAGCCTGCTCGTCCCACGGCATGTACAGACTGGCGCAGTTGCCCTGGTTGAGCGGCTCGTTCTGTGGGGTGACAGCATGGATGCGTATGCCCTGCCTGGCAAAAGCCTGCACAAAGCGCACGAAATACTGTGCATAGGTGTCGCGCATGGCAGGGTTGAGGTGCCCGCTCACCCATGAGTCGAAGGGCTTGAGCGACTTCAGGTCCTCTACCTTCATCCACTTGGGGCACGTCCAGGGGGCAGCGATGACCTTCACCTGGGGGTTGATGGCAAGTATCTCCTTGAGGACGGGGATGACGTAGTCGGTCTCGTCGCTGTATAGGCGGAAGTGCTCCAGGCCAGGAAGATCGCACAGCGAGTACTCCGTGCTGCTGAAGTCGTTGCACCCGATGCTGATGCGCACATAGCTCACCCCGTAGCCCTCGGTGGGCGAGAAGGTTTGCCTGAGAAAGCGCTGGCGGCTCTCTGGCTTCATCTTGAGCAGGTTGTAGCAGGTGCTGTAGGTGATGGCATAGCCAAATCCGTCCATCGTCTGGTACTGCTCGGCGGGCTGCAGGGTGATGACGTTCCCGCCCACGCGCTTGTGCGTGGTGCTGTGGTCCACAGCGAGCATGAGACTGCCCTGGGCATCGGTGGTGTAGGTGCGCACCCTGTCGGCCAGGGAGGCTGTGGCGCACAGGACTGCCAGGAGCAGGGCTGCGCCTGCCCGGCAAAGGGATGTGAGGTGCTTGTTCATAGTTGCATGTTAGCGTTTCCTATACATTATATATATGTGTCCGTGGCTCACGGTCACAGCTGGGAGTCGCCGCAGGCAGGCAGCGCATGCCCGTCCTCCACAGCCGCCAGGATGTCCCCTGGGTGCTCCACCAGCGTGACAGCCCCGTGGGCAACCAGGAAGTCGCGGTCACGGAATCCCCACAGCACCGATATGCAGGGCAGTCCCGATGCCCTGGCCGTGAGGATGTCCACGTCAGAGTCACCCACATACACGCATTCCTCCCTCTTCACGCCCAGCCTGTCCATGGCCTCGAGCACCATGTCGGGGGCTGGCTTGCGCCTCACGCCCTCGTGCTCGCCTATTGCCACATGCACATGCTGTGCAAAGTGACGCCTGTGCATCACGCTCACACCCGCCTGCAGCTTGTTGCTCACGATGGCCATGCGATAGCCTGCGCGGTCCAGCCCGGCCAGCATCTCGGGGATGCCCTCATAGGGGGCAGTGTGGTCCATGCAGTGTGCCACATAGTGGGAACGGAACTCCCCGAAGCACTGCTCCAGCATCTGGGGAGGAGTGCCCTGGGGCACGGCACGCTCAATGAGCAGATGCACGCCATTGCCCACAAAGCGGCGCACCTCATCGAGTGTGCGCTCGGGCCAGCCCATAAAGCGCAGGGCGTGGTTGGTGCTGAGCCAGAGGTCCTCGAGGGAGTCGGTCAGCGTGCCGTCCAAATCAAATATCAAAGCCTTGTATCTCTTCATCTTCGCGACTGGGGATTGCCATCCCCTGTGGTTACAGGGGGCTAAGTTACCGCTTTTCGGCGGCTTGCTCAAGTTTTGGCAGGGTGTTTTTTGCCGCCACCACTCACTTTGCCCCTCACCACAGAGCAGGACACGCCAGCAGTCGGAATTTCGCTCCCCCACCATCACTGCCGTACCCAGGGGAGGCAGGGAACCGCGCTCCCCACCATCACTGCCGTACCCAGGGGAGCCCGTGCATCCGCAAGGCAAGCCCTACAGACGGCCACAGGCTCACGACAGAGCCACCACCATGCAGGCAGAGCGCAAGCACACATCGCATCCCGCAGCAGCGCAACCAAAAAACAAGGATGGGAAAGAAGAAACCCGCCAACCCCTCTGGAATGATAACAGAGTTCCAGAGGAGTTGCTTAACATGCGGGTAGATTGAAAAAAACAAAAAGAAGCACTTCCTCACGGAAAAGCTTCTCCTTACTAACAATCTTTATTAACCTAAAAAACAAAAACTAACAATCTTTATAACCTAAAAACACCTTGACGGAAATTTAGAGCTTCGCAGTTCCGTTTGTCTTCCGTTCCTTTTGCTGGTGCAAAGGTAAGACGAAAATCCTGCACCGCCACAACTTTTCCAAAGAAAATGCATGCAAATTCCAACTTTCTTGATATAAATCAACCCCAGAGCCCGTTTCCAAGCCAAAAACATGTAACTTTGCCCTATAAACAAGGAGGGAGGCTTGGACTTGCAAGTGCCATGCGGCACCTCCAGGATTAAAAAGGAGAAGAGAATGAACTATTCGCTGAATGAGTGGTGGGCCTCGCTCACCGTGGTCGAGAAGGAGCGCATAGCCTCGAAGGTGGCAGGGCGCAAGGTGACTTATCCCGAATGCACCACACTGTGGAACAGCCTTGACGAGAACAAGCAGCGCAAGATACACGACCACTGCACCGATGCGCACGGGCTGGTGATGCAGGAATGGACGGTGGACGAGACATTCTCCTGCTAAGCACACTATGGGAAGAAACAAGTTTTCCGCACAGGAAATCAAGGAAATCAAGGGGCTTCTGAGAAGGAAGAACAGCACGAAGCGGTTTGGGCAGAAGATGATACGCCACATACTGCGGGTGGACTACGAGTTCAACATCTCGGACTTCAACGAGCCGGGCAAGGCTTTCGGAGAGGCCGAACTGGATGCCGCGCTGGAGCGTGGAGCCATCCTCATCCTGGACGACGCCACCATCGCCGCCATGAAGGAGAAGCGTGCGAGAGACCGAGCACGCGACGAGGCAGCACGCCTGGAGGCCAACCCGCCCGCCGAGGGAGCCGACTGGAAGAAGGCCATGGAGGAATGGCAGCAGTGGGAGGAGAAGCAAGCCTCCGGGGAGGCACGATGACACGCATCACGGCACACAGAGTCCTGCTCCTGGCAGCAGCGCTCCTGCTGGCAGCAGCCGGCGGGGCAAAGGGCAGGAGGCACGCGCCCGCCAAGGCCAAGGGAAGCGTGCGGCTGCTCTACTGGAACACACAGAATGGCATGTGGGACGGACAGGCCGACGACTACCAGCGGTTCACCTCCTGGGTGGACAGCCTGCAGCCCGACATCTGCGTATGGTGCGAGGCACAGAGCATATGGCAGACCGCCTCGGACAAGAAGCTGCCCAAGGAGGAGCAACCACTGCCCGCGCGCTGGCCCGAACTGGCGAGCCGCTACGGGCACAAGTACACCTACACAGGCGAGCATCGCGACAGCTACCCCCAAGTAATCACCTCGCGCTACCCCATCAGCAACGTGCTGCGCATGGGCGGCAATGCCGACACGCTCGTGGCACACGGCGCGGCATGGGCCCAGATGCGGACAGGCGGCCAGGTGGTCAACATCGTCACCCTGCACACATGGCCCCAGCGATATGCGCAGAATGCGCAGGACAGGGCACAGAGTGCCGCCGCACACGGCGGGGACATGCAGCGCAGGAGGGAGGTGGAGTACATCTACAGGCACACGCTGGGCAGCGTGCCCAACGGGGAGAGCCAGATGTGGCTCATGATGGGCGACTTCAACTCCCACACACCACTGGACAACTACCACCACCACTACGCGCCCGACGACCCGCGCTACTGGACCCAGGGATTCATCCTGGAGCACACCCCCTACATCGACATCATCGCCTACCGCCACCCCAAGCAGTACCACTCCACCTCCATGGGCGGCAGGATTGACTTTGTCTATTGCACGCTCCCCGTCTATGAGCGTGTCACCGAGGCGCGCGTGATACGCGACAACTACACCACACAGGTGCGCGACCAGCTGGGGACGAGCAACTTCTACCACCCCTCTGACCACCTGCCCATACTGGTTGATTTCCGTGTAAGATAGCGCATGGGCCTCACCAACGGCCACCTCATGCCGCCGCAAGGGCACGGGAGGCAAAATTCCATCCCCCCTGCCCCTCTTTTACACAGGAAAAATAGTACCTTTGCACAAATCAAGGAATCAACATGGAAAAGAATTTCAAGAGAACTACCGTCACGGCCGCACTGCCCTATGCCAACGGCCCTGTACACATCGGTCACCTGGCTGGGGTGTATGTACCAGCCGACATATACGTGCGCTACCTGCGTCTCAAGGGGCGGCAGGTCATCTTCATAGGCGGAAGCGACGAGCACGGAGTGCCTGTCACCATCCGCGCACGCAAGGAGGGCATCACCGTGCAGCAGGTGGTGGACCGCTACCACACGCTCATCAAGGACAGCTTCAGCCGCTTCGGCATCTCCTTTGACATCTACAGCCGCACCACAAGCCCCATTCACCACAAGCTGGCAAGCGACTTCTTCCGCAAGCTCTACGATGAAGGCAAGTTTGTGGAGAAGGTCAGCGAGCAGTTCTATGACGAGCAGACAGGCCACTTCCTCACCGACCGCAACATCAGGGGCGAGTGTCCGCGCTGCCACGCGCCCGAGGCCTACGGCGACCAGTGCGAGAAGTGTGGCGCCACGCTCAGCCCCGAGGAGCTCATCAACCCCTACAACGCCGAGACCGGCAACCCGCTGGTGAAGCGTGCCACAAAGCACTGGTACCTGCCACTCGACCAGTACCAGCCATGGCTGGAGAAGTGGATACTGGAGGATCACAAGGAGTGGCGCAGCAATGTGTATGGCCAGTGCAAGAGCTGGCTCGACGGCGGACTGCACCCCAGAGCCGTGACACGCGACCTGGACTGGGGCATACCCGTGCCCGTGGAGGGCGCCGAGGGCAAGGTGCTGTATGTGTGGTTTGACGCTCCCATCGGCTATATCAGCAACACCAAGGAGCTGTGCGACGCACAGCCCGGGCGGTACGGCAACTGGGAGACATGGTGGAAGGACCCCGAGACCAGGCTGGTGCACTTCATAGGCAAGGACAACATCGTGTTCCACTGTATCGTGTTCCCAGCCATGCTCAAGGCACACGGGGACTACATCCTGCCCGACAACGTGCCCAGCAATGAGTTCCTCAACCTGGAGGGCAACAAGATAAGCACCAGCAAGAACTACGCAGTGTGGCTCAACGAGTACCTCGACGAGATGCCCGGCCGCCAGGACGAACTGCGATATGTGCTCACTGCCAACGCGCCCGAGACCAAGGACAACGACTTCACCTGGGCCGACTATCAGGCTCGCTGCAACAATGAGCTGGTGGCCGTATATGGCAACTTTGTCAACCGCGCCCTGCAGCTCACGCAGAAGTACTACGGGGGCGTGGTGCCCGCACCGGGCGAGCTCACCGGCTACGACCGCGAGACCCTGGACGAGTTCCGTGGCGTGAAGGAGAAACTGGAGGGCCTGCTGGAGGCATTCAAGTTCCGCGACGCACAGAAGGAAGCCATGAACCTGGCACGCATAGGCAACAAGTACATCGCCGACTGCGAGCCATGGAAGGTGGTGAAGACCGACCCTGAGCGCGTGAAGACCATCATCTACATCAGCCTGCAGCTCACGGCCAACCTCGCCATCGCCTTTGAGCCCTTCCTGCCATTCAGCAGCAAGAGGCTGCGCGAGATGATAGACATGCCCGACTTCAGCTGGGAGGACCTGGGCAAGACCGACCTGCTGGCTCCCGGCAAGCAACTGCCCAAGCCCGAGCTGCTCTTCACCAAGGTAGAGGACGAGGCCATCGAGCGGCAGGTGAAGAAGCTCGAGGACACCATCAAGGCCAATGAGGAGGCTGCCTACAAGGCAAAGCCCGTGAAGGAGACCATCGCCTTTGAGGACTTTGAGAAGCTCGACATACGCGTGGGCATCGTGAAGGCATGCGAGAAGGTCAAGAAGAGCAAGAAGCTCCTGCGCTTCTGCCTCGACGACGGCAGCGGGCAGGACCGCACCATACTGAGCGGCATCGCGCAGTGGTATGAGCCTGAGCAACTGGTGGGCAAGCGCGTGCTCTTCATCGCCAACCTGGCCCCGCGCAAGATTATGGGCGAGGAGAGCCACGGCATGATACTCAGCGCGGTGAACTACGATGGCAACCTGAGCGTGACCACCACCCTGGGCGAGGTAAAGGGTGGAAGCACCGTGGAGTAACCCGCACAAGCCTGGATGCCAGGGCGGGCTTGCTCACCTGGCCAGGCATGGTGTGCCCAAGCCACACACAGGGTGGATTCCGGCCACACACGCAATCTGACGACACTATCACCAAGGGCGGGCACCGGCATGCCGGGCAACCCGCCCGTAACCAACACATGATATGGCAGGCGAACTGAAGGAGAAGGCCGCGCGCGGCTTCCTGTGGGGAGGACTGAACAACGGGGCCGTGCAGGTGCTGGGCGCGCTGTTCGGCATATTCCTGCTCAGGCTGCTCTCGCCCAGCGACTATGGCAAGATAGCCATGCTCACCGTGTTCAGCAACCTGGCCAGCACACTGCAGGAGAGCGGCTTCATGGCCGCCCTGTGCAACCTCAAGCACCCCACCGACAGGGACTACAACGCCGTCTTCTGGTTCAACATCCTCATGGGCGGCACACTCTATGCGCTGCTCTTCCTGGCCGCGCCCCTCATAGCCGACTTCTACGATGATGCCGACCTGCTGTGGCTCAGCCGCTACATGTTCCTGGGCTTCCTGGCCGCCAGTTTCGGCACCGTGCAGCGCGCCTGGCTCTTCCGCAACATGATGAACAAGCAGACGTGCCTCATAGCCGTGACCAGCCTGATTGTGTCCAACGTGGCGGGCATCCTGATGGCATGGATGGGCTATGCCTACTGGGGACTGGCCACACAGAGCCTGCTCTTTGTCACCTGCATGACGGTGATGAACTGGCACTACTCTCCCTGGCGGCCCTCACTGCGCCTCGACCTGCGCCCCGCCTGGCAGATGTTCGGCTTCAGCAGCAAGCTCCTGCTCACCAACATCGTCAACACCCTCAGCAGCAATGCCTTCAGTTTTCTCCTGGGCAAGTTCTACGGAGCCCACTCGGCAGGTGTGTATGGCAACGCGCGCAAGTGGGACGACATGTGCTCCGGCACCATCAACGGCATGCTCACCGGCGTGGCGCAGCCCGTGATGGCACAGGTGCGCGACAGCAGGGAGCGCAGCTGCCAGGTGTTTCGCAAGATGCTGCGCTTCGTCTCCTTCGTGTCCTTCCCCTGCATGTTCGGTGTGGGACTCATCGCGCGGGAGTTCCTGCTCATCTTCGTGGGGCCGAAATGGGAGGAGAGCGCGTTCCTGCTCTCGCTGCTGAGCATCTATGGCGCCGTGTTCCCGCTGCTCACGCTCTACGGCCAGATGGTCATCAGCCAGGGCAAGAGCAGCCTCAACATGTGGAGCACGCTCACGCTCAGCACCCTGATACTGGTGGGACTGGTGCTGCTGCACCCCCTGGGGCTCAACGTCATGGTATATTACTTCATCGCCATCAATGCCGCATGGCTCCTCGTGTGGCAGTTCTTCGCCCGCCGCCTGATAGGGCTGCGCCTGTGGCAGGCCCTGTGCGACATGCTGCCCTTCCTGCTGCTCAGCGCAGCGTGCATGGCCGTCACCTGGTGGGCCACACGCCCCATCGCGTCGCTATGGCTGCTCATGCTGGCCAAGATAGCGATGGCCGCCACGCTCTACATGGCCGTCATGTGGATAAGCGGGGCGCGCATCATGCGCGAGGCAGCCGGCTACCTGCTGCGGCGCAGGAGCAACCCCTGAGCCCCCACGCCCACAGCCCATCCCCCACACCGCATCATCACAACACACACAGCCCAATGGCACAAACCCACAACCCATGAACATAGCCTACCTGATATCCGCCCACACCGACCCCGCGCAGCTGTGCCGCCTGGTACACGCGCTGCACGAGGATGCCGAGTTCTTCATCCACATCGACGCCAAGAGCGACCTCGGGCAGTTCACCTCCCGCCTGAGCCTGCCCCGGGTGCACTTCATCGCCGAGCGGGTGGACGTGCGCTGGGGCACCATGCGCGAGGTGCAGTACCAGATGAACCTCCTGCGCGCGGCAGTCACATTCCCCCGCACATTTGACCGCATCTTCTTCCTGAGCGGCATGGACTACCCCCTGTGGAGCAACACGCGCATCACCCGATGGCTGGAGGAGCAGGAGGGCAAGGAGATCCTGCAGGGCTACTGCATGGACACCAGCCTGCTGAGCCCCGCGCAGCGGGACAACTACACCGTGGCGCGGCCTGCCTGCCGATGGACGCGCCTGGGCATCCTCATGCGCAAGCTGCTGCGGCTCACGGGCTACAGGAAGCCGCTGCACTTCCCCGTGGGCGGGCAAGTGTGGAGGCTCTACAAGGGCAGCGCATGGTGGTGCATCAGCGAGCCACTGGCAGAGCTGCTGCTCGGCCACTATGACAGCAACAGGGAACTCCTGCACTACTTCCGCAACAGTTTCTGTCCCGCAGAGACACTCATCCAGACCATCGCCTTCAACCACCCCGTGTGGCGCGGCCGCTGCATCCTCAGCCAGGGCGCATATCCCGGGCTGCCCGCCCTCACGCCCCTGCACTTCATCGACTACACCACCACCATCCATGTGATGACCGAGGACGACTACAGCCGCCTGCAGGAAAGTGGCAAGATGTTCTGCCGCAAGGTGGTGAGCGGCAAGAGCGATGCCCTGGTGCGGATGATCGACCGCGACCGGGCTGCCGAGTGACAGGACGGGGCTTGCCGAGTGCGCAGGACGGGGCTTGCCCGCCGCCCGCATACGGTTGCACGGCCTTGGCTTACAGATATGGACGCGCGTGCGAAATATAAGCGCGCTTTATTTGGGATATCGGCCTAAAAGACGTAAATTTGTATAGGAAATAGGACCGATTAAGTATGGATCTCAAGATTTTGCTCTACGTTTGGCTGGGCTTCGTGGCGCTGGTTTACCTCTTCGCCTGGCTCGACACCATGTACTACAAGTATGATGTACCACGCATCTGCAGGCGCGTGCTCGACGCCTTCACCGAGGAGGAGTAGGCTGTCCTGCCTGCTGCTGTGCCTCGTCCTGCTGCTCCCCTCGTGCCAGAAGACGGCTCTCGGCGAGGAGCCCGAAGGCGAGGGCAGCCACTCATCGCGGCCACCCTCGGCCACCGGGCTGGGCACCGAGGAGTGCCCCTTCACCGTGGGCGACGTGCTCGATGGCACCGCCTCACGCGCGGGAAAGCCTGTGTGGGTGGGTGGCTATGCCGTGGGAGCGGCCTACAGGACCCTCGCGGCCGCCGACTTCTCGCCCCGCCCCACCTATTCCAGCAACATCCTGCTGAGCGCAGACTCCCTGTGCACCGATGCCTCACGCTGCATACCCGTGGAACTGTCCACGGCCAAGTGGCAGGCTCTCCTGTCCCTGCCTGCCAACCCATCGGGCTACCGCCAGTGCGTGCTGGTGCAGGGCATCCCCTCCACATACTACAAGACCAGCGGCCTGCGCAAGGTGAGCGCAGGCCGCTGGCTGTATGGGTTCGACCTCTCGACGGTGTCGCATGACCCCGAAGAGTGGGACACCGACACTATTTCTTGGTGAGAGCCACCACCGAGATGGCCACGGACGCCAGGCTGAAGATGCTCCCGCCCGCTACAGCAAGGAAGGTGTAGAAGGCGCTGTTCTTGATGTTCTTGCTCTTGTTGGGCTCCACGTATATCATGTCATTCTGCTGCACATAGTAGGCGGGGCTGCTGAAGATGTCGGCCTTGGTGAGGTCCAGGCGGTACATCATGCGCTGCCCGTTCTCCTCGCGGTAGAGCTGCACCCTCTGGCGCAGTCCCGTGTCGTCCACGTCACCGCACTTTGCCAGCACGTCCAGGATGGTGTTGCGCTCGCTGGTGAGGTTCACCACCTGGGGTGTCCTCACGGCTCCCATCACAGCCACGCGCCCGTTCTGCAGGCGCACCGTCACCTCGGGGTCACTGATGAGCTTCGATTCCTTGATCTTGCTCTCTATGGCCTTGCCCGCCTCGTCGCTGGTGAGCCCCTCCACCTTCACGCGTCCCACGGATGGCAGCACCACATAGCCGTCGTTGGTCACCGTGTAGGCGTAGGCGTTGGTCATGCTTCCCGAGTTGTTCAGGTTGTAGCTGCTGGTGGTTCCCGCCGTGCCCATCACCACGTCCTGGGCGAATATGGTGAGCAGGTCAGGCTCGCTGCAGGTGAGCTTGATGAGTATCTGGTCGGCGGGCTTGAGCTTCATCTCATACTGCTGTATGATTTGCTGTGCCTGCATGAACACCGAGTCCGCTCCCTGGAAATATACGATTTTCTTCGTCGACACGCAGCTCGTCATCGCCAGCGCGAGGATGAGCAGGGGCATCAGGGCAAGTATTTTCTTCATTGAAACGCTTTTATAGGTTTAATTCGGGGCAAAGGTAATGCTTTTCTCTCGCATTTGCGCGAGAAAAGTCAGCTTTTTGGTTTTCACCATGTTTGAAAGCACGTTTTCCCACACTGCATCCTGTCGGCCGTCTCATTTCACCTCGGTCAGGAGTCCGGTGTGTGAGTCGATGATGTAGCCATGCAGGCGCACGTCATGTGGCACCAGGGGATGGCAGCGTATGGTGTGTACTGTGTTGCGCACGGAGTCCTCGGTGTCATGGAACCCCTCCAGCCAGTGGTCGAGGTCGATGCCGCACAGGCCGATGGTGTCAATCACGTCCTGGTGTATGCCGCGCTGCACCATCAGGCGCTTCATCTGCGCTCCGTTCATGTGGCACGCGCCGCAGTTGGAATGCGCGATGACCATAATCTCCTCCACTCCAAGCTCATAGATAGCCACCAGCAGACTGCGCATGGCCGAGTCGAAGGGGCTGATGACCAGTCCGCCAGCATTCTTGATGAGTTTGGCATCGCCATTGCGCAGCCCCAGGGCAGCGGGCAGCAACTCGGTGAGGCGGGTGTCCATGCAGGACAGGATGGCGAGTTTCTTGTCGGGGTACTTGCTTGTGACAAACTGCTCATAGCGTTTCTGCTCCACAAACTCGCGGTTGAACTTCAGTATTTCCTCTATTATCATCTCCTGTGGGTATTGGTTAGTGGGTGCGAGGATGCAGCTGCCGCTGCAGCCCCCGCACTGCAAATTTGCAACTTTTATGGCAAACAGAGGGTCTCCAAAGGCAGTTTTTTTCAAGCAAGCAAAGCACCTTGCCGCTTGCAGCGAGCCCCCTCCCAGCTTGCTCCAAGCCCCCTCCCAGCCTCCCCCAAGGGGGAGGGGACGCAAACGTATGCGGCTGCATCGTCCAACGCACCGCACTGCATCCGCCAACGCACCGCACTGCAATCGCCAACGCACCGCACTGCAATCGCCAACGCAGCGCACTGCATCCGCCAACGCACCGCACTGCATCCGCCTCCAAAGCCCCCTTCCCCCGCCTTCCCCGAGGGGAAGGAGTATAATCCTGGCCGTCCTGGGGCGTCAACGCACCGCACTGCTATCGCCATTACTCTGCGCAAGGTCATTTCCAACTGGGCTTTTCCGCCCCGCGTTTTCCACGACTTATCCACTTCTTTCCCGGCTTTTGCGGGAACAGCGAGCCCCGCAAACGGTATGCCCCTTTACCCAGGAACGAGACGAGGAGAAAGCCCACCCTCAGCCAACGAAAGGACTTCATCAGGCTAAGGCATATACTCCTTCCCCTCGGGGAAGGCAGGGGAAGGGGGCTTTCGGCAGGCATATGGGGGCTACCAGCGGGCATATGGGGGCTACCACATCACACCTCGGCCAACCTTTTCCGCGCACAAGGCTGCAAGAGAAGGAAATTTCCACTAACTTTGCAGCGAAGGAACAAAACAAGGCGATACGCAATGACTATAGCTGTAGATTTCGATGGCACGATAGTAGAGCACCGCTATCCCCAGATAGGCAACGAGATACCCTTTGCCACACAGACTCTGAAGATGCTCATCCAGGACCGGCACAAGCTAATCCTGTGGAGCGTGCGCGAGGGAAAACTGCTGGACGAGGCTGTGGAATGGTGCAGGCAGAGGGGTGTGGAGTTCTATGCGGTGAACAAGGACTTCCCCGAAGAGGACGAAAGCAAGAACATGCACTTCAGCCGCAAGCTGAAGGTGGACCTGTGGATAGATGACCGCAACGTGGGCGGACTGCCCGACTGGGGCACCATCTACCGCATGATTTCGGAACGGAAGAGCTACGAGGACATCCTGCGCGAGGAGTACTCCGCTCCCGAGGTGAAGTCCAAGAAGAAGTGGTGGCAGATATAGCCCAAACCACATGACTGCAGCCCTGCAGCACGCAGGAGAGCCGCCGCCTGCACGATGCCACACCCAGGCATCCGTGCTGGCGGCGGCTCTCGCTGTTCATGGGGGAACGGCTGGCATGCATGGAGGGGGCGGCTGGCATGCACAGGGGACTGGCTGGCATGCCCCTGGGGGAGGAATAAGATAAGGAACGCGCACACGCGTGTACCATATATATAGGGCACTGCGCCACCCACGTGTGCCCGCCGCAAAAAGCAGGGGAGGCAAATGCCTGCATCGGCTTGCCTCCCCTGGATGGTGTATGTAGCGTCCCGCCACAGGCGGGGTGCACTCACTTGGCGTAGGACACGGAGCGGGTCTCGCGGATAACCGTTATCTTCACCTGCCCGGGATAAGTCATCTCGTTCTGGATCTTGGTGGCTATCTCATTGCTCAGTTCCTCGGTCTGCTTGTCGTCTATCTTGTCCGCACCCACGATGACACGCAGCTCGCGGCCTGCCTGTATGGCATAGGTCTTCACCACACCGGGGTAACTCATGGCGATGTTCTCCAGGTCCTTGAGTCGCTTGATGTAAGCCTCCACTATCTCGCGGCGTGCTCCGGGACGTGCTCCGCTGATGGCATCGCACACCTGCACGATGGGAGCCAGCAGTGTGGTCATCTCCATCTCGTCGTGGTGAGCGCCGATGGCATTGCAGATGTCGGGCTTCTCCTTGTACTTCTCGGCCAGTTCGGCGCCATACAGGGCGTGGGGCAGTTCGGGCTCCTCATCGGGCACCTTGCCTATGTCATGCAGCAGGCCGGCACGCTTGGCCTTCTTGGGGTTCAGCCCCAGCTCGCTGGCCATCACGGCACACAGGTTGGCCGTCTCGCGCGCATGCTGCAGCAGGTTCTGCCCGTAACTGCTGCGGTACTTCATCTTGCCTATGATGCGGATAAGCTCGGGGTGCAGGCCATGCACGCCCAGGTCGATTGTGGTGCGCTTGCCGGTCTCGATGATCTCCTCCTCTACCTGCTTCTTCACCTTGGCCACCACCTCCTCGATGCGTGCCGGATGTATCCTGCCATCGGCCACCAGCTGGTGCATGGCCAGGCGGCAAATCTCGCGGCGCACGGGGTCAAAGGCACTTATCACAATGGCCTCGGGCGTGTCGTCCACCACAATCTCCACACCGGTGGCTGCCTCCAGGGCGCGTATGTTGCGTCCCTCGCGGCCTATGATGCGTCCCTTCACCTCGTCGTTGTCGATGTGGAACACCGTCACGCTGTTCTCCACAGCCGTCTCGGTGGCCACGCGCTGGATAGTCTGGATGATGATGCGCTTCGCCTCTTTGTTCGCCGTCATCTTGGCGTCATCCATGATCTCATTGATGTATGCCTGGGCGTTGGTCTTTGCCTCGTCCTTGAGAGCCTCCACCAGGCGCTCCTTCGCCTCCTCGGCGCTGATGCCGGAGATCTCCTCCAGCTTGGTGCGCTCCTGCTCCAGGAGTGCGTTCTTGCGCTCGTCGAGTTCCTCCTCGCGCTTCTGCAGCAGTGCCTGCTGGGTCTCCACGCGCTGGCGCAGCGACTCGGTCTCCTGCTTGCGGCGCGTGAGCTCGTCCTGCTTCTGGTTGAGGGTGAGCTCGCGCTGCTTGGCGCGGTTCTCGGCCTGCTGTATCTGCTGGTTGCGCTGGCGCACTTCCTTCTCCAGCTCGGCCTTCTTGCTCAGGAACTTGTCCTTCACCTCGAGCAACTTCTTTTGCTTGATTACCTCTGCCTCCTTCTCGGCTGCCTCCTTGGCTTCACGCGTCAGGGCGGCCCGCTTCGAAGGTATGATGAGGAAATACAATGCGGCGGTCAGTGCCAGGAAGAGCACCAGGCCGGCCGCCAATCCGATAAATATCTCCATGTGTCAAATACTTTGTTTGGTTATTGGGGTCTTTTCCTTTTCTCTGTTCACTTTGTCACACCTGCATGCGCATGCCGTCCCGGGGACGCGCGCTCACTTGTCGGAACCGAGTGCGGACTCCAATTCGTCGATCAGGGGCTGCAGCCTCTCGGCCACAGGAGCGATGTCCAGGGCCAGCTCCTTCTGCTTCGCCTGCACTGCCATGTCCACCATGGTCATGACGAGATAGATGTTCTCGGTCTGCCCCGGGTACTTGCTCGTGTAGAAGCCGTACCTTTCCTTGATCAACTTTTCGGCCTGCCTGTAGGCATACTCCTGTTCCCTGGGGATGCACAGGGGTATGCTCATTGTGCCGAAGTGGATTGTTATTGATAATGTGTCGCTTGCCATGTCCTTAGTCTGCCTTTAGCATTGCCACACACTGGTCAATGTCTCGCACCATTTTCCGCAACCGGCCGCGCAGGTCCTTGGTGCTGCTGTCGGCCATGTCGATGTATTTGGCCATCTTCAGATGGTCATACTGCAGTTGGAGCTGCCTGTTCTTCTCCTCCAGGCTCTCTATCTCCTGTTGGAGCGCAGAGAGTTTTTCCTCCAGGCCCTTGTTCTCGGCCTGGAGTTCCCGATGCTTGAGGATGAGCTGTCGAGTGCGTGTCTCGAGCCTCATCAGCAGGTCGTTCATCTCAGCGTTCATGTGTGCAGGTCGCTCCTTTGGTACAAAGTTACCCTTTTTTTCTGGGGTTCACAAGTTATTCCTCCACGTTTTTGCGTGGTTCCTTCTTGGCCAGCATGACCAGTGTATATACATATTCGGTCATCCACTGCTCGCTGTAGTCGAGCATGGACTGGTATCTGCGTATCGACACGCATGCCTTGCGCACGCCCTCGTCCTTCCAGTCGGCGCGTGTGAGTACCTGGTGCACCTGCTTGGCCACCATCTCGCGCAGGGCCTTGTGCAGGAACGAGGGGAGGCGGAACTTCCACTGCATGAGGTTGCCCATGAGCATCATCAGGTCCTGGCTGAAGCCCTGGAAGGCTGCCAGATAGGGCTGCACGTCCTGGGGCTTGCGGCAGTGCTTCTTCATGCTGCCGTCGATTTCCCTGAAGAAGTCGTCCGAGATGCCGTAGATATCCTGTATCATGCGCCTGCACTGCTTCTTCTCTCCCAGCCCGAGCTTGTTGTTGACGGTGGGCACATGGTAGGTCTGCTTGAAGACGCGCAGGTCGGGCAGCGCCGCGAGGTTGCTTATGCCCTGCTGTGCGGCGATGCCCGACTGGTAATAAACGCGAATGAGCAGCATGAAGTCCTCCATGCCGCCCACTATGCTTTCGGCCTGCTTCTTGCGGCCAAAGAGTTTGCTGAAGATTGACATTTCCTTTCCTTATTATTATATTAGTGCCGCCTGCCCCTCGGCAGACGGCTGTGTTATGCCCTCAATAGGCGTTCTCCTCCTTGTGGAGCAGGGTCTTGAAGAATGTGGACGCGATGATGCGTATGTCGAGCCAGAATGTCCAGTTCTCCACATACCAGATGTCGGCATGCACGCGGTTCTCCATCTGGCTCAGGTAACGCGTCTCGCCACGGAAGCCCTGCACCTGTGCCCAGCCTGTGATGCCGGGCTTCACCCAATGGCGCACCATGTAGCGGTTCACTATCTTGCGGTACTCCTCGGTGTGTGCGAGCATGTGCGGGCGCGGGCCCACCAGGGACATGCTGCCCAGGAAGACGTTGATAAACTGCGGCAGCTCATCGATGTTGGCCCTGCGCATGAAGTCGCCAAAGGGGAACTTGCGCGGGTCGTGCTCGGTGGCCTGCACCTTGTCGGCATCTGCGTTGACGTGCATCGAGCGGAACTTGATGCAATAGAACTCCTTGCCGTAAAGCCCGTTGCGCTTCTGGCAGAAGAACACGGGGCCCGGGCTCTGGCACTTGATGACTGCAGCCACTATGACGTAGATGATGGGGAATGCCGTAAGCAGGAAGATGCTGCTGACTGCCAGGTCGAGGGCTCTCTTCATGGCACGGTTGCCCATGTTGCGCAGAGGCTCCTCACGAGGCGCGAGGACGAAGGAGCCTCCCACCTGTGTGGTGACCATGTGGCGGCGTGTGAGGTTGACAAAGACCGGCACCATGAAGAAGCGTATGATGTTGTTCTCGCAGTAGGAGTACAGCTCATGCGCCTTCTCCCTGTCCAGCGACGCCATCGAGCAATACACCGCATCGATGTGGTTGGCGTTCTCCCTCAGGTAGTCGATTGCCTGCGAGGGAGTTCC
Source organism: Prevotellaceae bacterium (assembly GCA_050873805.1). GTDB lineage: Bacteria > Bacteroidota > Bacteroidia > Bacteroidales > Bacteroidaceae > Physcousia. The sequence continues at coordinate 15,706 of JBNMJN010000008.1, read as the reverse complement.
CTTCAGCTCCACCCCATCGGGCAGGGCCTTATCCACGGGGTCGGCAAAGAGCCCCTCGATGTCCAGCCCGTAGGTCGTGTTCTTGAGGTCATAGTAGAGCTCGCGCATCTCCTCGCCATTGCCCACCAGGATCACACGCGCCAGGTTGGCCCCGTTGCGGCGCACGCTCGTCATATACCTGAACATCGATATGCGCTCGACAAGCAGCAGCAGGGTAAACACCGCATAGACGCTCAGGAAATAGGCGCGCGGCACAGAGTTGACCCTGAGCAGATACACGACCAGCAGAAACAGCACAAAGTGCACCGTGGAGGTGACAAACACATTGCTGGCTATCCTGTCGCTGGAGCACACGCGGCGCAGCGCGATGGGTGGGAGAAACGCGGCCACAGGCATGTAGCAGAGTATGGCGATGACGAGATACCGCTGCGTGAAGTCCATGGGAACTCCCTCCTGCCCAGCGTGCATGAGGACAAAGTGAGTCAGGAAAAAACTGACACACAAGAGTACAATGTCAACCACATTGACAAGAAGTCTGGAGGAGAGGGACTCCTCGAAATGTCTTTTAGCCATCCTAATAGTGTGTAAGCCGTTTAGTGCGATTGTGCGTACTGGGCGGCAAAGAACTGCCCATTTTACTTCAATGGGCAAAAATACGATAGTTATTCGGAACAAACGGCCACAGGAGCATGAAAATGAAGGCCGGGAACAATTTTTCCCTTAAATTCCTTGCGTATTCTTCTTTATTATGTACTTTTGCGTTTCGGAAGAGTAAAAACGTAAAACAACACAGACCAAACAACTGAAATGGCCGAGTTTATAGCAAACGAAGAAAACAGAGAGGAAGAGCAGAGTGGCTTTGACTTCGCCTCCTTGTGGAAGATTGTAGTCCTGTACTGGTACTGGATAGCGCTGTCTGCCATCGTGGCACTGGGCCTTGCCTTCTGCTACCTGCGCTACACGCGCCCCGTGTATGCCTCCACCATGAAAATCCTGGTGAAGGACGAGGACTCGCGCTCACGCATGTACCGTGGCGGGCAGATGGCCCTGGAGAGCATGGGAGTGATATCCAACTCCAACGGATTCGACAACGAGCTGGAGATCCTGGCCAGCTCAAACATCAGCGGACGCGTGGTGAAGGCACTGAAACTCTATGTGAGTTACGAGCTGGAAGGGCGCATACGCAAGCACGAGCTGTACAAGGACAACCCCTACATCGTGGACATGCCCGAGAACCAGATTGAGGACCTGCAGTCCCTAATCGCGCTGCGCGTGAGCCGCCGGGGCAGCGGGCTGCACATCAAGGGCAAGCTGTATGTGCCCAAGGCCAAGGAGCCCATGGAGTTTGAGCGCGACGTGAAGGCTCTGCCAGGCTCGTTCAGCACCCCCGTGGGCACCATCACCCTGCAGCGCAACCCCAGCGCCAAGCCCGACAAGCGCGACATGTACGCCACCATCATGCCACTCGACCTGGCAGCGAAAGCCTATGGCGCGCGCCTCACAGCCACCGCCACCAGCAAGACAACCACTGTGGCAGAGCTGAGGTATGTGGACACGCAGCCCGAGCGAGCCATCGATTACCTCAACGAGCTCTTCAAGAGCTACAACGAGGACGCAAACGAGGACAAGAACGAGGTGGCGCTCAAGACCGAGGAGTTCCTCAAGAACCGCATTGACGCCATACGCGAGGAACTCGACGCCACAGAGAGCAGCCTGGAGTCATACAAGAAGCGAAACGAGCTCATCAACCTGACCAACGACGCGAGCAACGCCCTCACCAAGAGCACAGAGTACCAGAAGGAGCAGGTGGAGCTGGAGACACAGCTCAACCTGGTGACCGCGCTGCTCGACTACATGGACGACCCACGCAACGCGCTCAGCGTCATCCCCTCAAACCTGGGACTGAAGGATGCCGACATGAGCAAGATGCTCGACAAGTACAACGACTATGTGCTGCAGCGCAACCGCCTGCTCAAGTCATCAAGCGCCGACAACCCCTACGTCAAGCGCATCACCTCGCAGCTGGAGGAGATGTGGCCCAGCATCCGGCTCAGCCTGAAGAATGTGCGCGAGAACATCCTCACACAGAAGCGCAGTGCCGACAGCCAGTACCGCCTCTTCAGCCAGCGCGTGAGCGAGGTGCCCACCCAGGAGCACAACCTGAACACCATCACACGACAGCAGGAAATCAAGGCAGAGCTCTACCTGATGCTTCTGCAGAAGCGCGAGGAGAACTACATATCCCTGGCCAGCACCGCCACCAAGGCGCGCGTCATCGACGCACCCAGGAGCGCGGGCAAGGTGTCGCCCAAGGGCAAGATAATCCTGATGGGCGCACTTGTGGCCGGACTGGCCTTCCCCGTGGGACTGATATACCTGCTGGGCATGCTGCGCTACCGCATCGAGGGACGCGAGGATGTGGAGAAACTGACCAAGATACCCGTGATGGCCGACATTCCCCTGGCTCCCAAGTCGCTTGACGGCGAGCACAAGCTGGCCGTGCGCGAGAACTCCAACGACATGATGGAGGAGGCCTTCCGTGGACTGCGCACCAACCTGCGCTTCGTGCTGGGCGGCGACGAGCGGGTCATCGCCTGCACAAGCTGCGTTCCGGGCGAGGGCAAGACGTTTGTCAGCACCAACCTCGCCATGTCAATCGCCCTGCTGGGCAAGCGTGTCATCATCGTGGGACTGGACATCCGCAAGCCCAGGCTGGTGAAGCTCTTTGGCCTGCCATCGGACAAGCGAGGCATCACCACCTTCCTGTCCAGCAACGAGGAGTCCTATGACCTGCTCGACAGCCAGATACTGCACGGCGTGGACAACCCCAACCTGGATGTCCTGCCAGCAGGCATCATCCCGCCCAACCCAGGCGAACTCATCTCACGCGCACAGCTCGACCATGCCATCGAGATGCTGCGCAAGCATTACGACTACATCATTCTCGACACCCCGCCCGTGGCTCTGGTGAGCGACACACTGGCCATCGCGCGCGTGGCCGACATGACACTCATGGTGTGCCGGGCCGACTTCTCGCCCAAGTCCAACTTCAAGCTCATCAACGAGCTCAAGCAAGAGGACAAGATGCCAAAGGTTTCCCTCGTGCTCAACGGCGTGGACCTGCGCAAGCGCAAGTATGGCTACTACTACGGCTATGGCAAGTACGGCAAGTATGGCAAGTACGGACACTACGGGCACTATGGCGTGTACGGCCACTACGGCCAGCGTCCTGGAGCAAGCGAGCACACCGAGAAGTAAGTGAGACGACTACTGCTACTCATAGGCATTCTCCCCCTGGCGGCACTGGCACAAGTCAGCCGCCTGGGGGAGAACGTGCATTATGGAGCCAGCCTGAGCGGCACGGCATCCAGTGGTGACTACGCCCCCTTCTGGTTCACGGCCAACCGCTACGGACTGGCCACGCCCAACACCAGCAGCCTCCTGGGGCGTGCCCACATCGCACGCGACACGCAGGCCGACAGCGCACGCCACTGGCGCATTGGCTATGGAGCCGACCTGGCCGTGGCCGCAGGCATGAACAGCCACTTCATCCTGCAGCAACTCTATGCCGAGGCACAATGGAAGGCCCTGAGGCTGAGCGTGGGACAGAAGGAGAGACCACTGGAACTGAAGGACGGCACACTCAGCAGCGGAGCCATGACCACAGGCATCAACGCACGACCCCTGCCCCAGGTGAGGCTGGAGCTGCCCGACTTCTGGACTATTCCCGGCACACGGCACATGCTCGCGCTGAAGGCACACTTTGCCTTCGGAGCATATACCGACAACAAGTGGCAACGCTCCACAGCGGGTGCCCGTGGACTGCTCTACACCTCAGGCTCGCTCTACCACAGCAAGGCACTCCTGCTGCGCATCGGCAATGAGGAACGCTTCCCGCTCACCGTCACAGGCGGACTGGAGATGAGCACCCAGTTTGGAGGCAAGGGATGGAACATGGGACAGAGGCTCGACGACAAGTCACAACTGTCCACACACCGCAATCTCTTCCACGGCTTCAGCTCATTCTGGCACGCCGTGATACCAGGCGGAAGCGATGCCGACGACGGCGACTTTGCCAATGCCGAGGGCAACATGCTGGGCTCCTGGCACCTGCGCGCCGACTGGAAGGGGCATGGCTGGAGCGCGGCTGCCTACATGGAGCATTACTTCGAGGACGAGAGCCAGCTCTTCTGGCAGTATGGATGGAAGGACTATCTGCTGGGCGTGGAGGTCACACTGCCGCGCAACCCGTTCCTGGCAAAGGTGCTCTATGAGCACATGGGCACGATGGACCAGAGCGGCCCTGTGTATCACGATGCCCGCGAGAACCTGCCCGTGCAGATAAGCGGACTGGACGAGTACTACAACAACCATGTATATGGAGCCTGGCAGCACGCGGGCTTCGTGATGGGCAACCCGCTCATCCTCTCGCCCATCTACAACAAGGACGGCCGGCTGTGCAGCTACTACAACCGCGTGAACGCGCACCACCTGGGACTGCAGGGCCAACCCGCATCCTGGCTGGGCTGGCGCATGCTATACACGCACCTGCGCACGCTGGGCACCTATCACAATCCCACGATTGACCCAAAGCATGCCAACTACCTGCTGGCCGAGCTTACCTGGAAGCCGCGCTTCCTGCAGGGGCTGAGCGTGACAGGCTCCTATGGCCTGAACAGCGGCTCGCTCCTGGGCCGCAGCCACGGCGGCATGCTCACGCTGGCCTACAGCGGACTCATCAAGAAAAAGTAAAGCATGACTCACTCTATATTCCCACGCCCGCCCATCTCTCGCCCACGCGGCATCATGCATCGCCTGGGTGTGCTCCTCATGGCTCTGTGCCTGCCATTGTGCTCCTGCGAGAACAAGCGTGACCACAATGGCGACCTGGGCGGCATGTGGCAGTTGCTGGAGTGGCGCAACGCACAGAACCAGGTGGTGAAGGACAAGCACAGCCGCATCTTCTACAGCGTGCAGCTGCAGCTCATCCGCCTACGCGACTACCACGATGCCGGACAGTATTACCAGTGCTACTTCCGCCACACGCCCGACAGCCTCATCATCTACCGTCCCACCTACTACTCGGCCAAGGACAGTCTGGTGAGCATGTCCGACCTGTCACGCTTTGGCGTGCCAGCGGATGGCGGTTTCCGCATTCTCACACTCAACTCCGACCGCATGGTGCTCACCAGTGCCGACACGCTCACACTGGTGTTCCGCAAGTACTGAGGGCAGAAGCAAAGCGAGGAGAAAGCCCCCTTCCCCTGCCGAGAGCCCCCTTTCCCCTGCCGGGAGCCCCCTTCCCCTGCCTTCCCCGAGGGGAAGGAGTAGTTACCTTGCCGAGCTGAGGCCATTGATACGGTGAGGATGCAATGGCCGTTTGCATGCTGCCGTTTGCAAGAAGAGAACTTTACCATGGGAAGACGAGCCCCCTCCGTGTCCTTACGAGAACGCTCTAAAGCCTCCCTCTTGCCCCACACAAAGGCGGCAAGGGGTGTTCCAGACATGCGGACAAGAAGGAAAAAGCGCACCATCTGCATGTTTCAAGGCATTCCACAAGACGGCGAGAAGAACGAGTAAACCAAGAAACACAAAACCCGAAAGACTTGGCAGACGACAACCAGACACTGCGGAACAAAAAACGCAGTGCGCTGCGTTGCCAGATGCAGTGCGCTGCGTTGGCAGATGCAGTGCGCTGCGTTGACGGATGCAGTGCGCTGCGTTGGATGATGCAGCCGCATACGTTTGCGTCCCCTCCCCCTTGGGGGAGGCAGGGAGGGGGCTTGGAGCAAGCAAGGAGGGGACACTGAACAAGCTTAAAGTTGGCTTACCAGTACCAAGACAAGATGATGAGGTATATACTCCTTCCCCTCGGGGAAGGCGGGGGATGGGGGCTTTGAGGTCGGATGCAGTGCGCCGCGTCTGCATCCCCTCCCCCTTGGGGGAGGCAGGGAGGGGGCTTGGAGCAAGCAAGGAGGGGACATTGAACAAGTTTGAAGTTGGCTTACCAGCACCGAGACAAGATGATGAGGTATATACTCCTTCCCCTCGGGGAAGGCGGGGGATGGGGGCTTCCGGCCAGGGATGGGGGCTTCCGGCCAGGGAGGGGGCTTCCGGCCAGGAGAAGAGAGACCTACTCCTGCCCTGAAGAAGGCTTGGCCAGCCCCATCTCAGCCGCCTTGCGCAGCATATACTCGCGCGCTGCCTCGTGGTCGTTGGGGATAAGACTGTCCCAGATGGCATCCTTCACCGCCTGCTTGAGCAAGCCCACCTCGCGGCAGGGACGCAGGTTGAACGTCTGCATAATCTCCTCGCCCGTGATGGGATTATGCCATGTGCGGTAGTTGTCACGCGCCTGCAGGTCGGCCAACTTCTGCCTCACAAGCTGGAAATTGTCCAGGAAGCGCTGCTTCTTCTGCTGGTTGCGGCTTGTGATGTCCGCCTCGCACAGTATCATGAGGTCCTCTATGTCCTCGCCCGCCTCGAAGAGCAAGCGGCGCACGGCAGAGTCCGTCACCTCACTGTCTGCGATGGCGATGGGGCGCATGTGCAGTCCCACCAACTTCTCCACATAACTCATGCGCTCGTCGGTGGGCAATTTCATGCGCTTGAAGATGGCCGGCACCATCTTCTGGCCGATGTAGTTATGATTGTGGAAAGTCCATCCCACGCCATTCTCCCACCTCTTGCTGCGCGGCTTGCCGATGTCGTGCAGCAAGGCCGCCCACCTGAGCCAGAGCGTGGCGCGCTCCCCTCCGTGGTGGCTTACATTGTCCAGCACCTCCAGCGTGTGGTAGAAATTATCCTTGTGGGCACGCCCGTTGCGCACCTCCACCCCCTCCAGGGCAGCCAGTTCGGGGAATATGATGGGCAGCAGTCCACTGCGGCTCAGTTCCACCAGTCCGATGCTGGGTGTGGGCGAGAGCAGAATCTTGTTCAGCTCATCGATGATGCGCTCCTGCGAGATGATGCTGATGCGCTCGGCATTGCGCGCCAGAGCCTGCTCCGTCTCGTCCTCGATCTGGAAGTTCAGCTGTGTGGAGAAGCGCACGCAGCGCATCATGCGCAGCGGGTCGTCGCTGAAGGTCACGTCGGGGTCAAGCGGTGTGGCGATGATGCCATCCTCCAGGTCGAGCAGCCCATCGAAGCGGTCCACCAGTTCGCCGTAGCGCGCACTGTTGAGGCAAACGGCAAGCGCATTGATGGTGAAGTCGCGCCGGTCAAGGTCGTCATCCAGCGTGCCGTCCTCCACCACCGGCTTGCGGCTGTCGTGCGAGTAGCTCTCGCGGCGTGCCCCCACGAACTCAATCTCCTGTCCGTGGTACTTGAGCTGTGCGGTGCCAAAGTTGCGGAACACGTTGATGTGCGCCCCCCGGCCCAGCCTCTTGCCCAGCTGCTGCGCCAGCTCTATGCCCGAGCCCACCACCAGGCAGTCGATATCCTTGGAGGGCCGCTCCAGGAAGAGGTCCCTCACATAGCCGCCCACCACATAGCACTCCACGCCCATGCTGTCGGCCACCTCGCCTATGCGGTGCAGCAGGGGAGTGTCCAGGAGGCGTGCCAGGTCGTTGTTGGTCAAGTGTCTCATGCTACTCTCTGCTTGTCTGTTTGTCCCTGGCAGCCCGCTTCTGGTCCTCCAGCAGCTTGCGCTCATAGAATCTCCTCTTCACATCGAGCCTCTCCCAGTCCTCTCCCTGGGCTCCAGTGAGGCTGTCGGCAGCCGCCTGCAGCTCGATGCTGTCCAGCAGCAGGATGCCCTGCCGCCTTGCGTTGATGGCGGTGGGATGCTTATGGCGCAGGGACAGGATGCTGTCCCGTGCCTCGGAATACTGCTTGTGGCGCAGTGCCGTGCGCGCCTGCTCCAGCATCTGCTGCGCCATCTGCTCCTCGCTGGCGCCGCATGAGGCGAGCATGGCGAGAGCCAGTGCGAGCACGAGTGCGGGTGCGTGCAGGAGTGATGGGTGTATGGTGTCCATTGGCTCGGCTTGCCTTGTTTGACTGTTCATGTTGAAAAAGATATAGTATCACAGGCACTGATGCCCTGGCGGGCACCTGCTTACCAGAATTTGTTGTGCTCCACGCTGTACTCAAAGCCTGCCTGTGCAAGGGTGTGCTCCAGCTCGCTGCGGTCGATGCCCATGGTCGAGCACAGTTCGTCGAGCGAGGCAAACTCGTCACGAAGCTTGGTGTTGATGAAGCTCATGAGCATGACAGGGTCAGCGGGAAGGTTGGTGTAGTGGTGTGTGAAGTTCATATTCTCATGTGTTGTGCCGCCCTGCTCAGAAGCCAAAGAGCGGCAGGATGAAGTTGCGCACGTCGTTGCTGAAGGCCACGAGCATCAGTATGGCCAGGAGTCCCAGCCCTATCATCTCCATCCACTGCATGACCTTGTCGGATGGCTGGCGGCCAGTGATGGCCTCCACCAGCAGGAAGAAGATGTGCCCGCCGTCCAGTGCGGGGATGGGCAGGAGGTTCATCACGGCCAGGATGATGCTGATGAAGGCGGTGGTGAGCCAGAACTGCTGCCAGTCCCAGGTGCTGGGGAAGATGCTGCCGATGGTGATAAACGAGCCCACGGACTTCACCCCATCGGCCGATGCCATGTACTTCAGGTCATTGACATAGCCCGAGAGTTGCCTCCAGCCACGCTGCAGGCCGGCCGGGATGCAGGAGAGCAAGGTGTAGTCCTGGTGCCTGGTGTCGAAGTCGGGAAGCCTGCGGGTGACCCCCATCAGGTAGTTCTCGTCCAGTGTGAGGGTGGCCGTGTCCTGCGTGAGTCCGCCATCGGCGGTCCACACCACCTGCATGTGCCGCTGTGCCAGGCTGTCCTCGCGGGTGCACCCCTCGGCGGCCAGCACGTCCTGGCGGCGCAGTGTCACGCTGTTGTCAAAGTCGTTCCAGGTGCTTATGGCCTTGCCGTTGACAGCCACCAGCCTGGCCCCAGCCTGTATGCCAGCCCTTTGCGCAGCCGAGCCTGGAGCCACCGAGTCCACCAGCGCAGGTGCCGTGGGAGCCATGAATGCGGGCACCATGTGCAGCATCTCCACCATGTTGAGCCCGCCCGACGGCATCTTCACATCCACCCGCTTGCCATCACGCAGCACGGTAACCGTGCCGGCATTGGAGATGGTGCGGTATATCGCGCCCGAGTACTCGGCTATCTCCTTGCCATCGGCCGCCACGGGAATGTCTCCGTTGCGGAATCCCAGGCCCTGTGCATACTCGTTGAACTGGAATCCCTGCCTGATGCTCTGCATGGGCACATAGTCCCTGCCCCAGGCCAGCATCACCGCGCTGTAGATGACCCATGCCGTGAGCAGGTTCATCAGGATGCCGCCCGCCATCATCAGAAACCGCTTCCATGCCTTCTGGGAGCGGAACTCCCAGGGCTGCGCGGGCTGCTTGAGCTGCTCGGTGTCCATGCTCTCGTCCACCATGCCGGCTATCTGCACATAGCCGCCCAGCGGCACCCAGCCGATGCCGTACTCCGTCTCGTTGTCCTTGAAATAGGGGAACAGCCGGGTGAACCAGCGGTCTCGGGTGCTGAAGAGATGGAAGTAGGGGTTGTAGAAGAGGTAGAATCGGGTCACCTTCACATGGAACAGCTTTGAGAAGCCAAAGTGCCCAAACTCATGCAGGATGACCAGCAGGGAGAGGCACAGGATGAGTTGGAGTGCCTTTATCAGAATGATGCTCATGTATTGTTGCTCTATTTATATATATAATGTACAGTGTTGCTTATTTGCCCATGGCACGCACGGCCTCCTCGGCCACGCGCCTGGTGTGGGCATCGGTGGCCAGATAGTCGTCCAGCGAGGGCTTGTCCTGGTGCGGCACCTGTGCCAGGCAGTGGCCTATGACATCGGCCATGGCCAGGAAGGGGAGCCGCTCCTGGCGGAAGGCCAGGTTGGCAACCTCGTTGGCGGCATTCACTATGCAGGCCGCGTTGCCGCCCTGGCGTATGGCCTCGTAGGCCATGCCCAGGCAGCGGAACTTCTCCTCGTGAGGCTTCTCAAAGGTCAGGTCCTTCATCTGCCACCAGTCGAGGCGGGGAAAATGGCTTGCCAGCCGCTCGGGATAGGACAGGGCCAGCTGGATGGGCACTCTCATGTCGGGTGCGCCCAGCTGCGCCTTCACAGCCCCGTCGGCAAACTGCACCGCGCTGTGCACGATGCTCTGGGGGTGTACCACCACCTGTATCTGGTGCGGGTCAACATCGAAGAGCCACTTGGCCTCTATCACCTCGAAGCCCTTGTTCATCATGCTCGCCGAGTCGATCGTTATCTTGGCTCCCATCTCCCAGTTGGGATGCTTGAGTGCCATGGCAGGTGTCACGGTGGCAAGCTGCCCGGTGGTGAAGGTGCGGAATGGGCCTCCGCTGGCCGTGAGTATAATCTTCTCGATGGGGCTCACCTCGCCCATGAGGCTCTGGAAGATGGCGCTGTGCTCGCTGTCAACGGGCAGCACGGCCACATGTTCCTTGAGGCAAAGCCCGGTCACCAGTTCGCCCGCCACCACGAGTGTCTCCTTGTTGGCCAGCGCGATGGTCTTGTGTGCCTTGATCGCGCTGATGGTGGGGCGCAGCCCGCTGAATCCCACGAGTGCCGTGAGCACCACATCCACCGGCTCCATCTGCACCACCTGGCACAGCGAGTCGCTTCCGGTATATACCTGTATGGGCTCCTTGTCCAGAGCCTGTCGCACCTGCTCGTACTTGCTCTCGTCGGCGATGACCACAGCGGCGGGCTGGTATTTCCTGGCCTGCTCGATGAGCAGCTCGGCGCGGCTGTTGGCCGTGAGCACATAAGCCTCGAAGAGGTCGGGATGCTCGTCGATGACCTCCAGCGTCTGTGTGCCTATGCTGCCTGTGCTGCCCAGCAGGCATATTCTCTTCTTCTTAGTCATAAGTCCAAAAGTCCTGCGGGCAGTCGCATGGTGATGGTCCTGCCCTTGTGGTCGATGTCTGTCACAAAGTCGGCGGCGGCGGGTATCAGCCGCTCGCCCACCTGGAAGAGGACGTTCTGGGTGCTGTCCTCCACCTGGTCGATGGTGCCCAGCAGGCCATGCTCCTCCTCGATGAGCCTGAAGCCGGTGAAGTATCGCCAGGTATATTCATCCTGGGGCGCGGCCTCGGGCGTGAGGCTGTGGGGAAAGAAGACCTCGCATCCGCAGAGCGCGGATGCCTGCTCGGCGGTGTCGTAATCCTCAAACTTGACCAGCGCCACCGTGTCGGAGCGGAATCGGTACTCCTCCATGAAGAACGGCACCAGTATGCCATCCACCCGAAGCACCAGGTAGTCGGCCTCGGCGCGGTCCCACACGTCGTCGGTAAAGCTGAGTGCCACCTCGCCCTTCACGCCGTGCGTGCGGGTCACCTGTCCTATTCTGTAAACCTCCTCGTCACTTATCATGAGCCTCAAGTCCCTTTCTTGTCAGTCCACGCGGCTTATTCTGGCCCCCAGGGCATTGAGCCGCGTCTCGATGTTCTCGTAGCCCCGGTCTATCTGTCCTATGTTGTCGATGCGGCTCGTGCCGCTGGCGCTCATGGCCGCTATGAGCAAGGCGATGCCCGCGCGTATGTCGGGGCTGGTCATGCGACCTGCATGCAGCTGCCTCTGATTGTCGTGCCCCACCACCACGGCCCGGTGTGGGTCGCACAGGATAATCTGCGCCCCCATCTCTATCAGCTTATCGACGAAGAAGAGGCGGCTCTCAAACATCTTCTGGTGAATGAGCACCGAGCCCTTGGCCTGCGTGCTCACCACCAGCAGCACACTCAGCAGGTCGGGCGTGAGGCCAGGCCAGGGAGCGTCGGCAAAGGTCATGAACGAGCCGTCGAGAAACGTCTCTATCTGGTAGTGTTCCTGGCGGGGGATGTAGATGTCGTCGCCCTGCCGCTCCACCTGGATGCCCAGCCGGCGGAAGGTGTAGGGGATGATGCCCAGCTGCGGGTAGGCGACGTTGCAGATGCGCACGCCATCGCCCACCATGGCGGCCATGCCTATGAACGAGCCCACCTCGATCATGTCGGGCAGGATGCGGTGCTCGGCCCCTCCCAGGCGCGTCACGCCCTGGATGGTGAGCAGGTTGCTCCCGATGCCGCTTATCCTGGCCCCCATGGCCACAAGCATGTGGCAGAGCTGCTGGATGTAGGGCTCACAGGCCGCGTTGTATATGGTGGTGGTTCCCTCGGCCAGCACCGCTGCCATCAGGATGTTGGCTGTGCCGGTGATGGAAGCCTCATCGAGCAGCATATAGGTGCCCTTGAGGCTCCTGGCCGTGATGGAGAACACCTGCCTCTGCGCGTCATACTGGAAGTCCCCTCCCAGCTTCTTCAGTCCCAGGAAGTGTGTGTCCAGCCTGCGGCGGCCTATGTTGTCGCCGCCGGGGCGCGCCACCATGGCCTGCCCGAAGCGGGCGAGCAGCGGGCCCATGAGCATCACGCTGCCCCTCAGCCGGCCGCACCTGTGCAGGAACTCGTCGCTCTGCAGGTAGGCGGTGTCCACCGTGTCGGCCTGCAGGGTGATGTCGTGTGGCGATGTCCTGCGCACCCGCACCCCGATGTCCTGCAGCAGACGTATCTGGTTGTTCACGTCCATGATGTCGGGCAAGTTGTGCAGCGTCACCGGCTCACTGGTGAGCAGTGCCGCGCTCAGCACCTGCAGGGCCTCGTTCTTGGCTCCCTGCGGCACGATGTCGCCCTTGAGGCGATGTCCTCCCTCGATGATGAATGATGGCATCTTGTTGGTGTGTGTCTGTGTTATGTGCTGTGTGGTTGGCAGCGCGCGGTGCGCCCCGGCGTGTCACCGCCGCGTGTCCCGCGCCGCCTGCTTCCCGGTCATGCGCGCTTTCTCTTCCTGCGCTGTGCGGGAGTTGCCTGCTGCTGGTCGGGCGTGCCAACGGGCGCGAAGCGGTGCTGCTTGAGGTCGAGGCGTATCTCGCCGTGCGTATAGCGGCTGATGTCGGCGGCCACCAGGCGGTCGTCCATCGAGTCGCGGTTCCACACAAACAGGTCTTGCTTCATCTGGTTGGCCACCAGAGCCACCAGCGTGTCCCTCTCGGGCCCCTCGGGCAGAGTCCTGGCATACTGCAGGGAGTTCTCCACCAGGTATCCGTAGTGGCGGCTGCGTATGTTCTTCATCGGATAGGGAAGTGGCTTGGGGTGCGCATAGGCATCCTCCTCGCTCACTATCTCCACGGGGTAGTCTATGTCGAGGCGGTAGCGTGATATGCGTGCCAGGTGGTTCCAGAGCTTCTGCTCATAGTCGGCCTGGCCAGACTGCTGGGGCTGTATGCGCGCCATGATGTTCACTATGGCATGTGCGCACCTCTGCCGCTCGGCCTTGGTGGGCAGCCCCACGGCCAGCTCCACCATGTCCTGGATGCCCCTTCCGTATTCGGGCATGACCAGCAGGGGTTTCTGTGTATTGTACTCCATCGTGTGTGTGTATCTCTGTTCTTATAATAGTTTCTTGGACTTCATCGCCACAAACTCCTTGAGGTAGAAGGGCTCGAAGTAGGCCGCGTCCTGGAAGTCGCCCCTCAGCATGGCCTTCTCGGCCAGGGGGCACATGTACTTGGCCAGCGGCACGATGCCCTCGATGAAGTGCGCGTTGGGGTGCGAGATGACCTCGCGGCACTTCCCCGAGCCGTCGCCGAAGAAGTACACAGGATGGTGGTCCAGGTACTCCTGGTAGGTGCCGGCCTCCACGATGTCGGCTCCTATGGCGCGCACCTCGCGCAGGCTGCGGTCATACACCGCCGCATACACCTCCATCCGGCGCGCGTCGGTCATGGGCACCAGCAGCGCGTCCTGGGGCAGGTCGTCGTGCTGGAGCAGCACCGGCACGCACATGACCTGTGGCGTGGGCACGGCTATGAGGGGCAGGGCACGCCCGTAGCAGATGCCCTTGGCCATGGAGGCCCCGATGCGCAGACCCGTGTAACTGCCTGGCCCGCTGCTCACTGCCACCGCGTCCACGGGAATGGCATGGCTGTTGGCAAACGACAATGCGGCCTCGGCCATCACACCGCACTGCACCGAGTGGTTGGGGCCGTCGAAGTCCTCGTCGTGATAAATAAGCTGCCCCTCCTGACTCAGTGCCACGGAGCAGACCTTTGTGCTTGTCTCTATGTGTAGGATGCAAGACATGTTGTAAGTTCTCCTTCCTTGTCCTCCTTCCCGCAGGGGAAGGCACTCTATGAGCGTTATTTCGGGACAAAGGTACAATAATTTGCTATTTATTCCGTACTTTTGCGGTGGAATAATCACACACACATACGCCCATGATACTATCAATGACTGGTTACGGCAAGTCTGTGGCCGTATTCCAGGGTAAGAGGATTACCGCAGAGATAAAGTCGCTCAACAGCAAGGCGCTGGACCTGAGCACCCGCGTGGCGCCCCTCTACAGGGAGCGCGAGATGGAGATACGCACGCTCATAGCGCGCAGGCTGGAGCGCGGAAAGGTGGACTTCAGCCTGTGGGCCGAGCAGGACGAGGCCACCGAGGCCGCGCGCGTGAACATGCCTGTGGCTCAGGCTTACCAGAGGGAGATATGCGAGGCATCGCGCCAGATGGGCATCAGCGAGCCACAGGACTGGTGGCCGCTGCTCACGCGCCTGCCCGACGTGGTGGAGAAGGCGCCCCAGCAGGAGCTCACCGACGAGGAGTGGCAGGTGGCCCGGGGGGCTGTGGAGGCCGCCATAGACGCGCTGGTGGAGTTCCGCCAGCAGGAGGGCGAGGCACTCAGCCACAAGTTTGAGGAGAAGCTCGACCGCATCGGGCAGCTGCTGCACGACATCGAGCCCTACGAGAAGAGCCGCGTGCCCAAGATACGCCAGCGCATCGAGGAGGGACTGGCTGCCATCCCCACCGTGGACTACGACCGGGGACGCCTGGAGCAGGAGATGATTTACTACATCGAGAAACTGGACATCAGCGAGGAGAAGCAGCGGCTGGCCAACCACCTGCGCTACTTCCGCGAGACCATGCAGGAGGGTCACGGACAGGGCAAGAAGCTGGGCTTCATCGCGCAGGAGATGGGCAGGGAGATCAACACCACGGGCAGCAAGAGCAACCTGAGCGAGATGCAGAACCTGGTGGTGATGATGAAGGACGAGCTCGAGCAGATAAAGGAGCAGGTGCTCAACGTCATGTAGAGGATTACGAACCACAACAAAAGTCAGCAAGAAATGGGCAAACTTATCATCTTCAGCGCGCCCTCGGGCAGCGGCAAGAGCACCCTCGTGCATCGCCTGATGGACGAGCATCCCGAGTTTCACCTGGCCTTCAGCATCAGTGCCACCAGCCGGCCTCCGCGCGGCACCGAGCAGGACGGGGTGGACTACTACTTCCTCACGCCCGAGGATTTCCGCCAGCGCATCGCCCGGGGAGAGTTCCTGGAGTACGAGGAGGTGTATCCAGGCCGGTTCTACGGCTCGCTGCGCCAGCAGATCGACCGCCAGCTCGAGGCCGGGCAGAACGTCATCTTCGACGTGGACGTGGCAGGCGGCTGCCGCATACGCGACCTCTATGGCAGCCAGGCAATGAGCATCTTCGTGCAGCCCCCCTCGCTGGAGGAGCTGGAGCGCAGGCTGCGCTCGCGAGGCACAGACAGCGAGGAGCAGATTGTGCAGCGGCTGGGCAAGGCCGCGCAGGAACTTGCCTTTGCCCCCCGATTTGACCACATCGTGGTGAACAACG
>JBNMJN010000007.1:0-90829 GCA_050873805.1 Prevotellaceae bacterium | reverse complement strand
GTTGACCGTCCAGCCCTGGCTGGACGAAAAGGGAAGCGGGCTGCGGCTGGGGGCGCAGCACTATGCGTCAGGCTTCACGGCCGCGTCTGCCCTGTCCCGCATCGGTCATCGTACATCCATTCACCTAAGTGCTTCGTGCAGGTAGGCGACTTCCGGTGCCCAGGGCAAAGCTGGCTGTAGAAGTTACTCATCGGAAAGCAAGAGGCCGTGAGGAGGGCTTGTGGGATGTGGCAAGAACCGCTCCCCACGAGTACGGGCTCTTTGCCTCGGCATGATAGCCAAGTCGTCATTTTCGCTCCATGGCTGTGAGAGGCATGTGAAAGTGGGGCATTTGCGCTCGGAGTAGCGCGTATTTTCAGTAACTTTGCAGCATGAAACGCTTGACACTTATCCTCGTGCTGCTCTTGCCTCTGGTGTGTGCGGCCCGCCAGTTGCGCCCGCTGGTGTGGGTGCTCGATGCCGGGCATGGGGGCAAAGACCAGGGCACCAGCATCCGTAATGTGCTGGAGAAGGACCTCACACTCAATATCACCAACCGTGTGGCTGCGCTCATACGCGAGAACCGCCCTGGCATCAAGGTCATCCTCACGCGCGCCGATGACACCTTTGTGCCCCTGGAGGAGCGTTGCCAGATAGCCAACCGCGCCAGGGCCGACCTCTTCCTGAGCATACACATCAACTTTGCCGAGAAGAATCTCCTGCTCTCGGGCACCGAGACGTTCTATGCCAACAGGCGTGCGGCGCAGGACATGGTGCAGGCCAGCAACCTGGAGCGGAATGCCGACAACAGCGAACTGCTGGCCTGGCTGCTGCAGAACAGCTATTACAACTCGGGACGCACGGCCGACCGTGGGGCACGTGCCAACAACCTGCATGTGCTGATGCACACCGAGATGCCTGCCGCGCTCACCGAGGTGGGCTTCCTGAGCAATGTGGGTGATGCGGCCTACATGTGCAGCGAGCGTGGACAGCGGCAGATAGCACTGGACATCTACACCGCCCTCGACGCATACTATAGCGTGACCAAGAGCAAGTCGCAGAAGAAGACCCTGCGCACCCTGCGCCAGTCGCGTGGCACCGTGAGCGGGCTCAAGGTGAAGCGCGTGCGCGAGGTGAGCAGCGCCGAGGACCTGATGCCTATGCAAGACCCCTTTGCCAGGGAGGAGCGTCCCGCACCTGCCGTGCAGGAGGAGTCCGTGCAGGAGGAGCCTGCCACCGTGGCCCAGGCCGACACCCCCAGCCCACAGGCCGACACCCCTGGCACTTCGGCCAGCGATGCGCCCACTCCCGAGGAAGCCTCCGCGCGCAGCGGCAATTCTACCGTCACGCAGGCCGAGGCTACCGTCACGCAGGCCGGGGACGCTGCCACAAAGCCAGGCGGTGGGGAGGATGAGCGTCCCCTGTTCAGCGTGCAACTCTTTGCGGTGAGCAAGAAGCCACTCCCCGGCGATTCCCGCCTGAAGGGACTCGCGCCTGTGAAGACCGTGCAGGCTGGCTCTGTGTATAAGGTACTGTATGCCCCTACCGCCGACTACCAGGAAGCTCGTGCCACCCTGGCGCGCATCAGGGACCGATTCCCCGATGCCTTCATCGTGGCCTATGTGGGCGACCGCGCCGTCTCTACTGCCCAGGCTTTGCAGATGGTGCGCTGAGCACCTGGGCTATCTCCCTCTCGCTGTCGGTCAGGCACAGTATCAGATTCTGGTACTTGCCATGCTCCACCATGTACATCATCAGCGGCCAGATGGGTATCTCGTGAGTCCAGAAGTCCCTGCCCATGAATATCATGGGGCTTGCGTAGCCGAATGTGAGGTAGTGGTTCTGCACCGCCTCCTGGAAGATTTCCTGCAGCGTGCCCGCGCTGCCGGGGGTGTAGATGATGCCCCCGCGCGCGATGGACAGGATGCCGTCCTCGCGTATGCTGTTGTCAAAGTACTTGGCTATCATGGTGGCCAGCGGCGTGGAGGGCTCGTGTCCGTAGAGCCAGGTGGGTATGCCCAGGCTGTTGTAGTCGTGCTGCGGGTATCTCTCGTGCACCTCCCAGGCCGTCTCCAGCCATCCCTCGTCGGTATATCTCTGCGCGCGGTTCATGATGGCATGCGCCTCGCGCAGTTCCTGGTCGCTGCGTCCGGCCATCCAGGCTCCCAGGTGTGTGGCCTCCATGGCGCCTGGTCCCCCGCCTGTGATCATCAGGAATCCCTGCTCGGTGAGGTGCTTGCTCAGCATGGCCACCCTGAGGTAGGTGCTGTCGCCGCGCGTGAGCCCATGCCCGCCCATCACGCCCACCAGCCTGTGCTCGTTGTAGTGCGAGAGCGCCTCGCGCAGGCAGTCGCTGATGCTGTGGTCGTGCATCGAGCGTGCCAGGGTCTCCTTGACGTTGCTCGCGTGCTTGCCCATCTTCATGTAGTGGCGATACACGCGCCCATCGTAGCAGGTCTGGTAGCTGTGAGGGTCATCGGGGTGGTAGCCCTCGTAGAGTTCCTCGGGCGTGTACAGGTGGTTGCGGTAGTGGAATGTCTCGCCCATGTCGGGCAGGAACAGGCAGTCCCTCGATTGACGTTTCAGCCCCAGCGGGAGCGTGCAGCCTATGAACAGGCAGTCCCTGTAGGTGTGGCTCAAGGCCAGTTCGGTCTCCGCCGTCAGGTTCACGCTCTGGAAGGCGCAGCGGTATATCTCCTCCTGATTCTGGTGCAGCACGCGCGCCACTTCCCAGTCATCCTTGATTTGTGTGTAGTTCTCGCTCATGTTTTCGTTGCTTCTTCATGCAAATTTAAGCGTTTTGGGCCAAAAATGGCAGCACGTTTCCTGATTTCCTGCACATTCATCGGCCGGTTTGCCCGATTTGTCGTAACTTTGGGTAGTGGGCGATGCCTTTTTGCCCTCTTGGTCAAGCAACAATCAACATTATCGCTTATATGAGAAAAACAATCTTCCTGGCTCTGGCTCTGGCACTCTCTGCCTTGCCTGTGTCGGCCCAATGGGAAAAGGCCCGCTGGATAACGGTGGGCGAGGGGAATGCTGATGTGCCCAACTCCTGGGTGCGCTTCCGGCGCGATGTGAATCTGTCCTCGCTGCCCGGCAAGGTAGAGTGCAGCATCTGTGTGGACAGCAAATACTGGCTGTATGTCAACGGCAAGCAGGTGGTATTTGAGGGCGGCCTGAAGCGTGGCCCCAACCCCACCGACACCTACTATGACCGCCTGGACCTGCGCCCTTACCTGCGCAAGGGCGCCAACCGTGTGGAGCTGCTCGTGTGGCACTTTGGCAAGACGGGCTTCAGCCACATCGACAGTGGCAAGATGGGACTCCTGCTGTCGGCTCCTGCCATTGGGCTCATCTCGGACAGCCACTGGGAGAGCCGCCTGCTGAAGGAATACACGGCATGCGGCGAGCCTGTGCCCAACTGGCGGCTGAGCGAGAGCAGCATACACTATGACGCGCGTGTGGCGGAGGCCGATGCCGACAAGCCCTATGCGGCCAGCCGCGAGATAGGACGGCCAGGCGATGCTCCGTGGAACATGCTGCACGAGCGTCCCATCCCGCTCTTCCGCGACTTTGGGCTCAGGAATGCCAAGTGCACGCTCCACAAGGGCGAGCAGGAGGACACGCTCGTGGCACACCTGCCCTACAACATGCAGCTCACCCCACGCATCGAGGTGGACGACCCCCAGGGAGGCAGTCTCATACGCCTGCAGACCGACCACATACAGGGAGGCAGCGAGTGGGGTGTGCGAGCCGAGTATGTGACACGCCAGGGCAAGCAGGACTATGAGTCGCTGGGCTGGATGAATGGCGATGTGCTGCATGTGATAGTGCCTCATGGCCTGAAGGTGGCCAGGGTGCAGTACCGCGAGAGTGGATATGACGGTGAGCCCGAGGGGGAGTTTGGCTGTGACGATGCCTACTTCAACCGCTTCTGGCAGAAGGGCCTGCGCACGCTCTATGTCAACATGCGCGACACTTACTTCGACTGCCCCGACCGCGAGCGGGCGCAGTGGTGGGGGGATGTCACGGTGCTCATGGGCGAGTGCTTCTACACCTACAGCACGAGCGTGCACGACATCATGCGCAAGGGCATGCTGGAGCTGTGTGCCTTCCAGAACGACAAGGGTATCATCCACAGCCCCATCCCAGGCAGTTATGACTCGGAGCTGCCCGCGCAGATGCTGGCCAGCGTGGGGCTGTATGGCTTCTGGAACTACTATATGAACACAGCCGACACGGCCACCATAGCCCAGGTGTATCCTGCCGTGTGCCGCTACCTGGACGTGTGGCAGACCGAGCCGGGCGGGCTCACAGCCGAGCGGCATGGAGCCTGGGACTGGGGCGACTGGGGCGAGAACCGCGACATGCGCCTCATCTATGCCGGCTGGCACTACATGGCACTTGATGCCGCCTCGCGCATGGCAGAGCTGCTGGGCAAGCCGGCCGACGCATCCCGCTTCCGCCAGCTAATGGCCAGCGTGAAGCGTGGATACAATGCCTGCTGGACGGGCAAGGCTTACCGCCACCCGTCCTACACGGGCGACACCGACGACCGCGTGCAGGCCCTGGCCGTCATCAGTGGCATTGCCGGCGCCGACAAGTATCCCGCAATCAGCAAACTGATGCGCACACAGAAGCATGCCAGCCCCTATATGGAGAAGTATGTGATGGAATCGCTGTTCCAGATGGGCGATGGCGAGTATGCCATGGAGCGAGCGCATGAGCGCTATCATGCCATGGTGATGGACTCGGTACACAGCACGCTCTACGAGGGATGGCTCGAGGGAGCCAACGGATTTGGCGGTGGCACCACCAACCATGCCTGGAGCGGTGGACCGCTCACCGTCATCGCCCAGTATCTGATGGGCGTGAGCGTGACGGAGCCAGGCTGGAGGACGTTTGCCGTGTGCCCCACACCGGTTCGCTTCAAGAAAGCCCACATCGCCATACCTACCGTGCGGGGCCTAATCAGGAGCGCGTTCCAGCTGGGCGCCCAGGCCGATGTATATACCCTCACGGTTCCCCAGGGCACACGGGCATATCTGTATCTGCCCTGCAAGGATGTGTCGCAGGCGAAGGGCGCGTCGCGTTACCTGTGCCAGGAGCCTGGGGTGCAGAAGGCAGGCCGTGTGTGCCTGTCGTTGCCGGCGGGCAACTATAAGTTTAAGGTGAAAAAGTAAGACGAGGCCGGCAGGACAGGCCTTGAGCAAAAACTTAAATACGATGACAGATATGATGAGAAAGTGCATGATGGCGCTGGCGGCCTTGTTGCTGCCTGTGCTGGGATTGGCAAAGGACAAGGTGGAGGAGCCAGTGAAGGTGCGCTGGTGTACGTTCAACGTGCGCTGCATAGCGGCTGTGGACGAGGAGATAGGCTGCGGCTGGGACTCGCGCAAGGACAATGTGGCGCAGTATGTGCTCGACAACCACATAGACGTGGTGGGCATGCAGGAGGTGACCTACAGGCAGCTGCAGGACCTGCGCGAGCGTCTGCAGGGCTACGATTATGTGGGAGTGGGGCGCACTGATGGCAAGGAGAAGGGGGAGTTTACCCCTCTCTTCTTCCGTGCAGACAAGTACGAGCCGCTCGAGAAGGGCAACTTCTGGCTGAGCGAGACTCCCGACGTGCCTGGTTCCAGGGGCTGGGACGCGGCACTGGAGCGTGTGGCCAGTTATGTGAAACTCAAGGACAAGGCCACGGGCAAGGTGTTCATGGCCATCAACACGCACTATGACCATGTGGGTGTGGTGGCTCGCAAGGAAAGTGCCAGGCTGATCATGAGCAAGATACAGAGCATCGTGGGCGACCGCCCTGCCGTGGTGACAGGTGACTTCAACATCACGGAGGACGATGAGGCATACAAGACGATGGTGGGCTCAGAGTTCAAGATGAACGATGCCTACCACATGACGGCACACCACAGTGGCGTTCCTTACACCTTCCAGAACTTCTGCCGCATATCTCCCTTGAAGGCTCACAAGATTGACTTCATCTTCATCACCCCCAACATCAGGGTGCTGCAGAGCCACATCGAGCGCGAGAATCCCAAGCGCCAGATGTCTGACCACAATCCCCATTGGGCAGACCTGGAGTTCTGAGCCACGCCGGGTGGGGATAGACTGATGCAGCGGGAACGGGCGCACATGGCGCCTGTTCCCGCTGCTTGTATAGATGGGGCGGGCCTGATGCACTATATGAGCAGCATGATGCGGCCCTCTGCCTTGCAGAACTGGCTGGGGTACCGCATGATGGTCGCGTATATCTGTGCAGGGGTCACGGGCTTCCCGTCCTTGCGCACATGCCAGTGGTTGCGGTTGATAGCCAGCGCAATCTGGTCGGTGGTCATGCCTCCGTTGCGCTGTACCAGGGCATAGGTGATGGCTTCGGGCAGTGTCATACGCATTTACAGGAACCCCTTGATGGAACTGAACACACGTCCCGACACACGCCTCTTCAGTGGGAAGCGGTACTTCCAGTTGTCCTGGGTGAGCAGCACGCAATGGCCGTGTATGTCGCGGTAGAAGATGTCCTGCAGCTGGGCAGTGACCTCGCGGTCAAAGATAAAGGCATTCACCTCGTAGTCAAAGCGCAGGGAGCGCGCGTCGAGGTTGGCCGTGCCCACGGTGCAGAAGAGCCCGTCCACCATCATCACCTTGCTGTGGTGGAACCCTCCATCGTAGTAGTACACCTCGGCACCCTTCTGCATCAGTTTGCGCATCTCCTGTCCCACCACATCGGGAGTCACCGGGCTGTCCCCCTTGGTGGATGCCATAATCTGCACTCTCACGCCCCGCTTGAGCGCGCGTGCCAGTGACTGGCGTATGCTGTGCACCAGTGTGGCATAGGGGTTGATTATCTGTATGAGGTGCTGGGCGTTGTCGATGGCTATGCAGTAGGTCTCGCGTATGGCCTTGCCGCTCTTGCGGGGGATGCGCTCCACCATCGCAGTTGTGGCGTGCCCCGCATGCAGGGGAGTGGGGCAGTATCGGGTGGAGTCGAGCCGTTCCTTGGTGGTGCGCCACCACATGTCCTCGAACACCCGCTCGTAGGCATTCACCATGGGGCCGTGTACCTTGATGTGCATGTCGCGCCATTCGCCCACGCTGGGCTTGCCGTGCAGATAGTAGTCGGCCACGTTCATGCCGCCGGTGTAGGCCACGGCTCCGTCGATGAGAGCAATCTTGTGGTGGTTGCGGTGGCGCAGATGGTTGACCCAGGGGAAGCGCACACGGTCAAACTCCTCAATCTGCATGCCTGAGGCTCGCAGGGAGTCGAGGTACGGCTTGCGCAGTGGAAGGTCGCTGTAGCGATTGCCGAAGCTGTCATACACCACACGCACTTCCACCCCCTCGCGCGCCTTGCTGGAGAGGATGTCGAAGAGTGCCCGGCAGATGCTGTCCTGCTGGAACTTGAAGTAGTCCATGTGTATGAATTGCCGGGCTGTGCGCACGCACTGGAATAGGTCATCGTACTTCTCACGTCCGGTGGGAAGCAGTGTGACCTCGTTGTCTTCGTAGAAGGGGAAGCCCTTCTGCCTGAAGATTCGCATCACGGTGCTGTCTGAGTCCTGTGCCGCCAGGCAGGCGGGCATGAGCAGGCACAGCAGTACGGCAAGTGCGTAGTGTCTCATCTGCGGGTCAAATCATGCAGCGGAAGTTGTCCACGATGCCCAGCAGATGCTTGTGCTCGTCCACTACCATCACGGCATGTATCTTCCTTTCGCCCAGCAGGTCGGTTATCTGGTTGACCTTGATGTCGGGGCTTACGCACACGGGGGACTTCGTCATCACTTCGGACACGGGCACGCAGAAGAACTTGTCCTTGAGCCTCTCCATGGCACGGCGCACGTCTCCATCGGTGAGTATGCCCAGCACCTGTCCGTCCTCCACTATGACAGCCAGTCCCAGCATGCCGTGGCTCATGCACAGGAGTGCCTCGCCCAGTTTGGTGTCTTTGGGTATCACGGGAAGGTCGTTGGTGCGCATCACGTCGTGGGCCGACAGCAGTAGGCTGTGTCCCAGGCGGCCTCCAGGATGGAAGCGGGCGAAGTCCCTCTTCTTGAAGTGGCGGGCCTCCATCAGCGCGCAGGCCAGTGCGTCGCCCATGGCCAGCGTGGCGGTGGTGCTGCTGGTGGGAGCCAGGTTGAGCGGGCACGCCTCGCTGCTCACCTTCACGCAGATGTGGTGGGTGGAGTACTTGGCCAGCAGTGAGTCGGGATTCCCCGACATGCCTATGAGCGGGATGTTCCTCTCGAGCAGGTAGGGAACAAAGCGGAGCAGCTCATCGGTCTGCCCGCTGTTGCTGATGGCAAGCACCACGTCATCTGGTGTCATCACCCCAAGGTCGCCGTGGAACACGTCGAGCGGGCTGATGAAGAACGATGGTGTGCCTGTGCTGCTGAGCGTGGCAGCAATCTTTGCTCCGATGTGCCCGCTTTTGCCCACGCCTGTTATGATTACCTTGCCGTGGCATCCCAGGATGAGATTGACCACCTTGTCGAAGTTCTCGTCCAGGTGCTCCACCTGCATGAGTACAGCCTGTGCCTCGTCCTGGAGGCATCGCTTGGCTATATCTGTGTATTGGCTCATTACTGTCTTTGTAGTACTTGGTTGTGTCTTGGCCGCATGTGCCCAGGGCATCTGGCAGCCAGATGTCCTGGGGCAAGTGCTCTGTGCCTGTTATATGAGTGACTTGACAACAGCCTCGAAGTCGTCCAGCCTGAGCATGTTGGGGCCGTCGCTGAGGGCATTGTCGGGGTCGGGATGAATCTCGAAGAAGTATCCTGTGGCTCCAAAGGCTTTGGCCGCAAGAGCCATCGAGGGGACAAACTGCCTGTCGCCTCCCGTCTTTCCGCCTGCCGCTCCAGGCCTTTGCACGCTGTGGGTGCAGTCCATGATCACGCGCGGGGTGTATTGCAGCATGTCGGGGATATTGCGGAAGTCAACTACCAGGTTGTTGTACCCGAAGGTGTTGCCACGCTCGGTGAGCCACACGTCCAGGCATCCGCTCTCGCGGCACTTCTGTACGGGATACTGCATGTCGGCGCCACTGAGGAACTGTGCCTTCTTGATGTTCACCGTGCGGCCCGTCTTGGCGGCAGCGACAAGCAGGTCGGTCTGCCTGCACAGGAAGGCGGGAATCTGCAGCACATCGGCCACCTCGGCAGCAGGGCTGGCCTGCCAGCTCTCGTGTATGTCGGTCAGTATGGGCAGGTGAAACTCGTCCTTTATCTCTTGCAGCATGGCAAGCCCCCTCTCCAGTCCTGGCCCGCGGAAGGAGTGCAGGCTGGTACGGTTGGCCTTGTCAAAGGATGCCTTGAAGTATATGTCCAGGCCAAGCATGTCCCTTAGGCGGCACAGTTCCCTGGCCACGGTGCTGAGCAGCTGCTGGCTCTCTATCACGCACGGGCCGGCGATAAACACAGGCTTGGTGCGTACTGTCTGTTCGTTCTCCATTTGTAGCATTTTTGCAAAGGTAGCTTTTTTCCTCCACATAGGCAGTTCCTGTCGGATGAAAATAGTACCTTTGCAGGAAGATTGGGACACGATATCGTACTTATATACATTATTTATTATATTATGGGAAAATTGGTAATCAACTCCTACGAGGACTTTGAGCAATATGTGGGTAAGGAACTGGGTGCAAGCGACTATGTACAGATGACGCAGGAGCGCATCTGCATGTTTGCCGACGCGACGCTTGACCACCAGTGGATTCATGTGGACACCGAGCGTGCCAAGGCCGAGAGTCCCTTTGGCACCACCATCGCACATGGCTATCTGACCATGAGCATGCTGCCTTATCTGTGGGACCAGATAGTGGAGGTGCACAACCTGGAGCGCATGATGAACTATGGGATGGACAAGATGAAGTTTGCGCAGCCTGTGCTGAGCGGGCAGCATATCCGTATGGTGACCAAGCTGCACGAGCTGGCCAACCTGCGCGGTGCGGTGAAGACCACCATCAAGTTCACCATCGAGGTGCAGGAGACGGGCAAGAAGGCATTGGAGGGGCTGGCCACCTTCATCTATTACTTCCGTCCTGTGGAGAAATGAGATAGGCGTTGCCTTCGGGCAGAGCGCGTGTAAGCATAAAGCGGGCGGGGATGTGTCATTGTCACACATCCCCGCCCGCTTTCTTGTATAAGGCTTCCCTTTTCGCCTTGAGACCTTGCTCCTGGGTGTGGAAGAGCATGCCACTTGCAGGTAGAGGGTTTTTCTCCATTGCTCGAAGACCTCAGCGCCCGGGGGGGCGAAAGCCTTGCTCCTGGTCGTGGAGGGTTTTTCTCCATTGCTCGAAGGCCTCACCTCCTGGGGGCGAAAGCCTTGCTCCTGGGCATGGAAAGACTTTCCTCTTTGCTTGAGGAGCTCCCCACTCAGGGGCAGGCCTTACTCCTGGGTGTAGAGGAATCGCTTGATGCTCTTCTTGGGAGTCTTCTCAAACTCCTGGTCCATCACCTTGATGGCTGTCAACTGGGCATAAGCGGGCAGTGTGGGGTTGATGTCCTGGCGGTTCTTTTCCATGATGGCCTCGATATCCTCGGACTTCAGGCCCAGTGTGGCAATCTGCTCCTGGTCGGGATACACGAGTCCCACCAGTTTCTCACCCCGCTGCACCACCAGGCACTCGCTCACAAGCGACATACTGCTCAGCTTGTCCTCAATCTCCTCGGGATAGATATTCTGGCCGTTGGCACCGAGCAGCATGTTCTTGCTGCGTCCCTTGATGAAGACGTTGCCGTCGGCATCCATCGTGCCCAGGTCGCCCGTGTGATACCAGCCGTCCTTGTCCAGTGTCTTGGCCGTGGCCTCCTCGTTCTTGTAGTAGCCCAGCATCACATTCAGTCCGCGAGTGAGTATCTCGCCCGGGATGGTGGCAGGATCGGGGCTGTCAATCATCAGTTCCTGGTGGATGACGTTGCGTCCACAGCTGCCTATGACCTGCTTGCTGTAGTCGTTGTAGCAGATGATGGGCGCGCACTCGGTGGCTCCGTAGCCCACTGTATAATGGAAGCCGATGTCGTGCAGCAGTTCCTCAATCTCCCTGTTGAGTGCGGCCCCACCTATGATGACCTCGTAGAAGTTGCCTCCCAAAGCCTGTGTGAGCTTGTCGCAGATGCGCTGCTTGATGCTCTGGCCTATGACAGGCATCTTCATGAGCATTCTCACGCGCACGTCCTGAATCTTTGGAAGCACGGCCTTGCGCACTACCTTCTCGATAATGAGTGGGACCACGATGAGGATGCAGGGCTTCACATCGGCCAGGGCACGCATCAGCACGGTAGGCGACGCTACCTTGGTGAGGAAGTTGATGTGTACTCCGTAGGTAAACTCAAACAGGAACTCGAATGCCATCCCGTACGTGTGAGCCATGGGTAGCATGCTCAGCACCTTGTCACCCGCCTTTATCTGCTGGCCCAGGACATTTACTGCGAAGTCACAGTTGCTCCACAGGGCACGGTAGGGTATCATCACGCCCTTGGAATTGCTGGTCGTTCCGCTGGTGTAGTTGATAAGTGCCAGTTCATCAGGCTTGTCCTCGTGGTAGCAAACGTGCTTGGCTCTGAAGTTGAGGGGATATTTCTCGCCGAAGAGCAGGTTGAGGTTCTGCCGTGCGTGGGAGAGTTTCTCGTTGGAACATGTGAGCAGGCTGTAGTCCACCAGGGATATGATGCCCTCAAGCGCGGGCATTGCCTTTGCCTCCAGTTTGGGCCACACCTTGTCGCCCACGAAGAGCAAGCGTGCCCCGCTGTGATTCACTATGTCGTGTACCTGTGAGGGGTGGAACTCATGCAGTATGGGCACAGCCACAGCCCCGTAGGTAAGTATGCTGAAGAATGCGGCACCCCAGCGGCTCAGGTTCCGCCCGCAGAGGGCGATACGGTCTCCCTTTTGTATGCCCGCGCTTTCGAAGAGTATGTGCATCTTCTCGATGATGCGTGCCACGTCCTTATATTGAAAGGTACACACGCCATAGTCAGACATGGAGTCCATGTCCCAGTACTTTTTGATGCTGCTCTCTACCAGTTTGTTGAACGAAGGTACTTTCGTGATGTCTGTCATTGCACAATGCTTAATTATTTGTGCAAAGTTAAAGGCAATTTAACAATTCTCCAAGAAAAGAGGCATGAAAGTTGCACCTTTGTTCCTCTTTTGTGCAATTTTCATGCCTATATGGAAAATAATTCCCTCCAACATGTATGGGGATTGGCCTATCAGTATTGTCGGGGGCCAAAGATGGCAGTACCCACGCGTATCATGTTGCTTCCGTGCTGCAGGGCGATGTGATAGTCGTGACTCATGCCCCAGGAGCGGGTGTCAAACCATGTGCTTCCGCTGAAGTAGGTGTTGCGGGCTTGCGTGAACGTGTGCCATGCTGTGTCAAACTCGCGGGCTATCTGCTGCTCGTCTGTCACATTGCTGGCCATGCACATCATCCCGCGCAGCCTGACTCCCGTCATCTGCCGCCACTCGCCTGTGTCCAGGTAGTCCAGGCATTCCTGGGGCGTAAAGCCGAACTTTGTCTCTTCTTGTGCCACATGCAGCTGTAGCAGGCAGTCAATCTGTCGGCCTGCTGCCAGAGCCTGCTTGTTGATTTCCGCAAGCAGGCGCGGCGAGTCCACCGAGTGTATGAGCGAGATGTAGGGCACGATGGCCTTCACCTTGTTGCGCTGGAGATGTCCGATGAAATGCCACTGGATATCCTTGGGCAGAGCCTCGTGCTTCTGCTGGAGTTCCTGGGCATGGCTTTCAGCAAAGACCCGCTGCCCGCTTCCCTCGTACACCTGGCGTATGACTTCGGCGGGATGGTACTTGCTCACTGCCACCAGCTGTATGCCCTGTGGCAGTGAGCAGAGCACCTCATTTGTTTTCTGAGCCGCTGTCTGTTCCATCTGCCGAGAATTTGAAGATGTCCATGATAGGTGTCTCGGCGATAGAGATGATGTCCCAGTCGCCCAGGGTTCCCTGCATCCCCTTGTCCAGATTCTTGACTGCTGTACGCAGGTCCTTGGCCTGGATGAGCATAATCTGGTTTGTGCGCTTCTCCGCGCCCGTCTTCTCGTCGTAGGCGATATAGGCAATCTTGGCCTTGTACCACTTGTCGTCGGTGGTGTCGATGCTCTCAAAGAGCTCGGCTATCTTGGCGCGCTTGATGTCGCTGATGTTGTATTCGCCCGACATCATGGGCTCCAGTTCCTCCAGGAAACGCTTTTCGGCCTCGGTGAAACTGAGTGCGTCCACCAGGTACGACTCGGTCACCTTCTTCAGCAGACCCGTCTCCAGGGTCTTGTCATATCTCACTTTACATTCAAACCATTCTTTTGCCATAATCTTTCTATGTTATTTGTTAAACAATCTCTTGAGTAAGTCCTGGCGTCCGATGCCGCGCAGGTAAGTCTCGATGCGGTGCCTCTCCTCCTTTTTGTACCAGAAGAAGAACATGCGCTGCTGCTCCTTCTCCTTGGGTGAGCGTGCGCAGAACACCGGTTCGAGTGTGTAGGGGTGGTAGCCGGTAGCCCAGCAGGTGGTGGCTACGGTGAGTGGCGTGGGTGTGAAGTCCTGCACTTGCTCGAGCTGGAAGTCCAGTTGCTTGGTCTCGATGGCCAGTTCGGCCATGTCCTCGGCATGGCATCCAGGGTGGCTACTGATGAAGTAGGGGATTATCTGCTGGCGCAAGTGCTGGCTTCGGCACATGTCATCGAATATCCGCTTAAACTGCCTGAACTGGCTGAAGGGTGGCTTGCGCATCAGTCCCAGCACCCTGCTTGAGGTGTGCTCGGGAGCCACCTTTAGCCTTCCGCTCACATGATGCAGAATCAGTTCGCGTGTGTACTCACGCGCCGAGCGGTTCAGCGTCTCGTCCTTCCAGTCGTGCAGGAGCATGTCGTAGCGCACGCCGCTGCCTATGAAACTCTTCTTGATGCCCGGCATGCGGTCCACCGCGCGATATACCTCCAGCAAGGGGCGATGGTCGCCATTGAGGTTGGGGCAAATCTGCGGATGGATGCACGAGGGCCTCTTGCATGCCTGGCATGCCTTGGGATTGCGCCCGTGCATCATGTACATGTTGGCGCTGGGCCCTCCCAGGTCGCTCAGGTAGCCCTTGAAGTCAGGCATGTGGGTGATGGCTTCCACCTCCTTCAGGATGCTCTCCTTGGAGCGGCTCATGATGAACTTGCCCTGGTGCGCGCTGATGGTGCAGAAGGCGCAGCCGCCGAAGCAGCCACGGTGCAGGCACACGCTGAACTTGATCATCTCGTAGGCCGGGATGCGCTTCCCCTTGTACTTGGGATGAGGCAACCGCGTATAGGGCAGGTCAAAGCTATGGTCAAGCTCCTCCTGCGTGAGTGGTGGGAAGGGTGGGTTCACCACCACCCATTGCTCGCCGGTCTGTTGCAGCAGCCTTTGTGCCCGCAGCTTGTTGCTCTCCTCCTCCACATGGCGGAAGTTGTCGGCATGAAGGCGTGGCTCACGCATGCACTCCTCAAAGCTGTGCAGCACGATATCTTCCTTGCGGATGCCTCCAGGAATATCCTCCTTGCGGTAGAGCGATACAGTCTGCGGTACCTCCTTCCATTCCTGGGTCACCTGGTGAAAGGTGGCTCGGGTGATGAAGGCCTCGCCGTTCTCGTCATAGAACAGGCTGGGGTGACTTTCCTCCAGTGCTCCTGTGAGCAGTTGGCACAGCGCGATGGTTGGCTTTTCGCCCATGCCGTAGGTAATCATGTCGGCATGGCTGTCAATCAGGATGCTTGGCCGGAACCGCTCTTGCCAGTAGTCGTAGTGCATCACTCGCCTCAGACTGGCCTCGATGCCTCCCAGCACCACCGGCACATCGGGATAAAGCTGGCGCAGGATGCGGGTATATACGATGGTGGGGTACTCTGGCCTCATGTCGTGCCGCCCGTCGGGACTGTAAGCATCCTCGCTGCGGAGCCGTCGTGCCGCTGTGTATTTGTTCACCATCGAGTCCATGCAGCCAGGTGCGATGCCGAAGAAGAGCCGTGGCCGTCCCAGCCGCTTGAAGTCGCGGAAGTCTCCGTGCCAGTCGGGTTGTGGCACGATGGCCACTCGCAGTCCCTCGGCCTCCATGACACGGCCTATGACCGCCGCTCCAAAGGAAGGGTGGTCCACATAGGCGTCTGCGCTGAACAGTATCACGTCAGCGTAGTCCCACCCCCGCAAGTCCATCTCGCGCCGTGTGGTGGGTAGCCAGTCGGTCAGTTGGTGTGTGGCGTTGCTCAACTCTCGCTCTCCGTCTCCAGTTCCGGTTTCAGAGCCTCCAGCTTGTCCTTCTCCCAGTCCAGGTAGAGCAGGATGAGCTGGTGCAGTCCGCGTGCCTTCATGTTGTCGTGGAACAGGATGTCCTGGCACAACTTCAGCAACCCGGCATCCGGGTGCTCGGTGTTGAGCATAGAGCGCACGTTGAGGCGCAGTTTCTCCAGCACATTCTCGTTTACGATGCCGTTGCTGTCCAGCAAGTCGCTGAAGAGCTTGTGCTTCTCTATGGTCTCCAGATGCTCCTCCATTACTGCGAGCGTCCTGGACCCCTTCTCGTTACATGTTATCTGGTACATATATATATAATGTGTGTGTTATGCTTCTTGTCCTAATTCCCCAGCAGGAACTGTATGGCTGCCGCGAAGATGGCACCGCGTGCCTCGTCTGAGGTGATGCACTCCAGGGGGAAGCCAAATGAGATGGCCTTGTAGTCGCTTCCCTGGTAGGCCACGGCCGAGGCCTGCTGGCTGTCACCGTAGAGCATGGTGGGGAAAGCCTGTGCCGCTGGCTGCAGCACGTCCATGTGGCGCACCCAGTAATGTGCCTCATTGGGCTCGGTGTATAAGGTAGCCTGTGTGTTCATGCCCTGCACCGTCATGCTGTTGTCGGCGAAGACCGATGCCTTGGATGTCCATTTCAGCATGCGGTCCAGGAACTGCTGCTCGGCGGGCGTGGCCATGTCCGTTCCGATGTATGCCCCGCTCACCAGCACACCCTTGCCGCTGCTCGTGAGTTGCTCCATGAGGTTGCGCACCTCGGGGGTGAACGTCTTGTAGGAGCGCATGCTGTAGCCATCAGCCTGCTGTGCGCCAAAGGCAAAGTCGGCCATGGCAAACTGCCCCGCATCTATTGCCGTGCAAGCCGATGCCACGCAGCTGCTGATGTTGTACTGCCCGCCACGCAGAATCTCGGCGGCATGCACACAAGCCCAGTCATGCGTGTTTCCTGCCAGCACCATCCCCTCCAGCTCGCTGCCGCTGTAGCCGTGCCCCGTGCTGTTCTCCTTGCCGCAGCCATCCTTGCCAAAGTACAGCTGGTAGCCGCAGAAGCCCGGAGTCCTCACGTCGGCTACGCCAGGGTCTTGGCTCATGTCAAATCCCGAGGTCTTCTCGTTGTTGAAAGCC
This sequence comes from Prevotellaceae bacterium, assembly GCA_050873805.1. GTDB lineage: Bacteria > Bacteroidota > Bacteroidia > Bacteroidales > Bacteroidaceae > Physcousia. The sequence continues at coordinate 74,438 of JBNMJN010000007.1, read as the reverse complement.
TTGGGGCCTGCCACCCTCTGGAAGCCATCCACCACCAGGATATGCGGTGCGTCGGCCGAGGCCATGTAGCAGCACACCTCCTCTGATGGCATGCTCTCGCCCCCGCTGTTTGCTGCAGTCACGCGGAATCGGTACATCACCCCTGGCTCCAGGTCGATGTCGGCAGCCGTGGAGCGTGCGTCAACAGCCGTGCCATTGTCGAAGCCTGCGCCTCCCCGGCTGGTGTAGATGATGTATTTCGTGGGTCGGGCGGTCTCCTCCAGGGCATCCACGGTGGGCTGCCATGAGAGCCTTGCCTTCCCCCTGTGTGTGTCTGTCACGCTGCACAAGCTGTTTACAGGCAGGGGCTGCACCACTGCCTCGCGCTTGTGTACGGCCGCCAGGTAGCGCAATATCCCCTTGTAGATAGCCCTTGCCATGGTGAACTTGAAGTTGGGGTCGTGCGCCATGCGCATGTCGGCCCAGTTCTGGTGGCTCAGCATCTCCAGGATGATGGCCGGGTATTGCGGTTCGCGCGTCTCCCCATAATTGCGGTTGTACATCTGCCTGCGCGTCCATTGTCCATAGGTGCTCGTCAGGTCGCCATACACCTGCGTCATCACGATGTCTGCCAGGTCTCGGCTTGTGAGTCGCGAGAGCCCTGCGCCGGTGACACCGCCGTAGAAGTCGGCTGTGTAGATGCCCAGCGAGCCCACTATCGAACTGTCCTTGCGGAATCCGGCGTCGCTGTGGAGAGCCATGCTCAGTTCGAGTGGCACGCACAGCCCGCTGTCTCCTGGCAGGAACACACTGCCCCTGCCCAGGTAGTTCTCTGTGCGGGAGCGCACGTTGATGTCGTCTCCGTAGTCATCGTTATCCTTTACGCTGTAGGTGTCCAGCGGGAATCCATACCATAGTGCCGAGTATCTGGCCGCCTCCAGAAAGCGCGGCAGTCCGCTGGCCAGGGCATAGGACATGGTGCTGTCTGAGCGCACGATGTTGCTCATTCCGCCTCCGAAGCGCACGGCATCGGCCGACACCACACCCCTGGAGTCGCTCTGGTTGGTGAGCAGCACGCAGTTGTTGTCCAGGTCATCCGCGCTGAAGCGGAAGGTGCCCAGATACACCCAGGTGCCACCACCCATCTGCTGGTTGACGGTAAAGGGGGTGTCGATGCCCTGATGCCGCACCACATAGTGTGCGTCATCCACGCTGCCAGGGTAGGTGTGGTAGGACACATATACCGCGTAGTCCCCCTCGGTGGGTATGACAGGCTTCCACACCACCACACTGGCCGACTTCTTTCCGCCCACGCTCTCGGCCATGCGGCAAGTGCCGTCGGCAAAGGGGCTGTCCCCATCCTGGTAGTATGCGCGGCGGTAGGCAAATCCCGTGCCCCCGTCGGTCCACTCCTGTTTGCCGTTGACCTCCTGGTACAGTCCGTTGGAGCCAGGTGCGTCATTGTCCACGACCACCTCGTTCTTCTGCCAGTCCCGCTCGCGCGGTGTAAACACGCAGGCTCCTGCACGCTCCAGCATGGGCATGAGGTAAGGTACCACTATGGTCTGTGTGAAGAGGTCCTCGGTGGTACAGAACAGCCGTGGGCGTTGCCACACCCACTTCTGTGCGCTGTTGCTGTAGTATTTGCCGTGGCTGGCCCACAGGCACAGGTGCCTGCCCTGCAGCCCGTGTGTGACAGAGTAGGGCAGCTCCTCCCTCTGTACCCAGGGATGCCCCTTATAGTCCCGCTTGCCATAGACCCTTGATGTGTCCTTGCCGTCGGTCAGGTTTACGGGCACAAGCTGCTCGATGGGCGTGCCGTCGGCATACACCACCACCTTGTAGTCCTGCAGCGACTTGGGCAGCCGCTGCTGTATGTTGTCGTTGATGCTCTTTACCGACTCGGGAGTGAACGGCTGTCCCAGGAATCCCTCGCTCAGGTAGATGTGTACCTTGCGCTCCTCCTGGCTCACGCTGATGTCCTCCACGGTCACGCGGTCGTAGCTCGTGTAGCAGGTGGCATTGCGGTTGTAGTTCTCTATGTAGTCGGCCAGCGCTGTGCGCATTGCCTTGGTGTCGGTCTGCGCCCAGGCTTGTCCTGCTCCCACGAGGCACATGGCTGCCAGTGCCAGTGCCACCTTGATGTTCCTGTTCATCTATATTGCAAAGTTTTCGGGCTTTCTTGCCACAAAGCGTGTGAAGTAGTCCTTTATCTCGGCCATCTGTCCTTCCACGTCGCCGTTGGGTATGATGGTCTTGGTGCATTCGATCTTTCTCTCCCTGTAGTCCAGTCCATACAGCAGTATGGGCAGCCCCGCCTTGAGCGCGATGTAGTAGAATCCGCGCTTCCACTCGCTGTTGCGCTTGCGTGTCCCCTCGGGTGTGATGCACAGGTGGAACGTGTGCGACTCCCTGGCCAGCAGTGCCAGCCTGTCGGTGGAGCCCATCTGCTTGTCGCGATATACGGGTATGCCCCCCATCCTGCGCATCAGTTTCCCCATGGGCCAGAAGAACCATTCCTTCTTGATGAGGAAGTTGCAGCGGAACCCCTCGGCTCGTGAGTAGAGGTTTCCGATGATGAAGTCCCAGTTGCTCGTGTGCGGAGCCATCACGATGATGTACTTCTCGGGCCGTGGCTCGGTGACCACTTCCGAGAAGCCCAGCCATCTGTACAGTATCCGTCTGTAGAATCTCTGGTTCATGCGGTGGTTTTGCTGCGTGTTGCTTGCTGTGCTGTGTGGCATGGCGCGTGTGCCCTTGGGGGAAAGGCACGCAGTGCCGTGTGCCCTGGGTTATCCCAGCTGTCCTATCATCTGCTCAGTCTCCTGGCGCAGGGTCTCCAGGTCCTGGTGGTATTTCTTGAAGAAAGCCCTCACGCTTCCGGGCTCCACATGCGAGAGCCGCGCGAGCAGGCTGTCCTGTGTGTTCAGTATCTTCACCATTATCTGGTCGGTCTGTTCCTGCTTGTCCTTGTGGAAATGCGATGCTACCACACATTCTGCGAAGAGTTCTCCGCACAGGCTGCTGGTCAGTCTTTTCAGTGTTCTGCGTTTCATTGTCAGAGTCTTTTTGGTACATGCGTGCCCTTGTGCGCACGCGGTTTACAAAGGTACGCTTTATTCCGCTATTGGCAAGGGTTGCGCTGCCTCTAATTTCCCTTTTCTGCGGGAATTGGCTCCATGCTTATGCAGTTAGGGCTGGGCGGCGCCGTGTGTGACACCGTCCAGCCCTAACCATCCATTGAGGCTCACGCGCGCTCTGCTATCTCCCTGGCCTTCTCCAGTGCCACGTTGATGTTGGGGCAGATGTGGTCCTTGCCCAGCATATGGCAGAATCCGTTCTTCTCCAGCACCGCAAACACGTTGGGCTGCACGCCCGAGAGCACGATGTGCGTGCCTTCGCGATGGCTCATCTGGCACAGGTTCTGCAGGTTGTGTATGCCTGTGGAGTCGATGAACGGCACACGGCGCATGCGTATGATGCGCACCTTGGGCCGCTGCTCCATGGTGGCCATGATGTCGTCAAACTTGTTGGCGATGCCAAAGAAGTAGGGGCCGTTGATTTCGTACACCTCCACCCCCCGGGGGATGGCCAGGTGCTCCTCGTGCACTTCGGCATCGGTCTCCTCGTTGGGGTCTATCTCGTCGGCGATTACCTTTACCTGTGTGGTCTCGGCCATGCGGCGCATGAAGAGCAGGCAGGCAATGAGCAGTCCCACCTCGATGGCCACCGTGAGGTCAAAGATGACGGTGAGCAGGAAGGTGACCACCAGCACGGTGATGTCGCTCTTGGGGTTGCGCATTATCTGCAGGAAGGTGCGCCAGCCGCTCATGCCGTAGGACACCACCACCAGCACGCCCGCCAGGCATGCCATGGGGATGTATGCGGCCAGTGGCATGAGAGCCAGGAAGATGACCAGCAGCACGATGGCATGGAAGATGCCCGCCATGGGAGTGCGTCCGCCGTTGTTGATATTGGTCATGGTGCGTGCGATGGCACCTGTGCAGGGGATGCCTCCGAAGAGTGGCGTACACAGGTTGGCCACGCCCTGCCCGATGAGCTCCTGGTTGGAGTTGTGGCGATCGCCACACACACCATCGGCCACGGTGGCCGACAGCAGCGACTCGATGGCGCCCAGCACCGCTATCACCATGGCTGTGGGGAACAGCCCCTTGAGCCCCTCCCAGGTGATGTCGGGCATGGTGAGGGACGGTATGCTGGCCTTTATCTCGCCAAGCTGGTCGCCGATGGTGCTCACATGCAGGCTGGTGGCAGAGTTGAGGAAATACACGCCCACCGTCATCACGATGATGGCCACGAGCGATCCGGGAATCTTCTTGGACACCTTGGGCGTGAGGGCGATGATGAGGATGCTCAGCACGCCCACGGCTGCTGTGACCCAGTCGATGGTGTCGATGTGCTGCAGGTACACCACCCACTTGCTCAGGAAGTCGCCTGGCAGCTTGCCCTCAATGCTCAGTCCCAGCAGGTCCTTGATTTGGGTGGTGAAGATGGTGACGGCTATACCGCTGGTAAAGCCCACCACGATGGGATAGGGGATAAACTTGATGATGGTGCCCAGGCGGCACACGCCCAGCAGGATGAGGAACACGCCTGCGAGCATGGTGGCTATCATCAGCCCCGAGAGTCCCAGCTGCGGGTCATTGACAATGCCATAGATAATGACAATGAACGCGCCCGTGGGGCCTCCTATCTGCACCTTGCTGCCTCCCAGGGCACTCACGATGAAGCCGCCGATGATGGCGGTGAGGATACCCTGCGAGGGCGACACCCCCGAGGCGATGCCGAAGGCGATGGCCAGTGGAAGGGCCACGATGCCCACAATGAGGCCAGCCATGAGGTCGGCCATGAATTTCTCCCTGTTGTAATGCCGCAGTTCACTTACAATGCGCGGCGCAAAGCTGAGTTTGTTCATCAAGAACTGTTGGATTTTGATTAAGTCTTACGGCCTGCAAAGGTACGGCTTTTTTCTTAAAATATGTAAATATCCCAGGACTAAAGGTATGCCCTTCCCCAGCCTTTGTGGTGATGTGTGAGATATGTGCGGGCATGCTGGTGTGCCCTGGACACCGGGGCGGGAGGTGCATGCGTGCATTTGTCCTGGAGCGAAAGGAAGGGGGTGGGCTTTCCTGGAAAGGAGCCTGGGGCAAGCCGTGTGCCCCATTGCCCTCATGGGGTCATCAGCATGGGGGCAGAAACGCAGCGCGCTGCGATTGCCAACGCATGCGGCTGCGATTGCCAACGCAGCGCACTGCGATCGCCAATGCAGCGCGCTGCGTTGAATGGCGCATCCGCCCGGCCTGCCGTCCTGGTGCCGGGCCCGGGGGAGACCATGCCCCCTTCAGAAGGGGAACAGCCAGGGCAGCAGCGCCACCATGACTATGCCGATGATGACCTGCAGAGGCAGTCCCACCTTCACATAATCGGCAAAGGAGTAGTTGCCCGCCTTCATCACCAGAGCATTGGGAGGCGTGGAGAAGGGCGAGGCAAAGCACATGCTCGCGCCCAGGGTGACGGCAAAGAGGAAGGCATGCGGACTCACACCGCACCTGCTGGATGCCACCATGGCAATGGGGGCCATGAGCACAGCGGTGGCTGTGTTGCTGATAAACATGGTGAGCACAGAGGTGGTGAGGTACAGTCCCGCCAGCAAGGCCGTGGGTCCCAGGCTGCCCAGCGAGCTGACCAGAGCCGAGGACACGGCTTGCGACACGCCAGTCTTCTCCAGCGCGGTGGACATCGGCATCATGGCTGCTATGAGCACGATACTCTCCCAGTTGATGCTCTTGTAGGCTGCCTCCACGCTGCGGTGGCAGCCGGTGAGCACGGTGAGCAGGCCAGCGATGATGACTGCGGTGACAGGTGCGGTGGGGATGATGTCGAGCACCATCATGGCCACCATGCCCAGCATGATGACTGCTGCCAGCGGAGCCTTATAGTCGAGGGTGACGTGGCGCAGGGCCTGCTCGGGGTGGCCAAGCACCACCCAGTTGTCATTGTCATCGGTGAGCCGCAGGATATCCTGCCACTTGCCCTGCACCAGCAGCACATCGCCAGTCTCCAGTTTGGCATCCGCCAGGCGGTGCGAGCGGTAACTGCCTCCGTTGCGCATGCCCAGGACATTGATTCTGAGTTTCTTTCTAAGCTGTGCCTCGCGTATCTTCATGCCGTTGACTCTCGACTCGGGCGTGACGATGAGCTCCACCAGCCCCAGGTCGTAGAAGCTCAGCGTGTTGTCCTGCTGCCTGTTGAGCCGCAGGTCATGCTCCATGCGGTCCATGCCCTCGTCCCCTCCGGTCACATACAGGATATCGCTCTCGGCAAGCACGCTGCTGGCCGTGGCCATATTCTGCTGCACGTCCTTGAGCAGCGTCAGGTGTCTCAGGCGCTCGTTGCGTATCTCCACGATAGACACCCCGTAGGTCTCCTGCAGCCTCAGGCTTCCCACTTTCCTGCCCAGGACGGGCGATTCGGCAGGCACGCTGTAGCGGCGTATGCGCCTGGCCAGGTCATACTCCTGGGCCAGGTCGGCCGGTGACTTGCCCGTGCCCTTGGCCTTGCCTCTCCCTGTGGCTGGTGCCGCACCTGGCTGCGCAAGTTTCCCGGCGGATGCCTGGAGGGGAGCGCGGTCCTGGCTGCGGCTCTCCCTGCGCACCAGGAACCACTTGCTCAGCGGGAGCAGTACCAGGGTGCCCACCACGATGCACACGATGCCCACGGGCAGGAAGGAGAAGAAGGCCAGCCCCTGATAGCCAGCCTCGCGCAGGGTCTCGTCGATGACCAGGTTGGGCGGCGTGCCTATGAGGGTGAGCATGCCGCCCAGGCTGCCCGCGAAGGCCAGCGGCATGAGCATGCGCGACGACTGGAATCCTGCCTGGGCCGCCATGCTCACCACGATGGGCATCATCAGGGCCACGGTGCCCGTGTTGCTCACAAAGGCGCCGATGACAGAGGTGACCAGCATGAGGAGCAGGAAGGTGAGGGTCTCGTGGCCATGCGAGAGGCGCATCAGGCGCTGGCCTATGCTGCGGGCCAGGCCGGTCTGCAGGATGGCCCCTCCCACCACAAAGAGGCCCGCCATCATCACTACTATGGGTGACGAGAAGCCGGCCAGGGCTTCGGCAGGAGTGAGTATGCCCAGGGCCAGGAGGGCAGCCAGGGCGCACAGGGCGATGATGTCGGAGCGCACACGGCCCCAGATAAACAGCCCCACGGTGAGGGCAAGGATGATGAGTGTGACGGTCATGTGTGTAGCGATAGTGGCACGGTGGCCGATTGGGTATGCGAAGGTACGCATTTTCCTGCAATCCTGCGGGACTCGCGTCGCAAATAGGACATACAACAGCCCCAATCTCCCATTTCCTCCCACAGAAAAGCCTCCTCGCACAGCGCCTGTACTCAAATGTAGGTAGGTGAGAACCATGATTTTTGAGTATTGCGGCATTGGGGATATGCCCGTACCTTTGCACCGGGATTAGGAAGTCCCAGTGTGTTGAACTTCATACTAACGAAGATAACAGATATGGACAAGATTGTAGTCGTATATGGTTCCACCACGGGAACCTGCGAGAGCCTTGCTTCGCGAGTGGCGGAGAAACTGGGCGCTGGACAAGTGATCAGCGTGGCAGACCTGGACGAGAGTGTGGTGCGTGACCACGATGTGCTGGTGCTGGGCAGCAGCACCTGGGGTGATGGTGAGCTGCAGGATGACTGGTACGATGGCGTGGAGGTGCTCAAGCGATGCGACCTCGCTGGCAAGAAGGTTGCCCTGTTTGGCTGCGGTGACTCGGCATGTTACCCCGACACCTTCTGCAATGCCATGGCACTTGTTCGCCAGGCGTGCGAGGGAGCCACACTCATAGGCGCGGGCATGAGCACCGAGGGCTATAGCCCCTGCGAGTCGGAGTCCATCGTGGACGGACACTGGATAGGGTGTGCCCTGGATGAGATGAACGAGAGTGACCAGACGGAGGCCCGCCTTGACGAATGGACTGCCCGCGTGAAGGCCGAGATGTGAGGCGCGGGCGTGATTATGACACGTTGAACAGCAAGAATAACAGAAAGGAGATATAGTGATGAGAATACAGAAGATACATGCACGCGAGATATTGGACTCCCGTGGCAATCCCACTGTGGAAGTGGATGTGACACTGGAGAATGGCGTGATGGGCCGTGCGGCTGTACCATCGGGTGCAAGCACGGGCGAGAACGAGGCACTCGAACTGCGTGACGGAGACCAGAACCGCTACCTGGGCAAGGGTACTCTGAAGGCCGTGAAGAACGTCAACGAGGTGATTGCTCCCGCATTGCTGGGCGATGACGTGTATGCCCAGCGGGCACTGGACCAGAAAATGATAGACCTGGACGGCACGCCCACGAAGAGCCGCCTGGGAGCCAATGCCATACTTGGAGTGAGCCTGGCTGTGGCTCAGGCTGCAGCCAGGTCGCTGGGCCTGCCCCTTTACCGCTATATAGGTGGGGCAAACGCACATGTGCTGCCTGTGCCCATGATGAACATCATCAACGGTGGAGCGCATTCCGATGCGCCTATCGCCTTCCAGGAGTTTATGATACGCCCTGTGGGGGCAAGCAGCGAGAGCGAGGCTGTGCGCATGGGCGCAGAGGTGTTCCACAACCTGGCCAAGTTGCTCAAGCAGCGTGGACTCTCGACGGCAGTGGGCGATGAGGGCGGCTTTGCCCCCGCACTCGATGGAATCGAGGATGCCCTGCAGATTATCTGCAATGCCATCAAGGCAGCCGGTTACGAGCCTGGAAAGGACGTGAGGATTGCCATGGACTGCGCAGCCTCGGAGTTTGCCGTGCAGGAGGAGGGCAAGTGGTTCTATGACTACAAGCAACTCAAGAACGGCAAGCAGAAAGACCCCAATGGCAAGAGACTCTCGGCAGCAGAGCAGATTGACTTCCTGGAGCACCTGGTGGACGCTTATCCCATCGACTCTATTGAGGACGGGCTCGACGAGAACGACTGGGACAACTGGGTGCTGCTGACCCAGAGGCTGGGACACAAGTGCCAGTTGGTGGGCGATGACCTCTTTGTCACAAACGTGAAGTTCCTGGAGAAGGGCATCGCCATGGGCGCGGCCAACTCCATATTGATAAAGGTAAACCAGATTGGTTCCCTCAGCGAGACTCTCGACGCAATCGAGATGGCACACCGCCACGGCTATACCACCGTGACCTCTCACCGCTCAGGTGAAACAGAAGACACCGTTATAGCCGACATCGCTGTGGCTACCAACTCTGGCCAGATAAAGACTGGCTCCCTGTCGCGCACCGACCGCATGGCCAAGTACAACCAGTTGCTGCGCATCGAGGAGGAGCTGGGAACCGTGGCCAGATATGGCTACAGGCGTGTCAGGTGACGGCTGCCACACCAACGGAACATACGTGAATAAACCATAATAATGATTGAAGAGTGCCCCCTCTGCCTTGTGAAAGGCGGAGGGGGATTTTCTGTGTGGAGGGGGCAACGGGGCGCATGCGCTTGCTGGGAACGGGATTCTTGCCCTTGGCCTGCCTTGCCGTGTGAGGGGCACATGCTCAGTCCTGGGCTCCCTCGGTGGGGTTGTCCTTCGAGGGGACATTCTCGATGAGCAGCCAGGAGTCAGGCACCAGGTCGGTGGCTGGCTGCGTGGCACTCCACTGGCGTGGGGCCATCACTATCTTGTCGGTGTGGTTGTTGAGCCATGCCGCCCACCAGGAGAAGGCGCTGTTGGATATGATATTGTGGCGGCAGTTGCTCATGAGCATCATGTCCTGCCAGCTGTCCCCGCCCGTGTTCCAGTCTATGAAGTTGGCACTTTCCAGCGGAAGGTTGTCGCGCACCCACTGCAGGTCATCCGAGAACACATAATAGTGTGCTCCCGGCATCAGTTTGCTCATGCTCTCGATGGCATTGAGGAAATAGGCTGTGCTGGCATATTGTCCCATGGGTTGCCAGTGCTTGGGCAGGGTGTAGTCGCCACGCCGCACATGTATCGACACTGCCCTGGGGTCGCGTCGCAGGTGCTCCAGGCACAGGCGTGTCCTGTCGCTGAACTTGCTGTCGTCAAAGGTAAACGCCTCGCGCACCTCATTCTCCACGTCCAGGAAGTAGCGCTCGTCCTGGTAACTCCCCTTGTAGTATATCCAGGGCCAGCGCATGGGCTTGCGGTAGGCATCCATACAGCCGTGCTGGCGCTGCTCGAGGATGACGCGGAAGATGGTGCCCTCGAGCACCCTTTTCAGTATGCGGTGGATGCGGAACTCGCAAGGGGGGAGGTGGAATACCTTGTGCAGCTCATAGCCGTGGTACACAGGGCGGTTCAGGAGGTCGGTGACGTCGATGCGCACATCCTCGCCAAACTGCTGGCGCATGCCCAGGTACATGGCATAGATGAACATCTGGCTGCCCAGTCCGCCTGTCATCTCTATCAGTCTCATGTGGTCGTGCATGTGTGGGGTGATGGGTGTGTGGTCTATCTCTTGGAGTTCTCCTTCAGTATGCCATGCCTGTAGGCATAGAGCAACTGGCGCAGTTCGTCAATCTGCGTCTGCAGTTGCCGTCCCTTGTCGGTGTCCTTCACGCGTATGCGCTTTCCGCTCATCTCCACTATCTGGGTACTGCTCTTGATGTCGGTCTGCCTCAGGATTGCGTCGCGTGTGCTGGTGAATGGCTCATGCTGGATGAGCTGGAAGCCCCGGCTATGATACACGAGTGTGTAGCCCGCAATGCCCGTGGTGTTGTGGTAAGCCTTGGCAAAGCCCCCGTCGATGACCATGAGCCGCCCCCCGGCCTTGATGGGGTTCTCGCCCTGGGCTGCATGCACAGGCACATGCCCGTTGATGATGTGGCGGTTGTCCCCCTGCACGCCAAAGGCATCCAGGATGCGGTCGCACACCTCGGGCTGCTCGCGCAGGGTGTAGTACCAGCCCTTCTCCTCGTGGTAAGTGCTCTTGTCGGCCAGCATATAGCGCTCAAAGGTGGTCATGCGGTCTTTGTCAAAGAGGGGCGAGTCCTGTCCGCACCACAGGTACCAGAAGTAGTCACGGGCATTGTTGCGCTCTGCCTTGGGCGTGTCGGGCTGGAAGGCCGAGCGCATGTACATGCCTATGTGGTGCATGAGTTCGCGGCCGCTGTAGCTCTGTCCGCACAGTTCCACCTCCTTGAGTGTGCCGTCGGCATTCATGGGCACAGAGGCATGGAAGAGCAGATTGCCATTACATATATTATATAGGCATCCATGCGAGAAGAGCAGCTGTATGTGCTTCTGCAACTTTTCCGAGATGAGGAACGAGTGCCGCAGCCTCCTCACCAGTTCGGCCTCGGCATTGGTGAGCGTGGTGGGCGAGTCGGGCGACACGGTGGGCAGGTTGCTGTCCTTCAGCTGATAGGCCTTGCCATCCAGCAGGCATGCCTTCTGCTCGAAGTCGATGCTCTCCAGGCCGAATGGGCAGTTCATCTGCCATTCGGGGTGACGCTTCCGCATCTGCGCCTCCAGCTTGAACTGTATGATGGTGATGGCCTTGTGCATGCGTGCCGTGAGCATACGGTTCTTCATCCCCAGGGGCACCTGTCCCTCGGCGGTGATGGGCAGGAAGCCCTCGCAAGGGTCATCGGCATAGGCATCCATGGCCAGCGTGGCCAGCGGCACCAGGTTGATGCCATAGCCATCCTCCAGCGTGGCCATGTTGGAGTAGCGCAGTGAGAGCCTGAGCACATTGGCTATGCAGCAGTCATTGCCCGCAGCGGCTCCCATCCACAGGGCATCATGGTTGCCCCATTGGATGTCGAAGTTGTCACGCTCCATCAGGTAGTCCATGATGATGTGGGCACCTGGGCCACGGTCGAACACATCGCCCAGGATGTGCAGCTGGTCAATGCTCAGCCGCTGTATGACCGAGCAGATGGCTGTGATGAAGCTCTGTGCCTGCCCCGTCTGTATGATGCTCTCGATGATGCGGTGGAAATAGGCATCCTTGTCATCATCATTGGGACTCTCGTGCAGCATCTCCTCGATGATGTAGGCAAATTGCTTGGGGAGAGCCTTGCGCACCTTGCTGCGCGTGTATTTGCTGGTCACCGACTGGCACACCTGCACCAGTTGGAAGAGTGTGCAGGCATAGTATTCGTTGAGGTCCTGCTCGGGCGTGTCCTCGGCTGCCATCTCCAGCCTGCGCTCGGGGTAGTAGATGAGCGTGCACAGTTCCCTTATCTGGGCAGCGGTGAGCAGGTGCCCAAAGAGCTCGGTGACCTTGCGCTTGATGTTTCCGCTTGCGTTGCGCAATATATGGAGGAATGCCTCGTGCTCTCCGTGGATGTCGGCCACAAAGTGCTCCGTGCCCTTGGGCAGGTTGAGGATGGCCTCGAGGTTGATGATTTCGGTGCTCGCGCTGTCGGCATTGGGGAAAGTCTGTGAGAGAATTTCCAGTAGTCTGAGGTCGGCAGGGGCAATCTTTTCTTCTGTAAACATGACTCTGTATGTTGTGCGGCAATATGTCCTTATGTGTTAAGGAACCTTTCAGCGGATGCGTGAATGTACCGTATTTCCCTGCAAAAGTAGTCATAATTCCCTTTTTGGACAATGGCTCGTCCGATTTTTCAGTAACTTTGCAGCCGTGAAAATGAGAAAGAGCATTCTGGCATGTGCCATGGTGGCTGCGGGCAGCCTGGGCGCATGGGCCAACGACAATGAGAATACAGGCATGGCAGGGGGAGCCTGCGTGCCGGATAATAGTGCCAGCGGACTGACCGGTACCCTGCGTGCCACTCCCGCCAACGACAGTACCCTGTACCAGTTGAACAGCCTGCTGCTCAAGGGCGGCGCGCTGGAGTTGATGAGCAAGAAGACCCACCACTTCGGATGGAGACTGAAGCGGTACTTCAAGGAAAGCAACAAGGGGCGCAACAAGCGCTTTGACTGGGGTATCCTGGCAGGGCCCTCCTACAACCAGACCACAAGCCTGGGCATTGGTGGAGGTGTGAGCGGCCTGTACTCATGGGACCGAAGTGACTCCCTGTTGCAGCGAAGCAATATCAACGCATTCTTCTCGGTGTACATCACAGGCATGTATCTGCTCACGCTCAATGGTAATAACTACATGAAGCACGATGCGCAGCGATGGACCTACAAGGCGCGCTTCAAGCGTCAGCCTACGGACTTCTGGGGCATAGGCTACAAGAACGGCATCAGAGGCGAGCAGAAGAGTGACTACGATGCGCTGCAGCTCTATTTCCGTGGCGACTACCTGTTCCGCGTGGCCAAGAACTTCTACCTGGGCCCGCAAGTGGAGGTCAACAACATCAATGCGCGCGATATGGAACGCCCCGACCTGCTTAATGGGCAAGACAAGTCCATCCTGTCAACGGGCATAGGCGCGGTGATGCAGTATGACAGCCGGGATATAGCCACCAATGCCACGCGGGGCAACTACCTGCGTGTGTCGCAGATGTTCTATCCCGAACTGAGCAAGGGAAGCCGCTTCATGCGCACCGAGGCCACCTACTCGGCTTACCGTAAGGGGTGGAAGGGCAGTGTGCTGGCCATGGAGCTGCATGGCATGTTCAACTATGGCGACAAGGTGCCCTGGACCATGCTGGCCATGGTGGGCGAGGGAAGCCACATGCGCGGCTACTACGAGGGCAGGTATCGTGACAAGAACATCATCGAGGGCCAGGTGGAACTGCGCCAGCACCTGCGCAAGAGGTTTGGCATGGCTGTCTTTGCAGGCGCGTCCAATGTGTTCCCCGACTTCAAGAACATCTACTTCAGCCAGATACTGCCCAATGCGGGCATAGGCTTCCGATGGGAGTTCAAGAAGCACGTCAACCTGCGTGTGGACTTCGGACTGACCAAGAACAAGCCCGGTGTGGAGTTCAACCTCAACGAGGCGTTCTGAGTACTGCAGGGCACTCCTCCATGTGATACAAGATAATGACAACAACAGACAATAGAGAACAATAGAGATGAAGAAGACATTCCTTACATGTGCCATGGCTATGCTGGCATTGTGTGTGTCGGCCGAGGACGAGTTGATCAAGTTCGGCGACTTCAACACCTGGATAACACGCGACATCCGCGAGAGTGTGCTGGTAGGCGGCAAGCACCAGACACTCTATGAGGTAGGGCCTGCGGGCAAGTATGACGGACAGCGTGCTTTCACCAACCAGGGTGGATGCCCCTGGGCCAATAGTAATGTGTATGCCAAGGTGGCCGGGGTGGTGAAGACCAACGTGAGCGTGTATCCCGATGAGCATCCTGGGCACGGCAAGTGTGCCAAGCTCTACACGCACATCGTGAAATGCAAGGCCATTGGCATCATCAATATCAGCGTGCTGGCTGCAGGGAGCATATACACCGGCACCATGCAGGAGCCTATCACCAGCAGCTCCAATCCCATGTCGAAGATGAGCGTGGGAATACCCTTCACCAAGCGTCCCAAGGCTCTGAAGTTTGACTATAAGTACCATACTCCAGGCAATGCCAACCGCATACGGGAGACTGGATTCAGCAAGAAGAAGGAGGTTGCAGGCAAGGACATGGGCGAGTGCATGTGCCTGCTGCAGAAGCGGTGGGAGGATGCCGAGGGAAACATCCATGCCTTGAGGGTGGGCACCATGCGCCACCGTTTCAGCGAGAATACCAGTGGGTGGGTTGAGAACAAGTCCTTCGCCATTCACTACGGTGACATCACCCGCGAGAGTTTCTACCAGAGCTGGATGGGGCTGATAACGGGCGACCGCGTGTTCTATGCCAAGAACAGCAAAGGCAAACTGGTTCCTGTGGTAGAGGAAGGATGGGCTGATGCCGACACCACGCCCACTCACATCGTGGTGAAGTTTGACAGCAGCCACGGTGGAGCCTATGTGGGCACGGTGGGCAATACGCTGTGGATTGACAACGTAAGGCTTGTTTACTAAGGGCTGTCCCTTGTACATATCGCACACATCTGTACAGACGCTGACATGATGAAGCCTTATTACCTTCTGTCCGAGGCACTTCTGCGGCGCAATCTCTCGCTCATCCAGCAGGTGGCACAGGAGAGTGGAGCCGAGGTGATCCTTGCCTTCAAGGCATACGCATTGTGGAAGACCTTTCCCATCATGCGTGAGTATATCTCGCACACCACGGCCAGCAGCCCCTTTGAGGCACGTCTTGCCCTGGAGGAGTTTGGGTCGCTGGCGCATACCTATAGCCCGGCCTACACTCCAGGGGACTTTTCCGAGATACTTCGCTGCAGCGGCCACATCACCTTCAACTCCATCACACAGTATGCGCGGTTTGCATCCCAGGTGCTTGCCTATCGTGACCACGAGGTGAGCATGGGGCTGCGTGTCAATCCCGAATACAGTGAGATAGAGACCGAACTCTACAATCCCTGTGCGCCTGGCAGTCGTTTCGGCGTGCTGGCAAGCCAGCTTCCCGAACAATTGCCAATGGGTATCGAGGGCTTTCATTGCCACTGCCATTGCGAGAGCAGCGCGCAGGCTCTCCAGCACACCCTGGTGCATCTGGAGGAGAAGTTCGCCCGGTGGTTTCCGCAACTGAAATGGCTCAACCTGGGTGGAGGTCACCTCATGACGCGCAAGGACTATGACGTGCCTTTGCTTGTCAGCACCATACGCGCGCTCAGGGCACGCTATCCTCACCTCAAGGTCATCCTGGAGCCAGGAAGTGCCTTTGGGTGGCAAACGGGATGCCTGGTCTCCGAGGTTGTGGATGTGGTGGAGAACCACGGGGTGCATACAGCCATCCTGAATGTGTCCTTTACCTGCCACATGCCCGATTGCCTGGAGATGCCATACCAGCCCGCCGTGCGTGGTGCCCAGGCTTTGCCTGCTGAGCAGGTGTGGCTGGATGCCCAGGAGCGTGAGGCTGGCAGGAAGCCCCAGGGCTACGTCTATCGGCTGGGGGGTAACAGTTGCTTGAGCGGTGACTATATGGGATGCTGGCGTTTTGACAAGCCGCTGCAAGTGGGTGACGAGGTCATCTTTGAGGACATGCTGCACTACACTACGGTGAAGACCAATATGTTCAATGGCATTCCCCATCCGTCCATCGTGCTTGAGCACATGGATGGCAGTCGCGAGACCTTGCGGGAATACACCTACGAGGACTACCGTGACCGCATGGACTAATCGGAGCGATTCCTCACTTTTTATATGTAGCCTTGCCTCACCGTGTGCATCTATCTGCAAGTAGTAGAGCAACCACACAGGGCTGGCAGGGTAAATGACGGCAAAGGTGTATCCACTGGAATGACTTTGCCAACTAACCACGAACAATGACCAAAAACAAATAAAGATGAGAAAGAAAAGTTTTCTGATGCTCGCGCTTACCCTTGTGACGAGCCTCGTCATGCTTACTGCATGCGGCAGCGATGATCCCGAGCCCACCCCGAAGCCCACTTCTGGCTACTTCACCTATTACCTGCTCACCACAGGACAGACACTGTCGGCCATGCAGATTACTGCCACGCTGAACACCGACTCGGAAAACAAGAGTGGAGAGGTGACTGCCAGCAAGTGCGTGCGCCTGGATCAAGTATATGACCCACAGGCCATGGCAACCCTGCAGAAAAGCGCAAGGAACTTCACCGACCAGTCAGACATCCTTGTTTATCAAGTGAGATTCGCCTCGGAGACACGTCCCAACGTGAGCCTAACTTATGGCCTTACCTTTACGGCCAAGACGCTGGAGGACTCTGCTTCTAACCCCGACCTGGGCTATGGCACCCTGATTACCTTCACGCCCAACACAGGCAGCACCAACTTCTTCAGTGGCACGTTCCAGTACAGCCAGGGAGTGCGCAAGGACAGGCTTACAGACTATGCCAACCTGCAGAATGCTTACAACCAGCCTCGCGCACAGCGCATCCTGCTTGCTGAGGAGTAACTGTCCTGCAAGTGCCAAAATCACAGGCTCAAGGCTGACGTGCCCTAAGGCGCGTAAAGCAAACTCCCTGTGAGACGGTAATGGCCACATGCGACAGGCGTAAGGCCAAAGGACATACGATTATGCGGTTATATGGCAGTCACCCCCAGGGGGACACCATATAACCGCATAACTTTATCCGCTCGTAACTGACCCTCAGCCCAGGAAGTCCTTCACCTGCTGCGCGGTCTTCTTGCCTGCCGCTATGGCTCTCACCACCAGACTTGCGCCCGAGGCGGAGTCGCCTGTCACAAAGACACCGGCAGGATAGTCGGGATGCTGGGGCTTGAGGAAGCCCATGGCAAGCAGCACCATATCACAGGGGATGATTTCCTTGTGTCCGTCCAGTTTCATTATTGGCCGTCCGCCTTGTGGGTTAGGCTCCCAGATGACTCCTTCTACCTCGGCACCTGTCAGTTTGCCGTTCTTGCCAATGAAGTGGTTGGTGTTGAGCAGCCAGCGACGCTCGCAACCTTCCTCGTGGCTGCTGGTAGTCTTCAGCACCACAGGCCATGCAGGCCATGGAGTGGCAGGGTTGTCGCCCACAGGAGGCTTGGGCATGATTTCTATCTGAGTCACGCTCACGCAGCCCTGGCGGTGTGCCGTGCCTATGCAGTCCGACCCTGTGTCGCCGCCACCTATCACCAGCACACGCTTTCCATTGGCGTTTACCAATTCGTCCTTGGCAGGATGCTCACCCTCAAGTATGCGGTTCTGCTGTCCCAGCAATTCCAGAGCCAGGTGTACCCCCTTGAGCTCGCGTCCAGGTATCTGCAGGTCACGTGCTGTGGGTGTGCCTGTGGCTATCACATAAGCGTCATGCTTGCCCACAGCCTTCTCCATCTCCTCCATGCTGAAGGAGTCGGACTTGAGCTCCACACGCACGCCATAGTGGAACGTGATGCCCTCGGCCTCCATCAGGTGAATGCGCCTGTCGATGACCTCTTTCTGGAGCTTGAAGTTGGGGATGCCGTAGCGCAGTAGTCCTCCTGCCTTCTCGTTGGCATCATACACATCCACGCTTACTCCCTGCTTGTTCAGATACCATGCCGTGCTCAGTCCCGCAGGTCCTGCGCCTATGACAGCCACGCTCTTGCCTGTGCGCTCTGCAGGAGGGCAGGGAGTGATGTAACTCTCCTGCCAGGCACGTTCCATGATGGCGCACTCATCCTCGCGGTTGGTGGTAGGCTCATGCATGGTAAGCTGCAGCACACAACTCTTCTCGCACAGCGCGGGACAGATACGCCCGGTGAACTCGGGGAAGGGGTTGGTAGAGGTGAGAAGCTTGTAGGCCAGTTCCCACTTGCCCTTGTACAAGGCATCGTTCCACTCTGGGCACTTGTTGCCCAGGGGACAAGCCCAGTGGCAGAAGGGCACGCCACAGTCCATGCAGCGGCTTGCCTGTTCGCGGCGGTCATGCGTGTTGAGTGTCTGCTCCACTTCGCTGAAGTCATGTACACGCTCACCTACGGGGCGGTAGCCCGCCTCCTTACGGTGTATAGTTAAAAATGCTTTTGGATTTCCCATTTTGCTTATTCAGTTTTGCGGTTGTGCGGTTTTGCGGTTGTACGGTTTTTCGGTTGTGCGGTTCTGCGGTTGTACGGTTTTGCGGTTGTATGGTTCTGCGGTTGTACGGTTTTGCGGTTGTATGGTTTTGCGGTTGTACGGTTTTTCGGTCTGCAATGCTCTTGGTGAGCCTTAAAACCTTATAACCTTAAAACCTTATAACCTTATAACCTTATAACCTCATATCCTCATAACCTCACAACCTTAAAACCTCACAACCCCCACAACCTCACAAGTCAATAGTCCCGTGCGATGTCTGCTATCTTCTGTTGCAGTTTTCTCATCTGCTCCTCTTGCAGCACGCGCTTGTACTCGATGGGCACTACCTGTATGAACTGCTCCACATAGTGGTTCCAGTCATCAAGCATCAGCCGTGCCAGACGCGAACCCGTGTAGAGCCAGTGCTGGCGGATGAGCTCATGCAACTCCTTGCGGTAACTGCTTTCCTCTACCAGCGAGAGCTCCACCATGTCCATGTTGCAGAAGTAGTCGAAGTTGCCCTCGCGATTCCATACATAGGCCACACCGCCCGACATGCCTGCGGCAAAGTTGCGGCCTGTGGTTCCCAGCACCACCACTCGTCCGCCAGTCATATACTCGCAGCAGTGGTCGCCTGCGCCCTCCACTACGGCCGTGGCGCCCGAGTTGCGCACGGCAAAGCGCTCGCCTACCTGTCCGTTGACATAGAGTTCGCCCGAGGTGGCTCCATACAGTCCTGTGTTGCCAGCGATGATGTTGTCCTCGGCCACAAAGTTCTCGCTGGAGCGTACAGGCGGGAGAATGCTGATGCGTCCGCCCGAGAGACCCTTGGCAAAATAGTCGTTAGCCTCACCCTCAAGCTTGATGTTGATGCCGCGTGTGAGGAAGGCGCCGAAACTCTGTCCAGCCGAACCCTTGAACTTCAGGTTGATGGTGCTGTCGGGCAGTCCCTTCTCGCCATACTTGCGTGCTATCAGCCCTGAGAGCATGGTGCATGTGGCACGGTCAGTATTCTTGATGGCATAGTCAAGGTGAATCTCGCGCCCATGTTCCACAGCCTCCTTGGTGTCGGCCAGGATGTCGAAGTCCTTCACCCCCTCGATATGTGTAAAGGCGCGTCCGTCCCAGTGCTGTGCCTCACCCTCGGTGTGCAGCAGGCGCGTGAAGTCCAGTGTGGCCGACTTGCTGCCAGCCTTCTGTGGCTGCATCTCCAGCAAGTCTGTGCGTCCGATAATCTCGCCCAGGGAGTGGAAGCCCATAGAAGCCAGGTATTCGCGTACCTCCTGAGCCAGGAAGGTGAAGTAGTTGACCACATACTCATAGTGTCCACGGAACTTCTTGCGAAGTTCGGGATTCTGTGTGGCCACGCCCACGGGGCAGGTGTTGGTGTTGCACTTGCGCATCATCACACATCCCAGGACGATAAGTGGCAAGGTGCCAAAGGAGAACTCATCAGCTCCAAGCAGAGCCATGGTCACCACATCGCGTCCAGTCTTCAGCTGTCCGTCAGTCTGCAGCCTTACCTGATGGCGCAGTCCGTTGAGCGTGAGTGTCTGCTGTGCCTCGCTCAGTCCTATCTCAGGGCTGATGCCTGCAAAGCGCATTGAACTTGCGGGCGAGGCTCCAGTGCCACCCTCGGCTCCGCTGATGACTATCAGGTCGGCATTGGCCTTGGCCACACCTGCAGCTATGGTGCCCACGCCACTCTCGGCCACCAGTTTCACGCTCACGGCAGCGGTGGGGTTGATGTTCTTGAGGTCAAAGATGAGCTGCGCCAGGTCCTCGATGCTGTAGATGTCGTGGTGGGGTGGGGGAGATATCAGGCTGATGCCAGGAATGCTGTTCCTGGTGTGGGCGATAATCTCGTTGACCTTGAATCCTGGCAGCTGTCCGCCCTCGCCTGGCTTGGCGCCCTGAGCCACCTTTATCTGAATCTCCTCAGCGTTTACCAGGTACTCGGCAGTCACGCCGAAGCGTCCGCTTGCCACCTGCTTGGTCTTGCTGCTCAGGGATATGCCGTCGTGAGTGCTGTGGTAGCGTGCGCTGTCCTCGCCACCCTCGCCGGTGTTGCTTCTTGTGCCCAGCTTGTTCATGGCCAGTGCCAGAGCCTCGTGTGCCTCGATGCTGATGGCACCGAATGACATGGCTCCTGTGACGAAATGCTTCACGATACTATCCACAGGCTCCACCTCGTCCAGGGGAATAGGGGTCTGGGCCATCTTGATGTTGAAGTAGTCGCGTATGAAGATGGGCTTCTCCTTGTGGTCCACCAGGCTGGTAAACTCCTTGAACTTCTTGTAGCTGCCCAGTCGGGTGGCCAGTTGCAGGGTGCTGATGGTCTCGGGGTTCCAGGCATGCTGTATGCCATCGCGGCGGTAGTTGAACTGTCCGTTGTTGGGCAGGAAGTCAGGCTCGTCCTTGCACTCCAGCCCCAGCTTGTGCAGCTTGATGGCATCCTGTGCGATGTGAGCCAGTCCTATGCCTCCTATGGTGCTTGTCTCTGTGCCGAAATACTTGCGCAGGAGCGGCTCGCCCAGCCCGATGCTCTCAAATATCTTGGCTCCACGGTAGGAGCGTATGGTGCTGATGCCCATCTTGGACATGATCTTGAAGAGTCCCTTGCACACAGCCTTGATGTAGTTCTTCTCGGCTGTCTCGTAGTTCTCCTGTATCTCACCCTTCCTCACCAGGTCGTCCAGTACGGCAAATGTGATATAGGGGCAGATGGCACTTGCGCCATAGCCCAGCAGCAGTGCGGCATGCATCACCTCGCGTATCTCACCGCTCTCCACGATGAGGGCAGTCTGCACGCGCTTGCCCACACTTATCAGGTGGTGGTGCACCGCGCTCACGGCCAGCAGCGATGGGATGGCCGCATGCTTGTCGTCAATGTCGCGGTCAGAGAGGATGATGTAGCTGATGCCATTGTCCACGCTCTCCTCGGCCTGGTGGCACAGGTTGTCCAGTGCGGCCCTGAGTCCGCTCTCGCCCTGCTCTATGGGGAACAGGATGGGCAGTTTGGTCGTGTTGAATCCCTTGTAGCGGATGTTGCACAGGATGTCCAGCTGTGTGTTGTTGAGCACAGGATGCGGCAGTCGCACCATCTTGCAGTTGGTCTCATCGGGCGTGAGGATACCCGTGCCCACAGCTCCTATATACTCGGTGAGCGACATTACCAGTTCTTCGCGTATGGGGTCAATGGCGGGATTGGTGACCTGTGCAAACTGCTGGCGGAAGTAGTTGAAGAATATCTGCGGGCGGTCGCTTGCCACAGCCAGTGGAGTGTCATTGCCCATGGCAGCCACAGGCTCTGCTCCATTGACACACATGGGTATGATGGTCTTCTCGATATCCTCCTCGCCGTAGCCGAAGGTGAGGAGCTTGCGCTCCAGGTTGTCCACCCCGTTCTTCACATGCCTGCCGCTCTTCAGGTTCTCCAGCTGTATGCGGTTGGTGCGCAGCCACTCCTTGTAGGGATGCGCCTTGGCCAGGCGTTCCTTGATTTCCCCGTCGTAGTAGATCTTGCCCTCCTGTGTGTCGATGAGCAGGAGCTTGCCAGGCTGCAGCCGTCCTTTCTCGGCTATCTCGCCAGGCTCGAAGTCCATCACTCCCACCTCGCTTGCCACTACCATCATGCCCTTGTTGGTGATGGTGTAGCGGCTGGGGCGGAGTCCGTTGCGGTCGAGCATGCCGCCCGCATAGCGTCCGTCGCTGAAGAGCAAGGCCGCAGGGCCGTCCCATGGCTCCATCAGGATGGAGTAGTACTCATAGAAAGCCTTCAGGTCGTCCGATATGGGGTTCTTGTCGTTGAAACTCTCGGGCACCATCACAGCCATGGCCTGGGGCAATGAGAGTCCGCTCATGACGAAGAACTCAAACACGTTGTCCAGGCTGGCAGAGTCGCTCATGCCCGGCTGCACGATGGGGCTGATGTCCTTCACGCAGCCCAGTGCCTCGCTGTCGAGCACACTCTCACGCGCCTTCATCCACGAGCGGTTGCCTCGTATGGTGTTTATCTCACCGTTGTGTGCCAGCAGCCTGAAGGGCTGTGCCAGTGACCAGGTGGGGAAGGTGTTGGTGCTGAATCGGCTGTGTACCAGGGCCAGTCCACTGGTGAAGTAGTTGTTGCTCAGGTCGGGGTAGTAGGCCCGCACCTGGGTGCTTGAGAGCATGCCCTTGTACACGATGTTCTTGCTCGAGAGGCTCACGATGTAGAAGTCGGGGTCATCTATCCGCTTCTCGATTCTCTTCCTTATTAAATATAGGGTGCGCTCAAAGCGCGGGTAAGCCTCATCGGTCACTCCCGTCACAAATAGCTGCTTGATGTCGGGCTCCACCTCCCTGGCGCTCTCGCCCAGGCAGTCGGGATTGGTGGGCACGGCACGCAGCCGCATGAGGTTGAGTCCCTCGCGCTCTATTTCCTCGATGACGATGGACAGGATGTCCTGCTGCCGCTGGCTGTCCTTGGGCAGGAACACCAGTCCCGTGCCGTAATGTCCCTTCTCGGGCACTGGAATACCCTGCAGGAGGATAAACTCATGAGGAATCTGCAGCATGATGCCTGCGCCGTCGCCGGTCTTGCCGTCGGCGCCCTCGGCTCCTCTGTGTCTCATGTTCTCCAGCACCTTGAGCGCGTTGTCAACCAGTTCGTGGCTCTTGTTGCCATGGATGTTGACCACCATGCCCACACCGCAGGCATCGTGCTCGTAGTCGGGATTGTACAGCCCCTTACGCTCGAATCCTTCTTTTGTCATGTCCAAATGTTGTTTCACTGACGTTTTGATTAGCGATTATAACTTTCGCTTGCAAAGTTACGACAAACGCTTTGGATAGATGATAAAAAGTAAGCGAAAAGTTGGTTTGGGCTATAAAATTGTAGTTTTTCGGTGCGCATTTTGACCAAATGTTTATTGCTGGGATTGCGGGAGAAGCCGTCCTTGCACATCAGTCACCCTCATTGTGCAGGTGCTCGCAGTAGGCTGTGGTCATCTTCAGCATGGGGTCGGTGACCGGGTACGAGAAGCCATTGGCGCGCACCTCGCGTGCGAGGTTCCACGCCAGCACCATCGAGCCTCCCTCCTCTTGCAGGCAAGCGTCAAACTTGCCTTGCGTGGCCTCTGCGCGTGTGGCTGTGCTTGTGCGGCAGGGTGACGAAGAGTTTCTCTCCCGCTAAGGTACGCACTTTCCAAATTAAATGCTAACTTTGCCTGCCCTAAATCAGAAAGGAGAACAGAATGCCTACACAAAGCAAGAAGAAAGCGGTGAAGATCGTGGAAGTGCCCAGCGTGGACCAGTACGGACACAAGCAGCCCCAGAGCCTCGACATGGAAGAGGCTGTGCTGGGCGCGCTTATGGTGGACCAGGAGGCGTATGCCCTGGTGGCCGAACTGCTCAAGCCTGAGAGCTTCTATGACAAGAGAAACCAGTTGATATACAAGGCTATCCAGGAACTCGGCGCAGAGCAGCGTCCTGTGGACATCATGACCATACAGGAGCAGCTCGAGCGCAACGGTGAGCTCGAGGATGCTGGCGGTATGCCCTATATCATGCAGATAAACATGAAGATAGGCAGCAGTGCGCACATCGAGTACCATGCCAAGGTGATAGCCCAGAAGGCACTTGCTCGCCAGCTCATCACCTTCAGCAGCTATGTGCAGACCAATGCCTACGACCCCACCATGGATGTCAAGGACCTCATGCAGGAGGCTGAGGCGCAGCTGTATGCCATCTCGCAGCAGAACATGAAGAAGGACTACACGCAGATTGACCCCGTCATCACCCAGGTGTTTGAACAGATCAACAAGGCTGCGGCGCAGAAGGATGGCATGAGCGGCATTCCCACGGGATTTGAGAAACTGGACAAGATTACCAACGGCTGGCAGAAGAGCGACCTCATCATCATAGCCGCGCGACCCTCCATGGGCAAGACGGCCTTCGCCCTGTCCATGATGAAGCGCATGGCAGTTGATTACCGCGTGCCTGTGGCCATCTTCAGCCTGGAGATGAGCAACCAGCAGCTGGTGCAGCGCCTGCTGGTCAATGTGACCGAGATTTCGGGCGAGAAGTTGCGCAGCGGCCAACTGCTGCCGCACGAGTGGGAGCAGCTCGACTTGCGCTCAAGGCAACTGACCGGAGCTCCCATCTATGTGGACGACACGCCCTCAATCACCAATTTCGAGCTGCGTACCAAGGCGCGTCGCCTGGTGCGTGAGCATGGGGTGAAGTGCATCATGATTGACTACCTGCAGCTGATGCATGCCAAGGGCATCAACATCAATAGCCGCCAGGAGGAGGTGGCTGCCGTGAGCCAGTCGCTCAAGGGGCTGGCCAAGGAGCTGAATATCCCTGTGATAGCCCTGGCACAGCTCAACCGTGAGGGCGAGAAGCGCGAGGGATTTGACGCCAAGCGACCCTTGCTGAGCGACCTGCGTGACTCGGGCAGCATCGAGCAGGACGCCGATATCGTGTGCTTCATACATCGCCCCGACTACTATCGCCTCGACAAGGATGACCATGGCAACGACTGGCGCGGAAAGGCCATGTTCATCATTGCCAAGCATCGTAATGGTTCGGTGGGCGACATCAAACTGGACTTCCAGAAGGAGTTTGCCCGTTTTGCCGATGAGCAGGCTGCGGGTATTCCCAAGGGAGGGAACGACAACGGCGGCGGCACCTTCACCTCCACGCCCCTCACCAATGAGGAACTGCAGCAGGACAACTTTCCTGGCCCGGTGGCGGATGCCGACCCCTTTGCTGGGCTCAATCCCAGTGACGAGCCTCCATTCTGACCTCCCCACCCACCCGGCCACAAGTCCCCCGCCGTGTAGCCTCGCCGTCACCCAGCGCAGGCTACAGGCCGTGAGGCCCGCACTTGCCTGCCTGTGGGACTTTGCCATATTGTCCAGCCCTGTTCATGCAGGTGGGGGCGCGCGGGAAGCAGACTCCTGTTTTCGTCCAGCCTGGGCTGGACGGTCGATGCAGCGTGCTTCGTTTGCGATTCAATATACATGACTTTTTCGTTCAGCCTTGGCTGGACGAAAAGGGAAGTCCGTTGCGATGATGATGGGAGTATGCTCTGGCGAGGCATGAAGCATGCTTCGCGGGCGTCCTCACGCAGTCCCCGTCGGTCGGCATTCGCTGTCTGCCCTGCTCCGCCCCCGTGCATGCAGGTCGGGTGAGGGCAGTTCCCCCCTGCCCTGTGGCCTGCCTGTGCCTGATAATCAGAATTGAAGTGCCATCTTGTGGACGTTTTTCTTCCCTGTCTTGAAGAAAAATCGTAATTTTGCGCTCCGAAGTATGTTTGGACAAATATAATATATATAAGGTATATGAATATATCATACAAGTGGCTTCGCGAGTATGTGGACACCACACTCAATGCCCAGGAAGTGGCCGACGCGCTTACCAGCGTGGGGCTGGAAGTGGATGGAGTGGAGGAAGTGCAGTCCATCAAGGGTGGACTGGAGGGGCTGTGGACAGCCCAGGTGCTTACTTGTGAGCCTCATCCCAACAGTGACCACATGCACATCTGCAGCGTGGACACAGGCCAGGGCGAGCCGCTGCAGATTGTGTGCGGAGCACCCAATGTGGCAGCCGGACAGAAGGTGATTGTGGCCGTAGTGGGCACTAAGCTGTATGACGGCGATGAGTGCTTCACCATCAAGAAGAGCAAGCTGCGCGGTGTGGAGAGCTGCGGCATGATATGCGCCGAGGACGAGATAGGCGTGGGTAGCGACCACAGCGGCATCATCGTCCTGCCCGGGGATACACCTGTGGGCATCCCTGCCGCCGAGTACTACCATATCGAGAGCGACTATGTGATAGAGGTGGATATCACCCCCAACCGCGCCGATGCGTGCAGCCACTATGGAGTGGCACGCGACCTGTATGCCTGGCTGGTGCAGAACGGCTACAAGACCAGTCTGCACAGGCCATCGGTGGACGGCTTCCAGGTGGACAACGAGGATATGCCCATCAGCATCACGGTGGAGAACCAGGAGGCTTGTCCCCGCTATGCTGCTGTGAGCCTCACAGGCTGCGAGGTGAAGGAGAGTCCCGAGTGGCTGCAGGACCGCCTGCGTGTGATAGGAATCCGTCCCATCAACAACATCGTGGACATCACCAATTACATCATGATGGCCTACGGCACGCCGCTGCATTGCTTTGATGCCGACATGATTGAGGGCCGTCAGGTAATCGTGAAGACCATGCCCGAGGGCACGCCCTTTGTGACCCTGGATGGTGTGGAGCACAAGCTCTCCAGCCACGACCTGGCCATCTGCAATGCCCGGGAGCCCATGTGCATAGCCGGCGTGTTTGGCGGCAAGGGCAGTGGCACCTACGACACCACCCGGGATGTGCTGCTCGAGAGCGCCTATTTCAATCCCACCTGGATACGCAAGAGTGCGCGCCGCCATGGGCTGAGCACCGATGCCAGTTTCCGCTTTGAGCGCGGGGTGGATCCCAATGCGCAGATTTACGCACTCAAGTCGGCTGCCCTGATGGCAAAGGAACTGGCCGGAGCCAAGGTGAGTATGCAGATTGCCGACACCCGTCCAGAGCCCGTCCCTGGCTTCCCCGTGGAGCTCAAGTATGCTTATGTGGACGGCCTGGTGGGGCAGCATATCCCTGCCACCACCGTGCGCAGCATCGTGACCAGCCTTGAGATGGAGATTGTAAGGGAGGATGCCGAGGGACTGAGCCTCGTGGTGCCTCCCTATCGCGTGGATGTGCAGCGACCCTGCGATGTGGTGGAGGATATCCTGCGTGTGTATGGATATAATCAGGTAGAGATACCCACTACCCTGCACAGCAGCCTGGCTGTGAAGGGCGAGCCCGACAAGAGCCACAAGTTGCAGAACCTGGTGGGCGAGCAACTGGTGGGTGCCGGTTTCCGCGAGATACTGAACAACAGCCTGCAGCGTGGCGCTTACTATGACGGACTGGAGTCCTACAAGAGCGAGAACCTGGTGAAGTTGCTCAATCCCCTTAGCCAGGACCTCAATGCCCTGAGGCAGACACTCCTGTTTGGCGGACTGGAGAGCATCGCGCGCAACGTGAGCCACAAGAACCCCAACCTGCGCTTCTTCGAGTTTGGCAACTGCTACAAGTTCGAGGCCGGGAAGCGTTGTCCCGACATCATCCCTGGTGTGAGCAGCAGCCGCGACCCCGAGGTCATCAAGCATGTGCTGGACGCTTACAGCGAGGACTATCACCTGGGCTTGTGGTGCACGGGCAAGAGGGTGAGCGGCAGTTGGGCACATCCCGACGAGGAGACTTCCTTTGCCGAGCTCAAGGCACACGTCATCAACATCCTGATGCGCGCGGGTGTCCCCTTCGGGATGCTTGTGTTCGGCGAGGGCAAGAGTGACATCTTCGACAAGAGTCTGCTCGTGCAGACGCGGGCAGGCAAGGTGCTCTGCGAGATGGGCATCGTGAGCCGTGCCATACTGGAGAAGTTTGGACTCGAGGCTCCTGTCTATTTTGCCGACCTCCGCTGGCGCGTGCTGATGAAGAGCATACAGGGCAAGACGGTCAGCTACAGGGAGATAAGCAAGTTCCCCGCTGTGAGCCGCGACCTGGCTCTGCTCGTGGACGAGAGCGTGGAGTTTGGGCAGATAGAGAAGATGCTTACCAGACCGAGAAGAAGCTGCTGCGTGCGGTGAACCTCTTTGATGTGTACGAGGGCAAGAACTTGCCACAGGGCAAGAAGTCTTATGCTGTGAACTTCATCCTGCAGGACGACAGCAAGACCCTCAACGACAAGCAGATTACGGCCATCATGCAGAAACTGGTGCAGCAGCTCACCAAGCAGCTGGGAGCAGAACTGCGATAGCCGCCAGGCAGGACACATACAACAGAAAGCTTAATAAAAACAAACCTAAACCAATGGGAAGAGCATTTGAATACCGAAAGGCTACCAAACTGAAGAGATGGGGCCACATGGCCAAGACCTTCACACGACTGGGCAAGCAGATTGCCATCGCTGTAAAGGCTGCCGGACCAGAGCCCGAGAACAACCCCGCGCTGCGTTCTGTGATTGCTGTGTGCAAGCGCGAGAACATGCCGAAGGACAACATCGAGCGTGCCATCAAGAATGCCATGGGCAAGGACCAGAGCGACTACAAGGGGGTGACCTACGAGGGATACGGCCCTCACGGCGTGGCTATCTTTGTGGACACACTTACCGACAACACCACACGCACCGTGGCCGATGTGCGCAGCGTCTTCAACAAGTTCAGCGGCAACATGGGCACCACAGGCTCACTCTCCTTCCTCTTTGACCACAAGTGTGTGTTCACCTTCAAGAAGAAGGAGGGCATGGACATGGACGACTTCATCCTGGAGATGATTGACTACGGAGTGGATGAGGAGTTTGACCAGGACGACGAGGAGGGCACCATCACCATCTACGGCGAGCCCACCAGCTACAATGCCATACAGAAGAAGCTGGAGGCCGATGGATATGAGGACGTAGGCGGTGAGTTTACCTATATCCCCAACGACCTGAAGGAGGTGACCCCCGAGCAGCGCGAGACCATCAACAAGATGGTGGACAAGCTGGAGGAGTTTGATGATGTGCAGACGGTATATACCAACATGAAACCCGAGGAGACCGAGGAGTAATGGAACTGCAGGAGAACAAGGTTGTACAGGAAAACGGCGAGAACCTTCTGCTCTACAAGACGCAGGGCACCTGCAGCCGCTACATCGAGGTGGGAGTCAAGGATGGGCGTGTGACACGCTGCCACTTCTACGGAGGATGTGACGGCAACACCAAGGGGCTGTCCCAACTGGTGGTGGGCATGAAGACCAAGGATGTGATTGCCCGGCTGGATGGAGTCAGGTGCGGGATGAAGCGCACCTCCTGCCCCGACCAGTTGTGCCGTGCCCTGCAACAGGCCGAGGAGGGCCAGGAGCACTGAGCCGCCTGCCCGCGTCCTGCTGGCAACCGACATATTCAGGGGGGAGTCTCCTGCGCGTGCAGCGCGCGGGACTTCCCCCCTTCTCTTTCCCCAAAGCATGAACAGCAGCAAGCGCATCTATATAGCCATTGACCTGAAGAGCTTCTTCGCCTCGGTCGAGTGTGTGGAGCGGGGGCTCAACCCTCTCACCACCAATCTGGTGGTGGCCGATGCCTCACGCACCGAGAAGACTATATGCCTGGCTGTGTCGCCTTCGCTCAAGGCTCATGGGATAGCAGGCAGGGCACGCCTCTTCGAGGTGGTGCAGCGCGTGCGGGAGGTAAATGCCGAGCGTGCAATGGCCTACGGACAGGCTGCGGGAAGGAAGTCGTGGGACGACACGGAACTCCAGTCTCATCCCGACTGGCAGGTGGACTACATCGTGGCTCCACCCCGCATGGCCTATTATATAAGGTATAGCCACCGTGTGTATGAGACCTATCTCAAGTACATCGCCCCCGAGGACATACACATCTACAGCATCGACGAGGTGCTGATGGATGTCACCGATTATCTGTTTATCTACAAGCAGACTGCCCACCAGTTGGCAATGACCATGATACGCGATGTGCTGGACACCACTGGCATCACAGCCACAGCGGGCATTGGCACTAACCTCTATCTGGCCAAGGTGGCCATGGATGTGGTGGCAAAGCATATTCCGGCCGACAAGGATGGGGTGAGGATAGCCGAACTGGATGAGATGTCGTATCGCCGCACGCTCTGGAGTCACCGGCCGCTCACAGACTTCTGGCGTGTGGGCAGGGGGATAGCACGCAGGCTGGAGTCGCATGGGTTGCGCACCATGGGTGACGTGGCTCGCCAGTCGGTCAACAATGAGGAGTACCTGTACCAGATGTTCGGTGTCAATGCCGAACTGCTTATCGACCATGCCTGGGGATGGGAGCCCTGCACCATGCAGGCCATCAAGGCATACCGTCCGGGGAGCAGTTCGATGTCCAGCGGACAGGTATTGCATAGCCCCTACACCTGGGCCAAGGCGCGTGTGGTGATACACGAGATGGCCGAGGCTGCGGCTCTTGCCCTGCTGGACAAGGGACTGGTGACCGACCAACTGGTGCTCTATGTGGGCTATGACACCACGAGCCTTTCCAGCAGCAGTGTGCGTGCCAACTACCATGGCGAGGTACTGCTCGACCACTATGGCCGTCCTGTGCCCAGGCCATCGCATGGCAGTTGCAGGCTGCAGGCATCCACCTCGTCGGCAACCCTCATCTCGCAGGCGGTGCTTGCCCTGTACGACCGCATCACAGACCGCCAACTGCTGGTGCGCAGGCTCAATCTCACCTCATGCCATGTGCAAGGCGAGGAGAGCGCGGGTCATCTTGCACAAAAGGGCAGGGCGGTGCAGCTTGACCTCTTTGCCGACTATGAGCAGGAGAGGCGCGATGCAGAGAGGAGGGACAAGGCCCTGCAGCGTGAGCGCAAGTTGCAGCAGACGGTGCTGAAGATCAAGAAGCGATTTGGCAAGAACGCGATTCTCAAGGGGCTGAACTTCGACGAGGGTGCCACCGCCATGGAGCGCAACAGGCAGATAGGAGGGCATTCGGCAGGCGAAGTCTCCGAGGTGCCTGCCACGGGAGGCGCATCAGGGGCGATTGAGGACCAGGATTTGGACAACGAAACTTTCCCGCACGATGAGTGACTATGAGGACATTATCAATATGGAGCACCACACCTCCACCAGGCATCCACGCATGTCAATGGCTGCACGAGCCGCACAGTTTGCCTCCTTCTCGGCCCTTACTGGCAAGGGGGAGTTAAGTGATGGTGACGAGACCCCAGAAGCCTTTGGGGAACATCCCGCCGAGTAGCCGCTATAGCCACCTTGCGGCTTCCTGCTTGCATCTGCTCATTGGCGCTTGCCTGCAAGGACGGCCATTCAGCTCTGTCGAGCCTCGTTTCTCTGCTCAGCCGAGCCCTGTTTCCTGTTTGGGAAAGCCTCAAGGCAGATTCTGTAGAATGTGTTTCAGTCATTCTTGCTCTCTGCCAAAAGCGTATTCGCTGGACTTTTGTGTGAAATAATTGCTCTTCCACACAGAAAATGGCAGAATATTGCGAGAGAATGAAAGAAAATTCGTATGTTTGCACTGAAATCGCCCTTTGGCAAGAGAAAGGCTGACGAAGGCGATGTTATTGTACATGTGCGTGGCAGTAATGCTGGTACCCAAATATGAGAATACGGTTATGCACAACAAACACGAATGGATTGGGCTAACGCGACCGTCATGTATGGTTGCTGCCAACGACATAAAGTAGAAGGAGAGGATGACGCAGGATTGCTTGGATTCTCCTTTTGCGTCCGATGTAAGCAGGCGCTTACCTAAGGGCATACACGTTATCGGAACTGAGAAGCCATCAGTTCCGAAGGTAGAAGATATACCCTGCCATGAGCGTTCCGGGAAGAGGGAAGACCCTTCCATGCAGCCCACATCCTGGAGTTACCTTTTCCTTCAGCACATGGCGGCGAAAGCATTCCAGAAGTGGCTGGAAGCATACAATGCCGATGATGCGAAGATGCCCAAGCAGCCCTTCTTCATCCACCATACATTCCGCCATTCCTACAAGGACAAGGAAAACCAGAAAGGTGTGAGGAGGGAACTGGAACCATCCGTCAGCGGTCTCGTCTTCTTGCAAGGCACCGTAAAGGGGCATACAGTCCTTTCTCGCGGATAATTTCCCCCGATACCATTTGGTCAAGGACCGTTGCCAGAACAGGCCTGCCTCTATCGAGGATTCCATCATGCAGCCTTTTATGAATGTGATGCGGGCACATCCCGAGCAGGTCACCTTTCTTCGTGACGCCTTTGGGAAGTTTGCCCATGACCACATAAAGTTGCGTGTCCTCACAGGCCCATTCAAGGGTTATGAGGGCTACATAGTCCGCATTGACCGTGACCGCCAGTTGGTCTTTGACTTTGGCGGCCTTGCCGTAGCCATCCGAGGCGTGCATAAGGAAGACTTTGAGGTGGTGGAAGAATAGCCCCCCAATCCCGACGACCGTGTCATCAGTGTGAAGGTGAGCCAAGCGATAGACAAGGCTTTGCATGGATACAGGAAACAGCAGTAGTACTGCATGCGCGATAGCAGTGGTACTGCATGTGCGGCTGAAGTAGTACTGCATGTGCGGTAGCAGTAGTACTGCATTGAAGATGCCTACACAATCCATGACTAAGAAGAAGACTGTTTGTTTCATTTGTACAGCAATTCTTTGGCACGCTCATTCTGGTCAGGTGTGTGTGTGCTGCTTATTTTGCCTTGCCTTAATTAAGTTGGTGTAGAATCCTTGAGAACAAGGATTGGAAATTGTTTACGGTAAGTCCTGCGTAAACATTTGCAAAAGATGTTCTCTCCTCCTAAGAGAGAGGTATGTGCTGAAGCTCCACAAACATTAAAGTTAAATACACAAAACATAAGATATAATGTCAACTCAAACATCAGATAATAACAAGCGAATAGCGAAGAACACTTTGCTTCTTTACTTCCGAATGCTCTTTATGATGTTGGTGTCGTTATATACGAGCCGTGTCATACTGAATGCGGTGGGAGTGGAAGACTTTGGGATTTAGTGAAATTAAACCATAATTTAAAGAATTGTGAATATAGCACTTATACTTTCAGGGGGTATTGGTTCTCGTATGGGAATTAATATTCCAAAACAATATGTTAAGGTTAACGATAGACCAATTATTAGTTATAGTTTGGAAACGTTCCTTAGAGATGAACGAACTGACGCAATTGTGATAGGTGTCGCAAATGAATGGAAAGAGTTTGTTGCAGAACAAGTTAAAATACTAAATTATCAAAAAGGTGTTTTTTATGCATCCCCAGGTGAAACTCGCCAGTATTCCATTTTAAATGCGCTCAAGGTTATTAAACAGCATGGATATGCGGATGATAGTATAGTTATTATACATGATGCAGCTCGTCCTCTTGTAAGTGAAGACCTTATTCATAGATGCTATGATGCTTGCTTGAATGCTGATGGTGCTATGCCGGTTGTCGCTGTAAAAGATACTGTATATTATAGTGAAAATGGTCATCAAATATCAAATCTCTTAGACAGAAGTAAATTGTGGGCAGGGCAAGCGCCTGAGGCTTTTGCTTTAGGAAAATACTTATGTGTTCATGAGGATATGTCCAGAGATGAACTGCTAAAGATAAATGGCAGTACAGAGATTGCGTTTAAAAATGGTTTGCAGGTCGAAATGATTCAAGGTGACCCTATGAATTTTAAAATTACGACACCAGAGGACTTGGCAAACTTTGAAACAATAATAAATAGCAAATGAAATGAAAGCGTTTGTATTGCACGCAGTTAACGACTTGCGTTATGAAGATACTGACATTCCTAATTGTCATAGTGGTTGGGCTATTGTGAAAGTTAAGGCTGCAGGAATTTGCAGTTCTGATATTGCAAGGGTGTTCACAAAGGGTACCTATCATTTCCCTACAATACCTGGTCACGAGTTTGCTGGAGAGGTTTACTCTGTAACTGATAAGGAATATTCTTCATTGGTTGGTAAGAAAGTAGGTGTATTTCCTTTGATTCCTTGTAGAGAGTGCCCGCAATGTAAAGAGAAACATTATGAGATGTGTGCTCATTATGATTATATTGGTTCTCGTAGAGATGGCGGATTTGCAGAATATGTTGCTGTGCCAGTTTGGAATCTTGTGAAATTACCAGACTCAATTTCTTTTACATCGGCAGCTATGTTGGAACCATTGTCTGTAGCTCTTCATGCAATCAAAATTGGGGGCGTTAAATCTGGTGAAAAGGTAGCCATTGTAGGGACTGGTATGATAGGAATTAGTGCAGGACAATGGGCTTATAAGTTTGGAGCATCTGAAGTTACTGTTTTGGGACGCAATAATACAAAACGGGCTTTAGTTGAAAAGTGTGGATTGAAATATGAAATGAGTACTAAAACTGAGGATCTCAAACAATTTGACTTTGTCCTGGAAGCTGTTGGTTCTCCTCATTCTGTTGAAATGGCTATAAGTGCAGCTGCACCTGGTGGAATTGTTCTTCTGATGGGGAATCCTTCTGGCGACATTCTGTTGAATCAAAATCTTTATTGGCGAATTTTGCGTAAGCAACTAACTCTTAAAGGCACATGGAATTCAAAATATGATGGAACAAATCCTTCGGATTGGACCGATGCCGTTCAAGCTATAGTCAATGGTGATATAAATGTTGAAGCATTAATCTCGCATTGTTATCCGCAAGCCAAATTAAAGGATGGACTTAAGCTAATGTTTGAACATAAGGAGCCTTATTGTAAAGTAATGACTATATGGAACGAATAAAAATTGATATATGTTAACAAAGAGTGAAATATCAGCATCTTTAATGTGCTCTGATTTGGTTGATTTAAAAGAAACTATTCGTGTATTTGAGGAAGAAGGAATAGAACATCTTCATATTGATATGATGGATGGAAGTTTTGTTCCCAATTTTGGTTTAGGAGTTGATTATGTGCGGGGTCTTCGTAAACTTACAAGTATTCCTTTGGATCTTCATCTTATGATAAAAGATCCAGAGTATAAATTTTCTTGGATAGGTATTCGTCCAACAGATAACGTTAGCATTCATTATGAGAGTACTTTTCAAGTTCAAAGAGCCTTGGACTATTTACAACCTTTTGGATGCAAAAGATTTTTGGCAATAAACCCTGCTACACCTGTTAGTGCCCTAGAGGAAGTGCTTGATTATATTGATGGCATTAACCTACTTATGGTAAACCCTGGATTCGCTGGTCAGAAAATAGTTCCATCAACTTTACGCAAGGCAAAGAAGGTGGTAAGTTTGTTGAAACGCGAGAGAAGAGAGGACATTCTTATAGAGGTAGATGGAAATATAACACCTGAGAATGGTAGAATTCTTCGTGAAATAGGTGCAAGTATATTTGTTGCTGGTACAAGTGCCATATTCAAGGGAACTTTAGCAGATTATAGAAAAAATATTAAAATATTACGTGAAGCAATAAAGTGATATGGATTGTAAAGAAGAAGTTAGGAATGGATATGTTGTTACTTCCAAAATGAAAAAAGTTTGGAATGTGCAAATGGAAATATGCAAGGAAATCTTCCGGGTTTGTCAGAAATATAATATCAAAATTGTTTGTTGTGGTGGTACGGCTATTGGTGTTATGAGAGAGCATGGGTATATTCCATGGGATGATGATATTGACTTGGAGATGTTGAGAGAAGATTATGAAAAGCTATGTGCTGTAGCTAAAGATGAGTTTAGAGAACCATTCTTCTTCCAAACCGCTCATACTGATAACGGATATTGTTATGGGCATGCACAAGTTAGAAAGTCTGGAACAGCAGCAATCTTGAAGGGGGATGTCTTTAATAAGTTTCATATGGGGATTTTTGTTGATATATTCATTCTAGATGCAGTTCCTGCAAATGAAGTTGATTTACAGAAGCTCAGAACTAAAACACTAAGATTGCGCGATGCTTTGAATTTTAAGGCTTTTTCTCATTTCTTTTGGGGGAATCCTTGTGATTATGTCAAAAGTTTTATTAAGAATTTGCGTTACTTGCCATTTCCTTTAGAAAAATTATTTTCTGTATATGAAAACTGTTTTAAGGAGAATGATAGTCCTAAATCTTCTAATGTATGTTCTATGGAGTTTACTTGGGCGACTTTTGATAAAGTCATTCGTCCTGCTAGTATGATGGATCATATAGAATGGTTACCATTTGAAGATATGATGATGCCTGTTCCTGCAAATTGTTCTGAAATTCTAACTCGTCAATATGGAGACTTTATGAAACCTGCTAAGTCTCCAAGTATGCATGGAGGATTCTTGGTTTTGGATGCGGAACATGATTTTCGAACTTATCTGCCTGAATTAAGAAAGCAAATGATAAAGTCAAGATTTAGACGATTAATCGCAAAAATAGGATTGGGTTAAAATGAGTAAATCACTTAAGCAAAAAGCAGTATCGGGAGTAGCTTGGACTTCCGTAGAGCGATTCACCCAACAAATTATCCAGTTTGTCATAGGCATTGCCATTGCCCGAATTTTGGCACCTCAGGATTATGGTATCATTGGTATGACAGCCATATTCTTTGCGGTGGCTACCACATTTATAGATAGTGGCTTCGGAAGTGCGCTGATACAGAAGAAGGATAGAAACGAGGCGGATTACTCTACTTGCTTCTATTTTAATGCCATCGTGGGTGTTGTGCTCTATGGTATCCTTTGGCTTGCATCCCCGACAATAACAGAGTTCTACCGTACGCCGATTCTTTGTGATGTAACACGTGTTTTGGGATTGACCATGCTCATTAATTCCTTGAGCATTTCTCAGACGGCTAAGATGACGGCTGAGATGCGATTCAAAGAGATGGCGATTATCTCTATCGTCACACAACTTGTTACAGGATTTATCGGATTATATCTCGCATGCATCGGATGGGGTGTTTGGGCTTTGGTCTTCCAACAGCTTACTAGTTGTGTGGCTCGACTCGTTATGATGGAATTGTTCTTGAAATGGTATCCTCGTTGGGTGTTTTCAAAGGCTTCATTCATGCATATGTTTTCCTATGGCTCCAAGATTCTCTGTTCGGGCTTGATCAATACCATCTACGACAATCTTTATACATTGGTCATCGGTAGAGCCTTTTCTGCGAAAGAGGTAGGATATTACAATCGAGGTAATCAGTTCGCGGTATTGCCAACCACAACGATTCTCTCCATTTTTATGAAAGTGGCTTTTCCTCTAATGGCGGAAGTGCAAGATGATGTGGAGAAATTGAAAACGGCATACAAGAAGTTCCTGCGAGTTCCTTTGTTTGTGCTTTATCCGATACTCTTCGGATTGATTGCATTGGCAAAACCTCTGATACTGGTTCTGCTGGGTGAGAAATGGTTGCCTGCAGTACCTCTGTTGCAAGTGTTGTGTATAGGCTCTTTCTTCGATCCGCTAACACATATCAATCTGAACATTCTTTATGTGAAGGGTAGAACAGACTTGGTGTTAAGATTGGAGTTGATAAAGAAACCAATAGCATTCATCCTTTTGTTTTCGATGATTCCACTAGGATTATGGTGGCTTTGCTTCGGCAGGGCTATCTATGGCTTCATCGCTTATTGCTTAAACTGCTATTACACAGGTGTGTTTATCAATTTTGGCTTTTGGAAGCAGATGTATTACAATGTACCTGTGCTGTTGAAGTCGGGATTGATGGGGGCTTTGTGTTGTGGATGCTTGTATGTTTTCGATGATGCTGTGGTTCAGTTGCTGTTGGGAATAGTAGTCGGACTTCTTGGCTATTTCATCATGGCTATCGTTACAAAGGATGAGACATTAAATGATGTGAAACAAATAATATTAAAGAAGTAACATGGAGGCAGTTGAAAGAAATCAGTCTGTTGATTTAATTAAAATAGTAGCAATGATGGGTGTTATGGCTCTGCATACTTGTCTTGATAGAACAGATGGAATGCTGGGCTTTGTCTTGTCTAGAACATTTGGCTTGAGCGTTCCGCTGTTCTTTATGGTTAGTGGTTTTTTAATGCAGGGGCGTTGTGTGGATTGGGAATATTCTGTTAGGAAGGTTAGGGGTATTTTACGTTTTACTTTCATTATTTGCTTCGCATATTGGCTAATTCATAGTATAAGACATGGCTTTGAGTTTGTCGGATTGGCAAAGCTTTGGATAGGGTCGTTTTTACAAAAAGGACAATTTGGCTTGTTTTGGTATTTTGGTTCGATGATTTTATTATATCTGATTTTGCCTTATTATAATAGGTTAGAAATAAAAAATCATAATTTTTTACCATGTGCCATAGTTTGTCTTTTGACGATTGTGTTTTGCTTTTTTATGGCAGATTATACTTTGGATTTTGAACGTAATTATATTCCTCAGTCTTTGAGACTTTGGTATTGGATTTTGTTTTTTTCGTTGGGACAGATGTTGAGAAAGATGATGCGGGGGGGGGGGGCAAATTTTCATTCAATTTTGGTGTCGTTGTTATTGCCTATTTAATATTTTTAGTATTCGTTTGGCTAAGTCGAAAGTTCCAGTCAGGTATTGAGTATTTCTTTGGGTCTAACTTGATGATATTTTATACTTGTGGAGTTTTTGGAAGTATAGCTCAATGCAATTTAAAAAAAATAAGAATTGTAGGTCAACTATCAAATTTGTTTCTTCCCGTTTATGTTATACATAGTTTTGTGATAGCCTTTGTGCTAAAAATTAACATAACATCAAATTTCGGGGCGTTCTCGGTTTGGGCAGATTACTTTCTTGTTGTGGTTTCTACATTAACATTATCTTGGTTGATTATGAAAATTCCATATATGGACAAAGTTTTTAAAATCTAAAAATAGAAATTATGAACAATCAGCATTACGATTATCTCATAGTTGGCTCCGGTCTCTTCGGAGCCACTTTCGCCCATTTTGCCAACAAGCGGGGCAAGAAGTGCTTGGTCATCGACAAGCGATCTCACTTAGGTGGCAACATCTATTGCAAGAACATCGAGGGCATCAACGTGCATAAGTATGGTGCACACATCTTCCATACCTCCAGCAAAAAGGTGTGGGAGTTTGTCAACTCCATCGTCGAGTTTAACCGCTATACCAATTCGCCAGTGGCCAAATACAAGGGCAAGCTCTACAACCTGCCTTTCAATATGAACACCTTCTATCAGATGTGGGGTGTGACAACCCCTGAGGAGGCTCATGCGAAGATAGACGAGCAGAAAGCTGAAGCCGTTACGGCTCTTGGTGGCAGAGAACCGAAAAATTTGGAGGAACAGGCTCTCGCGCTTGTTGGAAAGGACATCTTTGAAACACTTATAAAGGAATATACGGAAAAGCAATGGGGACGTAAGTGCTCCGAGCTTCCAGCTTTTATAATCAAGCGATTGCCAGTGCGTCTTGTGTTCGACAACAACTATTTCAACGACAAGTACCAGGGCATCCCGGTGGGAGGATACAACAAACTGATAGATGGTCTGCTCGAAGGCATCGAGACTAAGACTGATGTCGATTTCTTCAACTCCGAGTATAAGGATTGGAGAAAGTTTGCAGCCGCATTGGTCTATACGGGAGCTATCGATGAATATTTCGATTATAAGCTCGGAAAGCTTGACTGGCGTACGGTTTCGTTCAAGACAAGAGTTGAGAACACACCAAACTTCCAAGGTAACGCCGTGGTCAACTATACTTCTCAAGAAGTACCCTATACTCGTGTCATTGAGCATAAGCATTTCGAGATGTTTGGCCAAGAAGTGTATGATTGTCCGAAGACAGTCATAAGCGAAGAATATTCAACGGAATACAAGGATGGTATGGAACCCTACTATCCCGTGAATGACAATCGCAACAATGCTCTTGCAGAGGAGTACCGCAAGTTGGCTAAACAAGAAAGTGGGGTCATATTTGGTGGTAGATTAGGACAATATAAGTATTATGACATGGCTCCAATTATAGAGGAGGTGATGAATTTTAATATAAAATAAGAATGGAAAAGATATTGACAATAGTGATTCCTACGTACAATATGCAAGACTATCTTCGCAGATGTCTTGATAGCTTGATTGTACCAGAGGAACAGATGAGGCAACTTGAAGTGCTTGTCGTCAATGATGGTAGCAAGGATAATTCCTCAGCCATCGCACATGAGTACCAAGATAAATATCCTGATACGTTCAGATTGATAGATAAAGAGAATGGTAATTATGGTTCCTGTGTGAACCGTGGATTAAGGGAGGCTACGGGTAAGTATATTAAGATACTTGATGCAGATGATTCTTTTCACAATAGTAATTTCAGAGGGTATGTAGATTTCTTGCTCCAGCAAAATACTGATATGGTTGTAAACGATTATTGCATAGTCGATGGCAAGGGAAATATATCAAGCATAAAACGATACCATATTCCTGAAAATGCGACAGAATTTAATGAGCAAATAAGAAAGATATTTAATAAAAAGAATTTTCAAATGCACGCTGTTGCTTATAAGCGTGACAAGTTAGTGGCATTTGGGTATCAACAGACAGAAGGAATATCTTATACCGATCAAGAGTGGATTTACACTCCATTAATGACGATACAAACCATTTCATATTTTAATAAAGTCTTATACAAATATTTGGTAGGAAGATCTGGACAAACTATGAGTCCTGAAATCTTGAAGAAAAGTGTTTCGCAGAATCAAAAATGTATTGTTCGAATCCTGAGAGATTATTCTAACATGCCAGCACTTAAGAACCTAGCTTTAAAAGAATACCTTAAAGATCAAGCCATAGTAAGTTTGCAAACTATATATTCAAGTTATCTGTTGTTTTATAGAGAATTGGATCTTGAAGGATTGTCGTGCTTTGATAAAGAGTTGAAAGCTATTAGCCTTTCTATGTTTTCTCAATCTGATTCAATACGGATTCCGCATACAACTTATTCTTACATAAAATATTGGCATAGACATCATCGAAGACCTAACTCACTTTGGTTTCAGATAAATTTATTGTACTATAAAATTTATGATAAGTTTCTTCGTGAGCTTTCAAAGTATTAAACTGTTATGTTAATTCAATATTTAGCGATTTTTGTTTTATTAGTCGTTATTTTGGGTTCTTTTTATGATTATAAAAGGACTGTAATAATATGGCTTCCATGTCAGTTGTTTTTTAATGCTCAAATAGCAGTAAGATATTCTAGTCCTGCAATGTCTTTAGTGCTGGCAGTAGATATATATCTTTTGTTCTTTTATCTTTTAAAGAGGAAGTCTTCTAAAGCAAGATTGAACAATGAGCCATTTTTGCTTGTGGTACCGATGAGCGTTATGTTATTGTCTTATTTGCTTTCTTCTCTTTTTGGCATAAATCAAGCAACTAATGGCATAATGACAATGATTAAGTATTTTGCCTCGGGATTTGGAGTGGTATTTTTGGCTCAAAAAGTACTAAACACTCAAGAAGATTTAAAACTTTTTCTGAGAAACTGTGTCGTAGTAGGGGTTGTAATATCTCTACTTGGCTTAAGCGAAAGTGTATTAAGAGATAATGTGTGGTTAGATTTTGTATATTATAATTCACCTAATAATGATACAACTACTGGACGTATGTTTTATCTTCCTCCTGCTGTTGGAGGTGGTTTGGAAATTCGCTATGGCATGGTTAGAGCAAGATCCTTCTTTGGTATCCATATTGCATACGGCTTTGCTTGTTTAATGTATTTTTGGCTTTTATTGTTAGTTGTTAGAAATCGTTGGAAATATTTGCCCGATAAAATCTTGTCCTTAACGTCATTACTTTTACTTGCAGGTGTGTTTATGGCCAATGCAAAAACTGGCTATGTGGGGTTTGTGATTTTGCTTATAGGTTTATATCCTCTTTCTAAAATCTTTAATATTAAAATAGCATTCCCAATTCTGCTGGCGTGTGTTTTCGTTATGGTATGCTTTCCTCAATATCTTAACAACTTTTATAGCCTTTTTGATTCATCACTTGCGGAAGAAGGAGGAGGCAGCACTGTGTCTGGAAGAGAAGTCCAATTCAAGGCGGCTATTAATATGTTTGAGATGAATCCTATTTTTGGAAACGGGCCTGGAGCTATTAGCGTGTTGCGAAATTTTGGAGATAATGGCGATATTTTGGGGGCTGAAAGCTCTTGGATGCAAATTCTGCCAGAACGAGGGATTATGGGGGCGTTATCGTATATGTTCTTGTATGTTTATACATTCGTGAAACTTAATAAAATTATTTCAATAAAAGTCTTGTTTACATTTTTGTTGTCTTTGTTCGTCATGGAGACTGCAACGGGATTTTTGGATATGTCAGTATGGGGGGTGGTCTTAATTGCAGCAAGCAGAATGTACCAATTAAATAAAGTAAATTTTAAGAAAAATCAAGATGAACCATTGTGTAATAATGACTGTATATAAAGATGTGGAACAAATTAACAGATTTATAGATTCTGCCCCAAACAACTTTGATTTTTATGTACATGTTGATAAAAAAAGTACAGTAGATATTTGTGAAATTTCCAATAGAGCTAAAGTGTTTAGTTTATATAGAATTTATTGGGGCGGAATAGAACATTTAAAAGCTTTTCTTTTCCTTCTAGAAGAAGCTTATTCTTCCAGTATAGAAAAATATGATTTTTATCATTTGGTAACAGGCCAAGATTTTTTTTCGTGTACATTTGAAGAATTTGATAAAATTCTCAAAAAAGGCTATAGCTATATTGAGATATTTAAACTTCCTCGAGGCGGATGGTGGAATGGTGGGTTGGATATTTTGAAATACAAAACATTAGCCTCAAAATTGGATTTGAGAAAAAAACGTAATAAAGTCATTGATTATTTGTATCGTCGTTATCAGTTTCTTTTTGGGAAGAGTTCTCCTTTACCAGAGTATCCGATGGCTGGAGGTAGTGTGTATTGTTCTTTATGGGGGGGGGTAATTGAATTTGTTCTATATTCTGATATATCCTTAGATTTGTTGAGAAGACTGGACAATACAACTTGTTCTGAAGAAATTTTCTTTCAGACGGTCTTGTTGAATTCCCCGTTCAAGGATACGTTAATAAACAATAATCTTAGATATATAGATTGGAGTGTGCAGTCTCCTCCAAAATTTTTAGATATTGAAGATTATGAGAAGATAATTGAATCAAATTGTTTGTTCTGCAGAAAAGTGGATTCTGTCATTTCAAAAAAACTGATAAAGAAATTACTTTTGCATATTAAAAAGTAGTTTGGTTTTAAAATTATGTTATGGATTATTTAATCTCTATACTTATCCCTATCTATAATGTAGAAAAATACATTAGACGTTGCGCAATCAGTGTGTTAGAGCAGACTTATGAAAATATTGAATATATTTTTGTTGATGATTGTTGCACAGATAATAGCATGAAAATCTTACAAGAGGTCATTGAGAATTATCCTCAGCGTAAGTCGCAGATAAAAGTTATTAGGCATAAAGAGAATAGGGGTTTGGCTACAGCTAGAAATACAGCTGTAAATAGTGCTACTGGTGAATTTTTAATTCATGTAGATAGTGATGATTGGATTGATAAAAATACAATAGTGCTATGTGTTGAAAAGCAAAAAAGACAAAATGCTGATATTGTGATATATGGTTTTCAGGAGCACTATACAATAGAAAAAAGTATTTTACACCCATTAAAAAGGGGAAATAATGAATCGTTTGTTGCTGCGGTTTTAAAAGGCCATAGCTATCCTGTAGTTTGGAACAAACTTATTAGAACAAGTTTGTATAAAGAACATCAAATTAGATGCTTAGATGGTATCAATATGGGGGAAGATTTACAAGTGACCCCCTTGCTATATTACTATGCAAAAAAGATAGAGGTGCTTGAAGCGTGTTTGTATCATTATAATATGGCAAACAGTAATGCTTATACTAAAAGTTTTTCAGTAGATAAAAAAGATCAAGCTTGGGAAACAATTATTTATATTTCGGATTTCTTTTCAAATAAAGGCAGAAACTATGAGAGGTTGTTGGCTATTTCAAGAGTTAATTTTATCGCAAGAACTTTGGTAAGTTGTGCACGAACAAGCAACAAGCAATACTTTTTGATTCTTCGCAAAAGATTATTAAAAGAGAAAAAGGAGGTATTTAGAGAGATTTCTTTACCTTATCGACTTCCTCTTTATATACATAATTACACTTTTTTGCATATTTATTCTGTGA
Source organism: Prevotellaceae bacterium (assembly GCA_050873805.1). GTDB lineage: Bacteria > Bacteroidota > Bacteroidia > Bacteroidales > Bacteroidaceae > Physcousia. Next base: position 30,284 of record JBNMJN010000007.1, on the reverse strand, counting down.
TTATGCAAAGACTAAAAAAAATAATCAGACAATATGATAAAGGATAAAACAGACTTGATGTTTTTTCTTTCAGAAGATCTCAAGCGTTTCGATAATCATAAGCCGACATTGAAAGATTGTATACTCCATAATGAGGTGTGGTATATTTATCATTATATCCGTCATCTCCGTTGTGTGGAATACTATCAAGATAAAAACAAGTTGAAGTTCCTTTGGCATTTCTTCTGGTACAAGCGTTTGGGATTCAAGTTGAGAATGACGATTTATCCAAATACAATCGGACCGGGATTCAGAATCTATCATGCTGGCGACTTTGTGCATGTAGGACCTAATGTTAGAATCGGAAGAAATTGTACCATGCTTCCAGGTGTTGTCTTTGGAAATAAAACGGAGGTTTCTGATAACCGTCCTGTAATCGTTGGCGATAATTGCTACTTTGGACTTGGCGCGAAAATCTTTGGTTCTGTTCATATTGGCAACAACGTGACGGTTGGTGCTAATGCGATAGTAACTAAGGATATACCAGATAATGCAATAGTAGGTGGTGTGCCTGCTAAAATAATCAAATTTAAGTCTAATGATTAGAAAGTACTTTCGGGGGGGGTAAAACTAAGCCTTCTTCCTCCCTATCTTTATGATAAGATTCTGGCTTATTTTTATAAGGGCTCGATGTGTCATTGCGGAAAGCATGTGTATCTTCGTCCGTCGAGTTCTGACTTCAAAGGGCTTTGGAATATGAGTGTAGGGGATTATACCAGCATTCCGAAAGGGAGCGTATTCTATTGTACGGAAGCCCCCTTGACAATAGGCAAGAAAGTGATATTCGGTCCTCATCCCACAATCATCACTGGTGACCATCGTATAGATGTCGTTGGCAAGTATATCATGGATTCCAATGAGAAACTGCCAGAGAATGATGCACCTGTGGTAATCGAAGATGATGTGTGGACAGGGGCTAATGTCACAATATTGAAAGGTGTAACCATCGGGCGTGGATCTGTGATAGCTGCTGGCGCTGTGGTGACGAAGTCGTGTCCCCCCTATAGCATCATTGGAGGTGTTCCTGCTAAGGTGTTGAAGATGAGGTTTACTCCCGAGGAAATTAAGGAGCATGAAAGAAAAATGAACGTAGATGAAACATAATCTGAAAGTATTGGTCATAGCCACTTCACACAAGACTCGTGGTGGCATAACATCAGTAGTGAGGGCATACGAGAATAGTTCTTTGTGGAACGAATTTCATTGTAAATGGATAGAGACTCACCGGGATGGTGGAACTTTTACTAAGTTTGCGTATCTATTGAGGGGATTCTTGCAGTTTCTGTGGAATGTGCCCTTTTATGATGTTGTTCATATCCATACCAGTGAGCCGCCATCGGCTATGCGCAAGGTGCTGTTTATGGCCGTGTCGAAGTTGTTGGGCAAGAAGGTGATTGTGCATTTCCATTCGTTCTCGGTAGATACTACTATCAAGAGCAAGTATCAGTGGGTATATCGCTATCTGTTTGGCAAGGCTGACTGCGTGTTGGTGCTGTCGAAGTATTGGCAGGATGAACTTTGCCAAACCCTCGGCTTCAATGAGGATAAGGTGAAAGTGCTTTATAATCCATGTACAACTGAAGTTCCTGTAAAAGAATATCCTAAGAAAAAAGAGATATTATATGCTGGTACGGTGAATGCTCGTAAGGGCTATGCTGATATGATTAAGGCTTTTGCCAAGGTTGCTGACAAGCATAGTGACTGGAGCATTGTATTTGCAGGAAATGGTGAGATAATGGAAGGAAAGGCTTTGGCTAAGCAATCAGGAATAGCAGAACAGACCGTTTTCCTTGGTTGGGTGAGAGGCGAGGATAAGGACAAGGCTTTCAAGGAAGCTTCCGTATTCTGCTTGCCAAGTTATGCCGAGGGTTTCCCCATGGGAGTACTTGATGCTTGGGCGTATGGCTTGCCTGTCATCACGACACCAGTAGGTGGCATCCCAGACATTGCTGTGGATGGCAAGAACTGCTTGCTGTTTAATCCTGGCGATGTAGATAGGCTCGCAGGGCAAATGGATAGGATGATGAGTTCGGAAGAGTTAAGGTCTGATGTCGCTAAGGAATCATCTGTGCTTGCTAAGGGATTGTTCTCGATAGAGGACGTGACTAAGCGACTTGCAATGATTTATAATCAGAGCGTAGGCTCTTGAAAGCGTTTACACCCAGTAAGTAGGCTTGAGGAGAGAATGGCGGGGATATTCGTGCATGGCAAGGATTCCGATAAAGTGATAGATAGCGGAAACATTACTGCTTGTGTATCATGTCTCTTGCATGATGCACAACAGGATTCTCCCCCAAACCTTGCTGTCTAACATGAAATAGGGGATGGCCTTCTTGCTATCCTCGGAGAAATAGAAAAACAGATGTTTGATGCCAGGGGCATCGGAATATTCATAGGCTTCGATTTTCACAATGTCAAGCCCTTGCGACTGTAGGGTTGCAAGGAGGTGCTGGCGCTGCTTTCTCGTAAGCTGCTTGTAATGCGTATAAATTGTGTTGATATCGTATGCCATAATCTTCGTTTCTTGTCTGGAAATGAGGAAGGCGATTGCCATCCCATTGTTTATGGCTGCGAAGTAAACAAAAAAAATTGGATTAAGGGTATGTTTCGACTAAAGACATTGACGATTTTGGGCAGTAAGGCAGAATTGGCCTCGCTGCCAGAGGGGAAATTGCTTGTTAACACCATCAATGCTCACTCCTTTAATACGGCAAAGAAGGACGCGCTCTTTGCAGAGGCATTGGAAAAGGGCGATGTGCTGATTCCCGATGGAGTAAGCATTGTGAAGGCCTGCAAATGGATTCGTGCAAAGAGTCAGCCGAAGGAAAGAGTCGCAGGCTGGGACTTGTTCTTCTTTGAGATGAACAAGTTGGAAGAGAAAGCCGAGAACGAATGTAAAACCAATGGGGCAGATGCTGGTAAAAAGAAGGTGATGTTCATGGGGAGCTCGCAAAAGGTACTCGACTTGATAGTGAAGCGTGCGGCAGTGGATTATCCTTACCTGAAGGTGGTGACGTACTCGCCTCCCTACAAGCCAGAGTTCTCGGATGAGGACAACAAGGCTATCATTGATGCCATCAATGCAGCCAATCCTGATTTGCTTTGGATAGGCATGACGGCTCCGAAGCAGGAGAAATGGACGTATTCTCACTGGAAAGAACTGAATATCCATTGCCATGTGGGTACTATAGGTGCCGTGTTTGACTTCTTCGCAGGAACCGTGGAGCGTGCGCCAATGTGGTGGCAGGAGCATGGGCTGGAGTGGCTGTACCGTTTGCTGAAGGAGCCGAAGCGCATGTGGAGAAGGTATTCATCGGTAATGCTTTGTTCCTGTGGAATATGACGAGGGAATAAGCTTACCGTACCACAGATAGGTTTGATGCAATGGAAAGCGCAAGTTCAAGAGGGCCGTACCAAGTTTATTTCCGCTTTGTCCAGTTCTCATTAGGATTGTATGGGGGAAAGGAGTTCTTGTCGGGAGAGGCTTTGGGGGGCTTTGACTGGAAGGCATTCTATCGATTTTGCAAGAGGCAAACCTTGGTGGGCGTTGTGTTTGAGGGGATTCAAAGGTTGCCCAAGGATGCAGCTCCCGACCAGAATTTGTTGCTGGGTTGGTTCGGACTGAGCCAAGGGATTCGGAACAGAAATGTCCTGTTGAACAAGGCTACGGCTTATATATACAATAAGATAAAGGCTGAGGGCTTTCGTTGCTGCATACTGAAGGGGCAGGGCAATGCGCTGTTGTACCCCAATCCTCATTCGAGAACTCCAGGGGATGTGGATGTATGGGTGAATGCCCGTCGCGAGGATATTCGGAGGCTTGCGCATTTATTGGCTAAGGGGAAAGGCAGTATTGGCAAGGAAAGTCTCAATCATATAGAAATGAATGTGAGGGGCATTGCCGTGGAGCTGCATTCCACTCCTGCTATCATGAACAACCCTCTTCATCATCATCGCTTGCAGGAGTGGCTGAGAAGGAATGCGGATTTGCAATGCGGCAATGTCGTCTTGCTTCCTGACGAGGTAGGTGGAGTTGCTGTTCCTACTTGCACTTTCAATGTTGTCTATCAGTTGTTCCATCTTTATCATCATTACTTTTATGAGGGTGTTGGGCTGAGGCAGATAGTGGACTATTACATGGTAATGAACAATGCGGAATGTATAACATATAATTCGGCATTGCGGCGAGAGTTGAGTCATCTTGGGCTGTGGAACTTCTGTGGGGCTGTGATGTGTGTACTGCATGAAGTGCTTGGGTTGCCTGAGGACAAGATGATTGCGCCAATGGACGTGAGGCGAGGGAGGTTGCTGCTTGATGAAATCATGCAAGGAGGCAATTTCGGACTGCATGATGAGAGACATGGTTTCGGGCATGGTGCTATCGGACATAACCTTCAACGTTTGTGCCGAGATTGGCGACTGGTGCGATATTATCCCGCTGAGGCATTGAGCGAACCTTTATTCAGAATATGGCACTTCTTCTGGAGACTCAGTGTACGGTGGCCGAAGGGAACGGCAATGGGGAACAAAGAGTAAAGAGGTGGGCTTCCACATTCGGGCTGTGCTGTACATTGACGGAAAATCATGTATGCGGGCAAGTTTTCTATAGTCATAAGGCACTAATGTGCGGGAAAACTGGCTATCTTTGCAGTGCCTTTAGGCAAAGGGCGTCGTTTGCCGTGCGGAATGCAATAATGCTGTGCACGGTGACTTTAGTAAGAGTGTATGGACATGAGTGGAATATCAGAGGTGATATAGACTATAGTAATAGGAGGAAAATGGAAAAGAAGAAGTATTTCAGGCCTGCCATGTTGATGGCAGAGGTTGAGCCCCAGTCCATCTTGCAAGCATCAACCCCTAAGGTGCGAGGAGAGATAGAAGGAGATCAGAAGGGACTTGAGTATGGTGGAGATACCAAGCCTGGGGGAAATTTATGAACCATGGTAAGGGTGCCTGAGGGAAGCCAACTGCGTAACATGATAGGGCGTGCCAGACAAAAATGGCACGCCCTATTACTTTTTGTTGATTGTGCGGCAGCTGGGGCAGCACCGAGCAAATGCTGATGTGACGTCGCAATCAGGCATGTGTGGCGAGGCAAGAATGAAAGGTATGGCCTGGCTTACAAATGCAAAAGTGTGGCAGATATGTGCCTTACATCGAAACTTTACTCCTAATATTGCTTAAAAAGGGGGAGTGGCTGTTGGCAGTGTCGGCAAAAGGAAATAATTTTGTGACGGTTAAACCAGCGGCCACAGGCTTGGTCGTATAGGTGAACGAGGTAATCAGTAGATAATGTTTGATATGAGGAGACAGACTTTGACAACCTGCGCGCTGGCACTTTGCTGCATGATGGCGGCAAGGGCACAGGAGACGTGGAACCTGGAGCAATGCATCGACTATGCGTTGAAGAATAATATTCAGATTCAGAAGAACCGCATCAGTGAGCAGGAAGGCGAGGTGGCTCTCTGGCAGGACAAGGGGGCATTGTTCCCCAGCCTAAGTTTCAGCACCAGCCACAGCATGGGCTACCGCCCCTTTGAGGAAGGGACGAACATCGTGCAGAATGGCCAGGTGACCAATACCAAGAACAAGGTCACCTACCAGGGCAGTTATGGCCTGAACGCTCAGTGGACAGTGTGGAATGGCGGAGTGAACCAAAAGAATATCAAAAGGCAGAAGGTGCAGAACGAAATCACCAGGCTGAACACCGAGCAGAGCGAGCTGACCATCCAGGAGCAGATAGCCCAGTTCTATGTGCAAATCTTGTACACCAAAGAGGCTATCCAGGTGAATGAGAAACTGCAGAAGACGGCACAGAGCCAGTATGAGCGTGGACTGGAGATGATGAAGCAGGGACAACTGGCCAAGGCGGAAGTAGCGCAACTCGAGGCTCAGTTGAGCAGCGCACGCTATGATGTGACCAGCAGCCAGACTCAATTGCTCAACTACAAGCGCCAGTTGAAGGCATTGCTGGAACTTGACCTGAACACCGAGTTTGACGTGAGTGGCAGCATTCCCACCGATGAGCAGGTGCTGGCACTGGTGCCCAGCGCGCAGGAGGCTTATGCCAAGGCTCTGGAGAGCCGTCCCGAAATCAAGAGCGCGCAACTGGCCATCGACGCTGCCGACATGCAGCTGGACATTGCCAAGCGCGGGTTCTATCCCACCATAGGGATTTCCGCCAGCATGGGCGACAGCCACTACAGCGCCAGCAAGAATGATGTGGGCAAGCAGATGAAGGACAACCTCAACATCAGTGCGGGGGTGACCGTGAGTGTGCCTGTGTTTGACAATCGCCGCAACCGCTCCAATGTGAAGTCGGCACGGCTGGAGCAGGCCAGCAGCAAGCTGGACTTGCAGGACAAGAAGAACACCCTGAGCAGCACCATAGAGCAGTATTGGATAAACGCCAACAGCAACCAGCAGAACTTCCTGGCGGCACGCGACCGGGTGAAGAGCCAGGAGGCCAGTTACGAGTTGCTCAACGAGCAGTTCCAGAACGGACTGAAGAATACCGTGGAGGTGCTGCAGGGCAGGGACAATGTGATCAGCGCTGAGCAGGACTTGCTGCAGAGCAAGTACACCACGCTGCTCAATGTGCAGCTGCTCAAGTTCTATACAGGCGAGAAACTGTCCCTGTGAGCGGGAATGCGATGAGGGAGATACTAAGACGAATAACGCAAGATATTAAAGATATGATGAGAACAAGGAACAGCGTGGCACGGGCAGCGATGGTGTTGCTCGGGGCAGCCATGATGGCAGGATGCTCCAAGAAACAAGGGTTCACCTACTCTGAGGCAGAGGCTGCCAAGCAGGATATAGTGACCAGCGTGACGGCTACAGGCACCATAGAGCCAGTGACCAGCGTGGATGTGGGCACGCAGGTGAGCGGTGTCATCAGCAAGTTGTATGTGGATTACAACAGTGTGGTGAAGGCCGGCGAGGTGATAGCAGAGCTTGACCGCACCAACCTGATGAGTGAGCTCAACAGCGCGCAGGCCAGCCTGAAGAGCGCGCAAAGCAATCTCAGTTACCAGAAGACCAACTACGAGCGTTACAAGACACTCTATGACAAGGGGCTTATCAGCGCAAATGACTTTGAGCAAGCTCGCCTCTCGTATGTGCAGGCGCAGCAGCAGACTCAGCAGCAGCGCGAGAATGTGAAGAAGGCACAGACCAACCTGGGCTATGCCACAATCACCAGCCCCATTGACGGCGTGGTGCTGAGCAAGGAGGTGGAGGAAGGCCAGACGGTGGCCTCAAGCTTCAGCACGCCCACGCTCTTCAAGATAGCACGCGACCTGACCGACATGCGCGTGATAGCGGATGTGGATGAGGCCGACATAGGTGATGTGAAGGAGGGGCAGAGGGTGACCTTCACCGTGGATGCTTTCCCCGATGACACATTCCAGGGACAGGTGACACAGGTACGCCAGGAAGCCACCACCGAGAGCAATGTGGTCACCTACGAGGTGGTCATCAGCGCGCCCAATGATGACCTGAAACTGAAGCCCGGCCTGACGGCCAATGTGGTCATCTACACGCTGGAGGCCAAGGACGTGCTGGCTGTGCCCAGCAAGGCTCTGCGCTTCACCCCGCATGAGGCCATGCTCAACAGCGGCGAGACCATCACCGACATCGATGCCAAGGACAAGGTGTGGGTGAAGGACGGAACCAACCTGAAGGCTGTGGCTGTGGGCGTGGGCATGACCAACGGTACGCTCACACAGATTACCAGCGGACTGAAGGCAGGCACCAAGGTGCTGACCGATGTGACTGCTGAGCAGCCCGAAGCCGAGGAAGAGCAGCAGAACAGCAACCCGTTCATGCCCAAGCCCCGTGGGAAAAAGGACGCAAACAAGAGCAAGAAGTGATGGAGCAGGAAGGCCGTAAGGTAGTGATTGAACTGCAGAACGTGCGACGGGAGTTTCATGTGGGCAGTGAGACAGTGAAGGCTCTGCGTGGCGTGAGCTTCAAGATATACGAGGGTGAGTTTGTCACCATCATGGGCACATCGGGCTCTGGCAAGAGTACGCTGCTCAACCAGTTGGGCTGCTTGGACACACCCACCAGTGGAGAGTATATCCTGGACGGAATCTCGGTGCGCACCATGAAGCGGTCGGAGCGTGCGGTGCTCAGAAACCGCAAGATAGGTTTCATCTTCCAGAACTATAACCTGCTGGCAAAGACTACGGCTGTGGAGAATGTGGAGCTGCCCCTGATGTACAACAAGCGCTACAATGCACGTCAGCGCAGGGAGGCCGCTGTGGCAGCCCTGCAGGCTGTGGGGCTGGGCGACAGGCTTGACCACAAGAGCAACCAGATGTCTGGCGGACAGATGCAGCGCGTGGCCATCGCACGTGCGCTGGTCAATAATCCTGCTGTGATACTGGCCGACGAGGCAACGGGTAACCTGGACACGCGCACGAGTTTCGAGATACTGGTACTCTTCCAGCAACTCTATCGCGAGGGGCGTACCATCATATTCGTGACTCACAATCCCGAGATAGCACAGTACAGCAGCCGCAACATCATGCTGCGTGACGGCAAGATACGCGAGGACAAGGTGAACACCAACATCCTGGACGCGGCCGAGGCACTGGCCGCATTGCCCAAGCCTGTGGACGACTGAGTGACGGCACAGGGCACACCCGCAGTTGCCAGCTGCCTGTGCCGCACATTATTTATAAGATATACATTGACATGAGTATAAAGAATCTTCTGAAGGTTGCCATCAACGCGATACTGAGCAATAAGTTCCGCTCCTTCCTCAGTATGCTGGGCATCATCATTGGCGTGGCTGCCGTCATTATCATGATGGCGATAGGCCAGGGCTCCAAGCAGAGTGTGAGAGCCGAGTTGAGCAAGATGGGCACCAACCTGCTCACCCTCAGGCCAGGAGCCGACATGCGTGGTGGCGTGCGCCGTGACCCCAGTTCGATGCAGACGCTCAAGATGGCCGACTACCAGAGCCTGTGCACCGATGCCACACTCATCACCCACATCAGTCCCGAGGTGACCAGCAGCGGGCAGGTCATCTATGGGGCCAACAACACCAACACCTCCCTCTACGGCGAGGCGCCCGAGTATCTCGAAATCAAGTTGTGGACAGTGGAGGAGGGCGACTGCTTCAATGATGAGGATGTGAAGAAGAGTGCCAAGGTGTGTGTGGTGGGGCGTACCATCGTGGAGGAACTCTTCGGTGACAAGAATGCGCCCTGTGTGGGCAAGACCATCCGCTTCAAGAGCATCCCCTTCCGCATCGTGGGTGTGCTGAAGTCCAAGGGCTACAACTCATGGGGCATGGACCAGGACAATGTGATTATTGCCCCCTATACCACCGTGATGAAGCGTATTGCCGCGCAGACTTACTTCAACAGCATCAATATGAGTGCCCTGAGCGAGGACTTGAGCGACGCGGCCATCGAGGAGATAACAACCATCATCCGCCACAACCACAAGCTGAAGGACGGAGCCGAGGACGACTTCACCATCCGCTCGCAGCAGGAGATGATGGAGACCATGGGCAGCACCATGGACACCATCACCATCATCCTGGTGGTGGCTGCCGCATTCTCCCTGCTGGTGGCTGGCATAGGCATCATGAACATCATGCTGGTGAGCGTGACCGAGCGCACCAAGGAGATAGGACTGCGCATGTCGGTGGGAGCGAGGGGCGTGGACATCCTGAGCCAGTTCCTCATTGAGAGCATCATGATATCCCTCACGGGAGCCATCCTGGGAGTCGCGCTGGGATATGGAGGCAGTTGGATAGCCTCCACGTTCTGCGGCCTTCCCAGCAGTGTGCCCTTCTGGAGTGTGGGCGTGAGCTTCTGCGTGTGTGCCTTCATCGGCGTGTTCTTCGGCTATGTGCCTGCACGCAAGGCTGCCCGCATGGATCCCATCGAGGCCATCAGATACGAGTGATGCGCATGGGGCATGCTGTTCGCGTCAAGCGTCATACATTGTATAATATATAAAAAGGAACAGGAAAGGACAGACACTGAATGGCCAGGGATGACCGTCGTCACCGCATACTGGAAATCATGATTCACCTGATGGCGTGGATGGTGATTTTCTTCTTCCCGCAGATGATGTTCGTGCGGGAAGAAGGCTTTTTTGCTGTCTTCTCCCACTCGCTGCCCTTGATGATGTGGCCCGCGTGCCTGGCAGTGGTGTTCTATGCCAATTATGTGTGGCTGGTACCGCACCTGCTTGCAGGCCGCAATTTCCGCCGCTTTGTCATCCTTAATGTCCTGCTCATTGTCAGCATCCTGGTGGCCTGCGGCTTCTGGAAGTATTCCTGCCAGCTTACCCTTGAGCGCACGGAGCTCACGCGCTGGGAGAGCGAGGGGATGCCCGACTCCCTGCTGCTCTCTTCGCATCGGGTACAGGGGGATGCCGACAGCAGTCGTGCATGGATACCACTGCCTCCATCCGGGCCCGAGGATGGCAGGGACGAGGCCATGGACGGCACCCATCCCCGTGGCAGGGATTGCTATGTGGGCGGGATGCCCCCCGCAGGTGGCAAGCGTATGTATGGCAGGCCAGCCTCTCTCGAGGCGGGCGGATGGATAGATTTGCTGGTCACATTGCGCGACTTCTCCATCTACCTCCTGGTGGTCGCGCTTGCTGTGGTGCTGCACATGAGTTTCCGCTTCCGCAAGGCCGAAATGGCACGCAAGCAGGCCGAATTGCGTCACACCGAGACCGAGTTGCAGAGTCTCAAGAACCAGGTGAGTCCCCATTTCCTGCTCAACACCCTCAACAATATCTACGCTCTGGTGCTCATCGACCAGGCCCAGGCGCAGGAGGCTATCATCAACCTCAGCCGCCTGCTCAGCCACATGCTTTACCAGAACCGTGATGCCTACACGACCCTGGAGCGTGAGGTGGACTTCCTGCGCCGTTATGTGGACCTCATGCGCTTGCGCATCTCGCCTGCCGTGCAAGTGGAGTTTGTGGACAATGTGAGCGAGAGTGGCTCTCTCCAGGTGCCCCCCTTGCTCTACATCTCCCTGGTGGAGAATGCCTTCAAGCACGGGGTCAGCGGCAACGAGGGGCACATCAGCATACACATTACGGGGTCGGTGCAGAGTGGTATCATCCAGGCCGACATACGCAACAGCAACCATCCCAAGTCGCCCGAAGACAAGAGCGGGCATGGAGTGGGGCTGCAGCTGGTTCGCCGCCGCCTCGAACTGCTTTATCCTGGCCGTTTCACCTGGCTTCAGGGGGTTGACCAGGAACACAACGAATACTATTCACAGTTAACTATACACACCAGATGAACCAGATTACATGTGCCATCGTTGACGATGAGCCTCTTGCCAGGGCACTGCTCGAGAGTTATGTGCAGAAGACCCCCTTTCTCACCCTGAAGGGTCAGTACGACAGTGCCTCGTCGGCGTTGCGTGACCTGATATCCGACCCTGTAGATGTGGCATTCCTGGACATACAGATGCCCGACCTCGACGGGATGCAGTTCAGCCGCATGCTGCCCAGCCACACACGCGTCATCTTCACCACTGCCTTCAGCGAGTATGCGGTGGAGGGCTTCCGTGTCAATGCCCTTGACTATCTGAAGAAGCCCATCAACTACAACGAGTTCCTTGAGAGCGTGAACAAGGCCATGGCATGGTTCTCCCAGTCGGGCGTGGCCAGGCATGACGCACCCCGCGAGGCCGAGGGCACAGTCTCTGCCGATAACTTCATCTATGTGAAGAGCGACTACAAGCTTGTGCAGATACTCTTCGACAAGATACTCTATGTGGAGGGGCTCAAGGACTACCTGAAAATTTACCTTGAGGACAGCCGCCCGGTGATGACGCTCATGAGCATGAAACTGATGGAGGAGAAGTTGCCCTATCCCAGATTTATGCGCATACACAGGTCTTATCTGGTGCAGATGAGCAAGGTCACCAGCATCAACAAAGGCGCGCTCACCATCGCTTCGGAGCAGCTGCCCATCAGCGATGGCTACAAGGAGGAACTGCAGAAGTTTGTCTCCAACCACTTGCTCTGAGCATCCGGGCCCAGGGATGGGCATGTGCCTGCAGGGGCATGCGTCCGACACCGGGCTGCAAGCCCGGCATACAGAAACAATGAATCGTAAACAAACAAAACAAAGGTCATTATGAAGAAGATACTATTAGCACTGTTTGCCCTGCTGGCCATCACGGCGGGTGCAAAATCAAATGTGGATCCCAAGTACCTGGCGGGCGCAGTCCCCGAGGAGAATGGCATGGTCGTGTTCCGCAAGTCGTTCCGCGTACCTGGCAAGAGCCAGCAGGAAGTGCTGGCGCGCATGAGAGACTTTGTGGCCAATGACCTGATGGCTCCTGCCATCCAGGACTTGCGCACACGGCAGCTCTCTGATGGCAAGGACAACGGAGTGATAGTGGCAAGGGTAGAGGAGTGGATGGTGTTCAAGAAGAAGCCCGCCTATCTCGACCGCACCCGCTTCCGCTATCTGCTTACAGTGAAGGTCGAGGGTGACAAGGTGGATATGGAGCTCTCGCAGATTTCTTATTATTATGGCGAGCAGACCGATGGCACCAAGGGCGAGAGTTACAAGGCCGAGGAGTGGATCACCGACCGGGAGGCAATCAACAAGGCAGGCACCAAGCTCTACCCGCGCAGTGGCAAGTTCCGCATCAAGACTATAGACCGCGCGGCAGAGATCTTTGCCATGGCCATCGACAAGTTTGAGGAGAAGCGCACGGTGGAGGTGCGCTCGGGAGTGGTGGTGAGCGAGTGACGCACACCATCCCCCTAACCAATCAAGACACACATGACGCAGACAGACATGGGACAGAACAGCGGCGCCGCCCCAGGGCAGGCTGTACACACAGCACAGGCCGAGGCCGAGGCCAGGCAACAGAGACGCCAGGAGGAACTGGAGCGCATACGCAGGCGCAGGCGCAGGACTGGTGACCACCAGCGGCTGAGGCAGACTCTCAACATGATATTCCTGCTCCTGGCCGCTGTGGGCCTGGCGCTCTATTTCTGTTCCGACAGTTATCACATAGCAGCCCTCGCCGTAATAGGCGCGGGCATGCTGTTTAAGGTGGGCGAGTTCTTTGTCCGCTTCTTTATGTAAAGGAGGACTATGCAAATTCAGTTGAAAACCAAACGCTTGATAGCCGCACTATGCCTGCTGGCCACACTGGTGCCAGCCATGCAGGCACAGGTGGCCATGCGCAAGGCCAACGTGCTGGAGGGAACTGGCTCACAGACCGTGGACAGAGAGACCGAGGAGGGCACACGCACCACCTGGGGACGCGACACCACCAAGCACAAGCGAAGCAAACCTGTGCCCATGGGACAGTTCCAGTGGCGCGTGGACCGCAGGCTGGGAACGGTAATCGAGGCGGAAAACAACGACACGGTAGTACACAACTTCCAGAACTTCAACAATACCGAGGGCTACACGGGGCGTTACAACTTCCTGGGCAATGTGGGTTCGCCGCGCCTGAGCCGCGTGTTCATGGAGCGCGGGCAGGGCGACGACTTCCTGTTCCTGCAGCCCTTCAGCTTCTTCCGCACGGCTCTGCAGGACTTCCGCTTCACCAATACCCTGAGCCCCATCACCAACCTCGCCTACCACAAGTGTGGCAACAGCCAGAACGGTGAGGACAGAGTGAGGGCCTATTTTGCCTCGAACATCAACAAGGTGTCGGGCGTGGGATTCAAGTTGGACTACCTTTATGGACGTGGCTATTACAACAGCCAGGCCAACAGCATGTTTGGCAGCACCTTCTACGGATACCACCGTGGCGAGCGGTACAATATACATGCTTACGTCAACATCAACGACCTGAAGATGGGAGAGAACGGTGGCATCGAGAATGATGACTATATCGAGAACCCGCAGAGCTTCCAGCAGAAGTACTCCAGCAAGGATATCCCCGTCATGCTGAGCCAGACGTGGAACCGCAACCATGAGCAGAACTTCTACCTCACCCACAAGTACAACCTTGGCTTCTACCGCGAGATAGAGGTGCCCGACTCCCTCAGGCCCACCCCTCCCTCGGCAGGCGAGCTCCTCTCTTCCCTGCCCGACAGTCTGCAACAGGTGCTTCGCGAGGATAGCGTGGCACGCCTGGCCATGGTGGACTCGCTCACGAGGCAGTGGCGCAGCCAGCAGGTGACCCCACAGGAGTTTGTGCCCGTCACCAGCCTCATACACACGCTCGACGTGCGCAGGCTCAATCATAATTATGTGGCACACAGCACCCCCGATGACTACTACACCCACCATTACTTTGGACAGTGGTCTGACGTGTACGACAAGACACGCTCCCTGGCTGTGCGCAATACCGTGGGCGTTGCCTTGCGCGAGGGGTTCAACAAGTGGGCGCAGATGGGCATTACGCTCTTTGGCACGCATGAGTTGCGCAACTACCGCATGCTGGACTGGGCTGCGGAACGTGATACGGTGGGCAACCGAAAGTATGTGGAGAACGACATATCCGTGGGCGGAGAGCTGGCGCGCACGCAGGGGAAACTCATCCACTACAATGCCACAGGCGAGGTGTGGCTCGTGGGACAGAGGAGTGGAGACTTCAGTGTCGATGGCAACATCGACCTGGACGTGCGCATGGGCCGACGCGACAGCCTCTCTGTCAACCTGCATGCCTATGTCAAGCACCAGACTCCCGACTTCTACTACCGCCACTATCACTCCCAGAGTGCCTGGTGGGACAATAGCCTCGACCGTGAGTTGCGCACGCGAGTGGAGGGTTCTTTGCGCTTGCGCAAGCTGGGCACACGCCTGAATGTGGGCTTTGAGAATGTCGTCAACTACACTTACTTTGGCATGAGGAACACCCTGAAGGACAGCACCAACGTGGGCAGCACGTCCCCGGTGGACTACACCCGGGCTGTGGGTGTGAGGCAGACGTCAGGCAGCGTGCAGGTGTTCAGTGCCACGCTGGCGCAGGACCTCAAGTTTGGGCCTGTCCATTGGGACAGCGAGATCACCTACCAGAAGTCCTCCGACCAGGTTGCCCTGCCCTTGCCGGATGTCACACTCTACACCAACGTCTATCTCCTCTTTCGCATTGCCAAGGTCCTGAGGGTGCAGTTTGGCGGTGACCTCCGCTATTTCACCTCTTATTATGCGCCCGACTACTCGCCCTCGGTGGGACAGTTTGCAGTCCAGGACGATTTGTCACCGCGTGTGAAGATAGGCAACTATCCCATTGTGAATGCCTATGTCAACCTTCACCTGAAGCATTGCCGCCTGTATGTGGCCATGAACCACGTCAATCAGGGCACGGGGCATGCCTTCTGGGCACCTCATTATCCCATCAATCCCCGCACATTCCACTTCGGTCTCAGCTGGAACTTCTTCAACTGAGCCTTGCTGCCCGCTCCCGCCCTCAGCCCTTCCCGTCGGGGAGGGACGGGGGGCGGGAGCGCGGCATGAATGTGCGTGCGCGAGCCTGCCATCGGGCCTGCATTGTACAGCCATCAGCCCCTCGCCTGCATGTGACAGACGGAGCATTGCCTTCCGCTATTCGTTCAGCCTGGGCTGGACGGTCAACGCAGCGCGCTGCATTGGCGATCGCAGCGCACTGCATACGCACTCGCGGCGGCATGCGATTGTCAACGCATGCCGCCGCGATGTCCTGCGGGAGCCAGAGAGCCTTCTTCCCCGGGGTGGGGTGGGGTGACTCTTATCCCTGCTTGTCCACCCTCTTCTCCTCTTCCCTGGCCTGTATGCTGCCCCAGAAGAGAGTGCTGCAGAAGGTCTCGATGACGTATGACACCAGCATGAAGAGTGTGGCGAGGAGGTATTCAGCCACGAGGATAAGCGGCAGCATGGGGGGCATCATTACCATGTCGCCAGCCTGTGCGGCTGCCATTGCCCTGGAGATTGACAGGCTTGTGATGCTTGCGGGAAGCAATCCGGGAAGCGAAATGGTGGTCACCAGGATGGCCAGCAGCAGCTCAAAGGCAAACAGGCTGCCATAGTGCCTGTAGCCCATGAGGAAGCCCGACAGGCACTGTCCCATCCTCTTGTCGGAATATTCTATCTCCATCGCTGTCATAAACAGGGGCTGCAAGGCCAGGTACATGACCACCAGCACGCCCATGCCCACCCATTCTCCATGCGGCAGCATCTGCCCTGCCACCCATGCGCTTCCCACTACCAGTATGACGGCCAGGAACCATATACACAGGTTGGTCAGTGCCCTCACGGTGCAGCAGGCATCCATCTTCCAGCCTTCCAGTCCCTTGCGCCTTGGCACATAGTCCAGTTCGCGCCACTCGCGCATCAGCCTGTCCACCTGTCCCATGAAGAATATGATGCCCGGGAAAGGCAATAGCATGCACAGCAGCACCGAGGGCCATGTATGCCTCAGCACCACTCCTGCATGGTCGGCAGCCATGCTCAGTCCCTGTCCTATGCACCTCGCGTAAGAGCGCGCCTCGCGCACCCTGATATGCTTTTCTGCGTTTGTCTCCATCGTATGCAACGTTTGTTCGGAGCAAAGTTACTGCTTTTCCACCTTTCGCTGTCCATTGGCTGGGCAAAATATGCCAGCACCGCTTGGCACTCTTGCCAAATTCCTGTAATTTTGCAATGTGAAGAAGAGAGTCGCTTATGCAAATCCATACCAGTTTTACGCGTGAGATAAGATGGGGCTTCATAGGCTGCGGCGAGGTCACCGAGAAGAAGAGCGGGCCAGCCTTTGCCATGATACCAGGCTCCAGGATACGCGCCGTGATGAGCCGCAGCAAGGAGAAGGCACAGTCCTATGCGCAAAGGCATAATGTGGAGCGCTGGTACACCGACGCTCAGCAGCTCATCGATGACCCCGAGGTGAATGCCGTGTATATAGCCACACCGCCCTCGTCGCATGCCACCTACGCCATCATGAGCATGAAGGCTGGCAAACCGGTGTATGTGGAGAAGCCCCTGGCCAGCAGTTACCTCGACTGCCAGCGGGTCAACCGCGTGAGTGAGCAGACACAGGTGCCCTGCTTCGTGGCCTATTACCGCCGCTGCCTCCCGTATTTCCTGCGCGTCAAGGAACTCGTGCAGCAGGGAGCGATAGGCAGGGTCATCAATGTGCAGATACGCTTTGCCGTGCCTCCACGCGACCTGGACTACAACAGCACCAGTCTCCCATGGCGTGTGCAGCGTGATATCGCGGGCGGAGGGTACTTCTATGACCTGGCCCCGCACCAGATAGACTTGCTCCAGGAGATCTTTGGCCCTATCGTGCAGGCCAAGGGCTACCGCACCAACCGTGGCGGGCTGTACGAGACCGAGGACTCGGTGAGCGCGTGTTTCCAGTTTCACGACGGACTGCCTGGCAGTGGCTCATGGTGCTTCGTGAGCCACGAGAGCGCGCGCCAGGACCGCATAGAGCTCATTGGCAACCAGGGGCAGCTGTGCTTCTCGGTCTTCACCTACGACCCCATCGTGCTTCACAACGCGCAGGGCAGGCAGGAGATAGTGGTGCCCAATCCGCCTCATGTGCAGATGCCGCTCATCGAGCAGGTGGTGAGGCATCTGCAGCATCAGGGGTCATGCTCGGCCGACAGCGTGAGTGCCACCAGTGTCAACTGGGTCATGGACCGCATCCTGGGCAAGATATAAGGCCGCATGGGGCATGGGGCACCATCCCGGCAGAGGAGTGCCGGAGGCGAGGGCGCCACAGCGTGACGCCCAGGGCTATACCTATTAATATAATACGCGTGCGTGTGCGAGAGTCCCCAGGGGCTTCCCACGCGGACATGCTTAATGCGACAAGAGTCCAATGGAACAAGTGACACATCTCTTCATCGACTTCGATGACACCCTGTATGACACTCATGGCAATGCCATCATAGCGCTGAGCGAGCTCTTCGGCCACTTTGGCCTGCAGCGTTATTTCCCCAGCGAGTGGGCCTTCACGGGCCCTTACTGGCAAACCAACACCGAGCTGTGGGAGCAGTATGCCCGTGGCGACATCAGCCGCGACTACCTCATGGTGGAGCGGTTCCGCCGTCCGCTGTCCCTGGGCAACGGGCTTAATCCCACCCGCGAGTTCTGCCTCGAGGTGAGCGACTATTTCCTGTCCCTGTGTGCGGTGAAGACTGGAGTGGTGAAGGGAGCACACAGCTTGATGGACTATCTGACGGAGCGCGGCTACAAGATGAGCATTTGCAGCAATGGCTTTCATGAGGTGCAGTACAGCAAGTTGCGGGCGAGTGGGCTTATCCAGTACTTTGACCACATCATACTGAGCGAGGACGCGGGGGTCAACAAGCCCAGTCCACTCTTCTTCGACTATGCCTTCCGCATGACGGGTGCCAGCCCCGAGAACACCGTGATGATTGGCGACAATCCCGAGACGGACATCCACGGGGCACATGATGCAGGCTTGCGCACCATCTATCTCCGCCGTCCAGGGAGTGACGAGAGCCCATTGCCCTGGGCTGACTACACGGTGACCCGACTGGAACAGATAAAGGATATTCTGTAGGAGATGCCCTTTCCCAGCCTTGTGCGAAATCTTTCCCAGCCTTGTGCGAAATCTCTCCCAGCCTTGTGCGAAATCTCTCCCAGCCTTGCGCGAAATCTCTCCCAGCCTTGCGTGAGCCTTCTCCTGGCCTTGAGTGGGTCTTCTTCTAACCTTGAGTGGGTCAGCTCCCAGCCTTGAGTGAGCTCTCTTCCAGCCTTGGATGAACCTTCGCCCAGCCTTCGCCCTGGGGTAAGGAAGCTCATGGGTGGCTCTTGGTGTGTGCAATTTTTCGAGCTATTCCTTGTTCCTGCCCATGGCTGCTCCGCTTGTTGCGCTGTGCTTTTCTTGCTCCTGCTTTGGGTTGCTCTGCTTGTCAAGATGCGCCTGGAGCACGCTTGGGCGCAGGCTTGGATGGAAGCGTATGGCACATTGGTTACCAATGCTTTGGGGATGGACGCATTGGCATTTCGGGCTTCCGTCGCGCTTGCTTTGTGCTTTCAGGGCTGAAACTGTGCCATCCGTTGCCTTGCTCCAGTCTCCATGTTTCTCTGCAAAAGGCTTTTCATTGCATCCCCCTGTGGGGCTTGGGCCGTGGGGGGAGTCACACTCCCTCGTCGCACACGACACAGTCCATGTTGATGTCGTGTGCCTCATGCGGAATCTCAGGAAGCAGCTGGAAGGGGAAGCACATGCCCATGAGATGGGCATGTGGCATGCGCGTGAGCAGGCGGTCGTAGTAGCCCTTGCCGCGTCCCAGGCGATGCCCCTCGTGGTCGAACCCCATACCGGGGACGATGGCAAGGTCAATCTGCGCATACTCCTGTTGGCTGATATCCTGTCCTGACGGTTCCTCAATGCCAAATGCGCCTGTCTGCATGGACGTGCCAGGTGTCCACCTGCGCACCTCGATGCTTGCAGGCCCTGTGACTACAGGCAGATACACCTGCTTGCCCGAGCAGCACGCAGCATGCAGGAGTGGTGCCACATCCACCTCGTCGGGCAGAGGGTGGTAGAGCAGCACGCGCTTGGCTTCCTGCCAAAAGAGGGAGCGGCACACCCCCCTGCGCGCTTGCTCCGACATTGCGTGGAGCTCCGCAGGCGAGTGTGCCGCTTTTCTCTGTCGCACCAGCGTGCGCAGTTCCTTTTTCAAGGGCATCTGTCCGTCAGTCACTTTTTGGCTGTCTTCTTGGCCTTCTTGGCCTTCTCCTTGTCGTACTTCTCCCAGAGTTTCTTCTTCAGCGTCAGTGCCTTCTGCGCCTCGGTGCTTGCCTTGGCTGCGGCTGCGGCATGAGCCTCGTCCTCGGGGGCGGCATAGGCGTGGTGGAAACCCTTCTCCACGTTCCAGTAGCCACGGGTGAAGTCGGGGAAGGAGACGGCCGCACAGTTGTTGTCCATGCTCAGCGTGCCCAGTTCGGCCAGGCAGCACCACTCGGCCAGGTCATACACGTCCATGTCCAGGGGCAGTCCGTTCTGCAGGCAGTACACGAGGCGTGAGTCCATGATGAAGTCCATGCCTCCGTGGCCACCCACTTCCTTGGCCATCTCGCCGTACTTCTTCAGGATGGGATGCTGGTACTTGGCCACCAGCGCATCCTGCTGCTCCTTGCTCATGAAGGTGTGTGTGTCCAGCTTGTCCACCTGGGGCACCCCGCTCTCCTTGATGGCTCCTCCGTCCAGGGCAAAGTGCTCCTCGGGGTACTTGGTGGCATAGCCATGGGTGCCGATGAGCTTGTACAGGCGGTTGTAGGGCTGGTACGTCATCACATTGTGCTGTATCTGCACCATCTTGCCGTTCTCTGTGCGCATCAGCGTGGTGGTCTGGTCACCGTTGCGGTACTCGGGACAGTCCTTGCCCGTGTGCTTCTTCACATAGTCACGTCCCACCACGCTCTTGGTGTCCATGGCCACCAGCGTCTTGAACCTGTCGCCTCGGTGTATGTCCAGAGCCTGCGCCACAGGCCCCAGTCCATGCGTGGCATACACATCGCCGCGGTTCTCCTTGTTGTACTTCATGCGCCATCCCAGACGGTCGGCATCGCTTCCGTCGGGGTTCTTCCAGTAGGCGTCCCAGAAGGGCTGGAGGTTGTGGATGTAGGCACCCTCGGCACTCACGATTTCGCCAAACACGCCATGCTGAGCCATGTTGAGTGCGTTCATCTCGTACCAGTCATAGCAACAGTTCTCCAGTATCATGCAGTGCTTGCGTGTCTGCTCCGAGAGGTTGATGAGTTCCCAGCACTGCTCCAGGTTCATGGCGCTGGGCACCTCGATGGCAGTGTGCTTGCCATTCTTCATGGCACACACGGCCACGGGGAAGTGGTGGTCCCAGTCGGTGGCCACATACACCAGGTCGATGTCGGCGCGCTTGCACAGCTCCTCGTAACCCTTAGCCCCGCTGTAGATGGCTGCGGGAGGCAAGCCGGCGCTGCGCAGGTACTGCTGGCAAGCCTCGGCGCGTGCCTCCTCATAGTCACACAGGGCTACGATCTGCACGCCGGGAATGTGGCAGAAGCGTGCCACGGCCCCAGGGCCGCGCATGCCGAGTCCCACGAAGCCTACTCTCACGGTGCTCATCTTGGGAGCTGTGAGACCCAGTACATTCTGCTGCCCGGCAGGGCGTGCGGGAGTCTCCACCACGATGGTACCCTTGTCCCAGTGCCACTTTGTGCTTGGACTCAGGCTTTGTGCGCCTGCACCCATGCAGGTGGCGGCAGAAACGAGTGCCGCCAGTACGATTCTCTGAAAACTTTTCTTCATGTGTGTTGTAAGTGTTGATAGATTAGTTTATTTATATTTTGCAAAGGTATGAAAAGATTGCCTTTGCGCATGCAAGCGAGCGTCAAAAGATGATTGCCGCATGAGGTTTTGCGACAGAAAGTCGCGTTTTCTGCCAAGAAAGGTGTATCTTTGCATATTGCAATTATTATGGAAAAGAAGGCACTCTTGGGAATGACCCTTGACGAGCTGCGGTCGGTGGCTGCAGAAATGGGTATGCCTGCGTTCACCGCAGGGCAGATGGCGCGCTGGATATACAGGAGCCATGTGGCCAGCGTCGGGGAGATGACCAATATCTCCCTGAGCAAGCGTGCGCTCCTGGCAGAGCGTTACACGATAGGGTGTCAGCCACCCGCCGACTGCCAGCGCAGCGTGGACGGCACGGTGAAGTACCTGTTCCCCACGGCCGGCGGGCAGATGGTGGAGTCGGTGTTCATTCCCGACGGCGACCGTGCCACGCTGTGTGTGAGCAGCCAGGTGGGCTGCCGCATGGGTTGCCGCTTCTGCATGACAGGCAGGCAGGGATTCCATGGCAATCTGGAGACGGCCGACATCCTCAACCAGATATACAGCCTGCCCGAGAGCGGGCAGTTGACCAATGTGGTCTTTATGGGCCAGGGCGAGCCCATGGACAACTACGAGCACATGCTCAGAGCCACGCAGGTGCTCACGGCCGAGTATGGCTGGGCATGGAGCCCCAAGCGCATCACGGTCTCCACCGTGGGTGTGAGGCAGAGGGTAGAGCGATTCCTGGACGAGAGCGACTGCCACCTGGCGGTGAGTCTGCACAATCCCTTCCCCGAGGAACGGCTGTCCATGATGCCTGCCGAGCATGCCTGTCCTGCCACGGAGCTGATAGGGATGCTGAGGACTCGCGACTGGACGCACCAGCGCAGGCTCAGCTTTGAGTATATTGTGTTTGGCGGGCTGAATGACTCGCCGGCTCATGCCCGGCAACTCGTGAGGCTGCTGGGGGGGATGGAGTGCCGCGTGAACCTCATCCGGTTCCACGAGATACCCGACACGCCCTATCGCGGGGCCAGCGAGGACACGATGGTGTGGCTGCGCGACTACCTCACGAGGCATGGTGTGACCACCACCATACGGGCAAGCCGGGGGCAGGATATCTATGCCGCATGCGGCCTGTTGCATGCGCACAAGAGTGAGGCTGGAGCATAAGGCAGTGCCCGCGTGCCCCAGGCAGGCGGGTGACTTGATCGGGATAAGTTAATTGACTCAATACAGGAGAAAGGAGCAATACATGAGACGAAGCAATACTATAGGGCTGGCCACGCTGTTGCTGGCTGTGGTCACACTGTTGGGCGCGTGTACCAAGGAGGCCATCCTGCCCAAGGCAAGCGGACGGCCCTACGAGGTACTGGTGGTGATGGACAATGAGATGTGGAATGCGCCCGCTGGACGTGCGCTGTTTGATGTGCTTGACACCGACGTGCCCGGGCTGCCACAGTCGGAACGCTCGTTCCACATCTCGCAGGTGGAGCCCAAGCACCTGAGTGATGGCATGAAGATTTTCCGCAACATCATACAGGTCAACATGGACGCGACCCAGTTCACGCAAACGCGCATGCGGTTCGTCAGGGACAAGTATGCCCTGGACCAGATTGTGCTCACCTTCAACACGCCCAATACCGAGAGCCTGGAACGATTCTGCAAGGAACACCGCCAGGAGGTGGTGGACTTCCTCACCCGCACCGAGATGAACAGGCTGATAAAGGAGTTGCAGGTGCATTACTCCAAGGTCATCTATGACCTGGCCTGGAATGAGTTTGAGTGCAAACTGTATGCGCCCAAGGAAATCAAGGCGTACAAGAAGGGCAAGCAGTTCTTCTGGACAAGCAACAATACGGCGCAGGGCATGGTGAATATCTGCATGTACAGTTACCCCTATGAGGGTCCCGAGACGTTCAACAAGCAGTACGTCCTGCATAAGCGCGACTCTGTGATGAAGGTGAATATGCCTGGCGAGTACCCCGGCATGTACATGCAGACCGACACACTGCACACCAGCGTGAGGGCCATAAGCGTGCACGGGAAGTACGCCATGGAGGCTCGTGGCCTGTGGATGATAAAGGAAGACAAGCAGGAGCACCTGTGGGACAGCATGGGCGGCCCCTTTGTGAGCCACAGCCGTGTGGACACCGAGGCTGGACGAGTGGTGGTGGTCGAAGGGTTTGTGTATGCGCCCGAGAAGATGAAGCGTGGACTGATGCGACGCCTGGAAGGTTCGCTCTACACGCTTCAGCTGCCCGAGGAGCAGTACTCGCTCATTGACACAGGCGTGGAGGAGGAGAAAGCCGACTCTGCCACCACGGAAAGCAAGGCCGGGGAGAAACCTGGCAAGTGACGTAAGGCAAGACAAGGATGCGGGCGTGCTGACCGACATGGTGAGGAAGACCCGCGTGAAACATAAACCGAAAAGTAATGAAGAAGTACAAGATAGGCATTGTGCCGAGTGCCAGTGACGACTCGGCAAGCCTGATGACAATAGCCTCGCTGGAGGAGCCTCAGATGACCGACCTGTTTGTCCCCGTGCTGTATGACAGCCGGGAGCGCGTGGAGAGACTGAGGGAAGGACGCGAGTCGGACACACGCTTTGTGTTCCTCGACAGCGCGGAGCACACCCTGGAGGAGTGTGTGTGCGTGGTGGATGCCGCGAGTGAAGCCCCGGCAGAGGGGGAGCAGGATGCAGCCCCTGCATTGCCGGTGTGGCAGAGTGACTTGCAGAACGGACTTGTGGATGCCCTGGTGTATGTGGGCGATGCCGACATGGACACTTGCACGGCCGGAGCCAGTGCCGTGGTGTATCTGTCTGAGTCGGACTGCATGGCACTGGTGGGCAGGGAGCATATCGCTGAGGAGCTGGAGAAGATGATTCGGCTGCTTGAGCGGGACCTTGACCACACCAAGCCCAGGATGGCTGTGGTGGCCGACACCGACCGCCAGAAGGAGGAGTGGGAGGCAAAGGCCGAGGAACTGCGGGCTTTCCTCTATGGGCCTTTTCTCACCGAGACATTCTTTGAGGAGGAACAGCAGGTTCACTACGATGTAATCCTGGCATTTGACCATGCCACTGCACGCAGTTGCTTCCGCGAGGCCGCACATGCCTGGGGCGTGTGCCTGACAGAGGATGCCGAGGGGCGCGTGACGCTATACCCCGCCTATAACACTCAGCCCATGGGGGAGGACGCGGCCAGTTTCAATGCCATCAGTCTCAACCGCGCTCTCTATTCGGCAGTGGATGTGATGCGCAACAGAGAACGCTACGATGAGGGGCATGCCTCGCCTCTGCCCAAATTGTTCTTCGAAAGGAAGGACGACCGGCGAGGGAACAATATTGAATGAGGGGCACACAAGGGAGGAACACTTGAAACCGATATACCGAAATCTCTTCCTTGCGTTGGGTATCGTGGCAGTGATGCTTATGGTGCGCAACCTGGATGTCACCTGGGACGAGGTGGCTGTGGCCGCGCGTAGGGCAGGCATTTGGCTACCTGCCTGCCTGTTGCTGTGGCTTGTGATTTATGTGATGAACGCCTGTGCATGGAGCCTTATCATCAAGGCCGGACGGACAGAGGCGGATATGCGGGACGTAGGGTTCTGGAGGGTGCTCAAATATACCATCACGGGCTATGCGCTCAACTACGTCACGCCTGCGGGGGTGCTGGGAGGCGAGCCTTACCGCATACTGGAACTGAAGCCGTCTCTGGGCACAGAGCGGGCCGTCAGTTGTGTCCTGCTCAACAGCATGATGCACATCTTCAGCCATTTCTGCTTCTGGGCTTTCAGCATTATGCTCTTCCTGTTGACCTACTTCTCGCGCCTTACCTGGGCATCGGCCCTGCTGCTGGTGCTTGCCTCGGCCTTTGTGGCTGCGGGCATCTATGTGTTTGTGTGTGCTTATCGCTGTGGCATGGCAGAGAAGAGCGTGGCATGGCTTACCCGTGTGCCTTGGGTGGGCTGCCGTGTTGAGTGCTGGATGCTTGCGCACCAGGACACACTGCATAATATCGATGTGCAAATCACTGCGTTGCGCCTGCAGAGCCCCCGCACGTTCTTTGCGACACTCTTCCTGGAGTTCCTCGCGAGGCTGGCTGGCTGTCTTGAACTTCAGTTTATCCTCTTTGTCTTCACCAACGAGGTGCTGCTGGCCGACTGCGTCATGATGCAGGGCTTTACCAGCCTGATTGCCAATGTCGTGTTCTTCATCCCCATGCAAGTGGGAGTGCGTGAGGCCAGTATGGCACTCTTTGCCAACTTCAGCCTCTTCAATGGGGGCTATGGTGTGCTGACAAGCCTCATTGTCAGAATCAGAGAAATAGTGTGGATTACCATAGGCATGTGCCTGCTCAAGGCTGGCAACCCGCAGGCTGTGCCTGTTCATCAGTCTAAAGTCGAAGTGTCATGATGCAGTCATCGGAATTACAGAGTCTTAAAAACAGGTATGGGATTGTTGGCAGGGACGAAGCACTGGACGAGGCCTTGCGTACTGCCGTGCAGGTGGCTCCCACCGACCTCTCTGTCCTCATCCAGGGAGAGAGTGGCGTGGGCAAGGAGGTCATTCCGCGCATCATCCACGACAACAGTCAGCGCAAGGGGAAAAAGTACATCGCCATCAACTGCGGCTCTATCCCAGAGGGTACGATAGACAGTGAGCTCTTTGGACATGAGAAGGGCGCGTTCACCAGTGCCATAGGGGAGCACGAGGGATACTTCGGCGCTGCCGATGGGGGTACACTCTTCCTGGATGAGGTGGGTGAGTTGCCCATGAGCACCCAGGCACGCCTGCTGCGCGTGCTGGAGACAGGCGAGTACATCCGCGTGGGCAGCAGTTCGCCACGGAAGACAAACGCGCGCATTGTGGCAGCCACCAATGTCAATATCCCCAATGCCATCCGCGAGGGACGTTTCCGTGAGGATTTGTATTACCGGCTGTGCACCATCAACATCAAGATGCCGCCACTCAGGGACCGCAGGGGCGATGTGGTGCTCCTGTTCAAGAAGTTCGCCATAGACACCGCCGACAAGTATAATATCCCCGAGCCCATCAGGCTCACCCCCGAGGCCGAGCAGGTAGTGCAGAGCTACAAGTGGCCAGGCAACGTGCGCCAGCTTCGCAATATCACCGAGCAGCTCAGCATCCTGTCGCAAGAAAGGCTCATCACCCCCGACATGCTGGCCAGGCACGGCATCGTGCCCAACTCCAGCGAGGAAACCTCCGTGGTGGCAACAGGTGATGCCACGCGCTCGGGCACACATGACTACGCGCAGGAGATACAGTTCCTGGCCAATGCCGTGCAGGTGCTCACGCAGGAGGTGAACGAACTGAAGCAGAAAGTCAATGCCATGGCAACTCCCGTGCCCGCGGGACTTCCCGCGCCCACCCAGAACATCTCGGTTGCAAGACCTACCCTGGTGGGCACATCCATGCATCTTCCCTATGGCCGTGTGCCGGGCGCGGAGAGTGATATACAGACTCCCGAGGAGGTGGTGGAAGACGAGACACTCAACATCAACAACATGGAGAAGCGCAATATCCTGAAGGCTCTCCAGCGTAACCATTACAGGCGTAAGGCTGCTGCCGACGAGCTCGGAATCAGCGAGCGCACCCTGTACAGAAAGATAAAGGCTTATGGCATTGAGGAATAAACTGAGGGCGTGGCGCCTTGCACTGTGTGCGTCATGCCTCATGGCCTGTGTGGCTGTGTGTGCCTGCAAGGTCTCCTATAAGTTCAACGGAGCCAGCATAGACTACACCAAGACCAAGACCATACAGATTGACAACTTCCCCATACGAAGCGCGTATGTGTGGGCTCCCATGCAGAGCATCTTCCAGAACAGGCTCACCGACATCTTCGCATCGCAGACCAAGCTGCGGCAGGTGAAGAAGAACGGTGACTTGCAACTCTCTGGCGAGATCACAGGATTTGACCAGTACAACAAGGGCATCAGCGGCGATGGCTACAGCAGCCAGGTGCAGCTGAAGATGACCGTCAATGTGCGCTTTGTCAACAACAAGAATCACACCGAGGACTTCGAGCGGCAGTTTACCGCCACCACCGAGTATGATGCCACGCAGCAGCTGACTTCCGTGCAGGAGGAACTGGTGACACAGATGGTGAAGGACATCACCGACCAGATATTCAATGCCACCGTGGCCAACTGGTAAGCCTCGCCGCAAGCCTGGGCCATATAAATAATAAGTATAAACCACTCCCTTGTCACTGCCAGCAGGACACGCAAGGCCAGACGAGGGGAAAGCATTCGACAGACAGATGCCCCACAGACCGTTGATAGACTTCATACGCCGTCCCGACAGCATGGACCCGGCAGCCGTCGGCCAGCTGACGGAACAGATAGGAGAGTATCCCTATTTCCACGCGGCACGCATCCTGCTCCTGCAGGCGCTGCACAAGCAGCACTCGCCTCTTTACGACCAGGAACTGCGCCGCAATGCGGTGATGGTTCCCAGCCGCAACTCCATTTTCCACCTTACCGAAGAGGCTCACTACAAGGTCAAGGAGGAGCGCAAGCGCTATGGCGGCGCAGTGGCAGCCGATGGCATGAAGCAGAGGACCGACCAGCTGATAGATGACTTCCTGGACAGCCTGCCACCCGCACAGGAGGCCACACCTGGCCTGCCAGTCGATGCCACCAAGGACTACATATCCTATATGCTGCAGAACGAGCAGGACGATGAGCCTGCCGACAGTACACCCATGAACGGCGGCGGGGTGGTGGAGCGCTTCCTTGAGCAGGGAGACGGACGCATTTCCCTGTCCTCGGAGCCTGTTGCCAAGACCGAGCCCGCAGGCGAAAAACCAGAGCAGAAGAGCGAAGGAAAGGAGATTTTTACCGAGATTATGGCCAGCATATACATAAAGCAGGGCAAATATGAGAGTGCCGTTAAAATTATCAGACAGCTTTCCTTGAAATATCCAAAAAAAAACCGTTACTTTGCAGACCAGATTCGTTTCCTCGAGAAACTGATAATAAACGACAAGAACAA
This sequence comes from Prevotellaceae bacterium, assembly GCA_050873805.1. Taxonomy (GTDB): domain Bacteria; phylum Bacteroidota; class Bacteroidia; order Bacteroidales; family Bacteroidaceae; genus Physcousia. Next base: position 1,979 of record JBNMJN010000007.1, on the reverse strand, counting down.
ATAAATAACATAAGTCATGTACACATCTATCGTAATCCTGGTAGTACTCGCATCCATACTGATGTGCCTTATCGTGCTTGTCCAGGAATCCAAAGGAGGTGGCCTCGCAGCCGACTACTCAAGCTTCAACCAAATGGCAGGCGCGCCCAAGACCACCAATTTCATTGAGAAGGCAACCTGGGGGCTGGCCATTGTGATGATTGTCCTCAGCGTGCTGAGCGTTGCTTTCCTGCCCCAGCAGGGCGCAAACGACTCTGTCATCATGAACCAGGCCACAGAGCAGAAGGCTACCAATCCTGCCAATGTGCCCGCTATGGAGCAGCCCTCGGCAGCCGACAAGGCTCCCGCGCAGGTTCCTGACAGAAGCATGCCTTCGACTCCCGCTCACAAGTAAAAGGGCATAGCCCACAGGAGCCATGAGCATGACAGACATGATAATGGTGGCTGACAGTGGCTCCACAAAGACGGACTGGGCGTTGTCCAGTCCAGAGTATGGCATCGTGGAAGTTCGCACATCGGGTATCAATCCCGTGCGTGACTCCCAGGATGCCATATTTCGTGTCGTAGTGGAGGAACTTGTGCCACAACTGCCCACAGGCTGCAAGCCCAGTGGGATATACTTCTATGGAGCAGGTTGCCTGCAACCCTACTCACAAGCAGTGTGCCAGGTTCTTGCCAGGGTGTTCCCCACTGCCGAGGCACATGTTGAGAGTGACCTCCTGGGAGCGGCGCGCGCGCTGTGTGGCAACCAGCCTGGCGTGGCCTGCATCCTGGGTACAGGAGCCAACAGTTGCCTCTACGACGGACAGGCCATTACGGCTCACGTCCCTCCCCTGGGGTTCATCCTGGGTGACGAGGGCAGCGGCGCGTTCCTGGGCAAGGCCCTTCTGGGAAATTTGCTCAAGGGCATCTTCCCTGTGGAGATGAGAGAGGAGTTCCTGGAGGAGCACGCGCTCACCGAGGCGGAAATCATTGACCGTGTCTATCGCAAGCCGCAACCCAACCGCTTCCTGGCTTCCCTGGTTCCATTCATTGCCCGCCATCATGCCGATGAGCATCTGCATGCGATGCTCGTGGGAGCGTTTCGCCAGTTCTTCTCCAGGAATGTGAGAGCGTATGGGCATCCCGAAATGCCCGTGAACTTTGTGGGAGGCATAGCCTCCACCTTTACTGATGAACTGGCCGAGAGTGCGCGTGCCGAGGGCATGACAGTGGGCAAGGTGCTTCGTGGTCCTATACAGGAAATGCTGTCTTTCCACCTCGAAGGGCACCATTGAAGGGGGAAAATGAAGATTTGTACCAAAATATGTTAAATAACATATAAGGATGTCTTGCAAAATGTTAAATAATCAAGTAACTTTGCCAAAGATATCCTGAAGACAATCTTTCGCCTTAGACAGAGGCTGATACTTAGAGAGTGACAGAGTCATGCTGCGAAGCATGGCTCTGTTTTGTATGGCACCCCTCCCCAGCCTCCACCTCAGGGGAAGAGCGGTTGCCTTGTGCGTTGAGGGCAGCTTGCTTCCTGTAGCGTGAACATTCGTCCCTTCTTATTTTGGCTCAGCCTGCAGAGCCTCACCCCTTGACTGCGTTTGCTCCCTTTACCGTATCGTTTGAATTTGACGGGAAGCCTCTTCCATCATCGTGTGCAGCAGCATGTGTTGTCAGGTGCAGTGCGGTGCGTTGGCAGATGCAGCGCGGTGCGTTGGCGATCGCAGTGCGGTGCGTTGGCAGATGCAGCGCGGTGCGTTGGCGATCGCAGTGCGGTGCGTTGGCGATTGCAGTGCGGTGCGTTGGCGATTGCAGCGCGCTGCGTTGGCGGATGCAGCGCGGTGCATTGGCGATCGCAGTGCGGTGCGTTGGCGGATGCAGTGCGGTCTATAAGGCGATTGCGGCGCGTTGCTGTTTCGACTCCTCCCCCTTGGGGGGAGGCTGGGAGGGGGCTTCCCTGTCCCAAGTGACAACGGTAAGGTATATAC